>JBBQPQ010000023.1:0-31389 GCA_038217195.1 Sphingomonadales bacterium | reverse complement strand
CATCAGGAAATGCCCGAAGGTCAGCAGTACCGCGCCATAAGTAACTGCTTTTCGCTGCCCAAGATATCGGTCCGCCAGATAGCCACCTAGCACCGGCGTAATGTATACCAGTGCCGTATAAGCGCCGTAGATGACTCCTGATTTCTCATCCGAAAACAACCAATGCTTGGTGAGATAGAAAATGAGCAGAGCGCGCATCCCGTAATAGGAAAAACGCTCCCACATCTCAGCAAAGAATAATACAAAAAGCCCTTTAGGATGGCCAAGAATCGTGCCGGCTGCGTCTCCGTCTTGCGCATATGATGTCGCCATCGTGCGAAACCCCTCATCTATGTTATGTTTGATGCCCCATTGAAAGGGACGATTGGCCGGGAACCTACCGAAAAAATTGCGCGTGTGAAGAATTATATTGCGGGAATGGTCGAATTTCGATGAAGGGAACAGAATGTTCAACAATCTATCTTCCGTCACCTCCTATCTGGAAACACGCAGGTCTGGCAAACCGCGCGATATGGTTACTCCAGGGCCCGACGCCCAAATGCTTGAACGGATATTGCAAACAGCAATGCGTACGCCAGACCACGGCAAGCTATTCCCCTGGCGGTTTGTGAAGATCCAAGACCGCAAAGCATTCGCTGACCTTTTGCGAAAAGCGTTTTATTCCACAAATCCCGATGCCCGGCAGGCGCAAGTTGACGCTGCAGTCGCGCCCGCCTTTATGGCGCCGAATTTGGTTGTCTTGCTTTTTGCGCCGCAGCCGAGCACAAAAATCCCCCTCTGGGAGCAGGAAATGAGCGTTGGGGCAGTGGGCATGAATTTACTTCACGCCGCGCATGCCAACGGCTTTGTTGCGAGCTGGATCACAGGCTGGGCAACGTACGACCCCGTCGTGCGCGAGACAATATGCCACGGGGATGAGAAAATAGCTGGATTGTTCTTCATAGGCTCTCCTGCGCTTCCGCTTGAAGAGCGCCCTCGCCCAGCCGCCGCAGACATTATTCGCCATTGGCCCTGACGGCGGAAATGAATCCGCACTGCTTGACGCGCCCTACTGTATTATGGCAGTAAGCATGTTATGAAAAACGACGTAAAGCCTGTGTATTTGAAATTACGTGACGTAATTGCTGCGGCGATTTTAGACGGTAATTATAAGGAGGGCGAAATGCTCCCCTCGGTTCGGGCCTTTGCTGCGGACCAAGGTGCAAATCCCCTGACGGTTGCCAAGGCCTATCAGTTGTTTCAGGACAGCGGCCTGGTTGACGTCAAACGCGGTGTTGGCCTGTTTGTCGCCAGCGGCGCGATTGCCAAGTTGCGCAGTTTTGAACGCGACAATTTCGTTCAGAATATTTGGCCTGACGTGAAGGCACAAATGCAGCGCGCCGGAATTGATCCTGCCGAGTTGCTTGCATTAAGTTAGCACAGGCCTTTGGTGTTTATCTTTTAACTGTACCGCCAGTTACATCTGCAGATCATATTGCTTCAAAAGATCGTACAATGTCGGCCGACTGATCCCCAGCAATTTTGCCGCACTCGATATGTTACCCTCAGTGCGCGAAATGGCACGTTTGATAGCCTTTCTGTCAGAAGCCTCCCGCGCGGCTTTTAAATTAAGCAACAGATCGCCTTCATCTTCATCGCCGAAATCCAGGTCATCCGCGGTTACAAATTTACCCTCCGCCATGATGACGGCGCGCTTAATCCGATTTTCCAGTTCCCGTACATTGCCTGGCCACGGCCAAGCGTCGATGGCGGTGAATGCACTTGTCGACATGCCCTTGATCGTTGGGTTCATCTCACGGGCGAAGCGGCTGACGAAATGTTTTGCCAACAAAATGGCATCACCTGTACGGTCGGCCAGAGTTGGTATTTTGACCGTAACTTCTGCCAACCGGTAATATAGGTCGTCGCGGAAACTTTGATCGCTAATCATCTTGTTGAGGTTCCGGTGGGTCGCGCACACGACCCGCACGTCAACGGCGATAGATTTGCGGCCACCAATGCGTTCGATCGTTCGTTCTTGAAGGAAACGCAGCAGCTTTACTTGAAGCGGCAGCGGGATGTCACCGACCTCATCCAGGAACAGAGTCCCTCCATGCGCAATTTCGATTTTGCCTTCCGTGGTTTTAATGGCACCAGTGAAAGCACCCTTCTCATGTCCGAACAGCTCGGACTCCAGGAGATTTTCTGGAATGGCACCGCAATTGATGGCGACAAACGGCTTGTCGCGTCGCGCACTGGCATTGTGCAGGCCGCGCGCGAGCAACTCTTTACCCGTCCCGCTTGCGCCCAACAGCATGACAGATACATCGGCAGGCGCGATCCGTTCAATCGTTCTGACAACTTTCACCATCTCGGGCGCCCCGGTCAGGATCGTCCCCAGTAGAAGTTCGCCATCGCTATCCGGTTGCTGCAACAGTGCGTTTTGAACCTCAAGGGCGCGGACATGAAATGCCCGCCGCACAATCAGATGGAGTTCATCAATATCAACGGGCTTGTGATAAAAATCCCACGCACCAGCCGATATCGCGCGCAATGCACTTTCACGTGCCCCATGCCCCGACGCGACAATGATTTTAGTGTCAGGCTTAAGCTTCAGCATCTGGTCAAGCACAGCAAATCCCTCACTGACGCCGTCAGGATCTGGCGGCAGCCCCAAGTCCAACGTAACAACATCGGGCTCTTCAGAGCGCAGCAGCGTTAATGCCTCATCCCGATTGGACGCGCAAAGTACTTCGAAATCCTCATAGGACCATTTCAACTGTTTTTGGAGGCCAAGGTCGTCTTCGACGATCAGGAGCTTCTGTTTGGCGTGGGCCATTATTATGCTGCCTCCTGATGACTGGAATGTATTCCACCGATGGTCGCTGCGGGCAATAAAAGCGTGAATGTCGTGCCCTTGGAGGGTCGGCTATAAACCTTTAAAGTTCCCCCCATCGACAGCGCCAATGCACGGGCCTCATAGGCTCCGATACCAAATCCAGTCGGTTTTGTAGACACAAATGGTTTGAAGAGCTCGTCCGCGATAAAGCTTTCGGTCATGCCCATGCCTTTGTCGATGATGCTGATGGCGATCTGATCACCCACGCGCTTGCTGCTGATTTTAATGGGTGCGCCATCAGTGGACGCCTCAATGGCATTTTGTACCAAGTGGCCAATGATGGTGTCGAGACGGGCGGAATCGGTAATTGCCAACACGTTCGATGCCAACTGTGTCTCAACGGGATATACTAAGCGACTTGCGTGTATTGCATTCAGGATGACCTCACCGATATCTACGGCTGACGGCACATTATGTTTCGCCTTGTTATGCTGCGACAGCCGCGCGAGCAGCTCGTTCATTTTGTCCACCGACGACCTTAAGGTGTCCACCATATCAGATTGGAATTCTGGTTTGTCGGCATGCTTTTCTGCATTGCGCGCCAATATGCTCAACTGGCTGACGAGATTTTTGATGTCATGCATCACAAAAGCAAACCGGCGGTTAAACTGTTCGAACTGCCTATTCTCTGTCAACGCCTGTTGGCTGGACGCTTCCGCCAAATAACTTGCCAACTGGCGCCCAACCGTACGCAGCATATCGAGGTCTTCCCAGTCGAGATTGCGCGGAAAACGGGGGCGAGCCAATACTGCAAGGCCGGTCAGCTTGCCAAAATGAACCAGCGGCACGACTGCCCAAGCCTGATCCTCATCATATAGCCATTGCGGCACCGCTCTTGGGTCGCAACGATCGTCCTTGCCTGCGCGCACATCATCCATTGCAAGGATATGACCCGTCGATTCAAAGAATGGCATAGTGTGGGACGTAACGCAGTTGCTCGGGACCTGCGCTGTTGGCCAATTCCATCGCGCCTGAAGGGTAAGGCGGCTTTCATCGGCCACAAAGATCAATCCGCCCGGGCTGTCGAATATATCCGCCAAGGACTTGATGACCCGTTCGTAAAAGGGTGCGGCTTCCGGTGATGGAAATCCGATCGTGTCGGCAAAGCGCATCCATTCCGAACGATAGTCATAACGGTGTTGAAAGAAGTTTTTGATCAGGATGATGTTGAGCCATGCCTTGAATGGACCCGACGGCAAAACGAGCAAGGCGGCGATCGACATCCCGACAATCAAGGTGACCTGTGCAAGACGCGCATAGGTCCCGCCAATCATATCTATAGCCGACGCCAGCAGCACCATGGCAACGAGATAAGCGCCAATAACCAGCAATGAGGCGGACTGGAACGCAACAGTCCGGGATAGTTGAAGCCGCCATTGGCTGTTCCGCTTGTTGGCAATTACAAAGACCGGGGCGAGCAATGCCATAAACATGCCGCGGGTCGAGAGTAGGTCGGCAGAAATTTCCGACGTCAGATAACTGATGGTGTATAGGTTGAGATCGAACGTCCACATCGCCGCAAGCGCGGCCATGGGCAGGCTGATGCCCCACCGTGTTTCCGGGGCAGAAACAGAATAAAGGTTATGAACGAGCACGAGGGCGCCCGCGCCGAATATCATGCGCAACAGGACCGAAGTTTGCAGGATATAACTGGCTCCAGAGGTCCCGATGGACATCGAGGAGGTCAGGAGATCGAACACAGATTGCGATATCAGCACAAATGCCAAGGCAACATAAATCATCTTGATACTGGGCTGCTGTTGGCCGTTGCTGTTGCGCAAGAGCGAAAACATGAACGCGAGCCAGGCAAAATTTCGCGAAGTCTCCGCTAATTGCGCAGAAAGACCAAGTGGCGCGACAAAAGTGGCAACATAACCCCAAAGCGAAGTCAGCGCCATTGCGCCAATCAACAGAGCTTGCCGACCGTTTTTCCACTCATATTGGTGAATCAACCATATCGCGAGCGCGGTATACGCGCAAGCGGCTGCAAAATGTCCCCAAAGAGCAAGTTGTAAAAGCGCGCCCTGCATCTATTGGCCCTCATATCTGGAGCGCACGCCGGCGTGCGATTGAACAAAAATCAATCGCGCAAACGGCCAGCCAATTGCAGCTTCAATGCCTGCGCTCTTCAGATGTTTTGCACTATCGAAAGGACTTAAGGCAAAGGGAGCCAAAGCCGGCGCCATAAAATGCTTTAACAGCCTATTCATTTCGGCGCTTCCATATCCGCACTGCTACACAGAAACAGTAAAGTGTCGGTTAATTTTACACTCTTAATTTAAATTATTGGATATATGCCGTTTTTTCCTGTTTGATTAGTGGCTCTACATCAGCGATATGGACCTGCATTTAGATTCCCCAAAGCAGGAAATATCGTGATCATTACCCCTGTCATATTGTCCGGCGGCGGCGGAACACGGCTTTGGCCATTGTCGACACCGCAAACGCCTAAGCAATTTTTAGCATTGACCGACACGCGCACGATGTTTCAGCTCACAGTCCTGCGGGTGATGGACAGGCAAAATTTTGCGGCTCCGATCATTGTTGCCAATGCTGTCCATGCACCCCTTGTTCAGGATCAACTTGCCCAAATCGATGTGCACGATGCCATAATTTTGCTTGAACCATGCGCGCGCAATACGGCCCCTGCCATTGCGCTCGCGGCGCATTCGGTCGAGAGTCCAGACGCTGTCTTGCTGGTCATGCCAAGTGACCATGTGATAACCAACGAGGCCGCATTTCACGCTGCAACGAAGTCTCTTTTGCCAACTGTCGAAGATGGGTGGTTAGCAACATACGGGATAAATCCGTCCGGTCCGGAAACTGGCTACGGTTATATCCAATTGGGTTCCGAAATTATGGTCGGCGTTCACGAGGTAAAGCGGTTTGTGGAAAAGCCCGATACCGCACACGCAGCGGAAATGATAGCTACAGGGGATCATGTCTGGAATGGCGGCATTTTTCTCTTTCGGGCGGATGCTTATTTGAATGCAATGTCCGCATATGCACCTGAAATGGATATTGCAGTGCGAAATGCCATGTCAAAGGTCGAAAGAAACAGCAACCTCCTGTACCCGCAATATGACAGCTTCGCGGCATGCCCTGCGGACAGCATTGACTATGCCATCATGGAGAAGGCAACCAAGGTAGCTGTCGCACCAGTAAGCATGGGCTGGTCAGATGTAGGTAGTTGGGATGCACTGTATGACATTGGCCGGAAGGATGCAGAATGCAATGTGTCGTCTGGTGCAGTGCGAATAGACAACAGTAGCGGCAACCTCATTCATGCAGACGGAATTCGCGTTTCGGTTCACGGCGTTGACGATCTTTTGATAATCGCAAATGGCAAGGACGTGATGATTATGCCACGGGGAACCGGTCAAAAGGTGCGGGACTTCGCCGCGGATTAATATTGAGTTTTGCGCCGTAGTTGCCGTCCTGCGTGCATTGCCGACTAGGCGCTCCTGTCAAAGGTAAAGGGTGACATACCTCTTTCCCGCTCATTGAAGACGAGCACATGACCGGCTGGTGGCGCGCTGCGTTGGGGGCATTCGGGCCGGGTACATGCAGGGCAGCCAAGTCCTATCGCTGTTGCGTGACCGTTAATGAGATCCAGACCGCGCGCTGCAGCCAATGGCGCGGCCAGCTTAGCATCGATGCCAAGGCAAATGGCAAATTCCGCCTCGACGCCGCCACTTACGGCGGTCTGCGGGTGCACCGTGCGCGATAGTGTGAACCATCTGCTGCCGTCTTCAAGCTCCACCAAATGTGGCATCAGCGTCCCCGGACGCGCAAACACGTTGTGCACCTGCCACAATGGACAGCGCCTGTCCGTTTCGACCAAAGGCGATGCGCTTGCTCCAGCATAACGCTTGCTGCTCTGCCCTGCCCTGTCGATCCTTAGCATGAAGAACGGGAGGCCACGCTGGCCCACACGTTGCAATGTCGTAAGCCGGTGCGCGATCTGTTCAAAGCCTGCGCCAAATCGCCGCTGCAGCAGAATGATGTCGTAGCCCGTCGCATCACACGCACGCAGAAAACGCGCGTAAGGCATCATGACCGCCGCGGCGAAATAACTGTTCAAATGTCGTCGGTATACACGCTCTGCCGTCCGTTCGGTGAAGGATGCACCGGTAACTAGAGCTTCAATTTCCGCTTTTGCCTCCAACATGCCAAGTTGCAGGGCCGCAGCAAAGGTTCGGCTGGCCGGATCCAGCAACTCGGACAACTGAAGCTGGCGGGCGTGGAGATCAAGTCGCCGCAGCCGGTCCGGCATCACATCAACTGGCAGGATACGGATCGATAGCTGGTGCTTCACCCGCAGGCGTTCTGATATCGCTCCATAAAGATCGGCGTTGGCCAGACGCAAATCATCGGCGAGCGTCTCGGCCTGCGAATCCAGATCGGCAAAATGGTTGCGCCAGCGTTCAATTTCGCGGCGCGTCGCTGCAATCGATTCCGGTTCGCTAAGCGCGCCTCCAGCCGCAGTACTTGCCCCGCCATGTGAGCCACCGGACAGTCTGTCAAAAGCCCGGGAGAAAGCCTCGGCGGCATCCGGGCTTGCTGCTATCCACTCCTCCACCTGAGCCCGGTCCACACTTAAATCGGAAAACATCGGATCGCTGAGCCGCCTTCGAATGGCATCTACGCCGCCGCCCGGGGTCGTCCCCGTGAGAGTACGCGGATCAAAATCATAGGATTGGGCAAGCTTTAAGAGCAGCGTAGCGGTCAAGGGCCGCTGGTTTCGCTCAATCAAATTCAAATAAGATGGCGAAATTGCCAACGCCTCGGCCATGGCGCCTTGCGTTAGGCCGCTCGCGCGGCGGATGCGCCGGACTGCATGTCCTGCAAATAATTTCTGTTCAGCCATTTATGAGTTTTGTCATATAATTTACATATTGACAAGATTATTTGGATTTTAGTCCACTAAGATACAACAAATATTACTAAATTGACTCGCCTTGTCATGCGTGTCGATCAATAGGCTGTGGCATAAGTTTGATAGTCGAAGGAATTGTAAATGTCTTACCAGGCACTGATTGACGCCAATAGCACGCATATCGCTGCACATAACGGAACATGGGACTCGATCAGCCCGGAATCTGTAGCGCGGATGCAACTCCAAAACAGATTCCAGACTGGCTTGGACATTGCGCGTTACACGGCCAAGATCATGCGCGAAGACATGGCAGCCTATGATGCCGACCCTGCGCAATATACCCAGTCGCTTGGTTGCTGGCACGGTTTTATAGCCCAACAGAAAATGATTTCCATCAAGAAGCATTTTGGCACGACGAAAAGGCGGTATCTGTATTTGTCGGGTTGGATGATTGCGGCCCTTCGCAGCGAATTTGGGCCTCTGCCCGATCAGTCAATGCATGAAAAGACGAGCGTCCCTGCCCTTATCGAAGAGCTTTACACATTCCTGCGCCAGGCAGATAGCCGCGAGTTGAACATCTTGTTCCGTGACTTGGATGATGCGCGCGCCCAGAATGATGCGACGCGCGAAGCTGACATCATGAGCAAAATTGAGAGCCATGAAACGCACGTCGTTCCAATCATTGCGGATATTGACGCGGGCTTCGGCAACGCCGAAGCGACTTACTTGCTCGCAAAGAAGATGATCGAAGCAGGAGCGTGTGCCTTACAAATCGAAAATCAGGTCTCTGACGAAAAGCAATGTGGACATCAGGATGGCAAGGTCACTGTGCCACATGAAGATTTCTTGCAGAAGATCCGTGCGTGCCGCTACGCGTTTCTTGAGCTAGGGGTTCCAGAGGGGATCATCGTGGCGCGCACCGACTCGCTTGGCGCCGGGCTGACAAAGCAAATTGCGGTGTCAAAGGCCGCAGGCGACTTGGGCGATTTGTACAACAGCTTCCTTGATTGCGAGGAAATCGATCCAGCGACTGCGCAAAATGGCGACGTCATTCTAAACCGTAATGGCAAGCTGCTTCGACCAAAGCGCCTGCCTTCAAACCTGTTCCAATTCCGTTCGGGCACTGGTGAAGATCGCTGCGTTCTCGATTGCATTACCTCGCTCCAGAATGGCGCCGACCTTATCTGGATTGAGACAGAAAAGCCGCACATTGAACAGATTGCCGCAATGGTGGATCGCATTCGCGAAGTCGTCCCCAATGCAAAGCTGGCCTACAACAACTCGCCAAGCTTCAATTGGACGTTAAATTTCAGGCAGCAAGTGTTTGACGCATGGGTTGCCGATGGCAAGGATGTTTCAAGCTATGACCGCGCTAACCTCATGAGCGCAAGCTATGACGAAACAGACCTTGGTATCGAAGCTGATGAGCGTATTCAGAATTTCCAGCGCGACTCAGCAAAGCGGGCTGGCATTTTTCACCATCTGATTACGCTGCCGACATATCATACGGCAGCGCTCAGCACCGACAATCTTGCCAAGGATTATTTCGGCGAGATGGGTATGCTCGGATATGTAGCTGGCGTTCAGCGCAAGGAAATCCGGCAGGGTATTGCCTGCGTCAAGCACCAGAACATGTCGGGTTCCGACATTGGTGATGATCACAAGGAATATTTCGCCGGCGAAGCCGCATTGAAGGCCGGCGGTAAGGACAATACAATGAACCAGTTCAGCCAGGCAGCGTAAGGATCGAATAACATGAGCGAACCACCACGCGCACGTGCCGTCCTGTCAACAGAAGATCTCACACTTCTACGCCAGGCACTTGTTCATTATCTTGAGGTCATTCAAGACAAGCCTGAGTCCGTCAAATTTGCCAGACTTTACCATAGGCTTGGGAGTGCTGGCGGAAAGTAAGCCAGCCTTTACATCGTGTTTTCCTGGGGAGGAAAAGCAACTATCCGCCGGCAGCGATGCCGGCGGATTTTTTCTATGTCCCCTGCCCCTATCGCTAATATATTCTTAACGACAGGCTATTATCCCTGTCATCGAACATGTAGGTTGAGACGCGTGGATAATATTCAAAAAATGTTAGTGGGCGTGATTTCGGTTGCAGGGCTAATTGCATTGGTTGTGCCCGAGTCTGACCCCATTGCCCCTGACGCATTAGAAGCGCCTGCCGAAGCGGCTGCTCCTGCGGTCGCTGCTGCACCGCCGCCGCCGCCGCCTGCTCCATCGCCGATGCAATATGACGCCGATTCCTCGGGCGGAATGCAAAGTGGCCAGCCAACAATTGACGGCAATCCTATTCAAGCGGACTTTGGATTGCCCCTTGGAACGTCGGCACAATCGACCACAAGCAATGCAGATGCGGGGCAGTCGAACCAAGCCAGTGGGTACACGCCACCGGCGTTCAATATGCCAGGATCGGCGCCCGCCGCAGAAAGCGGCAACAACGCCTCGACCACGTCCGATGCCAATCAGTAACGCCAGTTAATCGCTGCCTTATTGCGCCGTCCAACCACCATCGACTGACAGATTGGTGCCCGTAATTGCGCTGGCTTCGTCGCGGCACAGGAAAAGAGCAAGCGCCGCCAACTGGTCGACCTGGACAAATTTTTTCTGCGGCTGATTGGCCAATAATACGTCGTTGATAACCTGATCACGCGTGAGTCCGCGGGCTTTCATGGTATCGGGGATCTGGTTTTCCACCAAGGGGGTCCAGACGTAGCCCGGACAAATATTGTTTACCGTGATGCCTTGCGCCGCCACCTCAAGCGCCACGGTCTTTGTGAAACCGGCAAGGCCATGCTTGGCCGAATTATAGGCCACCTTGTAGGGCGAGGCGACAAGGCTGTGCATGGAACCGGTGTTGATAATCCGGCCCCAGCCCTTCGCCTTCATCGCCGGTAATGCCGCCTTTGTCGTGTGAAATGCCGAGGACAATATGATCGATATAATCGCATCCCATTTATCTTCGGGAAATTCATCGACGGGTGCGACGTGCTGAATACCTGCATTGTTGATCAATATATCGGGCGAACCAAGTTGATCGGTGCATTCGGCAATCATCGCCCGGATCGCATCGGGCTTTGTCATGTCCGCGGCGTTATGCAGTGCTTTGCCGCCATTTGCCTCGGCAAGTTCAGCAACAAAGCCTTCGATTTCAACGGCATCACCAAAGCCGTTGATCATGACATGCGCGCCCTCTGCCGCCAAGGCACGGGCATAGCCAAGTCCGATGCCTGAGGTCGATCCAGTAATAAGTGCTGTTTTGCCTTTGAGGAACATGGGAGAGTGCCTTTGCGTTATGAATGATCGTGACTTGCGCTTTGTTTTGCTAAACGCAATGTTGGTAGAGAACAATATGGGAGAATGACATGCGGCTCGATGACCTTGACCCAAGCAGCAACGTAAGCGACCAAGGCTCGGGCGGCATGGGTTTTGGCGGCGGTGGCGGCGGAGGTGGCATGTTCGGTCTGTTGTTCAGTCTGCTGCCAATGCTGCTTGGGCGCAAATTGGGTTGTGGCACATTGCTCGTCATCGCAGTTGTCGGCTACTTCGTGATGTCCAGCGGAATGTTGGGTTCTGGCGGGACTGGTGTCACCCCGCAACAAAGCCAGCAGCAAAATGGTGCGAATGTCGCCTGCGACACGCAAGCAGAACTGTTTGCCTGCCGCGTCTTGAAATCCACCGAAAACACTTGGTCTCAACTGGTCAAAAACTACCAGCCTGCAAAGCTGAATTTCTATCAAGGTGGTGGTCAGTCGGGCTGTGGTGCAGCACAATCCGCGATGGGACCATTTTATTGTCCATCTGATCAAAGTATCTATCTCGACACCAGCTTTTTCGAACAAATGGACAAGCAAATGGGCGCAGGTGGTGACTTTGCTTATGCCTATGTCGTGGCGCATGAGGTCGGGCATCATATCCAGAATCTCGCTGGTATTGCCGATCAGGTGCGTACGCTTCAGGCCCGGTCAAGCGAAGCCGATGGCAACAAGCTTCAGGTCGGGATGGAGTTGCAGGCCGACTGTTTTGCCGGCGTTTGGGCAGGTATTAATGCCGACCGGATTGAACCGGGCGATATCGAGGAAGGTATGCGCGCCGCAAACGCCATTGGTGACGACACACTGATGCAGCAAGCTGGTCGGGCGCCGGTGGAAAGCATGTTCACCCACGGCACTTCTGCACAACGCATGGAGGCACTGCAACGCGGCATCAAAGCAAAGAATCCAAATGCATGCAATTATTTGCAAGGTCTGTCATAAGCCCTGAATGCGTTTGAATGACTGTCATAATGTAGCCGATTTTCGCCGTCTGGCGAAGGCGCGGCTGCCCTCGCCCATATTCAATTACATTGACGGCGCTGCCGACGACGAACGGACAAAACTGCGCAATAGTACCGCATATGATGACTGCGACCTCGTACCCAATGTGCTGGCAGGGGTGTCAGAAATTGACATGGGCGTGACGGTGATGGGGCAGCGGATAAACATGCCGCTGATGCTGTCGCCTACCGCGCTGCAGCGGCTGTTCCACTGGCAAGGCGAGCGGGCGGTCGCGGCAGTCGCGCAACAGTTTAACACCTGGTTTGGCATCTCGTCGCTTGCCACCGTCAGTATCGAAGAAGTCGGTCGGACAATCAAAACACCTAAGCTGTTCCAGCTCTACATCCACAAGGACAAGGGGTTAAACGCATCGATGATCGAGCGTTGCAAGGCAGCGAAGTTTGATGCCATTGCGCTGACCGTGGATACCATCGTATCCGGCAACCGCGAACGTTGCTTGCGCAGCGGTTTTACCTCGCCACCGCGTTTTACACCTGCTTCCGTGATGAGCTATGCCATCCACCCGATGTGGGCGCTGAACTATCTGTTCCGCGAAAAATTCGCGTTGCCGAATCTGCAAACACATGTCGACGCGGGCACAAATGTCGCGGTTTCGGTCGCGGAATATTTCAATACAATGTTGGATACCTCTATGGACTGGAAAATGGCCGAGAAGGTCAGGTCGGATTGGGGCGGCCAGTTTTGCTTAAAGGGCATCATGTCGGTCGACGACGCAAAGCGCGCGGTCGACATCGGCGCAACCGCAATCATGGTGTCCAACCATGGCGGACGCCAACTTGACGGATCACGCTCCCCCTTTGACCAAATCTCGGAAATTGCGGATGCCGTCGGCGGCAAGATCGATATCATCTGTGACGGCGGTGTTCAGCGTGGAAGCCATGTGCTCAAGGCCATCGCCGCGGGCGCGACTGCCTGTTCCGGCGGGCGGTTATATTTATATGCTCTGGCAGCAGCAGGCCAACCGGGGGTCGAACGCATCATCGGCAAACTCCGCGACGAGATTGATCGCGATATGCGCCTAATGGGGGTCAAGTCCGTGTCGCAACTTGACGGGTCGATGCTGCGCTGGCGATAGGCTGCCGAGTTGCATCCATGCGGGCGTTATTGCGAGCTTAGCAAAAACCAGATCGCAATTGCCGCCAACAAAATCGCGAACACTCGCCGGACGATGTGGGCTCTGTTTCCCACTGTTATCCACTGATGTGCCTGCGCGGCGAGCGCAACGATCACCAGATGCACCGCAGTCGCAATCGCGACATAGCTTGCCGACAGCAAAGCAGTTTGGGGTGCCACAGGCGAAACCTGCGTCACATAAGCAGGCAAGACAGCGACGAAAAAGACGGCGGCTTTCGGGTTCAACAGGTTGAGAAAAAGCCCATGCCGAAACCATGCGCCCGGCGTATTGTCGTTGATGGCATTAGGTGACAATTCTTTTTCCCCTGCCCACGCTTTCCAAGCCAACCATAATAGATAGGAAACACCCGCAAACCGAAGCAGATGAAAAGCAGTCGGGAGCCTATTTGCCAATTCCGCCAACCCTGCCGCGGATGTAGCCGCCAGGATGGTTAGGCCAAGAGCAATCCCTGCCACCGCCGCGAAGCCCGACCGCTTGCCTTGGCTCGCGCTCGTCAAGGCCAGCCAAGCCATGTTCGGCCCCGGCGTCAACTCGATCAGCAAGGTTGTGACGAGAAAAGGAACATACAGGTTGGTCAGCACTGGGGCGAATATGGCATGCGGCATTATAATAGTCGATTGGGCATGGAACTGATGTTTTGGGGACGCGCACCACCAATCATCCCTTGCAATGTAGGATTTCATTTGAGAAGTCCGCTGCGCCTGCCTGATGCAGGTTATGCTCCATCTCCGCGCCGGGACCATAAGTTGACGTCGCGGGCACATGCGCGTCCCAGGTCGGAAAAGGATGCATGTATGCCCCACTCGACTGATCTTTAGCCGCCGCTTGTACCCGCGCTGGATCGTTTTAGGTGTGACCTTAGTGTGACTTTCCAAAGGCAATCGCCTTCCGCGCTAAGCCCAAAGTGGCGACGCAAATATCGAACGAGAGCTGGAATTAGTCGATTGCGCTTGGTTTTAGCGCACTGGGACCCCATCTAGCTATCATGACCGCATATTCATTTCTTGATCTTGTTCCCGTTGTCGAAGGTGGCAATGTTTCGTCAGCTTTGGCCAATGCTGCTGACCTTGCCGCGCACGCGGAAAGCTTGGGGTTCACTCGATATTGGGTCGCCGAGCATCATGGAATGCGTGGAATCGCGAGCGCCGCGACCAGTGTCGTAATCGGGCATATCGCGGCTGCCACTTCTACTATTCGCGTGGGGTCTGGCGGGATCATGCTACCCAATCATTCGCCTTTGGTCATTGCCGAGCAGTTTGGCACATTGGATGCGCTCCATCCGGGCCGGATCGATCTTGGACTTGGCCGCGCGCCGGGCAGTGACCTGCGCGTTGCCGCCGCAATCCGGCGGACGCTTGATAGTGACCCCAATGCTTTCCCGCGCGACGTTATGGAGTTGCAGAGCTATTTCGCCGACGATGGCCAAACCGGCATTGTCGCGACACCAGGCGCGGGCGCAAATGTTCAGATTTATATCTTGGGAAGCAGCCTTTACGGAGCGCAGGTCGCTGCGGCCCTTGGCGTTCCCTTTGCCTTTGCAAGCCACTTTGCGCCGCAGATGCTCGACGAGGCATTGCACATCTACCGCAGCCATTTCCGCCCAAGCGCTGTGCTTGATGCACCTCATGCGATGGCCGCGTTCAACATTATCGCTGCGGAAAACGACGCAGAGGCAGAATATCTCGCAAGTTCATTGATGCAGAGCTTCGTTGCATTGCGCTCCGGCAATCCGCGACAATTGCCACCACCAGTGGAAGCCTATCTCGCGTCGTTGCCCCCGCAATTTAATTCGGCTTTAACCGATATATTGTCGGCAAGCGCGATTGGCGATGCCGCTACGGTGACATCGGCAGTCAAGGCTTTTGGCGCGCGTACGCAAGCTGACGAAATCATCGTTGCCTGTTCCATTTTCGATCACGAAAAACGCAAACGGAGTCTGGAAATCACAGCCTCCGTCTTCGATCAAATCAATAAACCCTTGGTTTTGGCTTAATATATTCCGCCTCGTCGGTCAGAGTATAATCGTGGACCGGGCGATAATCGATCTTTACGCCGCCGCCTGAACCGCCCCAGCCGTCAAACCAAGAAGCCGTGTGCTTCATCCAGTTGACGTCATCACGTTCCGGGAAATCCTCATGGGCATGTGCGCCTCGGCTTTCCTTGCGGTTGTTCGCACTTTCCATCGTGCAAACGGCCTGCGCCATGAGGTTGTCAAGTTCAAGCGTTTCGATCAAGTCGGTGTTCCAGATCAGGCTCCGGTCGGTGACATGCACATCAGTCATCAACTTGTTGACCTTCTGCATCTCAGTGACACCTTCGGCCAAAAGCGCCGTGTCGCGGAACACTGCAGCGTGTTTCTGCATTGAGCGTTGCATTTGCAGACGTATTTCAGCTGTTGGCGTGCCGCCCTTGGCGTTGCGAAACCTGTCGAGGCGCGCGAGCGCCAAATCGGCGGCATCGGCAGGCAAAGCCTTGTGCGGCGCACCGGGCGTCAAGGATGACTTAAGGTGCAGACCAGTAGCACGTCCAAACACAACAAGATCGATAAGCGAATTTGAACCCAACCGATTTGCGCCATGCACCGAAACGCAAGCGGCCTCACCGACCGCATAAAGGCCAGGCACAATGACTTCGGGATCATCGCCAGCCTTAGTAACGACCTGCCCATGATAATTGCACGGAATGCCGCCCATATTATAATGGACCGTAGGCGTCACTGGAAGTGGCTGCCGCGTCAAGTCAACGCCCGCAAAAATCTTTCCGCTTTCGGTGATGCCGGGCAGACGCTCGGCCAATACCTTTGGATCGATATGATCGAGGTGCAGGAAGATGTGATCCTTATGTGGACCAACGCCGCGACCTTCACGCATTTCAAGCGCCATCGACCGGCTGACAACATCACGCGATGCAAGATCCTTAGCCGATGGAGCATATCGCTCCATGAAGCGCTCGCCTTCGCTGTTGGTCAGATAACCGCCCTCGCCGCGCGCGCCTTCAGTAATCAGGACGCCTGCGCCGTAAATGCCGGTGGGGTGGAATTGGACAAACTCCATATCCTGAAGCGGCAGACCGGCCCGAAGTACCATGCCACCACCATCGCCAGTGCAGGTATGGGCCGACGTTGCAGAGAAATAGGCGCGGCCATATCCCCCAGTTGCGAGTACCACAGCGTGGCTTTTGAAACGGTGGATGCTACCATCCTCCATGCACATGGCGATAACACCGCGGCATTCGCCATTTTCCATGATCAGGTCGAGCGCAAAATACTCGATGAAGAAATCCGCATCATATTTCAGGCTCTGCTGATACAATGCATGCAGCATAGCATGGCCAGTACGGTCTGCAGCCGCTGCCGTGCGCTGAACTGGAGGGCCTTCACCCATGTTCTGCATATGGCCACCAAAGGGCCGCTGATAGATTGTGCCGTCTGCGTTGCGCGAGAATGGCACGCCGGCATGTTCAAGTTCGTAGACCGCCGCAGGGGCCTCGCGGACCATATATTCGATCGCATCCTGGTCGCCGAGCCAATCGGAGCCCTTAACCGTGTCGTACATGTGCCAGGTCCAATGGTCTGGCGAGTTGTTGCCCAATGAAGCAGCGATCCCGCCTTGCGCGGCAACTGTGTGCGAGCGGGTTGGGAATACTTTGGTAATGCAAGCCGTTTTCAGACCGGCTTCGGCACTTCCCATGGTGGCACGCAGACCCGAACCGCCAGCGCCAACGACGACCGTGTCATAGGTATGATCAATAATCTTATATGCGTCTGACATCAGGCGGAAGCTCCGGTAAATGCGAGTTTTGCGACGACGAAGATGCCGAACACGGCGCTGGCAACAACGTAGAAATTCAGAAGAGCCATAGTGGCAAACTTCAGTCCGTCGTCATGGACATAATCTTCGATCAGCACCTGAAGCCCAAGGCGGGCATGCCAGAAAATGTTGGCTATCATCAAAATCATGGGAACCGCAACCACAGGTTGGGCAAGCCATTGCGCCAATGTCGCATGTTCAAAGTTGGGCATCAGCAACAACGACACGACGAACCACATAGTGAGAAGAATATTGCCGATCGCAGTCAAACGCTGCTTAAGCCAATGCTCACCGCCATGCTTAGCCGAACCCAAGCCACGAACGCGGCCAATATATGTTCTACTGTCCATCACCAAACTCCAAGATTGCGCGATGCCACAAACAGCACAACGAAAGCAGTTGCAAAAAACGCCACAACAAATGCAACCGATGCCCATGTCCGGTTGACCTTCAATTCGTAGCCAGCCCCGATATCAAGGACGAGATGGCGCAGTCCTGATGCCAAATGCTGAAAGAAGCTGAAGGTGACAGCTAACCCCAAGAGCCGGAAAAACCAGTTGCTGGCAACTTGCAACACGGTCGCATCTGGTCCAGCCGACACAACATATTGTTGAAACGTTGCATAGCTTTCCGCGCCGCCACCAATTGCAGAAAGCCACCAAAGCAACGTCATCATCCCGACGGTGGCCAAGATGAATCCGGTTGCGCGGTGGAATATCGAAATGGCCATCTGCGGAGACCAACGATATACCTGCAAATGCGGCGACAAAGGTCGGTTGGGGTTTTTCGCCATGATATCAGCGTCCTTCATATGGGTCAGTGGTCGACATTGCGTCGCTCTTTAATCGTTTAACGCCGTCGTGCAAGGCCCGGCCGGTGCGAAACGCGCAATCCGCCAGCGCTTTTGTGCAATGATCTGTATCGGAAAATTGCGTTCCGACGCTGTGCACAGGGCTACAGCATAACCAGCTATTAACCAATTAACAGCTATTACACCATAATCGAACCGCATAGCGAACCACCGGCAAACAGGAACGAAAAATGGCAGAAAAACGGGACATTGAGCTGTCGAGCGTCCAGACGATAATTGATGTCTTCAATCAGGATCAAAGCCTGGCGCCCCGCTGCCGTAAGGTCGGCGACCTGCTAAAAGACCATTTTTATGAGCTCAGCAGCCATTATTGGGACTATTGGATCAAGATGGGCAAATTCCCGGAGTTGGAAGATGCTGAGAACACAGAAAATACTCGAACCAAGACTGCGGCTTTCATTGGCCGGCGCTTGCGAGAGATTGATAGCGTTGAGTGGTCCAAATATCTGACGCGCCAAGTGATGGATTCCTGCCAGCGGGGTATTCCGTTGGAACATGTGAATGCTGCCTCCACCCGAACCAATGCGCTTACCCTGGAGCTTCTTGGAAAGGTATATGGGGTCGATAAACCGGATTATCAGGAACTGGCGTCGGCGATCCTGACAGCAACTGGATTGGAATTATCCATAATGGCTATGTGCTATTCGTCTTTTAATGCTGAGCAGAATGCCAGCAGGCGGCGTGAGCAATCCGCGCAATTTGAATCCGACATCGGAACTGCGGCGCATGAAGTTGCCGACCGGACAGCCGTCTTGCGGCAACAAGCGGCAAGCAGTTCGCAAATGGCGAATGGCATGTTGTCGAAGGCGTCAGAGGTAGCCGCTGCTTCGGAGCAGTCGGCCATTGCCATGCGTGAGGCTGCACAGACGGCGGCTGGCCTTATTCGCGCCATCGAGGATGCCCGGACCGAAGTCGAGACAGCGGCTGATGTTGCAAACCGTGCAGCGGATGTTGCGACCAAAGGTGCCGCCGCTACCGATACGCTTTCGGAACAGTCGCATTCGATTGAATCTATCTTGGGGCTAATCCGCGATATTGCCGGACAGACCAACCTCCTCGCGCTCAACGCGACCATCGAGGCCGCGCGTGCCGGTGATGCAGGCCGCGGTTTTGCTGTGGTTGCGCAAGAAGTTAAAAGCCTTGCCAACCAGACAGCTCAAGCCACTGACGAAATCGCACAAAAAATTTCCGCTATTCAAAGCGCCACAAAAGCGTCAGTTGAATCCAACGCGTCGATTCGCGAAACCGTCGACGAAGTCAAAATGTCGGCCGAGCGTATCCGTCGTGCAATGGAAGATCAGGCCCAGACAGTAACGATGATCACAGCGTCGGTGGACGAAACCGCGCTTGCCGCTGACCTCATGTCAAACACAATCTCCGCTATCCGCTCGGATACAGAAAATGTCGTTTCCGAAATCATGTTGCTGGAGGGCGGCTTTAGCGAAGTGAATGAAAAAATTTCGTCGCTTCAGGCCAACGCGACCCGGTTCGTAGGCAATCTTGGACGATAACTTTAGTTGAAATTTCATCGGCGCTGTGAAAAGCAGCGCCGATGAAAACCCATATCATGATCACAGGCGCATCGCGCGGTATTGGCGCTGCTATCGCCGCAAGCTTTGACCCGGCGACAACAAAGTTGGTCGAAACGTCCAGCAAGGATGGCGATCTCAACGATGCGTCGACACCGGAACGGCTCTGGGCGTCGGCGCTTTTGGTATTGGACGGCCGCATCGACATTCTCATCAACAATGCCGGCGTTTTTGAAGAAAACCCCATAGCGCAACCAGATGCAGAATGGCTGGCTGGCTGGAATCGCACCATGCAGATAAATTTGACTGCCGGCGCCGACCTATGCCGACGGGCCGTTCTTCACTGGCAGGAGCGCGGCGCTTCGGGTCGCATCGTCAACATCGCAAGCCGCGCCGCCCATCGCGGCGATAGCCCATCGCACTGGCATTATGCGGCATCAAAAGCCGGTATGGTTGCAATGACCAAGACCATCGCCCGGGCTTACGCACAACAGGGTATTTACGCTTTCGCAATCTGTCCCGGTTTTACTATGACAGGCATGGCCGAGGACTATCTGACAAGCCGGGGCGGCGACAAGTTGCTCGCTGATATACCACTGGGCAGAGTGGCGGATCCACAGGAGGTAGCCATTATGGCAAGATTTTGCGCGTTGGAGGCTCCACCCTCCATGACTGGCGCGGTACTTGACGTTAACGGCGCAAGTTATGTCCGCTAACTGGAAAGTCCGCTTTCCTTGCACCCGCGCAGAGGCGGAGGCGCTTCACGAGGACGACGAGTGGCAGGCTTCACTTGACCCGATGCCAACAATTGTTGCGGACGAGGTAGAAGCCTTTAACGATTCCAAATGGCGCCTGGACGCATATTTTTCGGTCGAGCCCAGTCAGACCGTCATTGACGCAATCCATGGCCGCATTGGCAGTGCTGCACATGCAAAGCCGCTGATCGAACAACTTCCCGACGCCGACTGGGTCGTCTTGAGCCAAAAGGGCCTTAAGCCTGTTCAGGCCGGTCGCTTTTACGTCCATACGGCATCCAACAAGGGCAAGGTGCCCAAAGGTGCAGTACCGTTTCTAATTGAGGCCAGTCGAGCCTTTGGCACCGGTGGGCATGAAACAACCAGCGGGTGCCTCGCTATGCTCGACGGTATGAAGCGTGCGGGTAAACGTTTCGATCTCATCGCCGATATTGGCACTGGCACTGGTTTACTCGCATTTGCAGCACATCATTTATGGCGCAGTGCCTATTTGACTGCGTCTGACATTGACCCTGTCAGTGTCGAAGTCACAAAAGAAAACGCCATAGCCAATAATGTGCGTTGCGGCGTATCCCAAGGCCAACTGGCACTCTGCGTCGCTGCGGGAACTGCGCATGACCTAATCACCGGACGCGCTCCGTATGATCTTGTCATTGCCAATATTCTGGCGGGACCGCTTATTGAGCTTGCGCCCTCACTTGCCAATATCTTGCGCGAGGACGGATCGCTCATATTGGCGGGACTGTTGAATACGCAATCGGGCTCCGTGATAGCCGCGTATCGGCAGCATGGTTTTCGCGTGGAAAAACGGGTCGATTGCGGCGACTGGCCGTGCCTATGGCTCGTAAAGCGCCGGAGATACGGCTGGCAGCGCCCAATTCGTGCAAGTGGCGTGACCAGTCAGCCACCTGGCGAATTTGGGACTTGGTAGAAAAAGCAGCATTGCGTCGTCATGAAGCCTAAGCCATATCGGCGTTGATGAACATCGATCCCCCGACAGCAAATCTGGATTCGGCGCGACGCGCCAGGCTCGCCGAAGCTCTCGTTCAGTCGGGGCGCGGCGACCGTAACGCGTTCGCGACAGTTTATACAGCAACGTCAGCGAAGCTTTTTGGTGTATGCTTGCGTATCTTTCCGGACCGGAACGAAGCGGAAGATGCATTGCAAGACGCCTATCTCACTATTTGGAACAAAGCGTCGAGCTTTGAAAGCGGTCGGGCCAGCCCGATCAGCTGGCTTGTTGCCGTAACGCGCAACCGTGCCATTGATAGGCTGCGTGCGAAAAAGAAGGCTGGCACAACATCGATAGAAGAGGCCGTAGAGATTGCCGACGCTACCCCCCTAGCGGACGCGCAATTGATTGAAGTGGCGGATGACCGAATCTTGCACGACTGTATATCGTCGCTCGATCAACGCGATGCCCTATTCATTCGAAGTGCGTTTATCGACGGATCAACCTATGCCGATCTCGCCAAACATGAAGGGCAGCCTTTGGGTACCGTTAAAAGCAGAATTAGACGGGCACTGTTGAAGCTGCGCAGCTGCATGGAGGGCGCAGCATGAGTGTCATGACCGAAGAAGATGTCACCCAAGCTGGTGAATTTGTCCTTGGACTGCTGGATGCTGGCCAGGAGGCTGTCGTCGCTGCGCGGATAGCTACCGATTCCGATTTTGCTGCTGAAGTGGAGGCATGGCGCCTAAGGCTGAATCCATTGCTTGGGCCGGAGAAAGTGCCGCCTGCGGATATTTGGTCGAAAATCGAAAAAGCCCTGCCCGCCGATACGCACCAAGACGTTTCAACAGGAAAGCTTGTCTTCTGGCGCGCGTTGACGGGGATATCTATGACCGCCGCCATTTTCATGGGTATCCTGTTGATCCAGAAACCAACCTCAGTTTCGCCCGGCGCCAGCCCGACGCCTATGGTAGCCGCTTTGAGCAGCGAAAATGGCAAGGCGGCCATTACAGCCCTTTACGACCGCAATCGGGGGACGATGCTGTTGACCCCCGTTGCCTTGGACACTGGAGCTTTATATCCCGAATTGTGGGTCGTACCGGCTGATGGAAAGGCCAGATCGCTTGGTATGATGAAGGTTGGCAAGCCAACTGAAATGGTTGTTAATGCTGACATGCGCCAGTTCGTCAATGAAGGCGCTGTCCTCGCGGTTACGCCGGAACAAGCACAGGGTGCACCAAATGGCGTTGCAACTGGACCGATACTTGCAAGCGGGAAAATCACTATTTTGTGATTTATTTTCAGCATCGATGCATCTGCGCAGCCAGAGCATCCGTAACTGTTCCCAGCACGCCACTGGTTGGCTGTGCCTAGAAACAGGAAAGCTGAATCATGATACGCACAAATCGTTTAATCGTCGCCCTTGCATTGGCCTCGTCAACACTCGCCGGCACAGCAGCAATGGCTGATCATCACAAGATGGCAGGTCATAGCAATATGGCCAACCCAACGGTAGGCGGCGCCGCGATGGTACCGACAAAAACAATCGTGGAAAACGCTTCTGCCGCTCCAAACCTGACTACATTGGTGGCTGCAGTGAAGGCTGCCGGTCTCGTCGACACACTCGCAAGCCCAGGTCCGTTCACCGTTTTTGCACCCACCAACACCGCCTTTGAAAAGCTTCCCGCTGGCACCGTTGGAACGCTCGTGAAGCCCGAAAATAAGGCGACACTTACGACGATCCTGACCTACCATGTCGTGGCAGGCAAATTGACGTCAACTGACATCGTCGCTGCCATCAAGGCAGGCGGCGGCACAGCCACACTGACAACCGTAGCAGGCGAAAAGCTGAGCGCGCGCCTGTCGGGCAACAGTGTTGTAATCACCGATGGCAAGGGCGGCCAGTCAGCCGTGACCACCGTTGACGTGATGCAGTCAAATGGCGTCGTCCACGTAATCGATTCCGTGTTGCTGCCATAATAGGCAGCTGGGTTGCCGGTCGCTATGTCCCCCTCTATTAGCGACCGGCGCCCTTTGCATATGCTTGCGAGCCTTGTGTGATGACAACATCGTCCGGCAGAATTTCGCCCACGGCTATATCCTGCAATTCTTCCAAGCGCCTATAAAGCGGAGCAAAATCAGTCTCCACGGTGACTTTCAACAATTCGTCGATGCCGGAAATGACAAAATAATTTTGTTGAAAATCGTCGATGCGATAATGGGTCCGCATCACGCGAAGCAAGTCGAACGCGATCCGGTTGGGGCTTGGATCCTCGAGTGCGAAAATGCTCTCCGCGTAACTTGAAACGATGCCAGCGCCATAGATCCGCAAACCGTCACGTTGCTGGATGAGTCCAAATTCCACCGTATACCAATATAAGCGGGCCAAATGGTCAAGAGCGCCAAAGCCAAGTGATCGCAAACCGCCCTTTCCATATGCGACCATATAGTCTGCAAACACCGGATCCGCGAGCATCGGCACATGTCCGAAAACATCATGAAATATGTCTGGCTCCTGCAAATAATCCAGCTGCTCGGGGGTACGGATAAAGTTGCCAGCTGGAAACCGGCGGTTGGCGAGATGGTTGAAAAACACATCATCAGGTACAAGGCCTGGCACGGCGACGATTTGCCAACCAGTGGCCGCCATAAGCCGTGCATTCAATTCGCGATAATCCGGGATACCCGGCTGCGACAGCTTTAGAACGTCAATACCGCGCAAAAATGCGTCAGCCGCGCGACCGGGGAGCATCTCGGATTGCCGTGCAAACAATTTGTCCCACATGGCGTGCGCGTCTGCGCTGAAAGATTGCCAGTTTTGAGGTACGGTCCAATCTGCATTTGCCCCCTCCGGCGGGTTTTCATACACGTGGGTGATATTTTCCATCCCAACTGGTTACACTTGAAACCGTTTAGCAGCAACAAGCTCCGCAGCAGAATTATGCGCTTCCGACGATGTGCGCCCATTCGCCTTCATCGATCACTTGAATGCCAAGGGCATTTGCCTGTTTCAATTTTGAACCCGCGCCGGGTCCGGCCACCACGAGATCCGTCTTGGCACTGACGGAACCCGCCACTTTTGCGCCAAGCGCTTCTGCCTGCGCTTTCGCTTCGTCGCGGCTCATTGTTTCGAGCTTTCCCGTAAAAACAATGGTTTTCCCGGTCCATGCGCTTTCACGGATATTCGACACATAAGCAGGCGGATGCACTTCGTCGAGAAGATCGTTCCAAACCTCCAAATTGCGCGGTTCGTGGAAAAAATCGCCCAAGGCCTCCGCAACGGCGCCGCCCACACCGTCAATTGCGGTAACATCGGCGATGGCATTTGCATCTACCTGCGACAGCTTCATGCCAATGTCGGCAATGGCATCTGCCGTCCCGAATGTTTTGAACAAATCGCGGGCAGTGACTGCCCCGATATGGCGGATTCCCAGACCAAATAGCAATTTTGCGCCGTCAGGCGCGCGCTTTGCCTCAATCGCTGCCAACAGGTTATCCACAGACTTGTCCTGCCATCCTTCACGCAACAAAATATCGCCGCGACGTCGGCGCAGCCGGAAGATGTCGGCGGGGCTTTCCAGCCATCCAAGGTCAAAAAACTCGTGAATCGTTTTCTCGCCAAGGCCTTCGATATCGAGCGCACCGCGGCTGACAAAATGGATCAGCCGCTGAACGCGTTGCGCTGGACAAATCAGCCCGCCGGTGCAGCGCACGTCGACCTCGCCCTCTTCTGCCACGGCTTCCGACGCACATTGCGGACAAACAGTCGGGAATGGGTAAGGGGTACGATCAACGTCGCGAGTCAGATTTTCGACGATCTGGGGAATAACGTCCCCTGCCCTTTGCACGACCACACGGTCGCCCGGACGCACGCCGAGACGTTCAATCTCGTCACGGTTATGCAAGGTGACATTTGAAACGACGACACCACCCACGGTAACAGGCACCAGTCGCCCAACCGGCGTGAGCTTACCTGTGCGGCCCACTTGAATATCAATAAGCTGAAGCGTCGTTTCAGCGCGTTCCGCAGGGAATTTGTGAGCAATGGCCCAGCGCGGCGATTTGGCAACAAATCCAAGCCGTTCTTGCCAGTCCAAGCGGTCAACCTTGTACACGACGCCGTCAATATCATAAGGCAAATCAGCCCGCTGGCGCTCAATATCGGCATAATGCCGCAATGCATCCTCGCTGTGGTCAAACCGCAGCAGCAATGGCGAAACCGGCACGCCCCATGACGCAATGGCAGCCATGACGGTACTTTGTGTGTCGGCTGGCAAACCGCTCACGTCACCCCAACCGTGTGCAAGAAAACGCAAAGGGCGCGTTGCAGTGACCTTTGCATCCTTTTGCCGAAGTGATCCGGCAGCGGCATTACGTGGGTTGGCAAAGGGCTTCCCATCCTTTGCCTTCTGCGTCTCGTTTATCGCTAGAAAGTCGGATTTCGCCATGTAGACTTCGCCACGGATCTCGAAAATTTCGGGCACGTCCCCATGAAGCTTTTGCGGAATATCCCCGATATAGGCAACGTTCGCGGTAACATCTTCACCAACGCTGCCGTCGCCGCGCGTTGCCGCCTGCTTCAGGACACCTTGTTCGTATCGCAAAGAAAGCGACAGACCGTCGATCTTGTCCTCAGCCGTCAAAGCAACATCCACATCTGCAGCAAGATTCAGGAAACGCCGCACGCGCGCTACGAAATCATAAACATCCTGCGCAGCAAAAGCATTATCGAGGCTCATCATCCGCTTGGCATGGGTGATCTTCTTGAGACCTGATCCGTCAACTGCGGCTCCAACCTGCCTGTTCGGGCTATCGGAGCGCACCAGATGGGGGAACGCGGCCTCGAGTTCATTATTCCGGCGAACCAGCGCATCATATGCGGCGTCCGACATCTCCGGAGCGTCTTCGGCGTGGTAGCGCTTGTTGTGATAGGATATCTGCCTTGCCAAGCGCATGAGTTCATTGGCAGCGTCTGCCTCAGTCACGCTTGCACCCATCACCTATAATATCCATGCCCCTCACACGGCCTCCAGAAGGCGGTCTGCTTGCGCTCGTGCTTCGTCTGTCACATCGGCGCCGGACAACATGCGTGCAATCTCCTGCCGGCGTGCTGCAGCGTCCAGCAACGTGACGCCCGTGCGGGTGACTGTACCCTGGCTCGACTTGGCGATGAAATAATGCGCCTTTCCTTTCGCCGCGACCTGAGGGCTATGGGTGACGGCCAGCAACTGTGTGCGTGTTGCAAGACGCGCAAGACGTTCGCCTATGGCGGCTGCAACGGCGCCACCGACGCCTCGGTCAATTTCATCAAATATAATCGTGGCGGCACCGCCTTCTTCCGCAAGCGCCACTTTAAGCGCCAGGATGAAACGCGACAACTCACCGCCGGACGCTATCTTGACCAATGGCGCAAACGGCGCGCCGGGGTTGGTCGAAATCAGGAACTCGACTCGATCCATGCCCCACCCCGTCCATCGGCCCTCGGGAAGCCGCTCGACGGCTGTCTGAAACTGCGCCGTATCGAGCTTGAGCGGGGCAAGTTCGTTTTTGACAGCTGCATCCAATTTGGCTGCCGATGCCTGGCGCGCCGATGACAAAGCAGTGGCGGATTCGACATAAGCACCGTGTTTGGCAGCAACTTCGGCTTCCAACAAAGCCAGACCTTCACCGCCAGCTTCAATCGATTGAAGCTGCTCCGTCAGCCGCTCTTGCAACGCTATAATCCCATCGGGCGCGACATTATGCTTGCGCGCCAATGCGCGCAGTTCAAACAAGCGTTCCTCAATTTCGTCAAGCCGTGCCGGTTCATACTCAATCGCGCGTGCAGCTGCGTTCAGCTTGTCCTCAGCTTCGCTTGCCTCAATCACGGCTCGGTCAAGCGACGTCAGGGCCTCGGCCAATAAAGGGTGCGCGTCGGCCAACCGGTCAAGTTTGCGGGCGGCGCTTCGAATAAGCGACAGACCACTTTTAGGCCCGTCAAAACTCTCAAGAACGCTCTTTAGATCTTCCGCAATTCGTTCGCCTTTCTGCATATCGGATCGTTCGCCAGCTAGCTGTTCTTCTTCGCCAGGTTGTGGGTTGAACGCAGACAACTCGGCAACGGAATGTTCGAGCCATTCGCGGTCACGGGCAGCGTTTTCCAGTGCCTCACGCGCAATATCCAAACGCGCTTTTGCATTCTGCCATGCAGCAAAATTGGCGGACACCGTTACGGTGTCGCTTCGGCCGAAAGCGTCCAACAAACCGCGGTGTCCCCTTGCGTTGAGCATGCCACGATCATCATGTTGGCCATGAATTTCAACCAATGCCGCGCCAAGTTCGCGCAACAACGCAGCCGAACAGGGTTGGTCATTGATAAACGCCTTACTCCCGCCATCGGCCTTGACCGACCGGCGAATGATGAGCGGTTCAGCCAAGTCGATGTCGATGTCGTTTTCTGCCAGAAATGCTGCTACATGCGCTGGTGCGTCGAAGCTTGCAGTGACTTGCGCCTTTTCTGCGCCCGACCGGACCAGACCGCTATCGGCGCGGGCACCGAGCGCCAAACCAAGCGCATCGAGCAAGATCGACTTGCCGGCGCCGGTCTCACCCGTCAGCACGCCCAGTCCGCCTGCAAACTCTAGGTCCAGTGCCTCGATCAGCACGACATCGCGGATCGAAAGCGCCGTTAGCATTGCATTAGGCGGCAGGCACGTGCTTCTGAATCAAGCTATATGCACGCGCGTACCATTCGCTGCCGGGATAGTTGGCCCCAAGAACCGCCGCAGCTTTCTTTGCCTCCTCAGGAACGCCCATCGCAAGATAGCTCTCCGTCAAGCGGTACAATGCCTCAGGCGCATGTGTCGTCGTGTCATATTTTTCTACCACTTCACGGAAACGCAATGAGGACGCTAACCAAAGCGCGCGGCGCTGATAAAACCGCCCGATCTCCATTTCTTTCCCCGCCAAATGATCGCGCACAAGATCCATTTTCAACGTTGCATCTGAAGCGTATCGCGAAGTAGGATAGCGGCGCTGGACTTCACCAAGTGCGGCAAGCGCCTGCTCCGAAATCTTCTGATCACGGGTCACGTCGCTGATTTGCTCATAGTAAGACAAAGCGATCAAATAATAAGCATAAGACGCGTCTTTGTTACCAGGGTGAATCGAGAGGAAGCGGCGCGATGACTGGATCGATTCATTGTATTTCTGCGCCATATAATAGCTGAATGCACTCATGAGCTGCGCACGGCGCGCCCAAGGGGAATATGGGTGCTGTCGCTCAACTTCGTCAAACAACGCAGCCGCCAACTCATATTGCTTGTTATCAAGCTTGTCCTTCGCTGCCGTATACAGCGTATTGACGTCACGCGCGACATAACGGGTGTTGCTACCCGGCTTTGCACCGCCGCCGCCTATACCCAGCGCAGCACAGCCGGAAAGCAGGGAGGATACGGCCAAAACCGCCACGGGTACGAGGATTTTTCTGTTCATGGACTTTCCCTAGATAATCTTGTCGGCCCCGCCAAGCCTTTTGCTTGGACACACTCATAAAGACCTACCGAGCCTGCCGGAATGTTGCTGTATAGGTGATGAACTGACTGTCAATTTGGCACTGGTGATAGCATCGCTACCGCCTTAATGCACCGTTGCATTGGATATCCGTTGTCCAACGAAAAAAGGGGCTGCCGAAGCAACCCCTTTCCTCTCCATCCTTTTGCAGGATATTTATTATCCGAGTGTCGGCACCCTGAACCTGTTCAGCCCGACGACTCACCGCGTCAATTCAAACGATCCAGCTCAATCCTTCAGGAAAGCTGGTACATGGTCGGGATCACCGCCACCGTTGTTGCCGCCTTCTGAGCGTTCCTGACGTGGACCACGGTCGCCGCGGCCTTCGCCACGTCCACCATCACGGCCACCGCCGTCTCTTCTGGGACCACGGTCGCCACGGCCTTCGCCGCGTCCACCGCCGCCGCCTTCACGACGGGGTCCACGGTCGCTGCGCTCGGTCTTCTCGCGCGGCGGGCGTGTGTCTTCAAGCTCTTCGCCAGTTTCCTGGTCAACGACGCGCATCGACAAGCGAACCTTGCCGCGTGGATCGATTTCGAGGACCTTGACCTTGACGTCCATACCTTCGCTCACAACGTCAGTAACCTTTTCAACACGTTCGTTCCGCATTTCGCTGACGTGGACGAGACCGTCCTTGCCACCCATGAAGTTTACGAATGCACCGAAATCTACCAGATTGACGACCTTGCCGTCGTAGACCTTGCCGACTTCTGCTTCTTCGACGATGCCTGAAATCCACTTACGTGCCGCTTCGATCTGCGAAATGTCGGATGACGAAATCTTGATAAGACCTTCATCATCAATGTCGACCTTAGCGCCTGTCGTTGCGACGATTTCGCGAATAACCTTGCCGCCAGTGCCGATGATGTCGCGGATCTTCGCTTTGTCGATCTGCATCGTTTCGATACGTGGAGCGTGTGCCGACAGTTCACCGCGGGCTTCGCCCAGGGCTTTCGCCATTTCACCGAGGATATGCGCACGGCCTTCCTTGGCTTGGTTCAATGCGGCTTCAAAGATTTCGCGGGTGATGCCAGCGATCTTGATATCCATTTGCATCGTGGTGATGCCTTCGGAAGTACCAGCTACCTTGAAATCCATATCGCCAAGATGATCTTCGTCACCCAGAATATCGGAAAGGATAGCAAAATCC
The DNA here is from genome assembly GCA_038217195.1 of Sphingomonadales bacterium. Classification (GTDB taxonomy): domain Bacteria; phylum Pseudomonadota; class Alphaproteobacteria; order Sphingomonadales; family Sphingomonadaceae; genus Sphingorhabdus_B. The sequence continues at coordinate 1,531 of JBBQPQ010000023.1, read as the reverse complement.
TTACCTTCAAGGATGAGACCCATAGCGATACCTGACACCGGGCGTTTGATTGGAACGCCTGCGTCCATCATCGCAAGGCTTCCGCCACAAACCGACGCCATCGACGAAGAGCCGTTGGACTCGGTGATGTCGCTGGTGATGCGGATGGTGTATGGAAACTCTTCCTTGGTTGGCAGCACGGCATGCAGTGCGCGCCATGCAAGCTTTCCGTGACCAATGTCGCGGCGGCTTGGCGCACCAAAACGACCGACTTCACCAACACTGTACGGTGGGAAGTTGTAATGCAGCATGAAGTTTTCATAATGCAGACCGCCAAGACCGTCGATCATCTGCTCTGCATCCTTTGTGCCCAAGGTGCACGTCGCGATCGTCTGGGTCTCGCCACGGGTAAACAATGCAGAGCCGTGTGAACGTGGCAAGAAATGCGTTTCTGCCAAGATCGGACGAATTTGCGATGTCGTGCGTCCGTCGATACGCGTGCCGTCCTTGAGGATTGCACCGCGAACGATTTCAGCTTCTAGCTTCTTCATCAGCTTGCCAGCAGCCATTTGGTCCTGCGGGCTTGCATCGGTGAAAGCCTCCTTTGCAGCAGCGCGCGCCGCATTCAGCGCGTTCGAACGAGCCGACTTGTCGGTCAGCTTGTAAGCTGCGGCAATGTCCTTGCCGATCAACTTCTTGAGCTTGTCCTTGGCAGCCGAAAGATCAGCCTGCTCTGCCATTGCCCAAGGCTCTTTCGCGGCTTGCTCGGCAAGCTTAACGATTGCCTTTACGACTTCCTTACATGCGTCATGTGCGAACAGGACTGCACCAAGCATGATTTCTTCCGAAAGCTCATTGGCTTCGGATTCTACCATCATGACAGCATCATAAGTCGCAGCAACAACCAGGTCGAGATCGCCTTCAGCAACCTGCTCGTCCGTCGGGTTCAGGATGTATTCGCCATTCACATAACCTACGCGCGCAGCGCCGATTGGTCCCATGAAGGGGACGCCGGAAATGGTCATTGCAGCCGACGCAGCAACCAGTGCGAGAATATCTGGCTCGTTCTGGCCATCATAGCTAAGAACCTGCGCGATGCAGTTGATTTCGTTGTAGAAACCTTCTGGAAACAATGGGCGAAGTGGACGGTCTATCAGACGCGAAACCAAGGTTTCCTTCTCGGTAGCGCCACGTTCACGCTTGAAAAAACCACCAGGAATGCGGCCAGCTGCGGAATATTTTTCTTGATAGTGAACGGTCAGCGGGAAGAAATCCTGCCCATCTTTCACTGACTTTGCGGCGGTAACCGCGCAAAGCACAACAGTTTCGCCTAGCGATGCCATAACAGCGCCATCAGCTTGACGGGCAACCTTGCCCGTTTCGAGTGTTAGGGTTTGTCCGCCCAACTCGATTGATACAGTTTTCGTATTAAACATAGATTTTCCTTTGACCCGCATGCCCAATGCGATGCGGGGCCTCTTGAGTTGCGGACATACCGATCCGCTGCGGATGGGGCATTTTCGAGCCCCGATGGCAGTCCAGCCTCATTGCC
>JBBQPQ010000022.1:0-31454 GCA_038217195.1 Sphingomonadales bacterium | reverse complement strand
TTAAAAAGGAATAACATCATGACACAATATGCACGTACTCAAGTCCTTTCCGCCGTTGCTGCAGTAATCTGCGCTTTTGTAACAATCGGTATCAGCGTTGCACCTGCCGTCGCACCATTCGCAGCCGTTGTAGCGTAACTGGTTTAACAAGTTCGTATTTGGGGAATAATTCGATGTCACGTTTAGCATTAGATAAAACCAACAAAAAAATCCTCGGCGTTTGTGCAGGCCTCGCCAATTGGACGGGCATGGACGCGATGATAATTCGCCTGATATTCGCGGTTGCCACGGTTGTCGGTTTCGGCTCGCCTATTTTGATATATATTTTGCTCGCAATGATACTCGACTAAGTTCACTTTTTCCGATATTTAGCCCTTATAAGGGCAGAAAATTATGGTAGAATAAGATATACTGAGCCGCCGCCAAGAGCATCGTGCATTCATCCGCGGCGGGGTTACCATAAAGGCAATCATTCGCGAACATGGCGGCGGAAGACAAACTGTCGAGGTTGTAGAACTGTCTCAGGCCGGCTTTCGTGTCCAAAGCAGTTCGTTTATATTTTCCGGCCGCGCCATATTCCTGAAATTGCCAGGCTACAGTCAACTCAAAGCGCGTGTGGTCTGGTCTCAGGATTCAACCTATTGCTGTGAATTTACATCAAAATTACATTTCGCCATATTCGAGGATATCTTGAAGCGATACCCCGAGTTTCAGCGCGCCGGCTTAGTGCCGTCAGCAGAAAAGAATGTGTGATATTTTTTTAACCAAATACTTAATCTTAACGTAAATCTTCTGGCGAAATTGCCGTAAAACGGAACGAAGTCCCTTTGGAAACCGTTTATGGTGATGTCCGTAGAACAGGAGCGTTCCGACTACAAACCGTCGGCTGACAATCGCACTGCAGAGCGAAATGCTGTGCAGATGTTCGCTGATTTGCGACTTGGCGTGGGGCAGAAGTTCAAGGTATCCGTTCTGGATCTATCACGTACCGGATTTCGCCTTGAAACCGGTAATCACATTGACGTCGGCAAAAGTATTTTCATCACAATTCCAGACTTTACGAGCCTCGCTGCACGCATTGCGTGGAATCATGGGACAATCTATGGTTGCGAGTTCACCAGTCCCCTACATCAATCGGTGTTTGAGCATATCGCGCGTAAGCATCCTGCAATAACGAACTAGGGGATCAGCCGATTTTGCGCAGGAATACCGACCCTGCTGAATATCCCGCACCGAATGAGCAGATCAACCCAATGTCACCTGCATCCAAATCCTGATTATGTTTATGGAATGCAATGATTGACCCAGCACTTGATGTGTTGGCGTAAGTGTCCAGAACAGTAGGGCTTTCATCTTCGCTTGCTTCGTGTCCGAGAACCCGTTGCGCAATAAGCCTGTTCATACCGGTATTAGCCTGATGCAACCACATCCGGCGCAAATCCGAACCAGATAGCCCCAAACTTTCGGCATGCTCTGTAATCATCTGGCCAACCATGGGCACAACTTCCTTAAAAACCTTGCGCCCTTCCTGAACAAACAGTTTGTGGTTCCGCGGCCCGCTTTGATCAATTGGCCCCTCTCCGGCGGCACGATTTAGAAATCCGAAATTATTGCGGATATTGTTTGAAAATTGCGTTTTGAGACGTGTACCAAGAATTTCCCAATGTTGAGCGGGCGCAATGTCTTTGGCTTCAATCAAAATCGCCGTCGCAACGTCACCGAAAATGAAATGGCTGTCACGATCCCTCCAGTTTAGGTGCCCCGAAGTTATTTCCGGATTTACCACAAGTACAGAGCGCGCGTTTCCGCTTCGGATGTAGTCCGCCGCAGTTTGAATGGCAAATGTGGCGGACGAGCAAGCGACATTCATATCAAAGCCAAATCCACGCTGCATGCCGAGCTCATGCTGGATTTCCACCGCCATGGCGGGATAAGCGCGCTGCATATTTGAGGCAGCACACAACACGGCGTCGACGTTCTCAATGTTGCGGCCAGCACTTTGAAGGGCGTCACGGCACGCCGCAACGCCGATTTCCGCCATTAACGATATCTGGTCATTGGGTCGCTCTGGATAGCGCGGCTCCATGATGTCCGGATCAACAATTGCCTTTTTGTCGATCACGTGTCGTGACTTGATGCCACTCGCCTTTTCGACAAACTCAACTGAACTGTGCGTGAGAGGTTCTGCATCCGGGTGCGCAGCATTGTAGCGGTCGGCATAAGCATTAAAACTCGCAACCAACTCTTCATTGCTAATGATATCTGGAGGTGTGAACAGCCCGGTAGATGAAATGACTGGAATGGCACCGTGCGCGTGTTGCGACATATTATTTCCCGCTGTGGTTTTTATTGCGTCCGAACGCCTAGCGGTTGCGTATTTGTGAAACAAGACGTTTGAAATGGGGGGCAACGTCGTTATGTGGGCCACAGGGGAGGAATACATTCATGTCGTTGACTGAGCGCCAGCCCAGCTGGCTGTCCCGGCTGTTCAGACGGGTGCTGGTGGGTATTTACAAACGAGCTGGATGGCAGGCGCATGGTGTCGTACCCGAACCGCGCAAATTTGTGCTAATCGCTGCTCCCCATACAAGCAATTGGGACTTTGTATATTTTTTAGGTCTGACCAACGATTTGGGTATTCGACCACATTTCATGGCCAAAATGTCGCTTTTCCGATGGCCGTTCACAAACTTTATGTTGGATATGGGCGGCGTTCCAGTCGACCGAGATTCGAACCGCAATTATGTTCAGCAAATGATCGATGAATTCGGCCGCCGTGACGAATTCATGCTGACCATTGCGCCAGAGGGAACCCGTGGAACCGTAAAGGCGTGGAAAACCGGTTTTTATCATATCGCTATGGGCGCGGGCGTTCCCTTGGTCGTAGGCATGATGGATTATGGTACAAAAACTGGTGGTCTTGGCGGTGCGGTCTGGCCGACGGGCGACTATAAGGCCGATATGGCCAAAGTCGCCGAATATTATGCCAAGGTTCAGCCCAAGCATCCTGCCAAGGGAATGACAGAAATATTTGCAAAGGACCAGATATGAATGACATCGCTACGAATTTGCTGATTAACGCGGCTGCTCTGTTTGTTGTGATTTTGGCGCTGTGGGCATATTCAGTTAAAATTCGCGATGTATCATTTATCGATGCCTTTTGGGCGTTCGGTATGGTGCTTCTGGCTTGGGCCACATGGGCGCAGTCGGGATCGCCCGGCGCGCGCTCGCATTTGCTTCTTGGCCTAACCTCAATTTGGGGCGTGCGACTTTCCCTTCATCTTTGGTCGCGGTGGCGCGCGCATGGCGAAGACCCGCGCTATGCAAAAATCATGGGCGGCGTGATGGAGAAAAAGGGCTGGAGCTGGGCCAAGACATCCCTGCTTTCGGTTTTTCTGACTCAGGCTCCGTTATTGTTCATCACATGTCTGCCTGCACAACTTGGCATCTGGGCAAGCGATGGCGGCCGCACGGTCGTCGGCCCGGTCGCATTTTTGGGTACTATGATTGCGCTCATCGGCATTTTGTTTGAAACGGTCGGTGACGCCCAGTTGAACAGGTTCCGCGCCAATCCTGCAAATAAGGGCAAAGTGCTTGATACCGGACTATGGCGCTACACACGTCACCCCAATTATTTTGGCGACGCATGCACTTGGTGGGGCATCTGGCTTGTGGCCTGCGAAACGGGCTTGCCTGGATGGATCAGCATCATTGGCCCCATTTTCCTTACGTTCACCCTGACGCGTTGGTCAGGCAAGCCGTTGTTGGAAAAAGGCATGAAGAAAACACGGCCAGAATATGCTGATTATGTCGCGCGGACGTCCGGATTTTTTCCGCTGCCGCCTAAGAAGACTTAAATCAGATCAGGCGACAACGCCAAATAGATCGTGTTCATCGGCGTCTTCGATCTTGGCCATGACAACATCACCTGCCTTTAACGTCGGAGCGACGTCGCGCAGATAGACGTGACCATCAATCTCAGGCGCGTCGGCCTGCGACCGCCCAGTGGCTCCAATGCTATGATCTTCGTCTGGATCGCCTACTTCGTCGATGATAACCGGGATTTTACGTCCAACCTTTGCAGCAAGCTTGGCCGCGCTGATTGCGGCCGTTTTCGCCATGATACGCTGGAAACGCTCCTCCTTCACGTCTTCGGACACGGGATTGGGCAGTAGGTTGGCCTGCGCCCCGTCTACCGGCTCAAAGCGGAAGGCACCAACGCGGTCGAGTTGAGCCTCTTCCAGCCAATCTAGCAGATATTCGAAATCGGATTCGGTTTCGCCGGGAAAACCGACGACAAAACTCGAACGAATAGCAATATCGGGCGCAATGCCGCGCCACTTGCGGATGCGTTCGAGGACCTTCGCTTCATTCGCTGGCCGCTTCATAGCCTTTAAAACATTCGGCGCGGCATGTTGGAACGGGATGTCGAGATAGGGCGTCAGATATCCTTCCGCCATCAACGAAATGACATCGTCAACATGAGGATAGGGATAGACATAATGTAGCCGCACCCATGGCGCGACGCCTTCGCTGGTCCGCAAGCCGCCAAGTTCGCGGGCAAGGTCCGTCATATGCGCCCGCACCTGACGCCCCTTCCACTCGCGTGGTTCATGCCGCGTATCAACGCCATAGGCTGAAGTGTCTTGCGAGATGACGAGAAGTTCCTTGGTGCCTGCAGAGACAAGCTTCTCCGCTTCGCGCAGCACGGCATCAATCCGGCGGCTGGCAAGTTTCCCGCGCAGTGACGGAATGATGCAGAACGCGCAGCTATGATTGCAGCCTTCGGAAATCTTCAAATAGCTATAGTGGCGCGGGGTAAGCTTCAAACCACCTTCGGGGACCAAATCGACAAAAGCCCCGCGTGTAGGAGGCGCCGCTTCATGCACAGCCGATACAACGGCCTCATATTGATGTGCGCCAGTGATAGCCAACACACCTGGGAAACGCGCACGTATGACCTCAGCCTCGTTTCCCATGCATCCGGTCACAATCACGCGACCGTTTTCGGCAATGGCTTCGCCAATGGCCTCGAGGCTCTCTTCCTTTGCCGAGTCCAGAAAGCCGCAAGTGTTGACCAACACGACGTCAGCCCCTGCATAATCGGGGGACAGGCCATAGCCATCCGCCCGCAATTTGGTGAGGATGCGTTCGCTATCGACCAGCGCCTTGGGGCAGCCGAGCGATACCATGCCGACCTTCGGCGCTGCTTTGATTACTGTTGCCATGATGGCGGGCCGCATAGCGGGTTTCGACAGGCTTGTCACGGCCAGCGAACAAGCGCATGCGCAGGAGACCATTTTTCAGGAGGAAAATTCCGTGGCAAACGCAAATTTATTGGCTATTTTGGTGGCCGCAGCAGCCGGGTTTTTGATTGGTGGACTTTGGTATGGCCCTTTGTTCGGCAAAGCATGGATGGCGGAGCATGGATTTACCGAAGCGCAATTGCGGGCCGGGAATATGCTCAAAATCTATGGGCTGACCTTTGCCTTTTCGGTACTTTCGGCAGTATTTCTTGGCCATTTGCTCGCATTTTTTGATACTGGCGCCCGTGCAACGCTCATGATCTCGACGGGCATTTCGCTTGGCTATATCATTCCTGCGATCGGCACCAATTACCTGTTCTCGCGAAAGTCGGGGCGCCTTTTTGCCATTGATGCCGGGTATTGGCTGGTATTTTATGGTGCGATGGGTCTGGTTTTCCTGTTGCTTGGGCATTAACGTTTTGACGGGATGATCTGTACCAAGAGGTCACCCAACTCAAGCTTTTGGGCTTCCTGCTGCCAGAAACCGAAGTTCATGCCATTGCGGTAAATGCGCAAGCCAATTCCATCGTGCAAGTCACGCAGGCTTTTGCCAACTTCCCCCGGTGTAACCGTCCGTTCCCTGATGAGAACTTCGCCTCCGACCGATGCCAGATCGGTCAGATATTCTGAAATATGCTCCCCATGGCACGAACTTGCCAGAAGCAGTCCTGTAAAACTAACGGGATTGATAACCGTCGTGGCTCCTGCCTGTCGCGCGAGCAGTTCATTGTCGTCTGCTCGGATGACCACGCTGATGGGAACGTTAGGAGACAAATGGCGGACGGTTAGAACCATGAGGATTGACGCATCATCCCGCCCAGCGGACACAATGACCGACGATGCCTGTTTGATGCGGATTGCATTCAGGATTTCGTCCCGCGTAGCATCGCCGCATAAAATGTTGCACCCAAGATCCTCAGCCTCGGCGAGCCGCTCTTCGCTGCGGTCTACTACGACAATATCCTTGGGGTCCGTCCCACGCTTGATAAGTTCCGTGACGGCTTGAGATCCGCTGACACCGAACCCCAAGGTAACGATATGCCCAGTCAAGGTCTGCTGAATCTTTTTCATACGCCATTTTTCCCAGCTGCGTTTGATGACGAAATTATAGGCGGTACCTACAAAAATGAAAATGACGGCAATCCGCACCGGCGTGACAATGATCGCTTCGATAAAACGCGACCGATCCGATATCGGCGCAATGTCCCCGAACCCGGTAGTTGTGACCGATATCATGGTAAAATACACGACATCGAGAAAGCTTATCACCCCGTCATGATTATCCTTTAAACCGGCGCGATCGAACCAGTGGATGATGATGACCAGAAGGATGAGGAAAAATGCCGACGACAGGCGCAGCAAAACATCTGCCCACACGGGCAACTTGCTGGCCCGACGCAATGCGGCCTTAAATTTATATGGTTTCAGGGGATCAGCCATTAACGGGCTTCCAGCCTAATGTTTGAACGGCACATAAGCTGCTAAGTGAGAGGTTGAACCCATTACCGTCAGCCCTAACCGCATTGCCGTCCCTTTATTCGCTATATGCTTGCGTTAACGTGGCCAACGATTCGCGGTGCGTCAAATCCAGTTGCAGCGGTGTAACGGCAATATATCCGTCGTCGATGACTTCAAGGTCCGTATCATGACCGGGGGTGTGCAACATTCCATGCAAACCAAACCAATAATAATCGTAACCACGTGGATCTGTGCCTTTGACAATGGAACCGCGGCTATAATCGTGAAAGCCCTGACGCGCGACCTTGATGCCCTTTACATCCTGGGGCAGCAGAGGCGGAAAATTGATATTCGTCAACGTGCGCGGCATAAATGGCATTTCAATGAGCGGCCGAAGCACGCGTTCGCCCCACGCTTCTGCAGCGGAAAAAGGCACGGCATCGGCCATGCCTTCTTTGCTGTAGACCTGGCTAAGCGCAATAGACCTGATACCCGCCAGCGCGCCTTCCATCGCTGCGGAGACCGTGCCTGAATATGTAATATCATCGCCTAGATTGGCACCGCGATTGACGCCGGACAAAATAAGGTCAGGCTTGGCGTCCTTCATGATAACGCCAATACCGAGCATGACCGAATCCGTTGGCGTACCTGCGACAGAATAATGCTTTTCGCCATGCTCGCGGATACGTACCGGTTTGGTCAACGTGAGCGAATGGCCGGCGCCCGAATTTTCCTCGGCTGGCGCGACAATCCAGACGTCATCGCTGATCGAACGCGCAATAGCTTCCAATACTTTGAGGCCTGGAGCATTTACGCCGTCGTCGTTGGTAAGCAATATGCGCATCAGGCCATAGCCTCCAATGTTGTCACGCCACCCATATAGGGCAGCAATGCGGCCGGAACACGCACACTACCGTCGGCCTGCTGATAATTTTCGAGGACTGCAACTAGCGTGCGGCCAACGGCAAGACCAGAACCGTTCAGCGTATGCACAAAGACATTACCCTTGCCTTCTGACGGACGGTAACGCGTATTCATCCTCCGGGCTTGCCAGTCGCCACAGTTGGAGCAACTTGAAATCTCGCGATACAAACCCTGCCCCGGCAACCACACCTCAAGGTCATAGGTTCTGCGCGCGCTTGCGCCCATGTCGCCCGTACACAACAGCATCTTGCGATAGGGCAGTTCAAGGGCTTGCAATATGCCTTCAGCGCTTTCGACCATACGCTCATGTTCTGCAGCGCTGTCTTCGGGGCGGACGATGGACACCAGTTCGACCTTTTCAAATTGGTGCTGCCGGATCAGCCCCTTTGTGTCGCGCCCCGCCGCGCCAGCCTCCGAACGGAAACAAGGGGTCAACGCGGTCAATCGTATCGGCAGTGCGCTTTCGTCCAATATCTGTTCACGAACACTGTTGGTTAAGGACACCTCGGCGGTCGGGATGAGCCAGCGACCATCGGTAGTTTGAAAATTGTCTTCGGCAAATTTGGGAAGTTGCCCCGTTCCAAACAACGATTCCTGGCGCACAAGATAAGGCGTTGCGCATTCGGTGTAGCCGCGCTGCGCTGTCTGGTAATCCAGCATGAATTGCCCGAGCGCGCGGTTTAGCCGCGCCATTTGGCCACGCATGAACGTGAAGCGCGCGCCTGAAATGGCCACCCCGGTCTCAAAGTCCAAACCAAGTGCCGGGCCAACATCTGCATGGTCGCGCGGAGGAAAATCAAATTTTCGCGGCGTGCCCCAAAGCGCAATCTCTACATTATCGGCTTCGTCGGAACCGTCTGGTGTATCTGCCAACGGCAGGTTGGGCAGCGCTGCAAGCAATGTGTCGAGTTCAACCCCGGCCGAGCGTTCGCGTTCTTCAAGCAAGGGCAACATATCTTTCAGTTCCGCAACCTCCGCCTTCAACGCGTCGGCAGTTGCCATATCGCCTTTACCTATTGCGGCGCCGATGGCTTTCGATGCCTCGTTTCGTCGAGCCTGTGCATTTTGCATTTCCGTCAAAATCGCTCGGCGATCTTCGTCTAACGTGACTATCGAAGCAGCAACGGGTGGCGTACCCCTGCGGACGAGTGCGGCGTCAAATTCTTGCGGATTTTCGCGGATATACTTCAGGTCATGCATAATGCGAGGCTATGCCGCGCAAGGCGCCGTTCCGCAACGAAAAAGCTCCACTGAATGTGAAGTGCGTCGCACAATATCAAGCCAGGTTCCATGGCGCGATCAGTTGCAAATATCTCTTGGAAGACATGTTACGCCTCTGCCGTTCTCATTTTTAGAGATAGCCAAACGCCGTGACGGTAAACGCAATTTTCATTAACCATGTTTCTTCAATAAATAAAAGAAAAACATAAATTTTTCATAATGTTAGTGATTTTTCTTGTTGCGACGATATGGTTGCTATTTCTCAATTTGGGGCGTTTCCACAACTTTTGTCAAATTGTACGGACAGCGTTACATTTGGCGCTTGTGCCGCATATGGCCGGAGTCTATAGCGCCGCGAGAGTGGACAGACGCAGGCATATTCGTTTTCGATGGCCGGCCAGGGGTGGAGGAATTACGATGGGCGCGAGCGCCAAGCCTCAAGATACAAACGGAGAAATAAGCATCTCCGACTTTGATCTCGATCCGTTATATGTTCCTGGCGACGACGAACCGTTTATGAGCGAACGGCAATTGCGTTACTTTGAAAAACAGCTTGTTGACTGGAAAAATAGTATATTAGCGGAAGCTCAAGGCACGCTAAACCAGCTTCAGGACGGCCCTATGCGCGAACCGGACTTGAACGACCGCGCCTCAAGCGAAACTGACTGGGGCATCGAGCTTCGAACTCGCGACCGGCAACGCAAGCTTATTGCAAAAATTGACGCAGCCCTTCGCCGTATAGGCGAAGGTGAATACGGCTATTGTCAGGTGACGGGGGAGCCTATTTCTCTGGCCCGCCTTCGTGCCCGGCCAATTGCCACCATGACTTTAGAAGCCCAAGAAAGACACGAGCGTCAAGAACGCGTTTCAAGAGACGACTGAACGGCCGTTTGTTTAGAAAATTTGGTTAATATGTGACGGAAAATAGGGAAAATACCGTCGCCTATTAACCTTTTGTCGATATTTGGCTGTCACAGTTAAAGCATCAAATGACCCCAATTTTGTGCTTGGTGCTGCAACATGAATGACTCATTGAGCGATAAAAAATTGTCCGCTGCGAAGCGCGGCATGGGTCGCGATAGTCTTTTGCTGAAGGCAATATTGCGTTTTCCGAACACCGGCGAAGAGCGCGAGGTGCGTATACGAAATTTGTCGGCAGGTGGGCTGATGGCTGAAATTCCGATCGACGTTTCGCTCGGCGACCTAGTAGAAGTCAATCTCCATAATATGGGCTGGCTCAGCGGCCACGTTGCCTGGGTGACAGACGGGCGGATCGGTATAGCCTTCAACCATCCCATCAATCCAAAAGACGCGCGCAAGCCCGTCGGGATGTCAGAACTGGATATTCCCGACTATCTGAAAAAGCTTAACCGAACCATCAACCCCGCCAAAATACGACGCGTCTAACTCAGTCATCAAGACAGTAAATGTCGACCGGAACAACGATTTTATCGAGTACCCGGCCTATCGGATAAGCAGACTTGCGACCCTGCTCGATCGCAGATACTAGCACTTCCCGCTTTTTTAACCCGTTGATCACGAGGATTGCCGTTCGCGCCATGCCAATGGCTGATCCCGTCAAGGTGACGCGGTTCACAGGCGCTTCGGGAGGCAATGGGTCAGGTGCAACCCCTACTGCGCGCACCTCTTTACTCGCCTCAATGGCTGATTCCATATCGGGCCCTGGGAATATCGATGCTGTGTGACCATCAGCCCCCATGCCAAGCCAAACGAGATCGGGGGGCCAGTGCAGATCGGCCAGGCGCGCATTTGCTGCTCCACCTGCCAATTTATAATCGGCAGCATCGCTGGCTATCGGCAAGACCCTCGCGCCTTTTGGAATGAAGATTTTGGCAATCATCGCAACATTGGACAACGGATTGTCCACAGGCACGAGCCGGTCATCTGTCGGTATGATGGTTACACTCTTCCAGCGAATGTTGGCTTGGGCCAGCTTTTCCAAAATAGGCTTTGGGGTCGCACCACCGGGAAACGCGACAAGTGCCTGACCACGGGCATCCAGCGCACTTTCGATAATGAAACTTACGTCCCCGACAACCGCGTCGATCAAATCTTCCGCAGCATCAAAATCCCACCATTCGATTTCTTCGGCCATAAACTATGCGTCTCCGTTATTTCCGTAATGCCGATGCGGCACGCGCTGCCGATTCAATCGCCGCGCTGTCGGGAACGCCTTTACCAACAAGCCAGCTTCCGCCAACACATAAAATTTCAGAAACTGTGAGCCATTCCGCCGCAGTGTCCAGCTTTATGCCACCTGTCGGACAAAATTTGCACTGGCCAAAAGGACCAATAAGCGATTTGAGCGCTGGCAGACCGCCATTGGCTTCGGCCGGGAAGAATTTGAAATGCGTCAGGCCCAAGTCGAGCCCGCGCATGATATCGCCGGCGGTGGCAACACCGGGCAGAAACGGGATATCTTTCGCGATGGCGGCCTTACCGAGATTGTCGGTTAATCCGGGCGAAACAATAAATTCTGCGCCTGCCGCAATGGCGCTGTCCAAACCAGATACATCAACTACAGTCCCCGCACCCACAATCGCGCCGGGAACTTTTTTCATCTCCACAATCGCGTCCAGAGCTGCCGCTGTGCGCAATGTCACCTCAAGCACGGGAAGCCCGCCAGCGACCAAAGCCTTAGCAATAACACGGGCATGTGCAGCATCCTCAATGACCAGCACTGGGATGACTGGCGCGGTGCGCATGATTTTCTCAACAGGCGTCATGTGCGGTCTTTCTCAAATATATTGCTGGGCATAAGCGGCGGCTGCGCCAAAAAGGCCGGGCTGCGGATGGGTTATGAGCTTCACGGGGATTCCAGCCATCAGCCCTTCAAAGCGGCCCTTGGCCCGAAACCGTTCTGCAAATCCCGACCGGACCAGACTGTCTTTAATGCGCAGGCCTAGGCCCCCGGCGATAACAACGCCTGCAAATCCTCCTTGCGCAAGTGTTATATCGCCCGCGACGCTGCCGAGCGACAGACAGAAGCGATCAACGGCCGCGGCCGCGAGGCTATCGTCGCCCGACATGCCCATTTGCCATAGAGTCTTGTCATCAAATTGCTGGACCGCCCGACCTTCGATAGCGGCCAAGGTTTCATAAAGGTCTACAAGCCCAGGTCCCGAAACAACGCGCTCAACTGACACCCGGCGGTAGCGTTTGCGCAACCGCGCCAGCACCGCGTCTTCAATCGCGTCAAGCGGCGCAAAATCGATATGTCCGCCCTCTGTGGCCTGCACATGGTAATCGCTGCCTTTGCGCCAGACATGCGCAACACCGAGACCTGTTCCAGGGCCGATAATGCTTAATGTACCTTCAGTCGCGAAATCCTGTTCTGGTCCGGTCAGATGCTGAAAATGCTCAGGTCCGGCCTGGGCCACCGCATGTCCAACAGCCCCAAAATCATTCACAATGACAAAACTTTCCACGCCCAGTTTTTCGCATACGAGCGAACGTCGGATGATCCATGGATTGTTCGTAAGCTTGATGATATCGGCATCCACGGGCCCAGCAATGGCAATGGCTGCCGCGCGAGGAAGCGGTGCGCCACTTAGGCGTTCGAATTCCTGCCACGCCGTTTGGAAACTTGCATGCTCGGCCGTTTTCAGCGTGACCGCCTCTTCCAAGCCAGTGACCCGCCCAGCTTCGACGTCGGCGAGCGCAAATCGTGCGTGCGTTCCGCCGATATCGACTGCAACAACTGCCGTCATAGTCCTGCCGCCGCTAACATCGCCGATCCTCCCTTCTCCGCCTCATCCGCAGTCGCGCGCATCAACGCGAACAGCTCGCGTCCCGTGCCCATCTGCTTGACAGGTTGCGGTGCTGGTGGCCGCGCTGCCCAGACATCGTCGTTCACCAGCACGGACAACGTACCGGTGTTGGCACACAAACGGACGATGTCCCCATCCAACAGCTTTGCAATGGCCCCACCGCGCGCTGCTTCAGGGCTTAGGTGGATCGCGGCTGGTACTTTGCCCGAGGCCCCAGACATGCGGCCATCAGTCACCAGAGCGACGTTGAACCCCTTATCCTGCAGAACACCCAAAGGCGGCGTCAGCTTGTGCAGCTCGGGCATGCCATTGGCTGCCGGCCCCTGAAAGCGGATGACAACGATCACATCACGCTCCAGTTCGCCTGCCTTAAAAGCTGCGAGTGCGTCATTCTGGTCAGCAAAAACGCGCACAGGGGCTTCTATGGTCCACCGCGCCGGATCCACCGCGCTGGTTTTGAACGTAGCGCGGCCCAGATTACCTCTGACAAGGCGCATGCCGCCATCAGGGCTAAACGGCGCAGCTGGCGGACGCAGCATCGTGTCATCCGCTGTGATCGCTGGCGCTTCGCGCCATACGAGCGCGTCATTGTCCAGTGCAGGCTCACGCCCATAGTCGCTCAGATCTTGGCCGGCCACTGTCATAATGTCGCGGTGAAGAAGACCCGCGTCGATCAATTCACGGATGACAAAGCCCATGCCTCCCGCGGCGTGGAAATGGTTCACATCGCCCGAGCCATTTGGATAAACGCGGGCAATTAACGGGACGACCGACGACAATTGATCCAGATCTTCCCAATCGATGATGATGCCCGCTGCACGCGCAATGGCCGGAATATGCAACGCGTGGTTCGTCGAACCGCCAGTGGCAAGTAAACCGACACAGGCATTGACGATGGCTTTTTCGTCTACGCAGCGCCCCAAGGGACGGTAATCATCGCCTTCCCAGCCGATCTTGCTTAAACGATGGACCGCAGCGCGGGTGAGCTCGGTGCGCAGCTTGGTGCCGGGGTTGATGAAGGCTGCGCCTGGAATATGCAGGCCCATGACTTCCATCATCATCTGGTTGGAATTTGCAGTTCCGTAAAATGTGCAGGTGCCGGCGCTATGGTAGGATGCAGCCTCCGCTTCGAGCAATTCGGCACGGCCGACCTTGCCCTCGGCATATAGCTGCCGAACGCGCTGTTTTTCCTTGTTGGCCAACCCCGATGGCATTGGTCCTGCTGGCACGAGGATTGTCGGCAAATGCCCAAATCGCAGTGCACCAATCAAAAGACCAGGGACAATCTTGTCGCAAATGCCTAGCATGGCGACGCTTTCGAACATGCCGTGGCTCAATCCAACCGCAGTTGCCATCGCGATGACATCGCGGCTGAACAACGACAGCTCCATGGAGTCCTGGCCCTGCGTGACGCCGTCGCACATCGCTGGCGTCGATCCGGCTACTTGCGCTGTCGCGCCAACTTCTCGCGCGAAAATTTTCATCTGCTCGGGGTAGCGGCCATAAGGCTGATGTGCAGACAGCATGTCGTTATACGCGCTTATGATGCCGATATTCATCGCCTTGCCATCGCGAATGACCGACTTGTCGTCGCCACTTGCGGCAAAGCCGTGCGCCAGATTTCCGCAACTTAATGCCGTGCGGTTCAAACCTGCGTCCCGCTGCTGGCGGATCAAGTCCAAATAGGCCTGGCGCCCCGTCATCGACCGCGCGACAATGCGGGCGGTCACAGCTTCAACGGTATCGTGAATTTTACTCATGCCAGCTCACCCCGTCGCGTTCGGTCAGTGCGATTGCAGCATTGGGCCCCCAGCTTCCCGCGCCATAGGCCTTTGGTTTCAACGCTGTAGCTCCCCACAGGGCCCGTATTGCATCAATCCATGCCCACTGGGCCTCGACCTCATCCCGGCGCACAAACAGCGTCTGGTCGCCTTCTATGAGGTCAAGAAGCAGACGTTCGTATGCAATGCGCCGCCGCGACCCAGCAAAGGCAGCTGTCAGCGACAAATCCAGTGGAACTTCGCGTAAGGTGACCCCGCCACGATCCAGACCAGGCTCTTTCGCCATCACCAACAGCCGTACATATTCCTCGGGCTGCAAACGGATGACAAGAGTGTTTGCTTCAAGCTTGCCGCCACGGTCCTTGAATACATTATGCGGCACTGGCTTGAACTGAATGACAATCTCGCTCCGCCGCTCAGGCAGCCTTTTTCCGGTCCGTAGGAAAAACGGCACGCCTTGCCAGCGCCAGTTATCGACATACGCCTTGATCGCGACGAAAGTTTCGGTGTCCGATGGTTTGCCCAGGTCGCTTTCGTAGCTCTTGACCGCATCGCCATTTACTGCGCCGTCCGTATATTTGCCTGTGACGACATCGCCTTCGACGACCGGGCGTAACGCACGGAGTACCTTGACCTTCTCGTCACGAATGGCGGTCGCATCCAAACTGGCCGGGGGTTCCATTGCGATGAGCGCGAGCAGTTGCAACATGTGGTTTTGAACCATATCACGCAGTGCGCCTGTATCGTCGTAAAAGCCAGCGCGGCCTTCAAGGCCGACAGTCTCGCTAACGGTAATTTGCACATGTTCAATAGCATTGGCGTTCCACAGCGGCTCGAACAGCATGTTGGCAAAACGCAACGCCATCAGGTTCTGCACGGTTTCCTTCCCCAGATAATGGTCGATACGGAACGTCCGCTTTTCCGGGAACACCGCGTTGACGGCATCATTTATGTGGCGCGAGGATGCCAGATCATTGCCCAGAGGCTTTTCAAGGCCGATGCGGACATTATCGCCCGAAAGCCCTGCATGATGCAGGCCCTTTATTGTTGGTTCAAACAAGGAAGGCGCAGTCGACAAAAAGATCGAAAGTCCGGCCGAGATATCACCGATGGTCTCCGCCAGTTTGACGAAGCCATCCGGATTGGAGGCATCCAGCGCGACATAATGCAGGCGTTGCAGGAACGCGTCGATCAAGCCTTCTGCCTTGCGGTCATCAGGCAGAAATTCACATAAAGCCGCACGCGCCATGTCGCGGAATGCCTCGTCCGATAATGCGCTGCGAGCGGTGCCGAAAATGCGAAGATCAGCCTCAATCAGACCATCTGCATGCAGCGCGTATAAGGACGGCAGGAGCATACGGCGCGACAGGTCTCCCGTCGCGCCAAACAGCAGCAAGGTGGAACTGTGTTCGCTCATTCCGTCGATCTCCCGGCAAGGCAGCAGACACGCCCTGCATTATTGCCCCTCCCTTTATCCTGAAGCGGGGTAGCGTCTAGCGCTTATTCGTATGCACTGCCCTAGATTCCAGCCCAAGCACGTTGATCTTCCATGCCCATCGATATCAATATGGGATCCGTGTTTTGGCGCGACTGAAAATCTGCCTTGCCCGAAAGTCCGCGCCAGCCCGACGCAATCAGCGCCTGCACCGTCGGCGCACCCAAGGTCGTGCCCGGGCCCAGAACGATGATCGTATCGGGCGCAAATTCGGCCGCTGCGACTTGCACCGCGCGCGTGAAATCATAGCTATCTGTCAATTGCGCGCCAAGCGTATAACCATAGATAGCGTCGCGGCCAAAGGCGCCCGGCGACCAGATGCGGCCCTGCCCATCAATTGCCGGAATCATTCCGCGTCCAAAATCACCCGCATCATTGATCTCGCGCGCCAGCGGCACGATATGGTCCAGCAATGGACTATGGAACGCAGCGTGGTGCATCAGCCGCAAGGGGAACCGGTCGTCTTTGGGGAGATGATCGGTCAGCCACTTAAGCCCGGCGTCATCCGCAGCGAACACGATCAATCCGCCAAGACGGATGGAAACCGAGACTTTTATATCAGAATTATGCTGTGCTTCATTCAATAGATTTCTGATAAATAGTATTTTGTCTTCCCGGATTTTCCAATCTTCGTCCATGAGTGACCAGACTATCTGGCCGCCGATGCCATGTTCATGCATCAGCCTGCCCATATTGTTGACCAGACGGGCACCAGCATCGAGATCGAGAATCCCAGAGCATGCCAGAGCCAGATACCAGCCCATCGAATTACCTGTTACGGCCACGATATCGAATTTATTCCGATCAATCGCCGCGAAATCGGACATTGCACACGCATAGATCAACGCAGACGCGTTATCGCCAGTCAAATGAACAGATGGTACATATTTCTCGGCATTATCAAGCTGTGAGACCCGGATTTGGCTATTTTCTTCACGGACAGCGTCAACTGTTGCGACAACATCGGCGCGTTCCGCATGATATCTCCGCAAATAGCCAAGCTCAGAGGCGTTATAGGTGCCGCGTCCCGGGCAAACCACCAAGGCACGCTTCTTCACGCGACTGCGCCCCGTGCGGCATCGAGGATGGAATCTTTGCTCGGCAATACCAACTCGGCAGCTGGCCCCAGCGGAATGAAGCAATCCTCGGCGGTAATCCGGCTAATGGCCTCGCCGCGGCCAGCCTCCGTCAATATCGTCATCAACTTTTCGCTCAAGCTGCCCGAACGCCGGCATTCATCCACAATCAATATCTTTCGGCAATCTGCCACCGAAGAGACAATCGCTTCCGCATTTAACGGGTGCAGCCAGCGCAGATCAATAACTCGCACGTCAATACCCTCTGCTTCGAGATGGGGCACGGCCTGACGCGAAAGATAATAACCATTTCCGTATGTTATGATAGCAAGTTCAGTCCCTTCGCCAAATTGTCCAAGTGCACCTAACGGGATTTCAGCATCGTCACGTGGCGCAACATAATGGGCCTGCCATCCTGCATCCTCTGGCGCATGCAAATCGCTCATATGGTAAAGCGCAATCGGCTCGACAAAAACGACAACGCGGCCGTCCTGGTGCGCGAGCCGCACGCATTCGCGCAGCATCGCTGGCGCATCGGCGGGGTTCGAAGGGCAAGCAACGATAATGCCCGGAATGTCGGTCAGGACGGCAAGACTGTTGTCGTTATGGAAATGCCCACCAAAACCTTTTTGATAGGGCAAGCCAGCAACACGCATAACGATCGGGTTGCGATACTGCCGGTTCGAGAAGAACGAAAGCGTCGCCGCCTCCCCGCGGATCTGGTCTTCGGCATTGTGCAGATAGGCCAGAAACTGGATTTCGGGGATCGGCACGAAACCATTATGCGCCATGCCAATGGCGAGGCCCAAGATGGTTTGCTCATCCAGAAGGGTGTCGAAAACACGGGCAGCGCCGAATTTTTCCTGCAAGCCCTGCGTGACGCCATAGACACCGCCCTTGCGCGCCACGTCTTCTCCAAACAGTGCAACATTGGGATATTGCAGCATGATATCTGCCAACGCGAAATTGATACTTTTGGCCAGCGTCACTGGCTTTGCCAGATTACGCGCGTCCCTGGCGAAAAGAGTTTCGCGCTTTTCCTTCGTGACGAAAGACTGCGCGGGCCTTGCGGATTTCTCCGGCTCGATGGAGGCCATCACCTCAGCGGCAGTTGTCAGCCGCGGCTTTGCCAGCGCATCAAGCGCCACCCGGTCAACACGCGCGCGCATGTCTTCATAACGTGCGACAATCTCCGCGCCCGACATACCGGCTTGCTCGTGCAAAATGCGCGCACTGTGCAACAGTGGGTCCTGCGCTTCAGCCGCTTCGATCTGCTTAATAGGCGCATAGCTTAGTTCGACGTCAGCGCCTGCATGTCCCATCAGGCGGATCGTCTGCATATGCAGAAAAACGGGTTTGCGACGGAGGCGGGCATAATCCACCGCCTCGGTGCATCCGCGAAGTGCATCATTCAGATCAGCACCATCGCATGCCACATAATGCAGCGCGGGACGATTTTCGAAATTGGCAGCAATCCAACCCCCCGGCGTGCGCACCGAAATGCCGATCCCGTTGTCTTCACACACAAAGACGATCGGCATAGGCAAATGTTGATACGCGGCCCAGCATGCGGCGTTGAACGCTCCTTGGGAGGTTGAATGGTTCGCCGACGCATCGCCAAAGGAACAAAGAATAATGGAATCGTGCGGCAGCACCGCATCCGCGAGTTGAAGTCGTTGCGCCATCCCGAGCGAATGCGCCGTACCCACGGCCTTGGGCAAATGCGAGGCAATTGTGCTGGTTTGTGGGGGCACGAAGGTATGCGCACATCCCAAAACCTTATGCCGCCCGCCTGAGATCGGGTCGTCGGCCGATGCGGCGAATGAAAGCGCCATGTCATGTAACGGCGTCATTCCGCCCGCCTGCTTCTTGCGCTGGATCAGGAACGCGCCATCGCGATAATGCAGAAACGCCATATCGGTAGCACGAGTAGCCGCTGCCATGGCAGCGGTGCCCTCATGCCCCGAACTACCAATTGAATAAAAGGTCTTTCCTTTCGATCGCCGTGCCCAAAGGTCCAGATGACGGCTCATGATCTGGCTGTCGAACAAATCGACAAGCACATGCGGGGCAGCGGGAGCTATAACTGCATTGGCGCGGGGGGCTGGAAAGTCATGTGCGGCGACACGGCTGGAAAATGCCGCATCTAATATCGTTGGACGGTCAAACATAGCCGGAGATGATTAACGCCAAAGGGCGCAAAAGCCACAGCAAAGTGATATTTTCAATCGCGCGATTAAATTGCTGGATTTGTAAAAATTCATCGATAGGATGGGCATTTGATAATAAGTTTCTTCCCGTACCCACCCAGCCGGGAAGCGTGAGAGCGCCGACATCCTAATATGCGCAGCAAATGCCACAGGGGTTTCGGTTGAAAAGGAGGAGAGAGAAATGCGTCGATTTAATCGTGTAATCACGGCTGCCCTTTGCAGCACCATCTGCAGCGCAATGTTTGTGCCAGCGGCTTTTGCCCAACAATCCGAAGCAGACGAGAATGGCAATGAGCCAATCATTGTGACCGCAACGTTGCGCGCAATGGACGTGCAAGACATTCCACTCGCCGTGACGGCTGTCGCGCCAGAGGCGTTAGAGCGCGAAGGTGTGTCGGACATTAAAACCCTGTCCTCAATCTCGCCAAGCTTCAACATCCAGTCGTCTCAGACAGAGAC
This sequence comes from Sphingomonadales bacterium, assembly GCA_038217195.1. Lineage (GTDB taxonomy): Bacteria > Pseudomonadota > Alphaproteobacteria > Sphingomonadales > Sphingomonadaceae > Sphingorhabdus_B. The sequence continues at coordinate 11,733 of JBBQPQ010000022.1, read as the reverse complement.
GCAAGGCACGTCAATCAAAATTCGCGGCGTGGGCACCACCGGCAATAACACGGGCCTTGAAAGCTCGGTCGGCGTTTTCATCGACGGCGTTTACCAGTCACGTCCGGGCGTTGCTTTGGGCGACCTTGTCGACCTTGAGCGACTTGAAATCCTGCGTGGACCACAAGGCACATTGTTTGGCCGCAATACGTCGGCTGGTGCCTTAAACATCACCACAAAGCGCGCCAACCTCTCTGAAGTCGAAGGCTTCGCAAACGCCAGCTACGGCAATTATAACTTCATCAATGTGCAAGGCGGAATCAGCGTTCCGATTGTGCAGGATGTTGCAGCATTCCGCATCGCAGGCACCTACCGCAAGCGCGATGGCTATTTAAAAAGTTCGACAGGCGCAGACAGCAACGACCGTGATCGCTACATGATCCGCGGCCAACTCTATGTTGAGCCAACCGCTGATATCAGCATACGCTTGCTCGCAGATTATTCAAAAGTCGACGAGCATTGCTGCGATGCCGTTATCGTCCGTGAAACCGAATTGGCTCCGTTTGCCGCGTTCCATGGTCTTGCCAACGACGGTGTCGACCAGTTCGGCCAGTCGGCTCTGCAAAATCTTGCGACGAACGGCCAGCGCTTCTTCAATGGCGCTGAACAATGGGGCGTATCGGGAGAGGTTAAGTGGGATTTCGGTCCCGCCAAGCTGACCTATATTGGTTCCTACCGCGATTTTAAATCGAGTTCGACGGCCGAATCAGATTTTACCAGCCTGAGAATTTTCACAACCGGCGTAGGCGGCTCGATCCAGGCACCCGGCGTTTTGCCCAATGGTGACAGGATCAAAACCTTTACCCAGGAACTCAGGCTTCAAGGCACAGCGTTCAATGACAAGCTGGATTGGTTGATCGGCGGTTTTTACTCGAACGAGGATATTGCCGCCCAACAAACCATGTCATTTGGAGCTGACTATCAAGCTGCGAACAGCGCGTTCAACTTTGGACCTGTTGCAGGGGTTAATCCTTTGTTCGCTCTGACAGCTCTCGGTTCGGGTGGCACAGCAGCCGCGCCGACGCCTGGGTTGCCCGTCAATTCGCTGAATTCCTTTGGCAACAACCTGTTTACGCAGGACGCCAAAAGCTACTCGTTTTTCACCCATAACGTCTTCAACGTCACCGATAAACTCAGCCTGACACTCGGCGCGCGATACGTGAACGAGACGAAAGATGCCGCGTTTAACCAGATAAGCGCAAGTAACGGAGCATGCCAAGCGAGTGTCAACGGTGTTCTAACGGGACTGGTTCCTGGGCCGCTGAGCGCAGGTCTGGTCGGACTGAACTGCTTCCCGTTTGCAGTGCCTGTAAACTTGACGGCTCCAGCAGTTGCGGGCGGCGGGCTGGCAAGTTCCAAGCTGCCATTGCCACGGCTTTGGTCCAACCGGTTTAAGGATGATGAGATTACCTATACCGGCCAAATTGGTTACAAAGCCAATCCCGACCTGTTGATTTACGCTGGTTACAGCCATGGTTTCAAATCAGGCGGCTTCAACCTTGATCCGACCGCCGCAAATCTCACCAACTCGACTGCGGTTCTGACGACTGGTGCTGCGCCTGTTTACGCAGATCCACGGTTCAAGTCCGAAAAAGTCAACCAGATCGAACTTGGCGTCAAAGCAACATTTGGACCGATCAAGGCCAACCTCGCTTTGTTTGATATGAAGATGAGCGATTTCCAGGTGCTCGAATTCACTGGTGTCCAGTTCCTGACCTTCAACGTCAACTCGGCTCGGTCCACCGGAGCGGAGCTCGAGTTGTTCGGGAATTTCAGCAACCATATGAGCGGTAATTTGGCGGTCACTTATGCTGATGCCCGCTACCCAAGCAATTGCGCCGTTGGCGTTGCAGCTGATGCACTGGCGTCAGTTGTCCGTCTGTGCGGTCAAGACTTGACCAACGCGCCCAAGTTCACTGGCGTTGCAGGGCTGACCTATGACGGTCCATTGAACAGCTCTGGCTGGGGGTTGCTGGTCAACGGCAGCATTAATTATTCGGATAGCAGAACGACCCGAACAATTGACCTCGACACCAACGGGCTCCCTGTGCCGCTGGCACGTCAAGAAAATTACTTCAAGATGAACGCGCGCATCGGGCTTACTACGCCCGATGAGCGGTTCACTTTTGAAGTGTGGGGCACCAACCTGTCGAACGAGATCACGCGCGGCATCACTGCCAACACACCGCTACGTGGCGGCGCTGGCACGCGGTCGCTCATCGGCTTTGTCGAAGAACCCCGCATGTATGGCCTGACCGTCCGCGCCAAGTTCTAAAGCCGCATACGCAAACAAAAAGGGCGACCTCCGAAACGGGGCCGCCCTTTTTTCATGCCTGCGTTTTAGATTTAAGCAGCCACTTTGTACAATGTCTCACCCTTGTTCGCCATTTCGCGGAAGCTTTTGGGTGGAGCAAACCGGTTGCCGAACCGCTGCGCCAAATTGTCGGCTGTCCGCACGAAGTTTTCCAGCCCTACGGTGTCGATATAGCTCATTGGCCCACCGGTATATGGCGCAAACCCCCAACCGAAAATTGCGCCAAGATCAGCGCTCTGCGGGTCTTTGACGACATGTTCCTCAAAACATTGCGCCGTTGCGATGAGCTGAATGTATAGCAAGCGCTGCTTCACTTCATCGACCGACGGCTGTTCAGCGGCAAGCGGATAATGCTCCGCCATACCCTGCCAAAGTCCAACGCGTTCGCCCTTGTCATCATAGTCATAAAAGCCCGAGCCAAAACGCCGCCCTTTGCGGCCAAGCTTGACCACCATCAACTCCATAAAGTCTTCGGTGCCGCTTGGCTGATACGCATCGCCCAGTTCCTTCATGGTCGATTGCATCACGTCATAGCCCAGTTGCAGCGTTGTCTCGTCAAGCAAGGCGAGCGGACCAATCGGCATGCCAAGCGACTTGGCTGCGTTTTCAATCAGCGCAGGTTTCACGCCTTCGGTCACAAGCTTCATTGCCTCGCCCATATATGGCGGGAACACGCGGTTGGTGAAAAAGCCGCGGACGTCTTTGACCACAATCGGGGTTTTCTTAATCTTCGCGTTATAATCGAAGGCGGCTGCCAAGGCGCGATCACCCGTCAATTCTCCTGGGATGATTTCAAGCAGCGGCATTTTTTCAACCGGCGAGAAGAAATGCAACCCAATGAACAGTTCGGGACGCGACGAATTTTTAGCAAGGCCAGTGATCGGCAAAGTTGAGGTATTCGACGCAAACACAACGTTGGCGCCAATAACTGCTTCGGCTTTCTTGATAACATCCGCCTTTACATCGGGCCGTTCGAATACGGCTTCGATGATCAGGTCGACATCCTTCAGGTCGTCATAATTGTCGGTTGGCGTGATGCGCGCCATGAAAGCTTCACCCGCTTCTTTGGTCATCTTGCCGCGGCTGACGGCCTTGTCGATGATCTTGCGGCTGTAATCGACGGCCTTGTTGGCGTCTTCAAGGCTGCGGTCAAGAACGACAACGTCCATACCACCTTTGACAGTCACATGCGTGATGCCTGACCCCATCAACCCGCCGCCAAGCACCCCGACCTTCTTGATCTCCACCGGCGGAACGCTTGCAGGACGCCCGGCGCCCTTTTCAGCTGCCTGCTTGTTGATGAACAAGGTGCGGATCATGTTTTTGGCTTGGCTGCCCGAAAGCAGCTTGGTGAAATATTTGGATTCCACGCGCAATGCAGTGTCGAATGGCAAAATCGAGCCTTCATACAGACATGAAAGGATCGCCTTTACGGCATCAAAGTTGCCTTTGCTTTCCTTGTGCGCCATCGCGTTCAGGCCAACAAACAGTTGCACCGCACGCGGGTCCATCGCCCCTGCACCACCCGGGAATCTGAAATCCTTTTTGTCCCAAGGCGCCGTGACTTTCGGATTGGCCATGACCCATGCCTTTGCGTTCGCAATCAGGTCCGCCGCCGGAACGACTTCGTGTACAAGGCCCTGTGCCTTTGCAGTGGCGGGATCAAGCGATTTGCCCTGAATGATCATCATCGCCGCGTTCTGCAGACCGATAAGGCGCGGTGTCCGCTGCGTTCCGCCGCCACCGGGCAAAAGCCCAACCATCACCTCGGGCATGCCGAGCTGGATCTTTGGATTGTCGGCCACAACGCGGTAATGGCAGGCAAGTGCGAGTTCCAAACCTCCTCCCAGCGCAAGACCATTCAACGCGCAAGCAACCGGCTTGGCCGAAACCTTGCCCACGCTCAGGTCCTTGGCCGACTGGCCGCCCGTTTCCATTTTGCGCAGCAATGCATTCAGCGCAAATGCCTGATCGAAGGCTTCTTTAGTGCTATTGGCCTTGGCTCCACCCAACATGGTGAGATCTGCGCCAGCCAGAAAGCCGGATTTTTTGCCGGATGTTATTACGGCGCCCTTGACGGACTCGTTCGTGGTAAAATCATCGACCCATTTGCCGAATTCTTCGATCAAAGCGCCATTCCACACATTCATCGAGGCGTCTGGGAGATCAATCGTCAAAAGCGCAACACCATCGGCATCGATATCGACTGAGAAGGTTGTGTAAGTCATATTTTCGGTCCCAATCAATTCACGCGTTCGATGATGGTTGCGGTGCCCATGCCGGCCCCGATGCACAATGTGGTCAGCGCGGTCGACTTGCCGGAGCGTTCCAGTTCGTCGAGTACAGTGCCAAGGATCATCGCGCCGGTCGCACCAAGCGGATGCCCCATGGCGATTGCGCCGCCGTTCACGTTGATGTCCGAATGGTCAATGTGCATCGCCTCCATGAAGCGCAGAACAACGGATGCAAAAGCTTCATTCAATTCCCACACATCAATGTCGCTTTTGTCCATGCCCGCACGGGCCAGCGCCTTTTGTGCAGCAAATTCGGGGCCTGTGAGCATGATCGCTGGCTCAGAACCAATGGACGCCATGGACACGATGCGTGCACGTGCCTTGAGGCCATATTTCTCGCCGGCTTCCCTCGTGCCGATAAGTACTGCCGCAGAACCGTCAACGATGCCCGAACTGTTGCCAGCATGGTGGACGTGGTTGATCTTCTCGACATCGGGATAACGCATGATGGCGATGTCATCGAATCCAGGCATCATTGTGCCCATCATCTGGAAGGCAGGGGCGAGCGCACCCAAGGACTGCATGTCGGTTTGTGGCCGCATCAATTCGTCATGGTCGAGAACAACTTCGCCTATGACGTCCTTAATAGGCAGGATAGAACGCGCAAAGCGCTTTTCGGCCCATGCACGGCCAGCGCGCTTTTGGCTTTCTACTGCATATGCATCGACATCGTCACGGCTGTACCCATATTTGGTCGCGATAAGGTCGGCAGAAATGCCCTGCGGGATGAAGTAATTGGCGATGGCCGAACGTGGATCGATTGGCCATGCGCCACCGTCCGAACCCATTGGCACGCGGCTCATCGATTCAATACCGCCACCGACGGCAAGATCGCATTCGCCAGATTTGACCTTGGCAGCCGCGATGTTCGAAGCCTCAAGGCCGGACCCACAAAAGCGGTTCACCTGAATGCCCGAAGTGGTGTGCGGATAGCCTGCGGCCAGAATTGCTGTGCGGGTAATGACGGCGCCCTGCTCGCCCACCGGCGACACACAGCCAAAGGCTACATCTTCGATTTCCGCGCCCGACAGACCATTGCGGTCGCGGATCGAGGCAAGCACCTGTGATGCAAGATCAATCGGTGTTATCTCATGCAGAGCTCCATCAGGCCGCCCCTTGCCTCGCGGGCTGCGCACCGCATCATAAATATAGGCTTCGGTCATATAAGACCCTTTCTAGTCGTTGTTTGCGACCACGGCGCCCGCCGCGATCAGTTGAGAGATATCTTCGTTACCGAGTCCCGCCTCGGATAATATTGCGGCATGATCGCCGCCTTTTGTTGCAATTTCGAAATGGGTAGCCAGCGGCTGCGTTGCAAGCCGTGGCGCGACCTGAGGATGTAACCAACGGCCATCCTGCACAAATGCCTGCCTTTCGGCGTTGGCCGGATGAGACGCGGCTTCGACATAATCCAGCACAGGTGTGACGCATGCGTCGGTACCAGCGAAAATAGTCTCCCACTCGTCACGGGTCTTGGTTGCGAACACATCCTCAAGCAGTTCATGCTGTTTTGCCCATGCTGCTCGGTCGTGCTGGCCACCATAGGTTTCTGTGTCTAAGGGCAGACGAGTCATCATCGCCGCAAAAAACTGCGGCTCGATGCATCCGACCGCCATGAATTTGCTGTCAGACGTCATATAGCAGCGGTAAAAGGGCATTGCTCCATCAAGAAGATTGGCTTCCCGCTTGGTTCGCCATTGGCCCAGACCAGCCATGCCGTGAACAAAGCTCATGAGACTGTTGGTCCCATCGACAATAGCCGCGTCCACGATATTGCCTTTGCCTGTCCGTCCACGTTCGACCAACGCCGCAAGGATGCCGTTGACGAGGAACATCGATCCTCCGCCGAAATCTCCGACCATGTTCAGCGGAGGAACCGGGGGCTGGCCGTCTTTCCCAATCGCGTTGAGCACGCCGGTCATGCCGATGTAATTGATATCGTGCCCCGCCATCTGGCTCCATGGCCCTGTTTGCCCCCAGCCTGTCATTCGGCCGTAGATCAGGCCTGGATTGACAGCGTGGCAGGCGTCAGGGCCTACCCCCATACGCTCGGTGACGCCTGGCCGCAGCCCCTCGATTAGGACATCTGCGGTTTCGACCAGTTTCAATAGCGCATCAACGGCCTCGGGCTTTTTGAGATCAAGAATTAGTGACCTCTTGCCTCGTCCGTCAATCGCTTTCGGCACGAGCGAACCACCCGGCCTGTCGATAACAATGACATCGGCGCCCATATCTGCAAGCAATTGACCCGCATAAGGCCCAGGTCCGATCCCAGCCAATTCCACGACCTTCATGCCGCTTAACGGGCCGGATTTGGCAAGTGAATCAGTCATAGCATCCTTCCGCTACGGAAAAGCAGCACACGCATTTAATCGCGCAATTAAGGGCGGTTCTTTAGTCGCTCCAGCGAGTTGACGCAAGCGTCAAGCGCACCAGATTCCGAGCATTTAGAATGGCCAGATTAGCGGTTCTGTCGCCCTTCAATCAAGGCATCAACGACACTGGGGTCAGCAAGAGTCGATGTGTCGCCCAGCGCGCCAAAGTCGTTTTCAGCAATTTTACGCAATATCCGGCGCATGATTTTGCCGCTTCGCGTCTTGGGCAAGGCGGGCGTGAAGTGAATATGGTCGGGAGAAGCGATAGGACCAATTTCTGTCCGTACTTGCATCCGCAGTTCAGCATGCAGTGCGTCAGATGGATCGGCACCCGCATTCAACGTCACGTAACAATAAATTCCCTGGCCTTTGATATCATGCGGAAACCCAACAACTGCCGCTTCTGCGACCATGTCATGCAGAACCAGAGCACTTTCGACTTCGGCTGTGCCCATGCGGTGCCCTGACACGTTGATGACATCGTCTACTCGTCCGGTAATCCAATAATAGCCATCCGCGTCGCGGCGGCAGCCGTCGCCTGTAAAATATTTGCCCTGGTATGTGGAAAAATAGGTCTGCACAAAGCGCTCGTGGTCGCCATACAGCGTGCGTGCCTGCCCCGGCCAGCTGTGCGTGATGCACAGATTTCCATTGGTCGCGCCGCCTATTTGTTCGTCGGCGAGCACTTTGCCCTCGCCATCAACCAACTGAGGCCGAATGCCGAAATAGGGCCGTCCGGCACTGCCCGGTTTCATGCCGTGGGCGCCCGGTAGCGTTGTAATCATCACTCCGCCGGTTTCTGTCTGCCACCAGGTATCGACAATCGGCAATTTGCCCTCACCGACCGTCGCATGATACCAGCGCCATGCTTCGGGGTTGATTGGTTCCCCAACTGTACCGAGCAGGCGTAATGATTTGCGTGACCGCGCCTGGACGGGAGCATCGCCGTCACGCATCAACGCGCGAAGCGCCGTTGGTGCGGTGTAGAAAATGTTCACCTGATGCCGGTCAATGATATCCCAGAAACGACCGCTATCTGGATAGCTAGGAATTCCTTCAAAAATCAGGCTCGTTCCGCCGTTTTGGAGCGGACCATAGACCACATAGCTATGCCCGGTGACCCAACCGATATCCGCCGAGCAAAAGAACACCTCGCCAGGACGATAATCGAACACATAATGGAACGTGCTCGCGGTCCAGACCGAATAGCCACCGACGGTGTGCAGCACGCCCTTCGGGCTGCCCGTTGAACCCGAGGTATAAAGAATGAAAAGCGGGTCTTCTGCGTTCATAGGCTCGCATTCGCAGTCGCCGGCTACGTCGATGTCTTCATAGAAATAATCACGATTAGGCTGCATGAATATGGGCTCACCGGTATGGCGAATGACCAGAACAGCTTCGACCCCGTCCGCTTTTTCAAGTGCCGAGTCGATGTTCGCCTTCAATGGCACTGACTTGCCACCGCGTACCGCGCCATCTGCGCAAATGACAAAGCGGCTGGTGCAATCCTGAATGCGGCCAGCAATCGCTTCGGGCGAAAAGCCACCGAAGACGACGCTGTGCACGGCACCAATGCGCGCGCAGGCAAGCATTGCAACCGCACCCTCAACGCACATGGGCATATAAATGGTCACCCGATCGCCCTTGCCAGCGCCCAGTTTTTTGAGCGCATTGGCCATACCGGTGACCTCGACGAGCAATTCAGCATAACTCACGCGGCGTGCGGGCTTGGCAGGATCATCAGGCTCAAAAATAAAGGCTATGGCATTGCCGCTGCCCGCATGCACATGGCGATCTACGGCATTGTGGCAGAGATTGAGGACCCCGTCTTCGTACCATTTGATGGACACAGGATCATAACACCAGTTGGCAATTTTGGTCGGCGGCGTGAACCAGTCAATCCGCTTGGCCTGTTCTGCCCAAAAGGCGGCCGGATTGGTTATACTCTGCGCATACATCCGATCATAATCGGCAGCCGTGCAATGCGTATCTTGCGCCGCCGCTTCCGGAATTGGGAACCAGTCCTGATGGTCACTCACTTGCTCTCTCCCGAGGCGCGCCTTATGCTTGCAAACTGCATAAGTGGAGTAGGTCCAGTGATTCAAGGCTAAACCGTGCAACTGCAATTCTACCCAGCCCAGATAGTTCCGCGCCCGACTGCGGCGCAATGATATCGCATGAGCACAGGAACCAGATTATGCCCAAGTTACAGAACAAATCCGCCCTCGTCACGGGCGGCGCACGCGGCATTGGCGCCGCAATTGCTTGCCTTTTCGCGCAGGAAGGGGCGGAAGTTATCATCGCGGATATCGACGCCGAAAACGGCAGGCGCCTCGCCGCTGAACTGTCCGCCGTGTTTTTCCAACTGGATGTTTCGTCGGAAAAAGATTGGGACAAGCTGGCCGCAGCGCATCCCGCCATCGACATCGTGGTCAACAATGCCGGTGTTACGGGCTTTGAAGATGGCCCCGGCCCGCATGACCCGGAACACGCCACACTTGCAGAATGGCACCGCGTGCACGCCATTAATTTGGATGGCACGTTTCTGGGGTGCCGTTACGCGATCAAGGCAATGCGCGCCAAGGGTACAGGTTCGATCATCAACATGTCCTCACGCTCGGGACTTGTCGGTATTCCCGGCGCAGCGGCCTATGCCTCGTCCAAGGCAGCAATTCGCAACCATAGCAAGTCGGTTGCGCTCTACTGCGCAGGTCAGGGTCTCAAGATCCGCAGTAATTCGATACATCCTGCGGCGATATTGACACCCATGTGGGAGGCAATGATCGGCGACGGCCCGGACCGCGATGCGCGGATGGCGGCCATGGTTGAAGATACTCCGCTCAAGCGGTTCGGCACTGTCGACGAAGTTGCCGCCATCGCCCTGCTACTTGCATCCGACGATTCGAGTTACATGACGGGCAGTGAAATCCATCTAGACGGTGGGTTATTGGCAGGAAGCGCAGCTTCACCCGGGGAATAAACACGTCAGACCGTCATCCTGAATTTGTTTCAGGATAACAGTCGAAACAAATGTCTAATCGACATCGTCCACAGAAACCGCCTCGCCAGTCACGCGCTGTGCAAGCGCGGCGGCGATGAAGTTGTCGAGATCACCGTCGAGCACATCGGAAGGCGTTGGTGATGTCACGCCCGTGCGCAAATCCTTGACCATCTGGTATGGCTGCAAGACATAAGATCGGATCTGATGGCCCCAGCCAATTTCGGTCTTGGCGGCATATTCGCCACTTGCGACTTCTTCGCGCTTGCGCAGCTCGGCTTCGTACAGCCGCGCCTTGAGCATGCCCATGGCGGTCGCGCGGTTCTTGTGCTGGCTGCGGTCGTTCTGGCTGGCCACGACGATTCCGGACGGCTTGTGCGTGATGCGGACCGCAGAATCCGTGGTGTTAACGTGCTGCCCGCCTGCGCCCGATGCCCGGTAGGTGTCGATCTTCAGATCGCCCTCGTTGATTTCAATATCGATATTGTCATCAATGACCGGATAGACCCAGACGCTTGAAAAGCTGGTGTGGCGCTTTGCCGCGCTGTCATAAGGCGAAATGCGCACCAGGCGATGAACACCGCTTTCAGTCTTGGCATAGCCATAAGCATTTTCGCCCTTCACCAACAACGTAGCGGATTTAATGCCGGCTTGATCACCAGCCTGATAATCGACCATTTCCACCTTGTAGCCACGTTGTTCGGCCCAGCGATAGTACATGCGCTGAAGCATTTCGGCCCAATCCTGGCTTTCGGTTCCGCCAGCACCTGCATGAATTTCGATGAAGGTGTCGTTGCCGTCTGCTTCCCCGGACAGCAGTGCCGAAACCTTGTCACGGTCAGCCCGGTCAGCCAGCGCTTTTAAGGATCCTGCAGCATCATCACCGAGCTCGGCATCGCCTTCCATCTCGGCAAGTTCAATCAGTTCGACCGTGCCGGATTTATCGGCGTCGATCTCTCGAACCGTAGAAATAGCGGCATCCAAGCGGCGCCGCTCGCGCATCACTTCTTCTGCAGCCTTGGGGTTATCCCACAAGGTCGGATCTTCAACCTTTGCATTTAACTCATCGAGGCGGCGCAACGCACGGTCCCAATCAAGCGACATCTTGACGAGATTTAGGGCGGCATCAATGCGGGCAACATAGCCTTCTGCGTCGGCGCGCATAAGAAACTCCAAGGGAATGAAAAGGTCAGCCGCGGCCTTTAGCGGATTGGGCGCTCAAGTCAAAGGTAGCGATGCGCAAAGCTGTTCTGCGATGGGTAAAGCCCCCAACGCCCAAAAACTAATATATTCCGCCTTCTTGCTGGATAAATTCTTGGTCGCGCTTTGTGCCAACGCTCGCGCTTGGCGCGTTTGCCGAACTGGCGGAATTGTCAGACTCGGCCTCAGCTTTTTTCTTTGGCTTGTCACCTCGCGCGGCCAATTCTTCCTGGCGGATGGAGCGCTTGGGTTCCGTCTCTGCCTTAAACGCTTCCCAGATTACTGCGCTTTTGGGATCATCGCTTGGCCACGCGCCATAGACACGCTTCCCGCTCTTGCGGTCGACACGGACAAGCCGAGTTCCAGCAGGCGCGATAAACGGCGTTTTGGGCATATCGGCCATCGCCGTGCGCGCGAATTGCTTGAATACTGGCGCGGCAAGTGAACTTCCCTGCGCATAACCACCCATATTACGCGGTTGATCAAAGCCCAGATAGAGACCTGCGACCAAAT
>JBBQPQ010000021.1:0-31925 GCA_038217195.1 Sphingomonadales bacterium | reverse complement strand
CGCCAATCAGCTGCGGTGGCGCTCGCGCGCTGTCTGTTCGATCATATTCGGGCAGGTGACACCGATGAGCGCAAGCTGTTCACGTTCGGCATCAACTTCGTCGGCCGATATTATCTTGTGCCAAACGCGGTTGCCTACATCCCAAGTATATCCCCATCGCTTGGGCCATTTCTTGTCCTTGATGCGCGAGCCAGTGGCCTCAATCCGAAATGTCGACCGGCGAGAGGCTGCGATAAGCGTTTGTAACGCGGTACCGCCATCCATGTCTGGTTGGGTGAGTAGCGTGAACAGCGCCCAGACATCAGCCGCTGCGCGGTGCGTATCGGTGAAAAGTCCACACTGCGCCAACATCCAGCCTAGTGCGCGGCCCTCAAACCCGCGCTCAGCCCAATCGACCTCACGGCAACTGCAGGCCCATGCTTTGTCCTTTATCTGCGGCAGCAGCTTCTCGACGAAAACCAAGTCAAAATTGGCAGAATGTGCTACAAGGACCTCTGCACTCGACAGCATGGCAAGAGCGGTATCGCGGTCGATGCGCTGGCCATTCAACATCTCGTCGGTGATCCCTGTTATTCGCGTGATCTCAGGATCGAGATTAAATAGGGGCTGCTCAAGCCACGAGATCGGTTCTTCATGGCCCACGACATTGCCGTTGGCATCGACAATAACGATCATAACTGCGAGTTCGATGATCCTTCCAGCAGCAGGATTTAAACTCGACGTCTCGCAATCCACGAGCGCAAGGCTCATGCCTCCCGGTGGTACTTCGCTAACGCTTGCGGAATGCGGATGAGAGACACGCCGTAGCACACGGTAATCAGGATGCTGATGGACCTGTCTGGCCAGCCAATCCGCTTCTGCATCATTCAATATCCGGCGGGGTACACAGGCAATGGCTTCATAGTTCATGGTAGTTTCCTTCGTACAAGTTGATGAGGCCGAAGGCCGAGCGGAAGCCTTTTTCCACTCTCCTCTCTAACCTCGCTTCGCCTGTTTATCGGCAGCTTCTTGCCTTCTGAGCCTTGGTAAACCGTGGTACTTGAGCTTTCGATGCTTCGACGCGAGCGTGCTCAATCGAATGCAGAAGAGCTCTTGTGAAGACGTAGCCCGATGGATTTTCTGAACACATTGCACTGTCATAGCAGCGCAGAGAAAATCGTTGATGGAATGGGGCTACGTGGTTGAGAAGGATGCGGTGCAGTTATTGGTAATATTTTTGCGTCAGCTTCCGCTAACAAAAACGCCGTCAATTCAGCAAATCAGGCGTCACTAAACCTGCCTTTCGTTCACTCACATTTTCTGGCTGCCTGCGACCGCTTTAGTGTTTCCGATCAAGTAGGTCCTTCGGCTCAAACTTTGTGGTTAGCTGTCATTGCTTGACGCTCAGTGCCAATTACCCGATAAACCCCGCGTCTGGCTGGGCATTTGGGAAACGCTCGAGAACTGAAAAATCAAGAACAATTATGGTTGAGCTGGAAGGGAATCTTGCTCGCCGGGGCTCTGATAAGTGGCGCAATTGCATGGTGGATGATCGCTTAGCCTGTCGCTACCCTTTCCAATATAGCTGCGCATAAAGGGTATTTCGCTATAACCTTCGCGCACATGATTGGCGGTACCGGAATGCTCTTTCTGGGCGGTCTCAATCTTTATCTGGCAGCAAGGCGAGATCACTTTCGCCTGCACCGCAAAATTGGCCAGTGCTACCTTTTGTTCGGTGCTTTCGCGTCCATCATGGCGATTACGATAGTGCTTTCGTCTGCGCATAAATCAGCCGGATCCGTCCTCCTGACGAACTCGACTGTCTCGTTGTTGATGCTCGCATCGGCTTGGTTGGCTTTTGCAGGGCTCGGATGGCGAGCGGTCAAAAACCGCCGTTTCCCATCTCACGCTCCGTGGATGATCAGAAGCTACGTGCTGGCCTGGTCGTTTGTCTTCTGCCGGATTGCATCAAGGGTCACAAACATTGGTGAGCTTGGTAATGGTGAAGCATTTATCTGGCTGTCATGGGTCGGACCATTGATAATCTCCGAGATGTTTCTGCAGTGGCCGGAAGGGTCAAAGCGCATTCATCCATCAGGCAGCGCGGACGCCCAAATCGTTGCATTAGACGACAGCTAGTGGGTAGGGAGCGGACGTACCTTGATGGTCAGCCCGTCTCAATCAGCCACAGCTTGACGCCACTCGTGAGTATCAGTGAACTGTTCGAACTGCGTGATCCGCCCAGCGTTCACTGTGGCCAGATGAGCGAAGCGAATCTCCAAGGGTCCAACCGAAGTTATTCCCCGGTAAAATCCCAAGGCCAGCGCGCGGTCATTCCCAACTTCGACGATTTCATCTGGTAATGCGGAAAAATCACTGACGTCACCTGCGATGGGCCCGAATACGTTCGCAGCGACTTCGGCGAGGCCACAATAGCGGCCACCATATGGTCCACCCCTTGCTTCGATCCAGTCAGTATCTCCAAGCAGATTTCCAAGCGTGGCGCCATCGCCAGCGGCAAACGCATCATACAACTGCTTCAGCACTTCGGTTGGTTTCATGTTAGTAAGCTCCACTGGTCGTGCCGCACACCCGGTTTCCCGAAATGGTGCACGGGAAGATAGTGCGCGTGCCGCCTTATAGGCGATGCGGAAGCGTCCGCAATGTTGTCGTTTACTTGACTGGCCGCTTTTAATCATGGTCCCATGTAAGCTGTCTGTCAGTTTACAGGCGTCGTTAGATCGCTCATCTAGGCCCGATTATGGGCGGAAACCGGACAGTTAGCGAAAGACCTATAGGTGCCGCTGTTTCCGCTTCACTAGCTCTCGCGCCAGTTAATCCATCAACTAGCCTGCGGGTAAAGAACGTTACTCATTGCGGCAGCATAGCGCGCGCGTGGAGATAGTCGTAAACCGCCTTGCGTTCGACTGGAGTAAGCTTTGAAAAGCGGGATTGCGCCACCTGGACCATAAGCGGATGTATCTTACGGTTGCCCGGAGTTACACCGGTAGTGATGAAGTGGTCAAACTCTGGTGAACTGTAGGTCCCCGCCACGATCAGGTCGGGAATTTTGCCTTCCTCGCTTGTATGGCCTTCTAGTTTGGGACCGTGGCATTCAGCGCAAGTGACCATGGTTATGTAGCGACCTTGAGCATATGCGGGTCCAGCTTCGATCGGGAGCACGTCGTGAAGTTCTGTCACCATAGCTGCGGCTGGTTTAAAGGCACCCGAAGTGATTTCAGCTCGTGCTTTAGGACCCGGCGCGGGCGGCGGTGATAGCGGACCAATGGCCGGCAGAGTGCGGAGGTATGCGATCAAGGCCGTCATGTCGGCCGCTGAAAGGTGCTGGAACAATTCCGAAGGCATAGCCCATAGATCACCTCGCGACGGATGCGTACCGCGACGGAGCAGGTTTTCAAGTTGGCTGTCTGACATCAAAGGCACAGCACGGGTCAGATTGGACGCCCACATAACGCCATATTCTGCAGGATCGTCATCCCATTTGTTGCCGACCATGCCTTTGCCATGGCACCCTTGGCAGCCGAGTACGAATGTCAGCCGCTTGCCGTGCTCGAGCAAATTGCCGGGAGTAGTATTTTCAAAAGCGACCTCGCCATTGTCGCGAACAGCTTTGTCTGCGCTACACGCTCCAAGTGCGATAATTGCGAGCAACGCCGGACCGAAGTGACGAAATACCATCTGAGTGAGATTAATGCGCCGGTATTGCAAAGCAAGCGGTATCAGAAGGAAGTGGGTTTGTGCCAGACGGATGACTATCGGCCATCAATTTTATCGCTAGCCAATGGCGACGGTACAATTAAGGGACGGAAAGCCAACGTCGCAACTTCGCAGATATCCAATATAGTAATTTTACTACGTTGGGACGCTCGCAGAGGGTAAATCATGTCCAATGCATGGGCTCAGGATCGCGCTGGGTTATTTTATTTCGGCTTTGGATTTTATGCACTAGCGGCCGTGTTCGTGGGCTTCAGCACTACCTATATTTTACCCATATCGCGAGGCAAGTTCGACGCACCTGTTGTGGTGCACCTTCATGGCGCACTAGCTCTCAGTTGGGTTGTATTTTTTTTCATACAGACGGCGCTGGTGCGGAACAAGGGCAGCCAGTTGCATCGCCAGCTAGGTCAAGCTGGCTTGCCGATAGCGATCGGCATTCTTGTCACCGGCATGGGAACTGCACTGTGGGCGACGAAACGCGATCTTGTGACATCGTCCATGGCCCTCACAATTCCGATCGGCACTTTGACCAGCCTCATAATTTTTACAGCTTTCGTTGGGTTCGGTGTTTCAATGCGGCACCGACCCGATTGGCACAAGCGTCTAATGTTGCTGGCCACATTGGTCGTACTTTGGCCGGCGTTCTTCCGTTTTCGCCATTTGATGCCATGGGTGCCGCGTCCTGATATCTGGTTAGGTCTTGTGCTCGCCGATCTGCCAATACTCATTGCCGCTTTGCGTGACCGCCTCGTCTATGGCCAAGTGCACCCGGTGTGGGCAATTTTCGGAACATTTTTGATCGTCGAGCAAAGCATGGAGACGGTGCTCCTTTTCGAAACCACTCTGTGGCGTTGCCTTGGAGCCGGCATTTATCGACTGCTATCTTAGCTCGGCCTACATCAGGGGCCGGAGTACAGGACACACCGCCTAATATCTGCAAGGTTGTCGTGTTCGAAAAGTCCGCTTTGGGTGAAGGTTTCTGGAAAGCTGCTTGGCCGGAATGTTGTGGAATGCTGCCATTGCCGGGGCACCGTCAGGGTTCCTGCGTTACTCGCGGCTTCAGCACGTAAAACAAAATAATGGCCACGCCGATTCCGACGATAGTCGCACCAACATCATGAAGGTCAAAGACAAGACTGCTGCTGGTTATCTGGAACAATTCCCATCCGATTAGACCAAGGCCGCTGATGGAGGCGCAAAGAATGAAGGGCCGCTTAGCGGATGCAAAATCAGCGTTGGGGTTCTGGTCACCCCAAATGCCGAGCAGTACGAAGGATATAGCTATCGCTGCTGCGAAGTTAGGTAGAACACCGAGTAGATAGTCTCGGCTCGGTTGCGGTGACAGTTCCATGCCTCGAAGCTGATGGACCGCCGCTAGTAGTGCAAGTGCAGCGATGCCAACCAAACCGTAACGTGTAGACAAGCCCATGCAAAGGTTCCTCCGTCGAGCTTTACCCAAATACACATTGTTTCGAATGCCCGCAATGTTGTCTTGTCCTGACATGCAGCTTTGGTGGATTTGTCTGTAATGCGGAAATGTGTATTGATTTGGATCAACTTTATCGCATACCCATTGGTTATCGCGGAGGACTGGCCAGTGGACTTTTTGGGAATTGTTCAAAGTGCGAAAACACGCCCGTGGATTGGATATCTAACTGCAGTTTTTGCTCCGCTGGCCGCCAGTCTAGTCCGGACTTTGCTAGATGAATCGCTAATAGGTTATCCGTTCATCACTTTCTTTCCGGCAGTTATAGTGGTGGCACTGATAGCAACTCCACCTGCAGCTATTTTTGCAACACTATTTTCTGCTATTTTGGCGAGTAGATTGGCTTTTGATTCAGGTGGTTATTTTGTACCCCAGAGTACATCGGCATGGATTGGCGTGGGATTATTCTTTTTTATCTGTGCGGCCATTATTGCGTTAGCACACAACCTTAGTTTGACCTTACTTAAGCTGGATTCAGCCAAAAATGAATTGGCAGCTCTAAACTTTGATTTGGAAAACCGCGTGGTTGCTCGGACCGACGAAGTCACGCGAGCCAATGAGCAGCTGATCCGAGAAGGTGCTGCACGTCAGGAGGCGGAAGAGCAAGCTCGGCAGTCACAAAAGATGGAAGCCATCGGGCAACTTACCGGTGGGGTGGCGCACGACTTTAACAACATGCTCGCCATTGTAATAGGTAATTTGGATCTTGCTAAGCGTCGAATTGCCAATGGCGACGTTGATATTGTAAGATTTTTAGATAACGGAATGGATGGAGCGAAAAGGGCAGCCCAACTCACCCGTCGCCTTTTGGCGTTCTCTCGAAAGCAGCCATTGTCACCTGCAATTATTGACACAAACCAACTTGTCCGAGGGATGGAGGACCTGTTTCGACGGACTTTGGGAGAGCGCATCGATATTGAATTTGTACTGGCGGGTGGACTTTGGCGAACCAAAATTGATCCTGGTGAACTTGAAAGCGCAATCCTCAACTTGGCGGTGAACGCCCGGGATGCCATGCCGGATGGAGGTCGCCTTACTATTGAAACAATGAATGCTCGGCTCGACGAAGCATATGCGGCTAGCAACGCGGAAGTCAGTGAAGGACAGTATATCGTGGTTGCCGTAACTGATTCAGGTACTGGTATGCCAGATGACGTCGTAAATCGCGCTTTCGACCCCTTTTTTACAACAAAAGACGTTGGAGCCGGAACGGGACTGGGACTCAGTCAAGTTCACGGCTTTGTGAAACAATCCGGTGGTCACATAAAAATTTATACCGAGTTGGGTCAAGGTACCACTATCAAAATCTACTTACGCCGAGAGTTTGATGCTCTGACAGAACAGAGCGACAATGCAGAAAAGTTAGACACGAGATTGCCACTGGGATCATCGGCGGAAATCATACTAGTGGTAGAAGACGATGCTGCTGTGCGACAGACAGCTGTTAATGCCCTTCGAGAGCTTGGATATACTGTAAACGAAGTTGCCTCGGGCGCCGAGGCAATTCAGTTCCTTGAAAAGCAGCCCAATATTGCCCTCATCTTCACAGACGTAGTTATGCCGGGACTTTCAGGACGACAGCTTGCTGAAGTTGTGAAAGTGCGATGGGGCACGATCCCAATCCTTTATACGACTGGCTATACGTCAAATTCTATCGTGCATAATGGCATGCTAGACGCCGGAGTTCAGCTGCTTGAAAAGCCCTTCTCACTCGATCAGCTTGCGCGCAAAGTGCGAAATGTTTTGGATAAGTCTGTGGCTTAAATCCAAACTCGCAAATATTATTACTGTGAAACTTGCGTCTGCACAATGTGATGTCAGCAAACTGTTGAAATGGGCGGGTCATGTAAACATCATTCAACAGCCATCGATGTGCCCCTGAAACAGGTTCACGTTGCATCTGATAATGTAAATATGTTCAAACGATCACCCCCCGTACGGTTCATTGCTAATATTCCTCAACGAACGGCCCATTTGTATGAATCTGCATCCCTTTAGTGATGGAGCAAAATTTTGTGGAACGCAGCCGTTAAGTAGACGTTCGTTTAACATATATTTGTCAGAACTTTAGGCAAGCATCAAGCGTTGCTAGTTCTCCGACATGCTAAACATCACTGAGGGATGTTTTTTGTCGTCTACAGGTTGAATTATCGCTGCCGATCATCCATTACGTGGCCATTCGACGGACCCGGCGTGCTGGGTGGCTCGGCCCGGCGCCTATCCCCGGGACTATTAGGCACTGTAGTTGCCATATTGATTTTGGATTTTTTATGTCACATCTCGCCTCGCTACGCCGCGAATGGCTCTCCAATCCGCGCGCGGACATACTAGCAGGTATTGTCGTCGCCCTTGCCCTAATTCCCGAAGCCATCGGTTTTTCCATCATTGCAGGTGTTGACCCGAGTGTAGGCCTTTACTCTTCGGTTGCCATTGCCATCGTGATTTCGTTTACCGGAGGTCGTCCCGGTATGATTTCTGCTGCCACTGCAGCTGTCGCCTTGCTGGTGGTTCCCTTGGTTCGTGAGCACGGCGTTCAGTATCTGTTTGCAGCAACTATATTGATGGGCCTGATCCAGATAGCCGCAGGATTATTGCGGCTGGACTTGATGATGCAGTTTGTGTCGCGCTCGGTGATTACCGGCTTCGTAAATGCACTCGCAATTCTCATTTTCATGGCTCAGTTACCCGAACTTACCAATGTAGGCTGGGAAACCTATGCAATGGTCGCAGGCGGACTAGCAATCATCTACCTGTTTCCCCGACTGACTCATTCGGTGCCGTCACCATTGGTAGCGATCATCATCTTGTCGGCCATCACAGTCATAAGTGGTGTAGACGTAAACAAGGTCGCCGATATGGGAGCATTACCCCAGGGCTTGCCAAGCTTTGCCTTGCCCGATGTGCCGCTCAATCTGGAAATGCTGCAGATTATCCTGCCATATTCACTCACAATGGCGGCAGTCGGTTTGCTGGAATCTTTGCTGACGGCACAGATCGTCGATGACATGACCGATACTGACAGCGACAAGCGCCGCGAATGTGGCGGTCAAGGCAGCGCCAATATCGTTGCCGCTTTCGTCGGCGGAATGGGCGGCTGCGCGATGATCGGTCAGTCGGTCATCAACGTAACCTCGGGCGGACGCACGCGCCTTTCATCGTTTGTTGCAGGGGCGTTTCTGCTATTCTTGTTGGCGGTGCTTGGTCCCTATGTCGGGCAAATTCCGATGCCTGCATTGGTCGCAGTAATGATCATGGTGTCGATTGGCACATTCAGCTGGAACTCCATTCCAAATATGCGAAGCCATCCGTGGACATCGTCGGTGGTCATGGTAGCAACGGTCGTCGTCGTAGTCGCAACCCACGATTTGGCCAAAGGTGTGCTGGTCGGCGTATTGCTGTCGGGCATCTTCTTCACCGGCAAGGTTCGCAATATGTTTGCCGTTGTTCGGACTGCGTCTGCAGACGGCAAAAAAGCGAGCTATGTCGTCACCGGCCAGATATTCTTTGCCTCAGTTGATCGTTTCACAAGAGCATTCCTGATTGAGGACAGTGCAATGCGCGTTACGATCGACGTCCATGCTGCGCATTTCTGGGATATATCGGGTGTTGCCGCACTCGACAAAATTGTTGCTCGCCTCAGGCGTGACGGGCGCGAAGTGGAGGTAATCGGCTACAATGAAGCAAGCGCCGATATTATCGATCGCTTCGCCTTGCATGACAAAACCGGGGTAGAAATGGGAGCATTCCCGCATTGAGAGTTTGTGCAGATCACCTCGATTGGAGCATTTGGTGCCTATGTCTGCAATGTGGTCGTATCCGGAACGATAGCTTTTAGGGTAAAAGCCCGTAAAGCCGACGTTCGAGACGCCATCGTCGGCAAAGGCTGTTGCCGACATCATAACAGACATGTGCTGGCTGCCGCTGCCAGCGCGACGAGTCCGATTGGAAAAAGCCCAGATCCGACACTGGGCATTGATGGCATTGATGGCATTGATGGCATTGAGCCGTTTTAGATTGTGCCGCAGTGTCGAGACAATACTGCGTCACCGAACCAGTGGACGTTGCAGTTTTTCCACTTCATACTCGGATTGATAATTCGTGGCGGGAAAGGGATCAGGATGACAATAGCATATAGAGCGGCGCTCGCGGGAATGACCGCGATTGCAATGGCCACGGCGAACCTTCCAGCGAAGGCAGCTCCTGATGATCCTGGCCGGGCCGAGGTCGCTGCGGCGATCCTCGCCGATCACGATGCTGCGGTCGAGCGGCTGCGCGCGTGGATCAAGCTTCCGACCATCGCCAACATGGGAATCAACCATAAGGAAGGCGCCGAATATATGCGGCAGCTCGCACTCGACGCGGGCTTCCAGCAGGCAATGGTCATTCCGACCAATGGCGTTCCAGGTGTCTTTGCGACGTTGGACGCGGGCGCGAAGGACACGCTGGCGCTATACTTCATGTACGACGTGAAGCATTACGACCCCGCAGAATGGTCGTCCCCGCCGCTCGAGGGCCGGCTTGTTGACCGCCCGGGTGAGGGTAGGGTCCTGGTCGGGCGCGGTGCGGTAAATCAGAAGGGGCCGCAGACCGCTTTGCTAACCGCTTTGCGGGCATTCAAAACATCGGGCGTGAAGTTGCCGGTCAACCTGGTGCTTGTGGCCGAGGGCGAGGAGGAGATTGCCTCCCCCAATTTTCCGCAAGTCGTCAACAACCCGGAAGTCCGCGCCGCGCTTGCAAAGGCAGTGGGCATCATCATTCCTTCCGCTGGTCAGTCCGTCGACGGGCAGGTGACCTTGCTGCTCGGAGCGAAAGGCGCGGTCGAACTGCAATTGATTTCCAGTGGTGAAAAATGGGGCAAGGGGCCGAAGAAGGACATCCACTCCAGCCTGATGGCCAATGTGGACAGTCCGGCCTGGCACCTGATCAAGGCGCTGAACACGCTCGTTGCCGACGACGGCCACACCCCGGCCATCGACGGGTGGTTCGAGAATGTGATGCCGCTAACCGCGCGTCAAAAGCAATTAATCGCCGCCGATATCGCCGCATCGAACGAGGCCGATGACAAGCGGGTGCTCGGCATCAACCAATGGTTTGGCGGGGAGGACTTCCTGACCTCTGCATACCGACTTGCGTCGCAGCCGACAGTCAATATTCAGGGGCTGGTCAGCGGCTATATGGGACCGGGCGGAAAGACCGTCCTTCCCGGACGCGCCGAAGCGAAGATCGACCTGCGGCTAGTGCCCGACATGACGAAGGACGAGGCGGTCGCAAAACTGAAGGCACATCTGGCGAAACGCGGCTTCGGCGATATCGAGGTCAATGTTACCGGAGGCTACGGTCCTACCCAAACGGACGAGAATAGCGCTCTGATCAAGGCCGAGAAGGCGACGCTTACGTCGGCGAAAATTCCGCATACCATGTCGGCGCGCTCGGCCGGAAGCTGGCCCGGCGTGGTGTTTACAGGACCGCCGCTCGAAATGGCAGCAGGGCAGTTTGGGGTCGGTCGCGGCGGCGGTGCTCATGCACCCGACGAATGGCTCCTGATCGATAGCAGCAATCCCAAGGTGCTTGGCTTTGACCAGCAGGCAACCCTGTTCGCAGACTTCCTTTACGAAGTTGCGCGAACCGGCAAGGGGAAGCGTTAGACAGAAATCGGCCCGATAGAGCAGGGGGTTTTGGTGTGACGGCCACGGCTCTTCACTCGTCGCGCCGGCTTCCGGGTGGCTGGTCTTGGCCTAATCGAGCCCTCGCTACTCGTCTTGACCCGAAACGAATGATATCGAGCACTGTCCGCACGGACGCGGCCGAGCATCCGCTGAATGCGTTCACTGCCAAAAGTGCGCAAAAGCGCAGAAGGCCGGCGTACAAACAGCGCGCTCTTTGCAAAGTCGCATCCCGCTAAAAAAGTTGCGGATCGGTAGAACCGATAAGCATTGTCAGATCGCTGGAACATGACTGGCGGTGAAAAGTTTCTTTTAGGGGATCAACACTGACCAGCGTAGCGAAGTGGCGATGTGGCAATGCTAGAAAACTTTCAGGCGGCCATTGAAAGACGCTCAGGATAGAAAATGACCGAGACGAAAAGCAACAGGAGCCTTCGCGGCAGTATTCGCAATAATATTGTCATAATTTGCGCTCTATTTGCCAACCTTGGGATAGCGGTCGCAAAGTTTGTGGCTGCGGGAATTACTGGATCATCTTCCATGCTTTCGGAAGGTTTCCACTCTCTCGTCGACAGCGGCAATCAGGTGCTCTTGCTCTATGGTCAACATAGAGCAAAGCGACCGCCCGATGCACAGCATCCTTTTGGCTATGGACGTGAACTTTATTTCTGGGCGTTCGTGGTCGCAATACTCATTTTCGCGCTTGGCTCGGGGATTTCGATATATGAAGGTTTGCAACATATTCGCAGTCCCGAACCGCTGACAGATCCTACCGTCAACTATATAGTGCTTGGTATAGCGCTGCTCCTTGAAGGCACATCCTGGAGTATTGCAGTGAAGGAATTTGCAAGCGTTAAAGGTAACTCGGGTTGGTGGGAGGCAGTTAAGGGCTCGAAGGATCCTGCGGCATTTATCGTATTGTTTGAAGACTCGGCGGCGATGGCAGGCTTGTTCGTAGCTGCCGCAGGGGTGTGGGCTAGCCACGCTTTTGGCGATGCGCGGATCGATGGGCTCGCCTCGGTCGTGATTGGTGTAATTCTGGCGGCAGTTGCCGTATTGTTGGCGCGCGAGGCTAAGGGCTTGCTTATAGGGGAACGTGCCGACCCCCAGGTTGTAGATCGCGTGCGGATGCTTGTCGCAACCAGTCCCGGGGTGACCCATGTTAACCATGTCCGCACAATTCACACAGCGCCAGACGCCGTGTTCGTTGCCATCAGTGCTGACTTCGAAGATTCAATTACAATGGGTGAGGGCGAATTGCTGATCGAACAGATCGAAGAACGCCTGCGCGATGAATTTCCAGATTTGGCTTCTATCTACATTCGCCCGGAAAGAGCCGAAAATTCGTCAATGGCTACCCGAAAGAAGAATTTTAGCTGATCGGATAAAAGCCAGCAGATTTTCGGTCTGCGCGCAGACATAACTCGCATTCACACACCAAAGGGATAACCTGCACGTTGACGCCTGCATCCCCGATCTTATAGGAAAAGCCATGTCGCTCCGCTGCGAATTTGCAAAAACGATGATGCAATGGATGGCAAAATTCGACAGCGATCGCGTCGGATAAGGCGACATGAAAAAGTTAGGGAACTACGCAGAAAGCCATGAGGTGCCCAAGTGAAATTATCAATATTACTTCTGATCGCTTCCGGTGCTGCATGTAATGCCGCTAGCGCCGAACCCACGCCGAAAATTAAGTCTATTGAATCCAGAACGATTTATTCAAAGCCTGGTAATTGGTCTCCTCAGCAAGCGCGTGGATTTCGAGCTATTTATGAAATGAAATGCAAGTCGGGTGACAATTCGTACTGCCTCGATTTAGCGAAAATGCTGTTAGAGGGGATCGGTGGCGACAAAGATCAGAAACGCGCTGCAAGCCTTATTAAAAACGCTTGTAGCGATGGTTACCAAACAGCCTGTATGCAAATTCTATAATCATTTACCCTGACGACCTAAGAAAGCGGTGTTTTATTCATTTAGTAAGTGCGTTCTTAAAGGTCTGATTATTGGCGCCTTATCGGACAGCTTTACTGCATCATAAACGATTAGTGTCCCGGCAAGCCGCGCCAGTTGAAGTGGTCATCTACAGACGCCCGCGAACGACGGTTTTGCACCGCTTATTCAAATTAGCAAACCTACAAGTTAACTCATAATTTTGATTTTATTTGAGCCTGACCAAGCTTATAGTAACTCATAGCTAACGAGTTTCGCAAATTGGTGCGGTTGAATTTAATTGTATGTCCGGCAGCAACGCATCCTGCAATAGTTTCGCTCATTGCTTTCAGCGAATTTATTTCCTCTGTACTATCCACCTTGGTATTGAATACTGCTTGCGCGCCAACAGGATTATTTCGCACGATGCATTCGCCAAGCAGAGTAACATAGTGAAACCCCAAAGATATATTATAACCTTTCTGAAGCGCGATAATCTTCGCCTCCGGAAGGGGCATGCCGCTCTTGGCATCCACTTCAGCGGGCCGGATCGGCGACGGCCAAGCTAGCGGCCCCATCTTAGCGGTCTCAAGGACAAAACCGTTGCCAAGTTCTTCAATAACCAGTTGATTTGCTATTGCCCCTTGATAATAGACCCGCGGCATTGTCAGTATTCCGCTTCTCAATCCAAGGCATTTGCCGCCTGTTAATTTTTCGTACTTCTCTTTTTCCACCGTAAGCCTCCGTTGGAGGCCGCCTTGCAGGATTGAGCGAATAATTCGAGATGGCACCGGTGCAGGTACTGGTGCTTGCACCGGTGTTAGGGACGGTGCGATGGGTCAGGTCACGATATTTTCAGGCGTTGAGCGCCGGCGTCGCTGGAGCGAAGATGCCAAGCGCGAGCTGGTGATGCGGGCGTTTGCGCCCGGAGCGATCGTGGCGCGTGTGGCACAGGACGCCGAAGTTCACCCGAACCAGTTGTACAGGTGGCGTGCTGCATTGCGCATGAGCGGACCAAAACCGGACGCGGGGTTTGCGCAGGTCGTAATGAATGTGGACGGACCTGTCCGCGATGAGAGGCCTGCGATCCGTGTTCGTGTGGGTCGTGCGTGTGTCGATATTGCCGAACATGCGCCGGCTGCATTGGTGAGCGTGACATTGAAAGCTTTGACACGGTGATCCCGGTTCCAGGTGGCGCCAGGATCTGGCTTGCGATGGGACACACGGACATGCGCAAAGGCATGCGGACTCTTGCCCTGCAGGTGCAGCAGACATTGCGCCATGACGTTCATTCAGGAGACCTGTTCGTCTTCAGGGGGCGCAGCGGATCGCTGTGCAAGATCCTGTGGCACGACGGGGTTGGCATGTCGCTTTATGCTAAACGGCTCGAGCGCGGGAAATTTATCTGGCCGTCTGCCAAAGACGGCGTGGTGGCGATATCGGCCTCGGCGATGGCCTGTCTGTTGGAGGGGATCGACTGGCGTAATCCGCAATCGACCTGGCGTCCCGCGCAAGTTGGCTAGGCCGCTAGCGCGACAATCAGGATGAGAATCCAGGCGATAAAAATGCGCTAAAACTTGCAAAAAACCTAGCTTTTATGGGGTATTTTGCTATGATCAGCCATGGCCCGCAACCATGTTACACAAGAGGTTCTGAAGCTTCGCGCTGAGCTGGCAGCTGCCCGTGATCTTGTCGATCAAGTGCAGCTAAAAGCGCTCGAGGCAGAAGCGCGCGCCGCCCGCGTCATGGCCATAAACGCTGATCTTCTTGCCCGCAATGCGCATCTGGAACTGATGAACGAAAAGATGCGCCGCGACAAATATGGCGCGAGCTCTGAGCGCAGCCGCCGGCTTCTTGACCAGATGGAACTGGCGTTTGCTGAACTAGAGGAAGATGCAGCTGAAGCTGAGGTCATGGGCGCTATCGCGGCTGCCAAGACCACCACGGTCACTGCGTTCGAGCGCAAGCGTAATGTCCGCCGCGACTTTCCAGCAGACCTGCCACGCGAGCAGGTGGTTATGGCAGCGCCCGAACATTGCCCATGCTGCGGCTCGGATGATCTGAGCCATCTGCCGCCATCTGTTACCGAGACACTGGAGAAGGTCCCTGCGCGCCATAAGGTGATCCAGACTGTCCGCCAGAAAGTTGCATGCCGGGCGTGCGAGAAGATCAGTCAGCCGCCGGCGCCGTTCCACGTCACGCCGCGCGGCATGTTCGGTCCGCACTTCCTTGCCAGTCTCGTGTTCCAGAAATACGGCCTGCATCAGCCGCTCAATAGCCAGCGTGACCGACTGGAGAGTGAGGGGATCCCGTTTAGCCTCTCTACCCTGGCTGATCAGATCGGCGCGGTAGCTGCTGTGACGAGACCGATCTTCTTGTTACTTGAAGCCCATGTGCTGGCGGCCGAGCGCTTGCATGGCGACGACACGACCGTGCCGCTGCTCGCGAAATACAAGACCGATATCGCGCGCATGTGGGATTATGTGCGCAACGACAAGCCGTTCGGCGGTCCAGCGCCGCCCGGCGTGGTGTTTTATTACTCGCGCAATCGAAAGGGCGAGCATCCGCGCACGCACCTGGCAAATTATACCGGTATCCTGCAGGTCGATCGCTATGCCGGGTTCAACGAGATGTTCAGGGAAGGCTGGGCAGACAAGCCCATGACCCGAGCCAACTGCTGGGCGCATAGCCGAAGGCAGTTCTTCGAACTGGTCGATGTCGCCAAGCAGATCAAGCGCAACAAGAATGCAGCACCAATCATCTCGCCGCTGGCGCTGGAGGCGTTGCAGCGTATCGACCGGATCTTTGATATCGAGCGCGACATCAATGGCAGATCAGCTGCTGAACGCCTCGCGGTACGAAAAGGACAGATCGCACCAATCGTAAAAGAGCTTGAGCAATGGATGCGCGAGCAGCGCAGCGCCCTCTCGCGTCACGATCCGGTGGCCAAGGCCATGAACTATCTGCTCAATGACTGGCAGGGCTTTACCAGCTTCCTCGACGACGGGCGGATATGTCTTACCAACAATGCTGCCGAGCGCGAAGTGCGCGGCATTGCCCGAGGACGAAAGGCCTGGCTGTTTGTTGGCTCGGACCGAGGCGGCGAGCGTGCCGCGATGATGTACAGCCTCATCCATACCTGCCGGCTCAACGAAGTTGACCCGCTTGCCTGGCTGACCGATGTGCTGGCACGCATTGCTGATCTGCCGCAGAGCCGGCTGCACGAGCTGCTGCCTTGGAACTGGAAAGCCCTGCGCCAAGCCGAGATCATGGAAATGGCAGCCTGACGCCGCGCAATAAAATCGCTTCAATGCAAAACCGGTTGGCCTGCGGTCTCTAACGTAGGCTTACTTTCCACCCATTCATATGGGCCCATTAATACAAATTCACGAGCGATGGCCGGATAGCGTTCCACGACACACTTTGCAAATTCCTGCATCACTTTTCGAGAGTAGGCTGCTTGTTTAGCCTTCCACTCACCCTTGGCATATGCCGGGACTGATAAAGACGAGATTATCATAGCTACGGTTGCTACAACAACAGACCTCAAGTTCATTACTCTGTGTCCAATTCTCAAAACCACAATGACTAGGTCAATCAACAAAACCGACGCGACGAGCATCTTCTCCAACATTTATAAAGGGCAATGCGCACACGGCAAAGTTGAAAACAGATGCAAAGATCACTTCAATGAAAAATATAAATCCATCTGCAGCTCGGAAATCCTTTGCAGATTTATTCCTCGCGAAACCCGACAAGATTTACGGCGCTTCTGGGCTATCAGGTAACGATTGCAACTGGCTAGGTTTGAAGGACCGAATGTGGTTGGAGCAGTACATTACTTTTGTCCCATAACTCGCAACGTACATTTATATTCCCACAGATCTGCATAATGCCCGAAAGTTGGCTTGCTTGAGCAGATCATTGGCCTGGTTTAAGTGGGGCCATTCGTTGAAGCAGAAGTGTCACCTTCTTCTGCCGAAGATTGGCCCGCGACGACTCCAAGACCCCCAGCCATTCCGATGCCGCCAGCCATGCCGCCAGAGCCACCTCCCGCACCAGTTTTTCCGCCACCACGGCCAGCTTCAGCGCCTGAACTACGCCCGCCACTTCCGCTGCCGCGGCCGCCCGACGATGCCGGGCGTGTCGGACCTTGCAGTGGCATAACAACATCGGCCGGAACAGGATCAAGGTCCAATGCCTTTCGAATAAAATCGCGCAGCGATACAACAAGTTCATGTGTGTGGACTGGTCGCCCTTCAGCAAGTTCTTTTGCCGCACGCGCGGCAAGGCGAAGTTGGTCTTCGGTCCCTAGCAAAATGATATCTGACAATGCCGCTTCGACGGCGTCGCGTATTCGCCTGGGACGCTCCGATCCAGCAGTTTCTTCAGGGATATCGTCGGCTGCCGCAAAATCCAACACCGGTCCGGTCGGTACTTCCGAAGATGTTATCCTGATATCGCGCAAATGCCGTGGGTCGACAGACAGATTACCAGTGAATGAGCCACCTAAAACCTTATAGGCCGCAATGAGCGTCTTCAGCCGTTCATTAATCTGCCTATTCATTCGCTCCCTGCGTTGCTGGATGGTCATCATCATGACCAGTCGGATGGAAACTCCAATTAAAGTGACAAGCACAAGCCCGATCAAGGTAAAGCCAATGCTCTGCCATGATGAAAAATCGACTGTCCGCATGGCCACTAATTCCTTTAATGTTAATCGCCTGTCAGTTGGCGTGTGAAAAGCGTGTTTCGTTTAGCCTATCATATTGAGGCGTTGGTCCCCGCTAAAGAAGATGAACCCTTTGGTATATGTGATATTCAGCGATTTCGTGGCAAAGGTTTGTCGCCTAAACCACCCATGTACAATTGATGGTGTTGGCAAAAACAGGTCTTTGATGATTTCGATCATTACCCCAATATCTCAAAACGTCTCCGCAGTTGTTGAATATGGGAGACAGATGCACGAAGTCTCATTTTGTTGAGCCCCATCAATGCTGTCATGCACTCAGGGCACTTAGCATTCTTGCTGACCGAACTTCCAATTTGGGTTCCCAGTTTTGGACTGCGAACGGTTGTCAGTTAGGTCCGACTGAATTTTTGGGAATGACCCGCAGTTGGATTACCAATTAAACTCGCCCTCTATTCATTTTGCCCAACAATCAGCATTTCCTACGCAACCTAATTCAGGCACGGATGGTGCGAGCTCTGGTGACACCAATTTTTGATGGTGATTATTTCGTCAGTCGCCCCTTACTTCGAATAGTTCCTGCGGTGTGGCCAACGACAGACTGAAGGTTTGGCGCCCTTGAGCTCCTTAATGAGTAGGAACAAAGGCCCCCACTCCCTGTTATCTGACCGAGCGATATGCTCGGCAATCTTTTGACCTCCGTGTTGAAATCGCAGCACTCACGTCGAATCCGCGCCGTCAGGCCTGTCGTTCCCCCTGATTGGAGGGACAAATCATGGCAGAAATCAAAGATGTGCTAAGGGTAAAGTTTGAGCGCGCAAATGACACTGGCTTAAAACCTGCAGCCGAACTCGCTGAAAAGTCGGCAGAGCTTTATCCGAATGACAGCGAAAAATATCGCATAGCTCGCAAAGCGTTGCTGGTCGCGAAACAACGCCGCGCATTGCTGATCGGCGGAACCGACTGGTGTCCGAAACTGGAATATAGCGACTAAAAATGATGTGTTGGTCTGTCTCTTATCTGTCGTCCGGCTTTCGCCAAAATTTATAAGGATTCCGTGTGCTTGAATTTATCGAACGCAATACCTTTAAAGATGAGATCCAGCCTGTCGGTGGATCGAAGCCGGAGGTAAAGTCGAACGTCGTCGCCCTGATTGGTGGTTTTACCCCTCGGAGGTGCGGCATTGCAACATTCACTGCAGATGTGCACGCATCATTAAAAGCCGCACAACCTGATCTGCAGATCCAGGTTTATGCAATGACGAGTGCGCCATCTGCTTTCGCGTTTGATGCTCCAGTGAACACTACGATCACGGAGGGCGATCTACAGAGCTATATTGATGCCGCCCAGAAAATCGATGCAAGCGGTGCGGACGTTGTATGGCTCCAACACGAATTTGGATTATTCGGCGGGCCAGCAGGGGATATGGTGCTAGAACTCACCGACCGGATCGCGGCCCCTTTAGTCATAACCTTACATACTGTTTTGGCTAAACCAAACCCCGACCAAATGCGAGTTATGCGCAGACTGATTGCGCAAGCAAGCAAGCTAGTGATTATGTCGGAACGTTCGCGAAATTTGCTTGGCAGCGTTTACGGTGCCGATAGTGAGCAAATTGTCCTTATTCCACACGGAGTGCCAGATCGTCCATTTGGTAGATCCACACAATTCAAGTCCAAACTTGGTTTTGAAGGCAGGGACGTCCTGCTGACGTTTGGACTTCTGTCTCCCGGGAAGGGAATTGAAGCAGTAATCGCAGCAATGCCAGCGATAATCGAGAAGCACCCCAATCTGCTTTACTGCATTGCTGGCGCCACTCATCCTAATTTGGTAGCGGCCGAGGGTGAGAACTATCGGGAAAAGCTCAAAACACTGGGGTCTATGCTTTGTGTCGATCAACACATACATTGGCTCGACACTTTTCTTGAGTCCGAAACGCTGCTGGATTTGATCGAGGCGACCGATATTTATGTCACCCCTTACACGGGGTCTGAACAATCGACCTCTGGAACATTGTCTTACGCTTTGGCCCTAGGCAAAGCAGTCGTATCGACGCCTTACGTTCACGCCGTTGAACTGCTTTCAGATGATCATGGAATTATCGTGCCATTCAACGACAGCCAAGCGATCGCAACAGAAGTTATTGGTCTTTTGAATAACAAAGACAGCCTTTTAGCTTTGCAGAGGCGCGCCTACAATCGAAACCGAGAAATGATCTGGCCTGCTTTTGCCGCTCGGTGTCTCGATGTTATAAATGATGTGCGAGTGTCTAAAAAATCGGCGCCGATCGCAGCATCTGTTGGAATCGATGGATTACTCAGAATTTGTGATGACACGGGAATATTGCAACATAGCATTAGCAACGTTCCTGACCGAGCCCATGGATATTGCGTTGATGACAACGCCCGGGCGTTGATGCTCACCAATAAGCTGAACAATCAATCCGCAACGGTTCGTCAGTTGGGAACTACCTTTGCTGCGTTTGTTCAAAGCTCGTGGAATGAAGAGCGTCGTGAGTTTCGAAATTTCATGGGCTTCGGACGAAACTGGCTCGAGGAAATCGGATCAGAGGACAGCTGTGGAAGAACACTTTGGGCGCTCGGTTCGACAGTCCGCTTGGCCCCGTCCGATGGCCTTCGGCATTGGGCGCAGGGTTTATTCGACCGCACAGCTTCGTCCGCAGAAACATTTGGATCTCCCCGCGCAATTGCTTTTGCAATGCTTGGTGCAGATCAAGTGCTGGAAGTTGACGGTCAGCATAGGTTAGCAATGTCGATATTAACTGCTGGCGCGGATCGGCTGCTAGAAATTTTCAAGGCGTCCAGCAGGGAAAATTGGACGTGGTTTGAAGACGTTTTGGCTTATGATAATTGCCGGCTTTCCGAAGCAATGATCCGAGCCGGGATGCGACTGGCTCGTGTCGAGTTTCATGAGTGCGGGTTGAATACGTTGCGCTGGATCAACAACATGCAACAAGCGCCCGGCGGCCATTTCCGTCCGGTAGGTTCAAGTAGTTTTGGAAGAGCATATGAAAGGCCAAACCCTTTTGATCAACAGCCTGTGGAAATTTGGGCATCCATAGATGCTGCCTCGGCCGCTTATGACGTATCTGGCGACCCAAGCTGGCTCACACAAGCCATTCAAGCCTATAACTGGTTTTCAGGCGCCAACGACCGCGGCGTCCCGGTTGCCGACCCTATATCCGGCACAAGCCACGACGGAATCAATGCTCGCGGCCTCAATCTTAATGAAGGCGCGGAATCGGTGCTGGCTTACCAACACGCGACGATCGCGATTAGAGAATTAATTGCAAAAGTCAGATAGGGAATAGTTATCGTAGAACTCGCTCAACATGAATTGCGGCTGCATGCCGACCCGGCACGGGTAGTCGTGCGACCATTTCACTTGGCATGGCAAGCTTCAGGGCCTGACCTCGAGCGAGTCCAAAAACTCGCTCGTAAAATATTCGCTTTGGACACTCGAACAGTTCGGGCTGAACTCAGCGTCGTGTTGCGGGACTTTGCCGATCGGCATTGGCAGATTGAGAAGGTATTTGAGGAACGGTTCAACGAAATTGAGCCTCGGTTAGGGCTTTCAGGGCCATTTAAAAAAGAAATGCGGCAATTGATTGGCGCATATTTTTGTCACGAGTATAGTTTTGCTGCCGCAGCCTTAATGAATCCTAGCGTTGTACTTCATCCAGACCAAACGGGTTTGCAACCCGGCAGCGTTCGAATTCTGCTTTCGCTCCGTGCCGTTGGAGAAGGCCACATCTCAACGATCGCTTTTCGCGAAGGCATTATATCAACTGGGCGACAACTGGTTTTGATGCCGCAACCATCATTTGCCACAGCGGCAATGTTAGGAGAGCATAAGCCTGGCAAGCCGGATGACGTATCGTCACTCCATTGCCATCCGGATAGCAACATATCTGGCACGGTAATTTTCCCTGTGACAGAAGCGCAACGAAATGGGCTCGAAGATTTACGGCTAGTAGAATTTCGGCATGAGGGGGGGGAGAGTGAATGGATTGGCACTTATACCGCCTATAGCGGGCATGATATTCGCTCGGAACTACTCCGGACCCGCAATTTTCGAAATTTTACCCTAACACCGATAAAGGGGGGCGCTGGTCGCAACAAGGGGATGGCTCTTTTTCCGCGGAAGATTGGTGGGAAATATTGCATGATAGGGCGCCAGGACGGAAAAAATCTGTATCTGCTTCGTTCCGATTCTGTCGACCACTGGGACGGTGGCGAGCTTTTAATGGAGCCGTGCTTTCCTTGGGAGCTGGTACAAATTGGTAATTGCGGGGCGCCAATCGAACTTGATGAAGGTTGGCTAGTCTTGACCCATGGCGTTGGCGCGATGCGAAAATATGCAATAGGCGCTGCATTGCTCGACAAAGCCGATCCATCGAAGGTGATTGGACGTACACCTAACCCGATCCTGTCTGCTGCTGACGAAGACCGCGAAGGATATGTTCCAAACGTAGTGTACACGTGCGGAGCAATTCGGGTCGGAGACGATCTTTTCCTGCCTTACGGCGTCGCTGACAGTTCTGTGTGTTTCGCATTTGTCGCGATCAACGATATTTTGGCTGCGATGCGATAATAGCGTTTAAGCGGAAGGCGCCGCAAAGGTTCAAGTGTTTCTATGTTCCAGTAACCTGCTTAAATAAAGCTGTTCCTGTCTAAGGCGGGTGCCGGTAAAAAAGCCGCCGTCCAGTTCGCCAATCCAGCGTGACAACTCGCAATTTTCTGAGGCCTGCGACTTCTTTTGCGGACCAGATGAGAGGGGCCAAACTACTGGAATGTTGCGAGAATCGGACAACAACGACCAGTATTTCAGCCGTTACAGTAGCTTTGACAATGCGGCGCTCAACTCTTCCTGATTATATGGTTTGTTCAAAGTCGGAACTAACTTTAGAGCATCCGGATGTTCGGCATCTCCGTAACCCGAAGCGAAGATAATCGAAACACCCCGGCCCCGGAGTTCATTTGCTAACCCATAGCTTCGTTCGCCGTGAACGTTGACGTCAAGCAAAGCGATGTCGATCTTTGACTGCTCCAAAAAGTCATTGGCTTTTGCCAAGGTAGTTGCAAGTTGAATTTCACTAAAACCCAGTTCCCGAAGCATATCCACGAGAGCGAAGCCTATGATCGGTTCATCCTCCACTACCAGGACAATTTTATCGCTATTCACGGTTCGACTCTGGGAAGAGGCGCATCGATTGTGTAACGCACGCCTGTGGGGGCAAATTCCAGATTAATAGTCCCATGCAATTCTGCTGCCAGTCCGTGTTGTATCATCCGTGTTCCAAAACCGGTTTTTTTCGGTGGAGCGACATCCGGCCCGCCTGTTTCCTGCCATTCGAAATTTAGTCGCATTTGATCATATGCCGAATTAATAGTCCAGGAGACGGAGACGATCCCCGTATCGTTGGACAGGGAACCGTATTTGACTGCGTTCGTGCTGAGTTCGTGGACCGCCATGGCGAATGAAACGGCCGTCTGCGGAGGCAAGGTGACGTCTGGACCATTGTAGCTAACACGCTTCGCCGCATCTCCTGCGGTGGCTTCAACGCCGCTTGAGAGGATGTCGGATATTTTAGCTGCTTTCCAATTCTGACGGGTGAGTAGATCGTGTGCCAAGGCCAGCGCTTTCAGTCGAGCATCGAAGACTTTCCGCGCGACTGGTGTAGGCACTTCTAACGTGAATGTCTGCTGCGCCAATCCTTGCACGATGGCGAGCGTGTTCTTAACGCGGTGGTTGAGCTCGTTTATCAGTAAAGTCTGCTGTTCTTGAGCAAGCTTCTGGTCGGTCACATCGTAGCCTTCAGCGAAGATCCCGGTAACTGTTCCGGCGGAATCTTTGACAGGCTGATAAATGAAATCGAGATAGGTTTGTTCAATTTGTCCCCCAGAACGGCGCCGGATTCGCATGGACTGTTGATGTCCGACAAACGGCTCGCCAGTTCTATAAACTTGGTCCAGAAGTTCGAAGAAACCCTGACCTTGCAGCTCAGGTAAAACCTCACTGACTCTACGGCCGATGACATCCCGGTCTCCGATGAGGCGCCGATAGGACGCGTTCGTGAGCTCGAAAGTATGCTCAGGCCCAGTAAGCATCGCCATAAAGCCTGGTGCCTGCGCGAAAAGATTTTCTAATCGCTGACGCTCAGCCTGGTTATTCCGAATTGCACGCACCTTATCAGTTGTTTCGGTGCATGCGCAGAAAAGCCCGCAAACACGCCCATCCTCGTCTCGCAGAGGAGAATATGAAAATGTGAACCAGGTTTCCTCGTCATAACCATGGCGGTTCATAGTCAGCGGGAGATCGTCCAGCCAAGTCGCCTTGCCCGCCAATGCTTGCTCGATCAGCGGCAGGATATCTGGCCAAATCTCTTGCCAGATTTCCTTGAACGGGCGTCCGAGCGCCTTGGGATGTTTCGCTCCGAGGATTGCGGAATATGCGTCATTATAGAGAAACCCTAGGTCGTGATCCCATGCCAAAAACATTGGGAACTCTGAATCCAGCATCAAAGATAGCGCCGACTTGAGAGATTCCGGCCATCGAGATGGCGGCCCTAAAGGTGATTTATTCCAATCCTGATGCCTTATCATTTCGGCCATAAAGCCGGTATGATCTGCTATAAAATCGAGTTGCCGCCGATGGACCTCACTCATCTGTCGCACGGGCATTTGAATGGACTGCCCCAAATGGTTGTCACGTATCATCTCCTGAAACTGGAATAGCGTTGCAACGGGTTCAAACCAGTTAACTCATGAACTGTTCCGGCAATTCCAGAAGTGCGGAACGAT
Source organism: Sphingomonadales bacterium (assembly GCA_038217195.1). GTDB lineage: Bacteria > Pseudomonadota > Alphaproteobacteria > Sphingomonadales > Sphingomonadaceae > Sphingorhabdus_B. The sequence continues at coordinate 7,613 of JBBQPQ010000021.1, read as the reverse complement.
AGAATATCCGCCCCTTATTTCTGATCCGGTTTAACGAGCGTTCAAACAACGCCCTAATGACCGCTTGGTTGCAGTATCCTGTTTCCGCTTTTGTTGGACATTGTCGGTACACTGCCTTGCGGTCAGCCGATGAACAAAAGGCAGCTAGTTACGGCGTGAACTTGTTATCAGTACGACCGGAATGTTGTGGCAAGCGGACGTTCACTCAAGTCGATCAGAGACCACTTTGTAGTACACTCCGTAGCAGCGGCATTGTTGGCCCATGACGCATAAGCGGACGTTCGTTCACCGCACCGCAACCGCCGATGTCGAGACATTTGCGACGTTGACGCGCACAAGACCTATACTCCAAACCCGACATTCGCTTTGTTCGATACTTCGAACAAAGACGCGATTTTACGCGACCACCGGAACCATTTCAGGCGGACGCTATTTGTGTTGATAGACTCTTAACCATGTTTTTGGCCGAGCTCTGTCAATCTGTAGCGAAATCTACGTTTCAAAATCGGAGCTTCATATAAAATTATTAGCATCGCTCGCCGCCGCCGCCGCCGTACTCATTGTCGTGCCAGCAACTGCTGCAACCTTAGTGGTTCCGACCGGCTTAGAAAACGTAGAAGGCAATAGCGGAAGCCGTAATGTGCTTGGCTTTATCAATGTGGCGCGCTTGCAGCAGGTAATTAATGCTGACCAGTTCAAAACAGGTCCTGTTACCTTTACCGGCGTTTCCTTCCGGACCAATGGCCAAACGTTTGGAGGCCTGTTCAGCGGTCCTGGCACATCATTCACACGAACAACCGAGGGTTTTCGACTCCAGCTATCGACGACGTCGGCGGGCGCAGACAATCTCAGCAATAGCTTTTCTGCCAACACCGGGTTAAACGTAATCGATGTCATACCACGCAGCAACGTGACTTATTCGTCTGCAGCGATGAGCTCTAATGGCGTGACCCGGGATTTTGATGTCACGTTCGATTTTGTTAATCCATTCTTTTACGACCCCTCTATGGGTAATTTGTTGCTCGATTTAACTAGCTTTGGTGGCAGCAACCGGTCGGGGACCACTTTGGATGGACAAAACGTCCTCGCCGACGGCACTTCGAGCCTGTTCCTTCAGAATGGAACTGGTGGCAATGGTGTTACAAGCACTTTCGGCTTTGTCACACAGTTCCAAACTTCGGACATGGCGGCTGCCGTTCCTGAACCCGCCACTTGGGCGTTGATGTTATTGGGCTTCGGATTTGTTGGGGGTGCGATGCGACGCGGAAAAGAAAAAGTGCGCGTTGGCTATGCCTTCTGATACTGGCACTTTTTAATCTGCGGATTGAAATCACGATCTGACAGTAGGCCTCCGGTCGTTGCTTTTTCTTATAAAGAGAAGATAATTTTTGAGCAACTTCGCTCATTTAAACAGTCTTAACTAAGTAAAGACGGTATTAGCATTCTTGCAACTACGACGCCCACACCAAACGACAAAAGCTTGTGTGTCGCAACCTTGCACATTGGTCTGCCTGGTGAGGCTATTATCGAATTTTAGCAAGTTTAACCGCCGACGAGGCACGAGACGTGGCCTTGGTCTCATCAGGTCGACCAACGCTAATTCCGATCTACGCCGGTCGAAGGCTTATGCAGCGGGCGCGAGGTCATCCGTGGTAGACACGAACACTTCCAACCCGGCGGGCGCAACGATCGAGTCTTCGCCGCCAAGACGGGCGAGCAGATAGGTGACGGCCGCGACCATCTCCGGAGCGCTGTAGGGCTTGGGCATCGAACCGATTGCGACGGTTTTAGCTGACTGAGCCCGACTGACCTGACCGCTAATGAGTAGTACAGGAATATCGAGAGCTTTGAGCTGCTTGGCCAGCTCGATCCCATCATCCCGGCCGCGAAGCTGGATGTTCACCAGAGCGAGATCAGGCGCGCTTTCGCGGGCCACGGCTACCGCATCATCGTGCCGGTCGGTGAGGTCCAAGACTTGATAGCCCGCGCTTTCCAGCTCATCGCGAAGCGTTATTGCGACAAGGACCTCGTCCTCGACGATCATCAACGTCTTTCCTTGCTCAGCAGTGTGCGGCATGTCCATTAGAGTTTGACCTTTAAACTGTGCTTCATTGGCGACTTGACCTCCAACCAACCGACCCTCCAACCGACGCGAGCGCGGTCGTGGCCTCGTCCTTAATACCGCTGATTAACGCGACCTTGACATGTTTGATGCAAACAACTGTTCCAGGCGTTCCGGGCGCTACATCAACCGTCGCCTGAAGTTGGTGAGCCAAGGCTCGAACGATGTTCGTTCCAAGTCCGGTGCGGTTGTCGGCTCGGTCATTTGGCATGCCGACCCCGTCGTCCCTAATCGACAGAGTCCAATTAGGGCCCTGTGCTTCGTAACCAATCTCGATCCTGCCGGAACGAGCGTCCGGGAATGCGTACTTTAGCGCGTTAATCACGAGCTCGGTAACGATCAGGCCCAGACTGATAGATACCCTGGGCGTAACCAGTCCGCCTCCTGTCACGACCAACGTGACATTGTCGTTATCATCGACCATGGAACTGGAAATGTTAGAGCAGAGATTTGTAAAATAGGTTCGCAGTTCGACACTTTCGTCGCCTGCTGGAGATGCCGAGAGTTGTCGTTCAAGCGCGGCGACGGACATCACGCGATGATGCGCTTCGTTCATGTTATCCCTCGTCTCGTCTGAGGTTGTTCGCCGCGCGGCTTGCAACAAAAGGGTTGCCACGATCTGAAGACTGTTAGCGACCCGGTGCCGAATCTCTTCAAGGCGCACGCCGAGATGTTCGATGACGGAATTCTTAGCGCGATTGTTGGCGCGCGCATCCGTTACATCTGCCACGGCCATTAAGAGGCGCGGACGACAAATGTCGTGATATGCTAGCTGACGCGCATTGATGATCAGGCAGCGTTTTTCGAAATCCGGCCGCTCGAGTTCGATTTCCAAGGCAGCGATCTGCGCCGTACCCGAAGCTACTGAGCTAAAAAGCGCGCGCAGCGCCGGAACATCCCATTCTCCCGTCCCAAGCTCAAACAGCGGACTGCCTTCTACCGTCGCTGAGTCGATCCCGAAAGCGTCACAGAAAGATACGCTCGCTCCGACAACGCCCAGCTCGCCATCGAGCAGCAGAAGCGGCGTCGGCGATTCAAGGATCACAGCCATCGTCAGGCTGATCGCCGCGTGTTCCGCATCAATTGGTAAATTGGACATTACGTGCCGTTCAAAAACCCGAGGCTCGCGGGGTGAGAGCCGAAAAGCGGGAAGAATTTACGCACCAAATCGCGCTGCATTCGTTAATCATAACACGTACTGCTCGAACCCACGACTCTATTCGACTGATGGAACGATCAACCCATTTCGGCGTTATTGATGCGTTGAGATTTTGGTGTCGGAGTGACTTTCATTTATCAACACGGATAATCTGTTGCTAAATCAGTTCATATGTAGCCACCCTTCAATGGCTTTCACGACTGCGGTTTGAGATTACTGCCCGCTTTTATATTGGAGTAAGACCATTGGAACCTTCAGTCCGGATTCTTGTCGTTGATGACGAGGTACTCATCGGCCATTCAGTGGAAGATGCTTTGCAAGAAAGTGGGTACTCAGTTTGTCTTGCTCATAGCGGCGCCGACGCCATATCAGTGCTCGATGGCGCCAAAGGTTCAATTGTCGGTCTTGTTACCGATATCCGTATGGGCAATGGTCCAGACGGTTGGGATGTTGGCCGCCGCGCGCGCGAACTTGATGCGTTCATGCCTGTAGTCTATATGTCGGGCGATTCTGCGAGTGATCACTCATCGCGGGGAGTTCCTGATAGCGTGATGGTCCAGAAGCCTTTTGTGGGCGCACAAATCGTGACGGCAATATCACAACTGCTGAATGCTATCCCGCAGCACTCAGCCGACCGCTCGTCTTAGCAGGACCTCTGGCCATCGCCTGCTGTTCCAAATAAACGAAACAAAGTTCCGCTTTCCCAACATAACAGATATTCACGGTCAAGCAGCTGAACGGCAGGCAAGCCCATCAGTTCGCATTGACCCGAGTGAGTTAGCCAACGTCGCTTTTCTCTACTGCGCTGCCTTGTTCTCAAGAAGCCGAACGTCGAACACCGGCCAATTTCGACCACGCGGGCAAGGTCGCTAACGGTTTGGTAACCTTAAAATGCTATGCCGACAGAACAGGGGGCATCGCCGAAAGGAAGATGCCATGGATCGATCGGTCAATACAGGCTGGAGCGGCTATCATGTGATTGGGCCGAAGTTGCCGCTCAAGCTCAAAGAGATCTGGAGCGTGCGCATTCGCCTGCAGATGGCGGACAGAGTGCGTGATCTGGCGTTGTTCGATCTTGGTCTCGATAGCAAATTGCGCGGCTGCGATCTGGTCAAATTATGCATTAGCGATGTGACAATCGGACGGAGCATTCGCTCGCGATGCATGGTTGTGCAGCAGAAGACAGGACGCCCCGTTCAATTCGAGATCACCGACGCATGCAAGGAATCGCTTATTGCATGGCTCGAACTGAGAGGTGCGCGCGATGATGACTGGATCTTCCCAAGCCGAAGCAATCGCGGAGGACATTTGACGACACGGCAATATGGTCGGCTAGTCGATGACTGGGTCGCAATGATCGGCCTCAATCCCGGCAACTATGGCACCCACAGCATGCGCCGGACCAAGGTTGCGCTGATCTACAAGAAGACCGGCAACCTCCGCGCCTGCCAACTGCTGCTCGGCCACAGCAAGCTGGAAAGCACGGTGCGATATCTTGGTGTTGATATCGAGGATGCGATCAGCCTGTCCGAAGATATCGAAATTTAGTCGCAAGCGCTCACGCGACTGCATCAAGCCCTTTGCGCTGAATGATCGACAGCAGCCTGAGTGCCGGACCACCTGGCCGTTTCTTTCCGCGTTCCCAATCGGAAACGAGGTTCTTCGAGACGTTAAGATAGCGTGCAAACACAGGCTGTGAGACGCGTTCCGCTTCTCGGATCGCCTTGATTTGTTCAGGGTCAAGCGGTGCTGCCTGAACAAGACACGCCTCGTCGAACTCACGGAGCGTCCGCTTGTCAATGCTGCCCGCGTCATGCAGGCCCTCCATCATCTCGTGCACAGCGGCAAGCGCCTCGCTTTTATACGTCTTGGACATCGTCGTTCACCTCAAACAATCTCTTTTCTCTAACCTCGATAGCAATCTGCTCCGACGTTAATGCAAGCACGATCTTGGCGGCTTGCTTGTACACCTTAAGTTCGGTCGCCGTCAGATTGGACTTGTCACTCTTGGCGAAGCCGAACGCGAACACGGCGCGTTGCTCGTGGCGAAAGAACATCAGCGTGCGGTAACCGCCGGACTTTCCTTCTCCCTCACGTGCAACGCGCTGTTTAATGAGCCCAGCACCCAAATCTGCATCGATCTGGCCTTGATCGGCTTGCGCGACGGCGGCAATGAGCATAGCGTCACTGATGCCCACACGGCTGGCAAATTTTGCAAACCAGCGGTTCTTGTAAATGCGGGTTTGCTGACAATCACTCATTGGCAAAATTATATATCACACTTTGTGTGATACTGCAATGGTCATTGGTGGGTCAAAAGGCGCCCCTGCAAATGTCAGCTTTCGCAGCAACGCAGGCTGATTCTGAGCGAGGCCAACTTCTGACATCGGCCATAACTTGCATTGGCGAATTTTCGAGATGTTCAAGGCATTCGTGGGTGCGGGTGAACCATTCCAAAGGCTACATTTAGCTTTGACCGGAATTGAGCCGGAATCGGGCCGTCTGCTTGAAACCCCGATCCCTCGTTGATCTGGAGTTGGCAAATGCTTCGGTTAACGGAAGACACTTGGTGAGCAGGCGCGCGCATTAATCATAACGACGAACAGTGGGCTGTCTGGATTCGGGATCTTGAGCCGCCCCGGGATTGCCGGAGGCTCCAACTCTTGAGTAGAAGGAGCCGTTATGAGCAAGACAACGAACAAATTCGCACCGGAGGTGCGGGAGCGTGCGATACGGATGGTGCTGGATCACGAGCAGGATTATCCGTCTCGCTGGGCGACGGTGGTATCGATTGCCGAGAAGATCGGCTGTTCACCGCCAACGCTGCATGAGTGGGTGAAGAAGGCTGAGGTCGACAGTGGCAAGCGTACTGGCATGCCGACCGAGATGGCTGAGAAGCTCAAGGCGCTGGAACGCGAGAACCGCGAGTTACGGCAGGCCAACGAGATCCTCCGCAAAGCTTCTGCATATTTTGCCCAGGCGGAGCTCGACCGCCCGTTTCGCAAATGATCGCCTTTATCGACGATCACCGTGGGGCCTATGGGGTCGAGCCGATCTGCAGGGTTCTGCCGATTGCCCCATCCACCTATCACGAACGTGTCGCCCAGCGCCGTGATCCATCGCGACTGTCATCCCGCGCCCAGCGGGACCAGTTCCTGGCGCCGGAGATCCAGCGTGTCTTCAAACAGAACTATGAGGTCTACGGTGTGCGCAAGGTATGGTGCCAGATGCGGCGTGAAGGCATTGCCGTTGCCCGATCCACCGTGGCGCGCCTGATGCGTGATTTGGGCTTGTCCGGGGTGATCCGGGGCAAGCCGGTGCGCACCACGATTAGCAACAAGGCGGCGCCTTGCCCGCTCGACCATGTCAACCGGCAGTTCTATGCACAGGCGCCCAACATGCTCTGGGTGTCCGACTTTACCTATGTCGCTACATGGTCAGGGTTCGTTTACGTGGCCTTTGTCATCGATACATATGCCCGCCGGATTGTTGGCTGGAGGGCGAGCAGGACCGCCCATGCCGACTTTGTTCTGGACGCTCTGGAACAAGCGATCCATGATCGTCGTCCTGCTCATCGTGGAGGCCTGGTCCATCACAGCGACCGCGGGTCGCAATACGTGTCTATAAAATACACCGAGCGCTTGGCGGAAGCTGGGATTGAGCCATCGGTCGGCAGCGTTGGCGACAGCTATGACAACGCTTTGGCCGAGACGATCAACGGCCTCTACAAGGCCGAAGTCATCCACAGGCGAGGACCATGGCGCTCCTTTGAAGCCGTAGAATACGCAACTCTCGAGTGGGTCGACTGGTTCAACAATCGCAGATTGCTCGAACCCATCGGCAATATCCCGCCAGCACAAGCTGAAGCCCAATATTACGCCATGCTGGACGCAAAGCCCATGGCCGCGTAACTTAAACCAAATAGCCTCCGGCAATCCCGGGGCGGTTCAGGTTGCAAGTTCGATTCGCACCGCTGACGCCATATTCTTGGGTGTTCCGCATGAAGTGAGTCCGGCTCATGGCTCTTTCGAACCATCCACTTCAGGTGCACCCAACATTCGTGCTTGGGCTGCTTGCGGCATGAGGAATGCCGCCAAATCGTCAAGCACACCGGCAAGGGAACCAGGTTTCGCGGCGGCATCTTTCACGAAAGCGGCCCATTGCTGACGTTTGGCGGCGTCTTCGGCGAAAGTGCTGGTCAGTGCGTCCGGCGGCTCAATGGGAATTGCAGTTTGCCTGCGGGCGAATGTCGCCGCAATCGCCCGCGCGAGACGATCCCCCGTGAACTCATAGGTGCGGCTTAGTATCCATATATCGTAAATATCCTTCATG
>JBBQPQ010000020.1:0-32248 GCA_038217195.1 Sphingomonadales bacterium | reverse complement strand
TCGATAGCCGTGACGTCGATTTCTTCGACATACGTGAAATGCGGAATATGCCGCTTTGACGCCGCCATATTGTCAGCGATCCGGCGGCGCATGCCGATGACCTTTATAGTCTCGTCATCACGGCGCGCGTTGGCCGCTGCTGGGCGGTAGCCCATTTGCGTTCCATAATTCAGAAACGCATCGAGGTCGGCATGACGGATATGTCCGCCTGCGGCCTTTACCTCGCTTAAGTCGACGCCAAGGTCTTTGGCACGTTGGCGCACGGCAGGCGATGCCATGACCTTATCCGCAGATGAGGCCGGTATCGGCGTGGCGGGCGGCTCAGGTTGCGGCACAGGCGCGACCGCAATCGTCTCGGCAACCGGTTCAGGCGCATGCGGATTTTCGTCTTCAACGACAGCGGCGGGCGTCGGCGTCTCCAATGGCGCGGACGTTTCAACGGCGTCCGCTGCATCGCCAGCCACTTCGATTTCCACAAGCATCGAACCGATTGCGATCACGTCGCCTGCTTCACCGGCGACCTTGGTCACAACGCCTGAAACCGGGCTTTCCATTTCAACCGTCGCCTTGTCGGTCATCATATCCGCCAAAGGTTGGTCTTCAGAGATATTGTCGCCAACCTTGACATGCCAGGCGACGATTTCTGCCTCTGCAATGCCTTCACCGATGTCGGGCAAATTGAATGTAAACTTGGGCATCGGTCAGTCCTTCATGATCTTATCAAAGGCGCGGGCAAGGCGCACAGGTCCGGGGAAATAGGCCCATTCAAGGCTGTGTGGATAGGGAGTGTCAAAACCGGTAACGCGCTCAACTGGCGCCTCGAGGTGATGAAAGCATCGTTCCTGAACCTGCGCCGCGAGTTCTGCACCAAAACCGCTCGTGCGCGTCGCTTCGTGAACAACCATACATCGACCCGTTTTCTGCACAGATGCCATGATCGTTTTGATATCAAGCGGCAACAATGTGCGCAGGTCGATAATCTCGGCATCGATGCCCTGGTCGGCAACAACCGCTTTTACGACATGCACCATTGTACCATATGTTAGCACCGTAAGTGCCTCGCCTTCACGCACAACAGCGGCTTTGCCCAGTTCAATGCGGTAATATCCTTCGGGAACCGCGCTGCCCTCATGCTTTGACCATGGTTCGACAGGTCGGTCATAATAGCCGGTAAACGGACCATTATAGATTCGCTTTGGTTCGAAAAAGACCACTGGGTCATTATCTTCAATCGCCGCGATGAGCAGGCCCTTCGCGTCATAAGGCGTCGCCGGGATGACCGTCTTGATGCCGCAAATATGGGTAAACATACTTTCGGGACTTTGGCTGTGCGTTTGTCCGCCAAAAATGCCGCCGCCAAAAGGTGAGCGCACAGTCATGGGGCAGATAAAATCATTTGCTGAACGGTATCGCAGACGGGCTGCCTCGCTTACCAGCTGGTCAAGCCCGGGGTAGATATAATCGGCAAACTGAATTTCCGGCACAGGTCGAAGCCCGTAGGCAGCCATGCCAACGCCAACGCCAATGATTCCGCATTCGCTGATCGGCGTGTCAAAAACACGCGTTTTGCCGTGCTTTTTCTGCAATCCTGCCGTGGCCCTGAAAACGCCGCCAAAATATCCGACGTCTTCGCCCATGATCACGACTTCGGGGTCTTTTGCCAGCATCACGTCAAGAGCGCTGTTGATGGCCTCAATCATGTTCATTGTTTTTGTGACGGGTTCAGCCATTAACGTGCCTTCCACTCGGGACCAAATTTGTCTTTTTGCTCCTCAAGCATTTGCGCGCACTGCTCCTTTAAATGCCAAGGCATTTCTTCAAAAACGTCCTCGAACATCGTCTCGAACGGGTGATGCAGACCGTGGCCCAATATACCGTTCTGCTCAGCTTCCTTCTGAACCGACTTCACGTGATCGGACAATTCGAGGATAAGCGCGTCATGCTGGGCATCACTCCATGCGCCAATCGTGATCAGATGGTCCTTCAGCCGAGTGACCGGGTCACCCAATGGCCATAAGGCATATTCCTCCGCCGCGCGGTAGGCACCAGGATCGTCGGAGGTCGAATGGCCCTCCCCCCGATAGGTGAAATATTCGATGAGGGTGGGGCCGCCATTTGTTCGCGCGCGATTGGCTGCCCATTGCATCGCCGCATAGACTGCAAGGGCATCATTACCGTCCACCCGGAGGCCAGCTATACCATAGCCGATAGCGCGCGCAGCGAATGTCGTCCGCTCACTGCCTGCAAAGCCGGAGAATGATGAAATCGCCCACTGGTTGTTGACGACCTGAAAAATGACTGGCGCGTTATACACGGCCGCAAATGTCAGCGCGCTGTGGAAGTCGCCCTCCGCCGTCGATCCGTCACCGCACCAGACTGCCGAGATACGCGTATCCGCGCGCGAAGCAGATGCCATTGCCCAGCCAACGGCCTGTGGATATTGCGTCGTCAAATTGCCCGAGACGCTGAAAAAGCCATATTCCTTTGCCGAATACATCACTGGCAACTGGCGGCCTTTCAAATGGTCGCCACGGTTGGAATAAATCTGGTTCATCATGTCGACAAGGGGGTAGTCTCGCGTGATCAATATGCCTTGCTGCCGGTAGCTCGGAAAGCACATGTCATCCGCATGCAACGCCATGGTCGTGGCTACAGATGTGGCCTCCTCGCCAAACGACTTCATGTAAAAGCTGGTCTTGCCCTGGCGCTGGGCGCGGAACATGCGGTCGTCAAATGCCCGGAGCAGCAGCATTTTTCGCAGCATTGTGCGTAAGGTATCGGCATTCAAACCGGGATTCCAGCTACCCGATGCGTGGTTGTCATCCCCAAGCACACGGACAAGTCCGTATGCCAATGGGTGAATATCAGCTGGCTGTGCATGCTCATCAGGGCGCTGATAGGCATCGACTTCAGGAACTACAACGTCGCTAAAATCTGCTACGTCACCAGGTCGGAATTTGGGTTCGGGGATATGCAAATGCAGCGGCGCGAGATTGTCTTTCATATGCTGCACCATATTCGTCTCCACTCCCCATCGCCCAAACGACTCAGGCAATTTATTATCCATGCTTGTTATAATATTTCAAACAAGGTTTTAGGTCAATATCACTGACCTAAAGAGTACTTACACTGCAACAGGCGCGGAAATGTGGGATTGCGGGAGATAATCCACGACCTCAAAATCATCAATGCGGAAGTCGAAAATGTCTGACGGTGTCCGCAACAGCCGCAATTTGGGACTTCCACCAGGCGAGCGGGCCAATTGCTCTTCAACCAATGGAGCATGATTCAGGTAAAGATGAACGTCCCCGCCCTGCCAAATAAGTTCACCAGCCTGATACCCGCATATTGCAGCCAACATCCTCGTCAGCAAAGCTGCGGAAAATGCGTTAAAGGCAAATCCAAGGCCAAGGTCACAAGACCGCTGGGACAGTATGCAGCTTAAAACATTGTCGGCGACATGGAACTGATAGGTTTTATGACAGGGTGGCAGCGCCATCTGTTCAAGCTCCGCGACATTCCAGCCTTCAATGATATGACGGCGTGATCCCGGATTTTTTTTAAGGCTTTCCACCAACAGGCTGACCTGATCAATGCCCTTTTCGGTTCGGCGGTACAAACCGTCACCCACAGTTTCATAACGCGGCCAGTTCACCCATTGCGCGCCATAAACAGGACCAAGATCCCCCCAAGTCCGGGCGAAGTCTTCATCTTCAACGATGCGTAGCTCGAAGTCTTCTTGCGATATCTGTTCGCCTGCCTCGCGACGATAACGATCGAGGGGCCAGTCGGTCCAAATCCGCACCTTTTGCTCGAGAAGTGGTCGGATATTGGTATTGCCTGTGAGGAACCACAGCATCTCGCGCGCTGCCGTTTTCCAATATACCCGCTTTGTGGTCAAAAGGGGTATAGCGTCGTTATCAAGCGAGAACCGCATCGTTGCCCCAAAAAGAGCCTTAGTACCCACGCCCGTGCGATCGCGCTGCAGTGTGCCATGCTCCCATATCTGCCGCATCAGGGATAGATATTGCTCTTCATAATGTGGCGTAATAGACATATAACATCGCTAAGCTAGGTGCCCTCTTTTGGCAACCATCCCAAAACGTTCGTTTCGTCAGACTACCCCTACGCATTTCTATTCAGCCTTAATAGATGGGTGCACATATGTAAGGCCGTTGTGGCCGCACTAAGGAACGGAGTGCAATCGATCGGAGCTTTGGATTGAAGGAATTACGCCATATGCGTGAGCATCATCCTGATATTCCAGCAATGATTCTGACGGTGCACATTGACCCCGAACAAACGATCGAAGCGATGCGCCTTGGAATTAGAAGAATTGCTATAAAAGACAGCGACCCCGAAATAATCATCAAAGGCATGAACGTCGTATTGGCCGGCGGTAAATGGTTCGAACGCGGCATGACCGAGACCGCTTTGCAATATTCGGTGAACAGACCCAGTCGTGTCGTTCGTTCAAACGATTTGTTGACAAAAAGAGAAATAGAAATCGTAGAACTGGTCTGTCTTGGGTTATGCAACCGTCAAATAGCAGACCGTTGCAACCTACTGGAAGGGACTGTTAAAATTCACCTTAACAGCGTGTACCGCAAGCCAGGGTTAGGTTCGCGAGCCGAGTTAATAGTAAAGCGCGAAGGTCTTCGCTCGATAAAACGCCAGAACGTTACTTCTGAAAATGCAGGCCCGAACCAGACAGGTTCAGAGAAACGGATTAATATTGTTCGAGCCGCAATCCACAGCTTGCATCATGTACAACATGATCGAACGACCATTTGTTAACTGAAACCTATCCTGTTTATAATAAGCACATGCAGATTGTGGGGTGCTCAGCCATTGCATCTACATCTTGAAGGAGCAAGTAAGCTGACCGAAACTTCGTTCGACAAGGTTACCAGTTCGCAGGTTGTGCAACCCCAGGAACCCCAGGCGGCACATATATCGCATAGTAACATGTTCATGGGTGCGGCAATCATTGGGTTATTGCCAATTTTGATGGTGTTGCTGCCACTAGATATCACCAATAACCCGGAAGGCTGGCAGATATTTGTACGTGCAAATTCCTTTGCAGTGCCAATCATCCAATTGATCTTCGTACTCATCGCAATGGGAAGAATATTTTCGCCGGTTCGCGCCATAAAACAACTCCCCATCATCTCGGGCGTAGCGCTGTTGTTATGGTTATTCATCGCATCGCTCATAACCTTTCAAACCGGAAACGATATTCTGTCTGGTGCCATAGGCTTTTTCAAACTTATGCTTGCTGGCCTGTTTTTTCTCGCGCTCGTTGATGTGCGAAAAGCACTCGGACAGCAATTTTTGCTTACATTATGGGTATCAGTCGGGTGCGGCGCATTAATGTATATCTTGATTTGGGCATTTCATATTTTTACAATTTTTCCGCAAGGTGACGATTGGATTTCTAGAATTCCAGGAGTGAACAATGTCCGGCATTTAGGACATTTTGCGTTCGCCCTGGTCACCGCAGGCCTGTTCAGTCTGATAGCTTACCGCAGTAGCACCAACAAATGGTTGCGCTGGGCTTTGCCGGTTCTGTTTGGTTCGGCTGGGCTTGGGCTGGCGTTATGGACGGGATCGCGCGGTCCTTTATTGGCTGCACTGGTCGCAATATTTGCAACATTCTGTGTTTCCACCAACACTCGCAAGATCATAGCAACTTTTTTCATATCATCCGCATTTGCGGCAACGGCGGTTGTCGCCACGCTGCCAATTCCGCATGAGGCTTATGGAATAGCCCAAGCCATTGGATTTGCGGATGCGAACACAATAAATGACGCAAGTTCGGGCAGAACAGGGTTGTGGGAAGGAACGATTGCAAAGATAAGCGAACGGCCTTTACTCGGCTGGGGCGTTAATCAATTTGCCAAATTTGGAACAGCCAAAGCCGACGAATTCTTTCATCCGCACAATTACCCGCTCCAGCTTTTATTTTCGGGCGGGATATTGTCAGTTCTGCTCGCCTTCATGATTTTCGCGCCCGCATTGCGCCAGTGGAAATGGCCCTATAGCGCAGGACCAAGCGCCGCTGGAGTTGGCGGGGTTGTTGGCATGCTCGTATATTCACTTTATGATGGTGCGCTATATTTCAGCTACCCAACCATGCTTTTTCTGCTGTGCATTGCATCAAGTGTCGCGCCAGGCGTAACGAACGCCCGGCCCGAATTATCGGATTGATGTTAACAATGATGGTATCGGTGGCAGGTAGATAGAACTAGCCGACAGCTTGCGCAGCCTCGACCATGTCCTGCGCATCCTGGTCTGCCAATACCCGCTTGCGCCATGTAGCCAACGCCTGACCTACAACCTGATCCATGTTGTAATATTTGTATGTCGCGAGCCGGCCTACGAATAATGTATGTGCTTCAGCTGAAGCAAGCGCCTCGTAGCGCTTATACAATATTTGATTTTCCGGACGCGGAATCGGATAGTAAGGATCTCCCTCAGCTGCAGGATATTCCGTCGTGATGCTTGTGACCGCTCCTGTATCGCCAGTGAAATGCTTATATTCGGTAATCCGCGTATAAGGCGTCTGTTCATCTGGATAGTTAACCGTGGCGACTGGCTGATACTGTTCCTGTTCTACCACAGCATGTTCAAACCGCAATGACCGGTAAGGCAGTGCGCCATAGCAAAAGCCAAAATATTCATCGACTGGACCGGTATATACGAGACGGTCAAAGGAATAGGTGTCGCGTATGTCCGCAAAATCGATGCCAGTAATCACATCAATCTTGGGATGATCCAGCATATTTTCAAACATCCTGGTATAGCCATCTGCTGGGATCGCCTGGAATTTGTCTGTGAAATAGCGATCGTCGACATTTGTGCGTGTGGGCACGCGCGCCGTCACCGATTTGTCCAACTCGCTTGGGTCAAGCCCCCACTGTTTCCGGGTATAACTGCGGAAAAATTTTTCATACAATTCTCGGCCGATAGCTGAGACGACTACATCCTCTGAAGTTTCAATGGTCTCAACCGGCTCCGCACGTGCCGCAAGCCAAGCCTCGGCTTCCGAGTCGGTTGCAAGTTCCAACCCGTACAAGGTGTTTATCGTGGTCCGATTTATCGGGATGGGCACCAGAACACCGTCAATTTGCGCCAATACACGATGTTCATATTTGCGCCACTTGGTGAAACGCGACAAATATTCAAACACATCTGCCGAATTGGTGTGAAAGATGTGGGGGCCGTATTTGTGGTACAATTGGCCCACTGCATTACGTTCGTCGAAGGCGTTGCCAGCGACATGCGAACGCCGGTCGACAACAAGCACATTATAGCCCGAACCAGCGGCAAGACGTTCCGCCATGACCGACCCTGCAAAACCTGCACCAACCACAACCCAATCATAATGCTTTTTCGATGGTGCGGGCCAAGCGGACGGCGCGGAAATCGGGTGTACACGGCGGTCCGCACCATGAACTTCGATGATTAAGGCAGCCATTTCTGCCTGCGTTTTATCCCAGCTGGAAGACGCGATCATGGCGTCGGCAACCTTCATACCCTCGCCTGTCTTTGCGTAGACCAGTGCGGTTTCGCAGGCCGCGATAAAATCTTCCGGTAACGCAGCAATGCACACCCTTGGGCACGTGCCGTAGCTAGCTTCCACATCTTTTATCGGCGTCGACACGACAACCTTGCCACCCGCGAGATACTCAGGCGTTTTCGTTGGGCTGATAAACCGCGTAGATTCATTCATGGCAAAAGGCATCAGCGCCACATCCCAACCCGCCATATAATGCGGCAACTCTTCGTAACTCTTGCCTCCGAGCCAGTGGATGTTAGGCTGGCGGGGCAATTCGTTTTCCGATATTTTCACGACCGGGCCAATCATCACGACATTCCAGTCCGGTCGTGCAGTCGCAACTTGGGCTATCAACTCTAGATCGATGCGTTCGTCGATGACTCCATAATAGCCCAAGCGCGGAAAGCCAATCTGGGCCTGGTCGGCAGGATCATCTGCGTGGTCCCTCGCCGCCTCGAAGTGAGCGACATCGACGCTGGAGGGAAAACAATGAACGGCATGATGCCTATTTCGCTTTGCCTCATACAGGCTTTTGCCGCCCGTAAAAATAAGGTCAGCAATCTCGATCAATTCCGCTTCCCGCTCCAGCAATTCCGGCGGCGCGAAACGGAACGCGCTCAATTCATCCATACAGTCGTAGACAACTGCCGATGCAGTCAGGTGGCGTGAAAATGGCAACATCATTGGGGTATAATACCAGCGAACGAGCGAACTTTTACCCGACATCTCCAGCGATTCGAGCAGCCCACGTAGCGCAATTTCCTGTTGTCCCAGCGACAAACCCTCAGGTAAAATAGGTGTCGCGATTGTTACGCCCGTCGCATTGCATTTAGTAATATCCAGACGAGGCTCACTATTCAAAACGAAATTAGGTTCTTCCCAATAAATAACTTGGTATGTTTTTGCAAAACGTGACATTAAATGCTGCGGACGTTGAAATACAAAATTCCAGCGCAAATGACTAAAGCACAATAGAATTGGCTTTAATTTGCTCTGTATTCTTTTTCCATCTGTCACTTCCATTAACATGCGATTTATCCTACGTTCACGGTAAGATTGAAACTAATGCATGTCGGGATGGTTCCCACAACTCTCGACGAGTTGAGGAAAATGAGATGGAAATGTGGGCCGGCTTTGAATGTACGTTAAATCGCGTTGAAGACCGGTATCAGGATCAGCTATTGCCAGCAGAGCGCGAGATGCGAAAAGCATGCCTGCGCGCTCTACCCGCACTGGGCATCACGGCATTTCGGTACCGTGTGGCTTGGGAGGATGTCTCAACTCCTTGGGATTGGATTACTGAAGACATCAATTTCCTGACCGAAAACGGCATCAAGCCCATCGTCGGATTATTGCATCATGGCAGTGGGCCTCCAAACACAAGTCTTGTCGCAGATAATTTTGCAGAGGGTCTGGGCGCCCACGCAGCCGACATCGCCCGCGCACTTCCGGCGATAGAATATTGGACTCCAATCAATGAGCCGCTCACCACGGCGCGTTTTTCGGCGCTTTACGGCCACTGGTATCCGCATGAACGCAGCGATAAGGCCTTTTGGCTAGCGCTCTTAAACCAGACTGATGCGACAATTTGCGCGATGCGCGAAATTCGCGCGGTCAACCCTGCTGCAAAACTGGTTCAAACTGAAGACATTGGTACGACATACGCAACAGCAGCGCTTTCAGATCAGGCTGCACATGACAACCAAAGGCGCTGGATGACGTGGGATCTCCTTTGCGGAATGGTGTTGCCGGGCCATCCATTTTACAACGGACTATGCGCCTTGGGGTTTAAGGAACGGCTAGAACGGATAGCTGCGGCCCCGTGCCCGCCGGACATTATCGGCGTAAACCATTATGTCACAAGCGACCGCTTCCTCGATCATCGCATAAGCCGATATCCCAAAATCACAATTGGCGGAAACAACGCTCAGCAATATGCCGATATAGAGGCCGTGCGCGTGTTAGCTACCCCGCCCAATGGCGTCAAAAATGCCTTGTCAGAGGCGTGGGAGAGATATCAGATACCAGTTGCGCTAACCGAATGCCACAATGGTTGCACCCGCGAGGAGCAAATGCGCTGGGTCCGGGATGCGTGGGACAGCGGGATGCAACTGAACGCTGTAAACAAAACCGTTACCGCTGTAACTATCTGGACTTTGATGGGCGCGCGTGGTTGGTCAAGCTTGTTGACGAAACCTTTGGATGATTATGAAAGCGGCGTTTTTGATCCTCGGGGGCAAACGCTACGGCCGACTGGCCTCACCGAAACAATCGCCGCGATCACCCAGTCACGTGCCTTGCCAGCAGCAATGTCTGGGGCGGGCTGGTGGCAACGCGACGATAGACTAGAATATCCGCCAGTTCCGGTCGCGCGCGGTGTCGTGCGATCCCAATATTCGGTCCAAAGCGCACCGCTGTTGATCGTTGGAAATAGTGGAACCCTTGGTCAGGCATTGGCACGTGCAGCCAGAAATCGTGGGCTGCGCGTCACCTCAACATCCAGAGCCGACATGCCGATCCACGACCCAGCCCGCATCCGTGAAACGCTCCAGCGTCATCAGCCGTGGGCAGTTATCAACGCGACCGGCTGGGTTAAAGTTGACGAGGCTGAAATAGCTATTGAGCCTTGCCTTGAAACCAATACCGATGGCGCTCTCGCGATTGCAATTTGCTGCGAGGAGCTTGGCCTTCCTAATGTGCATTTTTCAAGCGATCTGGTGTTTGATGGCGAAAGCGAGGTGCCCTATACGGAAGGTGCTATATTGAACCCACTAAACATCTATGGTGAGAGTAAAGCGAAAGCCGACGCGGTATTGTTGCAGATGGCGATGCCGTTGGTCATTCGTACAGCAGCTTTCTTTTCGCCTTTTGATACACATAATTTCGCGCATCATCTTGTCGCAACATTACGCAGGGGCGAGACGTTCCTCGCATCGCCGGAACATGAAGTATCTCCAACCTATGTCCCGCATTTGGCGAACGCCGTACTCGACTTAACCATCGATGGCGCCCGCGGCCTCTGGCATATAAGCAACGGAGAAATGCTAAGCTGGCATGCATTTGCCCATGAGCTCAGTGCCATATGTCGCCTCAATACGCGTCATATCGGATCGGCATCGCCTGACGAGCTTGGGTGGATAGCAACGCGCCCGAGGCGCTCTGGCCTGCACTCAATTCACGGCCAGATTGTGCCCAAGCTTGGACGTGCGTTGGATGCGTTCGTCAACAATATGGCGGCATAGGCTCGCTGGACGCAGACAAGCTTTCATGCAAAATCATTTGTCGCATTTCAAACTCTATTAACCCGAGTTTTTGGCAACAAGACGCGCGCTTACACGGTTCCGGTTCAGAAATATGGATGCGAACACATGTTACTAACCGTCACCGAGAAATGATAAAAAACATGCAAAAATATGATGTTACAGCTTCATTCAACTACAGTTACTGATCGCCGCCAAATAACGAACCTTCAAACACATTCAATATGGTTTGAACTGCCAATAGCAAACAGCGTTTTAACCATTCCTTGAGGTTCTCAGGCTAGCGCATGACCATGCAAGCGCGCATTGTCATTGTGGATGATCGGTCGACCAATCTTCGCGTTTACGCGCAGTATGTTGCCATGATGGGTCCGGAATTTTCCGCAAAGTGTTTTCACAGCGCTGTAAATGCGTTGAAGTGGCTTGAAACCGAACCCGCAGACCTCCTGATCGTTGATTACCGAATGCCGGAAATGAATGGTGCTGAATTCATCAGTAAGATCCGGTCGCGCACGATTGGTGCCCATATTCCGGCTATCATCATAACGGCGAGGCAGGACCGGGAATGCCGGATTACCGCGCTTGATGCCGGTGCTACGGACTTTCTGCAAACGCCTGTCACGCATATTGAATTTCGAGACCGTGCGTTGTTGCTGTTGGGACAACATTATCGTCAGCGCGAACTCAACCAGTCGCTCGAAGTCAATCGCGTCAACAGCGATCCAAATCTTGAAGATAAAAGCGGCAAGTCGATGCTCGAGCAGATTATCGACACCACGCCAATTCTCATCAATGCCACCGATCGGAATGGCAAATTTCTGTTTTTGAATTCGTATCAGGCAGCATTGTTCGGGCGTGATCCCAATGAGCTGGTCGGCAAACCCATTGCCGAAATAATGGAAGCAGATCTCGTCGAACGCGAAATGCGCCGGAATGCAATCATTTTGGAAACTGGCGTCAACATTCCGAACTTTGAGGAGAAGTTCGTCAGTAAGGGCGTCGAGCTGATTTTTCACTGCAACAAAACGCCGCTTTTGAACAAAGATAATCAGGCCATCGGCATTCTGACGACTGGCTTGGATATCACAGCACGCAAATTTGCCGAGCAGCATCGCACACATTTGGCACTCCACGATATGCTGACAGGATTGCCAAACCGCACATTGTTGGCGCAACGGATGCGTACGGCGATAGACGATAGCGATTCCAGCAAACGCGGCGCGGCACTTTTGTTGCTCGATCTTGACCGGTTTAAGGTCATCAATGATACACGCGGTCACCAGACAGGTGATGTCCTGTTGCGCCAAGTCGCTGAACGCCTCACAGCAGCTTTGGACCACAATGGCTTTGCCGCCCGCATAGGTGGCGACGAATTTGCCATCGTGCTCCAGAATCTGGAAGACAGCAGTTCTGCTGCAGCGAGTTGTGCACGCTTGCTCGCAAAGATTGGTGAGCCCTACACGATTGGCGGCGTTGAACAGCTCATTGGAGCTAGCATCGGTATTGCGCTGATCCCGGAAGATGGCACATCACCGGATGAGTTGCTTCGCTTGGCTGATCTCGCCATGTACGAAGCCAAATCCTCCGGTCGAAATTGCTTTTGCTTTTTCTCGCCCCAGATGAACCATATTGCGCAAATGAACGCAGGGATTGAAGCCGACTTGCGCGAAGCTTTGAACAATGAACAGTTCTTTTTAGAATATCAGCCGATTGTAGACACAAATACTGGCGTCTATGTCGGACTTGAGGCTTTGGTGCGGTGGAACCACCCAGTGAGGGGGCGACTGGTTCCTGCGGACTTCATCAAGGTTGCTAATGACTCCGGCCTGATTGGTCGTATCGGTGCGTGGGTTGTAGAAGCCGTTTGCAAACAGATCGCAGAGTTTAGACTTCAAGGCGTTGATCTTCCGCATATCGCGGTCAATGTGTCACCCAAGCAGTTCCAATATGCGGCGATGTGCGATGATATTCTTGATCTCGTAGCCAAATACGACGTGCCGCGCGGAAAATTGGCGATCGAAATTACTGAAGAGTTGTTGATTGACAACAACCAGAAAGTTCATGAGCAACTGGCCACTCTGCGGGCAGGCGGAATCCAGATTTCGATTGACGACTTTGGGACTGGGTACTCATCGCTTCAGTATCTCAGAGATTTGCCCGCCACGCGGCTCAAGATTGACCAGACGTTCATTTCGCGTATCGAAACATCGGCGACCGACCGCGCAATTATTTCAACGATCGCGCATTTGGCTCATGCACTTGATATGCGCGTAGTTGCGGAAGGGGTTGAAACAGAAGCGCAATTTGCTTTATTACGTGCATCAGGATGTGACGAAGTTCAGGGTTTCCTGATTGGCCGCCCCTTATCCGTCCAAAATCTCCGCAAATTGTTTAGCAGCGGACAGGCGCAGTTCCGACTGGCGACAAAATGAAGCGAATGTGGAGCATATTTAGGGGTGACCCGGCTTCAGAACAGCCAGTGCATTCCAGTCGGATCATGCTTGCCATTCTGTCGGGCGGTGCGTCCTATTTCCTCGGCTATGACATGCTCATTTTGTCTGCATTTTTCGCCTATTTTGTTTTCAATGCAGCTCTTTTTATCATGTATCGGCAAGGTATATGGAAAAAACAAAGACGCTGGCTTGCAGCAACGGTATGTGATGCAATTTTAGCATTTTGTGTAATGTATCATGCTCCGGAGCAGATGGCCGTGTTTTACCCGGTGTTGCTGTGGATGATATTAAGCAATGGTTTCCGCTTCGGGATAAACTGGCTGCTTGGCACTGCAATGTTGTCAACACTAAGCTTTGGTGCTGTGGTTGTTTCAACGGCATATTGGCAGCAAAATCTGACCTTAGGCCTCGTCCTGACGGTCGCGTTGCTCGCTATCCCTGCGTATTGTTCGACACTCATCCAGAACATTTCCGACGCCAAAGAGGAAGCAGATTTGGCAAGCAAAGCCAAAAGCTTTTTTCTTGCCAGTGTGAGCCACGAATTGAGAACGCCGCTGAATGCAATCATAGGCTACGGCAATCACCTGCGCCATTCGAATATGCCCCGCGGCCAAAAGGACATGGTTGAAGCGAGCGTTTTGGCCGGCGAACATCTTCTCCATCTCATCGAGCAACTGATCGATGTCGCAAAGGCTGGCACAGGTAAGACTGAAGTGAAGCATTCGGCCTTTCGTCCCACTGATCTACTGACCGAAATTCGCGATATCATGACCGTGCGGGTGGAAGAAAAGGGGTTAAAGCTCTACCTTCAAGCCGAGCCAATGAGTAACAATCTGGTTGACGGACCCGTAAGCGTCATTCGGAATATATTGCTTAATTTGGTAGGCAACGCTGCAAAATTTACAGAAGCAGGCTCAATCACGATAAGTTGCGGCAAAGCCATGCGTAACAACCAAAGTGCTTTGTGGTTTGCGGTATCGGACACAGGCATCGGAATTGCCGATTCAGCCAAAGAGCGAATCTTCCAGCCGTTCCAGCAAGCCGACGAGACCGTCATGAACCGTTTTGGCGGTACTGGCCTCGGATTGTCTATATGCAAGCAGCTAGCCGAACAGGTAGACGGAACCATTACGGTTGAAAGCCAACTCGGCCAAGGAAGCACTTTCCGGATAGACGTTCCATTGGAATATATCGAGGAGCCTGCCCAGCGCATTGACGGTCCGAAAGGGTTCCCAATAAACATTCTTGCCATTGGACCGATGGACGCTGACTTTTTATTAAATGTGCAAACTTCAGAAACTTCCAATGTTCGGCATATCAGTTGCACAGACGGAATAGCGCTACTCGATGCCCTTGACGGCCTCGATTTGAAGCAGTTCCAGATCGCACTGATTGCAGAGACTCTAGCCCATGTTATCCTGCCTGAAGACCATATATGGGATATTTTTGCTGAAGCTGACGTTGCACCAATTCTTGTCTCCGAACAGGACATCGCTGGGCTGGGGCAGCTTAAGCAGACGCCCGTCTTTACCACGAACCTTCGGCCATCTGCCCAATTGGTGGAGATTCATAGCGCGATAGATATTGGCCGCGCATTTGCGCGCAGAATGCGCATATCCAAAGTCGAGTTCGCCGACGAACACAAAACTTATACGCCGAAGCGTATTTTGGTTGCTGACGACAACCGTACTAACCGGAATGTCCTGGCTGCAATCCTCGAAGCGGCGGGCCATTCTGTGGCAATGGCGACAGATGGTGACGAAGCCCTCATTGAGTTACAAAAAGGCGACACAGACATTCTATTGCTTGATGTCAACATGCCCCGTCTGAATGGTATTGACGCGTGCATGAGGTGGAGGGAAGGTGAGGATAGCGACAGCCGCTTACCAATAATCGGAGTTACCGCCGATGCAACATCGGAAACCGAAATGAAGTGCCTTGATGCAGGCATGGATCTTCGGATCACGAAGCCTGTGGACGCCCAGTTGCTATTGTCGACAATCGAAACATATTGCGCAGAGATACCGAACCAACGCGGTGACCCCGTCGTCCAACTCCCTGAACCAGGCCAAAGAGCCGTGCCCTTCATGCACGACAACTCAAATAAAAGTGACCCAATTGACCGCGCTCAAATTCAATATCTACAATCGATCGGCGATCAGGCATTTGTTAACTCGATGATTGACGGCTTTCTGGAAGATATGGAACAGACGATTGAACCATTGCGAAATGCAGTAAAATCAGTAAATGTCGCCGAATTCCGGTTTTGCGCTCATGCGCTCAAGAGCTCTGGGAACAATATGGGTGCAACCTCGCTGGCTCATTTGTGCGGCCAGCTTGAAAAAGTCAGCGACTTGGACTTTGGTAAGCATCGTCTGGCATATCTTGCTCAGATGGAACAGGAAATCACGCAAGCTATCGCTGCGCTCAAGAACGACATCTATGTTAGCAATTTTGCGGAAATGGTTCACACCGTATAATGAAGACTGTAAAAATTAAACCCCCACTGTCACGTTGATGCCATCAGTTTGTCTGGAGAAAGTAAACAAGCGGAGTCAGCAGAGTCGGCGCAATCTGGAGGGCATCTTTAAACAATCTGCGTGCCTGTGAATCACCAACAACAACAACGTCATTGGCGAACACCTCTGGGTCATTGTAAAGACCACGGCGGATCGCTTTCAAGTTATACAATGCCGCCATTTTTTGGCCATTGACCGTCCGGAATATTACTACATCATCCAATTTGGCAAATTCAGCGGTACCTTTAGCAATAGCCACTGCGCGCATCAGTGTCATTTTGCCGATCACCGGATATAGCCCCGGTTCGCGCACCTGGCCGTCAATAGTTATAACCTGACTAACAGTTTCCTTGAGGTTCACGGTGACCTGCGGATCGCGGACGTATTGCCCGCGCAACCGGCTTTCAATCTCTTCCTCAAGTTCGCCGGGAGTCTTGCCGGCTGCTTCTATGATCCCTGCCAACGGGAAGGATATTCGTCCGCCAGCATCCGTCTGGACTTCCTGCTTGCTCAGTTCCTCAATGCCGAAGACATCAATGGTCAACTTGTCAAATGGACCAATAAGATAAGGTCGATTTTGCTCAAACAGATCAAGCCGAGTGGGTTCGGGCAAAACGTCACTTTCAACGACTTTTACATCTGACACACTGCCAGCACCGCCGAGTTGCGAACTGCTGCATCCGGCAAGAGCGGATGACATAGCAACGATTACTAACAATTTACGCATAGGTGATTCCCAAACATCATTCGAAATAGCTGCTAGCGAACGGGGAATTGTAAAGCCACCCCTTTTGCGGGGATAGGAGTGCAGAACAACCCCCCGCTTCCAATCGGTATGGAGGGAACGCTATCTGCAAAAGGAAATAACCAAACATCATTTCAGGTGTGAGCGTGGCGTTGGACTCGGTTATGCCAGGGAATACGCGGCGCTAAGTTGCAGCAAAGCGCTTGAACGGCCTAGTCGCCTAAAAGGCTTCGGCTCCAAATGGCTCTTTCCCGGTCGCCCGGGATCGACGATCGGGTCGTCCGATTTCAAATGTCCGGGCATGGATATAAGCCGAAAAGCCCCTACAACGTCGGGGGCTGAAGACGGCGTAATTGGTGTCGAGACTAGTTCGGATGCTGGGTCGAAATTGCTGGCAATTGGTGTGAAACCCTCAATTGAGGTGGCGGCGGTCACTACTACAGTCGCTGCTGGGGGCGGTGTGGGTGCCTGCGTCACATTGATTGGCTGAGATGCTATCAGTGCAAAATGATCTGACGACGGACAGGTGTCGATCTCGCAATGGTTAGCGGCATGCTAGCTGCCGACGCTACAACATTGGATAGCATATTTACCGAACTCGCACGGCGAACCGCGCTAAACATGGGGGACTATATTAAGCCGCCGAACTTTATGGACGGCTAGCGTTAAACAAAGCAACTGCCGCGCAACATTACACTCATTAGCAAAGCTGCACCAGCCGCGTGAACAGATCGTGAAGCATGTTCATGTCGTCAACTAGGGCGGACAGTCTGTAGTTACCGAAGAATTTCAACATCACGCAGGGAGATCAGGAAATGCAAAAAACAGAGGAACAATTCTATTAAACAGGAATGGCTGGCGTTAGCCCCGCGATGCTTGGCAAAGACCCGCTCGCAGACGGAGTGCCAATCCCCAACCGCAAAAGCAAGAAACGGTGCCGAATGCGCGGCGGAACTAATCCGGGCGCGCCTAGAGGCAATCAAAATGCTCAAAACATGGCGGCTACTCGGCAAGTAAGAAAGCCTCTGTGAGTTATTTCAAGACTATCGCCAAACTATGCAGATATCCGATCATTGAATGAGAAACCACAGCCGGCTGAATGAATTGCCTCATCTAGAGGTTGGCATTCTCTCGTATGAAGGCAATACGATGCAGCCCACTATCCTTTACCTTCTTTTGGGTTACATGAGACTCGCGTTCGACATAGCATCTGGCTAGTTATGATAGATGGGCTTGATCTAGCTGAGAGTTTAGTAACATGTTTCCTGACAAGCCGAATGGTCTAAATTTTGTGACGCGGCGAAAATTAGTTGCTGGTATCGGTGTCTTTGTGGGCGGCAGCGGAATCAGCGTAGTCCCATCATTTCAGTCGGCAACAGGTTCCGTCATTAGACTGGACACTGTAGGCGAGGGATTAACGGCAAACGAGGCGGCATTTGCCTCAGTGGTTTCGGGGCAGCTTCAAATCCCGCCCGGAATTTACACTTTCACAGTGGACACCACCATTACTGCTCAATTGGTAATGGCGCCTGGGGCAATTCTAAAACCTGCATCGGGTGTCAAGGTCAATCTTGAAGAAGTGCCGATTGCTGGGCTGCACCAGATATTTGATCGAAGTGCAGGCGGGGCGGTGCAGTTTGTCAACAAAGGAACGCCAGAAGTGTTCGTTGAATGGTGGGGCGCTAGGGGCGGAACAGGTGGCCTGACAAATAATGACGTGCCTATTCAACATGCAATTGATGCGGTGCAATCAGTTATCGGCACTGACTTTATCAGCAAGGCTCCCGATGCTAACAATAGCGGCGGCGTGGTTAAATTCGGCAGGGCAGCGCAATATCTATGTAGCGGGCGTATTCACACGCGTAGCGGTGTCGTCTTAAAGGGTTTGGGCCAGTTCACCGTATTAAAGGCCAACCCCGAAACGTGGGGCACAGACACCGAATTATGGTTGAGTCAGAACGGAACAAAGAGCCAGTTCGGGTGCCGTGCTGAAATGATGAAGTTTGACTCATCCTATATCGACGGTGTCAGAACGATCTACGCGCCTGCGTGGCAGCAGAATTGCGGTTTGCGTGATTGCTTTGTGACGGGCTTCAAAGACATAGGTCTGCGGGTCGACAGCGGCTATGGTGGAAGCGTCGGCTGGGAGATCACAAACACCCAATTCTACTACAACGTCGAACAAGTAACAAACAAAGTAAAGTGCATTGATGTTGATATTGAAGGTAGTTATTCCGTAGGATGGATGAGCGTCACGCTTAATAACGTTCAGTTTGAAAGTGGTGCCACAACGCTTGATGGCGTTACCAATCAAACAGGTATCTCGGCCAAGGGCCGTGTGAAGTTATCGGTCAACGCCGTCTACATGGAAGGCGTTGCCTACGGCATTGCACTTGATACAGATGCATGTCTCTTTGGACAGGTTATTTCGGCGGGGGGGAATAGCTCCGTACGAGAAGTTATTCAGTGCCAAAATACGTGGGCCGGAAAGATAGATGTGTCGGGTGCAACTAAAGCTGGCGCTCAATATCTGCTGACTTCTTATGCGTTAGGTGCCACCCAGCTCTATCGAGATGTTGAACCTATCTTTGGTCGCATAATCTATCCAAACAGCCCAAGCGAGGTACTGGCGCTATGCCGCAGCACCGGCGCAAATTTAGCCATTCTAGATGCGGCATCGCAAGGGTTTTCGGCAATAACCCGCACTAGACAAGGAACCTACGACTGTGTCTTCGATACCTCAAAATTTTCGCCGCTCAATGGCGCTCATTATTGGGTTCGCGTGATGCCGGGAGGATCCGCGGTGAGACATGCAGAAGTAAAGGTCCAAACAGCGGCAAAAGTAACTATTGTATTTCGCGACGCGGACGCAGTGCTCCAAGACTGTGACTTCTTCGTCGTCGAGATCATCGGCAGGCCGGGATACTAAAATAGTCCATTCGCCGAGCGTGGAATGTTTGAACGCAAAGTCCAGGTCTAACTCGTAAAACGGAGTTCCAATCCCAGCCGTGAAGGGCAAGAGGCGATGCAAAATGCACGGCGAGACTAATCCGGGAGCGCCGATAGGCAACCAGAATGATCGCAAACACAATGGGTATGCGTGACTGCACGCAGAAAGTGGTAAGACCTGTGCATTCGCAGCCTCCCCGCACCGTTCCGGGATGCCAGGGAGACTAACCAAGGCCTCCCGAACGGTTTTCTAGTTTCGAACATTTGCAGAAAATCCAGTGATGCGGCGCAATGTAGAATGATCAATACCCAAAATACAATACCGATAGGACGAGAACGGATAAGTTGCAGAGGATATTGCGTCAGGAACATTACTGGTCGGATGCGTATGTCATATAGAATGACATGGCATTTGAGAGGCTGTCTGCGCTGACACGCATATCAAACGAACGCTTTATAACCATAGCCAACGTTGATGAGGTTTAGCGGCAAGCGCTACGGCGGCATGTGCGGAAACTCACAAGTCATGACCTGCAAGGTTACTCTTATCGGGGAGCCTTTAAGGTAACACGGCCTTATTCTTGGATATATATGATTATTTTTCAGTGATATATGGCGGAGAGATAGGGATTCGAACCCTAGGTACCGTCACCGGCACGCCGCATTTCGAGTGCGGTGCTTTCGACCACTCAGCCATCTCTCCGCAATTCAAAGGAACTGGTCATTGCCGGAAAAAACGGCGGGTCCCCATGACAGAGCGGGGCCAATAACTGATGTTTCACGCTTTGCCAAGCCACAAGGTTGATTTGTGTCGCTGAAGATATGATATTACAAGCATGACCAAGGAATTGCCCCTACCCGAAATAGCCGAAGCTGCGTTTTCTATCGGTGATGTTGTCCGCCACCGGATGTTTGATTTCCGCGGCGTTGTGTTCGATATTGATCCAGTCTTTGCCAACAGCGAGGAATGGTACGAGTCCATTCCCGAGTCAGTGCGTCCGGCAAAAGAACAGCCTTTTTACCATTTGTTCGCTGAAAATGCCGAGAGCAGCTATATCGCTTATGTCAGCCAGCAAAACTTACTGCCTGATCACAAGCAAGGACCAATTGATCATCCGGGAATCAATGCCGTCTTCGAAGGCTGGGATGGCGGCCAATATCAGTTGAAACGTTTTATGCGTCAGTGAGCCGACGACGGCATCGCTGCGATCCATTCGCGCAACAAGCCGACGCCTTCGCGGTGCACGGTTGTTCTTCCAAGCTCAGGCATGGCAATGCCGGGGTCTGTGCTTTCCATGCGTCTGATCATGATAGATTGGTCCGGATTACCTGGCGCAATAACGAAATCCAGATCACCACTTGCCCGGCCGGCCGCGACGGGTCGTTTCCCGACACCAAAAGCAGCCAGGTTGCTCGCGGAGCCGTCAAGAAAAAGTCCGCTGTTGCTTGCAGAGCCCCGGGGCGCGTGACAATGACCGCAATTTACTTTGAGATATTGACGGGCGCGTTGCTCCAGCGTCCCGCTCGTCGCGTTATCCCATTGGGCAAATGGTTCCAGCCGCGCAAGGGTGGGCAGCATTTTCCCAATACGCTCGCGGTCCCCTGCTCTTGGAAACTGCATGTTTTGCCACACAGGACCGATCGGCATGATTTCATCGGACAACGCATGGCATTGCTTGCATTGGTTTTTGTTCGGGACGCCATAATTGATGGAGGTTTTGATACCTTCATGTTCAAAAGTCACGGCCGTGCGCGTTCCGCCAACCCGTAAGTCAGCATCAGTACCGTCGGCACGCCAGACATAAGGCAAAGCAACCCATCCTTGCTGTCTGTGCAAGAGTACACGGGTTTCGATTACATTAAGTCCGCCCGACGGCGCAGGATAGCCAAAGCTCTTAATCAGCGCAGTACCAATAGGGAAAACCAGCCGACCATCGGTGCCAGCAGCCACATTTGCTCCGGATGGCAAGTAAATGAACCGCTGCTTGGTTGCATAATCACTAAAAAGTGGGGTGCGGAGCTGATATGGAATGAGCACCGAAGACGGCCTTCCAGCGCTTCCGTCAAAAAAGCCGAGAGCCGATAACGTTGCAGGGATAGCTGCACTTTCAATGACGTTTTCCGATGTTCCATATGGCGCAGCGGAAGTCGCGACTGCGGCAGCAAAACAGGCCAGAAACGGAAGGACGAAGCGCATTAGCGGACGATGGCTTCCATCGATTCTGGTAGGATAATTGTGGGCAATGCGGCGGGGCGAGATTCCGAGCGTACAAGTGGCGAAGGTTGCGCCGTTGCTGTATCCGCCATTATATCCTCGAGACCCAGAGATAAGGCAGCAACGTCATCCTGAATGACTGGGCGTAGCTCAGGACCGCCAACCCCGTCCCAGAAGATCGCCGGAAAACTTCCCCCCATTGCAGCTGCTATTTCAGCACCACCACGGAACTGCGGTGCCCATCCAGCACGGCCGTGCTGGTTGTCCCACATCACGACTTGTCGGGGTATCGGGTCATATTTGGGATCCGCAAAGGGAAAGCGATAACCAACGACCATGATATTTGTCGTTCCATTTTCCCCAATCACATTATCGAATATCTCCACCCGTCGGTTTGCCATTATCATGACACCAGTTCCAGTCGGCACATTTGCAACAATATTACCCTTTGGCGCAAAATTTTGGGTCATGTTGTCGACAATGATATTGCCGAAAACCCGAACATTGTGACCGCCCGTCTGCGGCAAATTGGGCAGGTCAAAGATGAGAATACCGCCGCTATTATGGGTAGCAATATTGTCGTACACATCTGCATCGAAGCTATTTTCAATTTCGATACCCGCCACATTTTCGACCGCGGTAGAATTACGCACGATGATGTTGCGCGACTGCCCGACATATATGCCGGCATCGGACGCGCCGCGAACCAACACGGAATCAATCAGGACATCCTTGCTTTCGACGGGATATATCCCATAGGCTCCGTTAGACGCCTTGGGACCGCCAGTCCATTCAACGCGCAGCTTGTGGTAGACAATGCGGTCGGCGCCTTTGGATTTAATCCCGTCGCCCTTGCTGTTCTCGACCCCGAATTCCCTTAAGACAACATCGTCCGATGTAACCAAAAGCCCTTCTCCGGCGCCTTGCTGTCCAGAAAAGTCAAGCGTGGTTTCTACACCACCCTGCCCTTTTATTGTAACGCCATTGACGTCAAGCGACAGTCCATCGGTCAGCATGAATCTGCCCGCCCCAAGCTCGACCACATCGCCAGGTAAAGCTGCAATCAGCGCTTCCTGCAATCGCTCTTGGGCGCCCTCGCCAGGCGCAACCAACATGGTTTTGGCCTGCAATGGTTGAACAAGCGCGCATATAGCAGCGCCAGCGATTACCAGTTCTCTCATCCTCATAATGGAAGCATGCCTCAAAGGATGGTAAATGCCAAGAATGTTTAGATAAGGCCGCCTAATATCCAATCGACGCCCGCATCTGAATGAATTTCCGTACTATCGTAAATCGGAAGGACATTCGCCTTAGTGTCGACAATCATGCTCAATTCTGTGCAGCCAAGTACAACAGCCTTGATGCCCTGTTGGTCGATTTCGGTAATTATAGTTTTCAGCGTGCGTTCGGAGTCGCGCTTGACCACGCCGTGCATCAGCTCCTGATAAATGATGCGGTCCAGGTCCGATACATCATCCATTTCAGCCGGCAACAACGAAACACCATGCTTCACGAGGCGCTGGCGATACCAATTTTCCGCCATCACATTTGCAGTGCCTAGCAATGCCGCCGACGCGACCGCATCCGCCTTCATCTTTTCGCCAACGGCATCGGCGATATGAATAAGCGGGATATCTACCGCCGCGGCAACATTATCAAAGACCTTGTGCATACTGTTGGCACTAATCAGCAACGCCGTAGCGCCCGCCTGTTCCAACCGTTGCGCAGAGGCGATAAGGACTTCGGCCACATGCGCCCATTCTTCGGCCGTACTAGCCTTGCCCACGTCGCAAAAATTGAGGCTCTCTATCAGCAGCGGGGCATTGCATGAGCCGTTTGTGCGGCGAATAACCTGCTTATTGATGCGCGCATAATATAATTCCGTGGAATACCAGCTCATACCGCCGATCAGACCAAGTTTGCGCATGTTCATCACCTTTACCAGAGACACAAATACCGCCCCAAGATGGCTCGGAGCGGCTATTGTTTGGCATTAGCGTGAATAGGCCTAGTGCTGCAAGGCTTTCACGATATCCTCACACATCTTCTTGGCGTCCGCCAGAAGCATCATCGTCTGATCCATATAGAAGACATCATTGTCGACGCCGGCATAGCCTACGCCGCCCATCGAGCGCTTGACGAAGAACACGGTCTTGGCTTTGTCCACATCAAAAACAGGCATGCCGTAAATCGGCGATGTCTTGTCAGTCTTTGCCGCGGGGTTCACCACGTCATTGGCGCCAATGATGAAGGCAACATCTGCTTGCGCAAACTCGCTGTTGATGTCTTCCAGCTCAAACACTTCATCATAAGGAACCGATGCCTCGGCCAGAAGAACATTCATATGCCCAGGCATGCGTCCCGCGACAGGGTGAATGGCGTATTTCACACTCACTCCCTGTTTTTTGAGGACATCCGCCATTTCGCGCAACACGTGCTGTGCCTGGGCGACCGCCATGCCGTAGCCGGGAACGATGATAACACTCTCTGCCTGTTGCATCATGTAGGCAGCATCTTCTGCGGAGCCGCGCTTCCATGGACGCTGTTCTTTGGCTTCGCCGCTGGACACAGCCGCCTCGGCGCCAAAACCCCCTGCAATAACACTTATGAAGCTGCGGTTCATGGCCTTGCACATAATGTAGGACAGAATGGCTCCCGATGAGCCTACCAGCGCGCCAGTGATGATCATTGCGGTGTTATGCAGGGTAAAACCCATCGCTGCTGCAGCCCAACCAGAATAGCTGTTCAGCATCGATACGACCACTGGCATGTCCGCTCCGCCGATGGGAATAATAAGCAAAAAGCCAATCAAAAATGCGAGTGCGGTGACGGTCCAGAAAATCCATGGGCTTTGATCAACGGTGAAATAGCCGATCAGGCCAAGTATCGCAGCCAGCGTGCCAAGGTTAATAATATGGCGCAGCGGCAACAAAATCGGTGCTCCTGACATCTTGCCCGCCAGTTTCAGGAACGCAATCACCGACCCTGAAAATGTGATCGCACCAATTGCGATACCTAGGCCCATCTCGACACGGCTCACGGGGTTAATAAGCCCGTCCGCGCCTACAATGCCGAAAGCGGTAGGATTGAGGAATGCCGCCGCAGCAACCAGAACGGCAGCCATACCGACAAGCGAGTGAAACGCCGCGACAAGTTGCGGCATATCCGTCATCGCAATCTTTCGGGCAATTACCCAGCCAATGCCGCCGCCAATGGCAATAGCGGCCATAATTTCAGGCAGTGATGCTACTTCGTGCGTGACCAGGGTCGTCGCAACAGCGATCAGCATTCCAGCCATACCAAATCTGTTGCCACGTTGCGACGTTGCCGGTGACGAAAGGCCGCGAAGTGCCAAAATGAAAAACACGCCGGAAATCAGATAAGCGAGCATGACCCAAGCGGGAGGAGCGGTATGTTCCAACTTAACGCTCCTTCTTTTTGTACATCGCCAACATGCGTGCAGTTACCGCGAAGCCCCCGAAAATATTCACGCTGGCCAGTGCAACGGCGATCAGACCGAGCCACTTTGCCGTTGGCGAACCGGCGGCGGCTGATGCAACCAAAGCTCCAACAATGATGACCGACGAAATTGCGTTCGTCACCGCCATCAAAGGCGTATGCAGCGCGGGCGTTACTGACCAGACGACATAATAGCCTACAAAACATGCCATCACGAAGATGGATAAAATTGAAATAAAGTCCATTATGCCCCCTTACGCCAACAGGCGTTCATTCACGACCTTGCCATCTTTGGTGAGACGGATTGCTGTGGTGATTTCATCGTCGTCTGGCAAAACAGGACAAGCTGCTTCTTTGTCCCAAAAAGCCGAAAGGAAGTTATACAGATTGCGCGCGTAAAGTGCTGAAGTATCGGCCGCCAGGTGAGCTGGCGTGTTGCTGTAGCCAACAATCTTTACGCCATGCTTGACGACGATCTCATCTGCTTTGGATCCCTCGACATTACCACCCTGCGCAACGGCAAGATCGAAAATCACGGATCCAGGCTTCATACTTGCAATTTGTGCGTCCGAAACGAGGCGTGGTGCTGGACGGCCAGGAATCAGCGCGGTAGTAATCACAATATCTTGCTTGGCGATATGCGCTGATACAAGTTCCGCCTGCGCTGCCTTATACTCATCCGACATTTCGGTGGCATAGCCGCCAGCGCCTTCACCCTCGATACCAGCGACATTTTCTACAAAAATTGCTTTGGCTCCCAAGGACTCAATCTGTTCCTTCGTTGCCGAGCGCACATCGGTTGCAGAAACCTGCGCACCTAAACGACGCGCCGTTGCGATGGCCTGAAGTCCTGCAACCCCAACGCCCATAATGAAAGCTTTTGCAGCGGTTACTGTGCCCGCAGCAGTCATCATCATCGGAAAGGCGCGGCCATAAACTGACGCAGCCTCGATTACCGCTTTATAGCCCGACAGGTTGGACTGCGAAGACAATATGTCCATTGACTGGGCGCGGGTGATGCGTGGCATGAATTCCATGGCTAGCGCTTGAACACCGGCCTTTGCATATTCATCAACACGTGAGCGCTGTCCAAAAGGATCAAGTGCCGCAACGAGCCATGCCCCTGGTTTCATCCCGGCCAGTGTCTTCGGTTCAGGTCCCTGAACACCAAGCACAATGTCTGCGTCTTTCAAGACAGCCGCCGCGCTTCCCAACGCTGCACCGGCGCCCTCATAATCGCTGTCACCAATTGACGCACCGGCCCCCGCGCCGTTTTCTACAGAAACAGTAGCTCCAAGCGCGATGAATTTCTTGACGGTCTCGGGGGATGCGGCAACCCGGGTTTCGCCAGGTGCCGTTTCCCTCAGTACAGCGATCTTTACCACTTACGCCGCACGGCTTGCGATAATGAGAACTACAAGTGCGGTAACAAGCGCCGCGACAATTGTGCCCCATTTAAAAAATGTGACAAAACTGGAATATGTCTCTTTAGCAGGTCCAAGGTCGTGATCGTTTGTCAAAACAGCCTCCATATAAACTTATATTACGGACGAGCCTTAACTGGTGAATTTCCAATGCTCAAGCAGGATGAATAAAGAAAATATCATTGCACCTTAATTCGCTCTTTACCGTTTCGCGTTACCAATCGGTCAAAGGACTGGTTTTGGACAACGCATGCAGCAACATGAAACCCGATTATTAATGCTCATCGACGACGAACCGGCGCAATGCAGGCTCGTATCGGCGATCGCGTCACGGGCGGGCTGGAGGACTGTATTTGCCCGAGACGCCGAAACCGCAATCGCGATGCTCGGAACGCAAGATGGCATGATGCTTGACGCGATTCTGCTCGACCAATGGGTACCCGGCTCCGATTCAGCCTCACTGATCTCGGAACTCAAGTCGCGCCGACCTGCGTTGCCGATCTTGCTTTTGACATCGATTGGCTCAAACGAAGCGGCAATAGACGCCATGCGCGCTGGTGCGTCGGACTACATCATTAAGCCCGTTGCCCCTGAACGGCTTATCGCCGCGCTGTGCCTTGCCACGGACAAGAGCAAGGAACTTGGCGAACTTCAGCCGCTGACAGAAAAAATAGCGCAGCCTTTGGCCTTTGAAGAAATTATCGGTTCTGCGCCAGCATTTCGCACCGCGCTTGCAATCGCTGCCAAAGCCGCGCGAAGTCGCGCGCCTATTTTTATTGAAGGCGAATATGGCGTTGGCAAAGAAGTGGTAGCTGACGCCATTCAGGCAGCAAGCCCACGGTCCAAATTGCCTTATTTAAAAGTGAATTGCGGTGCTATTTCAGAAGCATTGCTCGATTCCGTTCTATTTGGCCATGAAAAGGACGCTTTTGCCGGTGCCTTTGACCGGCGCATTGGTATTTTCCAGCAAGCCCAAGGCGGCACCGTATTCCTGGACGAGGTTGACCTCATACCGCCAGAAACGCAGGTTCGTTTGGTAAGGCTGTTAACGCAAAACGAAATTTCACCTGTTGGCTCGTCGCATAGCTATCGTGTGGATGTGCGACTTTTGTCAGCGAGCAACTCGTGCCTTGCCGACCAGCTGGCAAGTGGAACGTTCCGCGAGGACTTATACTATCGATTGAACGTTGTTCAACTTACCATACCGCCGCTGCGCGAACGCACATCAGATATCCCTGCCCTTGCGCGCCATTTCCTTGGAAGAATGGCGAGCCAGCCTGGTCTTCGAAGCCTGGGAATCACGGATGAAGCATTGACGATACTGCGCGATTATCACTGGCCTGGTAATGTTCGCCAATTGCAAAGCGCTTTGTTTCGCGCTGCAGTGCTGTGTGAACGCGATGCCCTTACTCCCGAAGAATTTCCCCAGATTTCGGCAACGGTGGGTGTTCCCGGAAATGGCGGGTCAACCGGGGCTGGATCGAACGATGGAATTGGCGTCACATTATACGAAAGTGACGGAAACATGCGGCCTCTTGACGAGATTGAGGCCGACGTCATTCGGCTTGCAATCGGGCATTATCGTGGCCGTATGACTGAAGTCGCCCGGCGGCTAGGTATCGGGCGCTCCACCTTATATCGAAAACTGGCCGACCTTGGTATCAGCGACGCAGCCTAGCTGGCTTTACCCAACAAAGCCTGAGTCACCCAAAAACCAACCAGCGACGCTGAACCTGTCAGAAATGTACCCCAGATGATATCGAGCACCGTGATTTTTGTGCTCCACACCTTCAGCGTGGCATAGTTTGTTAAATCATAGGTCATATAGCAAAAGAAACCGAGCAGTGCACCCCAGACCAATGCCGTCTGCCATTTGCCTGACGCCAGCGCTGGACCTACGGCAAAAATCATCATTCCCAAGATGTACAGCAGATAGAAAATAATCGCTGGGCCCATTCGGAAACCGCCCTTCATAAGCAGTTCACCGATTTCGGGCTGGTAAAGGCGCGTGTACATGCTGCGGAGCCAGACGCTATCAATCAGCGCAAACGAAATCCCGGTCGCTATATAACCAACAATATATTTTATAAGCACATCAGTTCCCCTTGAAGACACTCATGCTGTCCTACGCCGTGCTTATGGTCAAGGCAGTCAAATGGCCGTATCCTATGCCAGCGCGGTCAGTGCCGTATCGCGCAGACCGCGCCATATCTGAATTGCTTGAACGGTCTCGGCGGCGTCGTGCACTCGAACGATATGTGCGCCTTGCTCAACTGCTTTCATCGCGAGAAATATGGATCCGCCGAGGCGTTCATCGGCCGTCGCCTCATTGGAAAGCGCGCCAATCAGACGTTTTCTGCTCGCACCGAACAAAATAGCACAGCCCAAGCCGTGGTAGATTGCCAAATTGTTGATGATAGCCAGATTCTCGGTCAGCGACTTGCCAAACCCGATACCTGGGTCGACCAATATCTTGTCGCGCGATATTCCAGCAGCTTCGACAGCTGCAACGCGCGCTTCAAGCCAGTCGAACACATCGCATACGACGTCTTCATAAACGCCATCCTTATGCGGATCGCTACTTTGGCTGGGCGCATGCATCAAGACAACGGGGACGTCACTCGCTCTTGCGACCTCCAAGGCACGGTCGTCATATAACAAAGCCGAAATGTCGTTGATCATAGTTGCACCTGACTTGACCGCGCCCTCCATCACCAATGCCTTGCGTGTATCAATGGAAATAGCCGTTCCTGCCCCAGCCAGTCTTTGGACCAACGGCTCGACGCGGGCGAGTTCGTCACCTTCCCAAATCAGGGCAGCACCGGGACGGGTCGATTCACCGCCAATATCAATAATCGCGGCACCAGCCGTTGCCATGGCGAAGGCGGCCTCGGACGCAACTTCAGGGTCAAAATTCTTGCCGCCATCCGAAAAGCTGTCTGGCGTGGCATTTACAATTCCCATGACCTGCGGCTGATCGAGCCTGATCGTGCGCGCACCCAACTGAAGCGCAGCACGAGGCTCCGTTGAGCGCGCAAGGAGCTGTTCGGCTCGTTCCCGCTCTGCGTCCGACAATGCGTCCGCAAATTCACGCCATTTGCGCACGGATATAAACTGCCGTTGCGTCAATGTTGGCGTGCGACGGATAAATTCCACTTGCGAAAACCAAAGCATGGTCCCGGCAAGCCGCAAGGTTTCCCCATCATGCTGTTGCGGACTTTCCACAAAGCCAGTGGGACGAATATAGATTTTGATCGTCACGGTTCAGTGGCGAGCAAGTAGGTTTGACGCAAATCGTCAATCGGTTTCATTACGCCATCAGCAGCTGCAAAATGCCAGTAGGTCCAGCCATTGCAGCTCGGTGCATTTTGGATCGCAGAGCCCACTTTGTGAATGGAGCCATCGACAGCGCCGCACATGATGGAGCCATCCGCGCGGACAATCGCCTCAAATTGACGCTTCCGGTCAAAAAGCTTCGTGCCCGGGTTCAGATATCCAGCCTCGACCAACTGGCCAAAGGCGACCTTGGGTGCGGATTTTGGCGACTGCATGGTTTTGATTGCGCTTTCGTCCAACGGCAATGCGGCCGCGATCCGCTCTTCCGCGACTTCACAATAAATGGCTTCGCGTTCACAACCGATCCAGTCGCGACCAAGCCGCCGGGCTACCGCGCCTGTGGTTCCGGTCCCGAAGAACGGGTCAAGCACAACGTCACCGGGTTTTGTACACGCTAACAATATCCGATAGAGCAACGCCTCCGGCTTTTGCGTTGGGTGGGCCTTGACGCCATTTCGCTTCAACCGCTCCTGCCCGCCGCAAATCGGAATGAGCCAGTCCGAGCGCATCTGCAGCTCATCATTCAGCGTTTTCATGGCCCGATAATTAAATGTATATTTCGATTTTTCGCTTTTCGATGCCCAGATCAGAGTTTCATGCGCATTGGTGAAACGTGTGCCCTTAAAGTTTGGCATAGGGTTCGACTTACGCCAGACGATATCGTTCAGAATCCAATATCCGGCGTCCTGAACAGCCGTCCCTACACGAAAAATGTTATGATAGCTGCCTATGACCCATAAGGAACCGTTCGGTTTCAAAATTCGCCGCGCTTCAGCTAGCCATGCGCGCGTGAACGCGTCGTAGACCGCAAAGCTGGCGAACTTGTCCCATTCGTCATTGACGGCATCAACTTTGCTATTGTCCGGACGCAAAAGGTCCCCGCCCAATTGTAAATTATAGGGTGGGTCAGCAAAGACCATGTCGATTGAGCAGTCAGGCAGGGATCGCATCGCTGCGATACAGTCCATGCGCAAAATCTGGTTGCGCGGCAGCCCGAGTGTGGGTTTCAGCTTCGATTTTGTTGCTGGTTTAATTTTCTCGATGACACCCATGCCCACTCCCCTGGCGATTACCAGCCCGCGATGAGTCACCCCGGGCGCAAGGTCAAGAACGTTCTGGCGGGATGATTCTGACATGTCGCGCGCCCAGATGCTTCATCTGGAGAGAACGAAACGAGTCCGGCACAAGATGTGGAGTCTTGTGATTCTTTGTGGACTCAATCCCTAGTGGTGTTGCCCGAAGGACTCACTTCCCCAATAAAACTCAAATTAGGATCAGCTGGGACACCGGTGCAAAGCTTTTTCGGTGCAGCGGCGACGGGCCATGCTGCCGAAGTGCAACAAGGTGGTCGGGCGTTCCGTAGCCTTTGTTCTTTTCCCAGCCATATTGGCGATATTCCTGCGCGGCTGCACACATCATCCGGTCGCGATGCTCCTTGGCAATAATAGAGGCAGCTGAAATGCATGGCTCAATGGCGTCGCCGCCCACAATCGCGCGCGCTGTCCACCGCCATTCCGGGCGGCGCCCTGCAGGCGTCATGTTCCCGTCGACAAGCACCTCGAGAGGATCGCATCCAAGTTTGGCACATATCGCCTCTACGGCCAAAGTCATGGCAAGCATCGTTGCACCAAAGATGTTCAGACGATCAATGTCTTCAACCTCGACTACGCCGACTGCCCATTGGCACCGCCGCTTGATGGTGTCCTCAAGCGCAGCCCTTCGCGCAGCAGTCAGCTTTTTGCTGTCATCAAGTCCGGACGGCCGAGGTTTGCAAAGCATGACTGCCGCGGCCACAACAGGCCCGGCAAGCGGCCCTCTTCCGGCCTCATCGACGCCTACGATCATATCCGCCACGCCGGGTAGCGACGGTTTTCGCCAGCTTTGTACAAACAGATCACATTGCCAGCGGGATCCCGCAACCTTGCCTCCCGCCAGCCCCAGCTTTCGTCACGCGGCATCTGATCAAACACAATCGCCTTATTAGTCAATTCGGCAACCCAGGTATCAAGCCGCGTGCTTTCAAAATAAACCACCGTCGATGTCGAAATATTATAGCCCTGATGAATAGAAAAGGTGGCGCCATTGGCCACTTCGAACCTTGCGTATCCGTTGTCGAGGCTATCGACAATCTGCTGCAGACCTAGCGCCTTGTAGAAAGCAACCGAAGCTGCGTAATCAGAGCAGCCGACGGTTACCTGATTTAGCGATGGTCCTTTCACCATTGCATCTTCACGCACCAATTGGTGTCCCATGGGCCCAGGGCCTTGACCCAATCCCGGTGCATCAAGCAAGGCAATGCGGACAAACAGACGCGCACGTTCGGTGGC
>JBBQPQ010000019.1:0-36697 GCA_038217195.1 Sphingomonadales bacterium | reverse complement strand
AACCTTTTTGGGCACGACGCCCAACCGCCAACAAATCACTGCGCTGACTGACTGGCTGACTACCTACATGCTAGAAACCGAAGGCGTGTTTTCGACCGACCGGTTAAGCGAGATTTACGCGCCCGCCAAGGAATTTACCTCCGTTGCGTCTGGCTTGCTGGTCATCGCGGTGTCGCGCGATCCATCCGACTTCATCCTGTGGTTTCGGCCCGAGCTTGTCGAAACAGCACTTTGGGCGGGCGATCCGGCCAAACCAATGACAACAGGGCCCGAAGGCGACCGGCTTTCGCCACGAAAATCATTCGAGGTGTGGAAGCACACGGTGCGCAACCGCGCGCTGCCGTGGACTCCTGCCGAAATCGATTCGGCGTTCGATCTTCGGGTATCACTCCTGCAGGTAGTTCTGCGCCGGATCGAGGCAGCAACGCGCGAACGGGTCAAGGCACATGATCGTGATAAGCTGTTGATGGCCGAACTCGACCACCGGGTGAAGAATACGCTGGCCAATATTCAGGCTTTGGTGACGCAATCAAGCCAAAGTGCTGAATCGCTGACCGTTTTCGTCGAAGGTCTCGACAAGCGTATACGGTCGATGGCGAAGGCGCACAGCTTGCTCACACAGAGCCGCTGGGAAGGTGTTTCGGTCGACGGGCTGCTTCGCGAAGAACTCGAACCCTATATTCAGGAGCTTGGAAGCATAGAACTGACCGGCGTCGATGCCGTCTTGACCCCTAAATCAGCACTGGCTTTGTCACTCGCGCTGCATGAACTCGCTACAAATGCTGCCAAATTCGGGGCCTTTTCGAACCCTGGTGGACGTGTCGCGGTTGATTGGCATCTTCGTGATGATGGAGGGATCGGTCTGTCGTGGACTGAAACGGGTGGCCCCCTGGTTGAACCGCCCACCCGGCGCGGGTTCGGGTCGAATCTGATTGAACGGGCGCTTGCGATGGAAACAGACGGACATGCCGCGATAAGCTATGAACGCGCCGGCGTGATCTGCGATATCGTTCTGCCAGCCTCATCGCTCGTGGTGCTGACGGCGAAACGGATCGAGAC
The DNA here is from genome assembly GCA_038217195.1 of Sphingomonadales bacterium. Taxonomy (GTDB): domain Bacteria; phylum Pseudomonadota; class Alphaproteobacteria; order Sphingomonadales; family Sphingomonadaceae; genus Sphingorhabdus_B. Next base: position 35,638 of record JBBQPQ010000019.1, on the reverse strand, counting down.
GAGCGTGGAGGTGCCAAAAATCGATTTGATCGAGGCTGCTATCCCGCCACGTCCGCGCATATTGGTCGTTGAAGATTCGTTTATGTTGGTATTGACGGTCGAAGCCATGTGCGACAAGCTTGGCTGGGAAGTCGTCGGGCCAGCGACGCGGCTCAAAAGTGCTTTGTTGTTGGCCGATACGGAAGAAATTGACGCAGCATTGCTTGACGTCAATCTGGATGGCGAGATGTCTTGGGAGGTCGCAATGACTCTAAAGAAACGCGGAATCCCGTTCGCTTTCAGTACCGGTTACGATGAAGGCAATTTGCTACCGGAAAACCTCGTCGGATCGCGTATCGTGACCAAGCCATATGAGATGGGAGAAGTTGAGCAGACACTGCGCCAGCTGATGGTGAATAGAGCTGCAAGTCCACAACACGCTTGACGGCGACGTCCAATCTACGGTTCTTGCTTAGGCTGAACCTTTTAAGCTATATTTTGAGGATACGTGCATCTCAATCAATTCGGCGACCGCTTTCGAGATGAGTATGGTGGTTTCGTAACGACCCAGTATGCGCGCGAAGCTGCTACCACTAAGTTGGCTAAACGAATTGCAAGTATCGGGAGGATCGGTCTCAACTCTGTCTGACCTATTGTCGCCAAATCGGTATCAATGTCTGCTTTGGCCAATTAAGTTGCCAAAAGCGGACAGGCAGCAGTCCACAAAAATCTGACATTGGCGCTGAACGCCTACTTGCCCTAAAAAAATTTAAGCGCCCTACGCCCAAGCCTATACTTTCCCTGGGAGTTACCCCAGTAGTACCCCGCCGCAACATATAGCAAAGGCACGCGCGCCTAATGCGGTGTGACTTATTGTAATTGCTAGTAAATTCTGGAGCGGGCGAAGGGATTCGAACCCTCGACCCCAACCTTGGCAAGGTTGTGCTCTACCCCTGAGCTACGCCCGCTCTGGCGGTCAGGCATCTAATTCCTGACGGGTGAGGCGCGCCGTTAGCATGGGGTATATCCACCCGCAAGCCCCAAATAGCGGCTTTTTGCGAAAAGGGGGTAATGCCTGTCTTGTGAAAGACACCGCTTTGCCCACATAGAGGGCAGAACGAATCTTGGAGAATGGAGAATGACCTTGGCGACGATGGGCCTAACCACCGACGAACAAAAAGCGGTTGATCAGTTCCGCACCGATGTTGTGGCGCCGTCTATGGAGCGGGTCGTGATTCTCGATTTTTGGGCCGAATGGTGCGGGCCGTGCAAACAGCTCACGCCGATTTTGGAAAAGGTCGCTGCCGAATATGCAGATCGAGGCGTCACATTGGTCAAGATCAATGTCGATGAGAATAAATTCATTGCTTCGCAATTTCAGGTACGGTCCATTCCAACGGTTTACGCAATATTCCAGGGACAGCCAGTCGCTGACCTGACACCAGCCCGCACCGAGCCGCAGATAAGGCAAATGCTTGAGCAGTTGTTGGACAAGCTACCCATTTCGGTGGGCGATGTAGCTGAGGATCCCGAAGCCGATCTGCCACCTCTGTTGGAGGCGGCAGAAGATCTTTTGGCGCATGACGGCGCAGAACAAGCTTATGGCCTATTTACCGAGGCGCTTTCAGTGGTTCCGGAACATCCCGTTGCCCTTTCCGGCATGATCCGCGCGCTGATCGCCATTGGCCGTCAGGAAGAAGCGCAGGCGATTTTTGACAGCTTGAGCGACGATTTGCGCAACGATCCAGCTTTGGAGAAAGCAGGGTCGCTCCTCAGCATTGCGGCTGCGGCTGTTCCGCCGGAGGCGCTTGCTGGGTTAAAAGCCGCGGTGCTTTCTTCACCCGACGACCATGGCCAGAGACTTGAACTTGCCAATGCTTTAATGGCGGCAGGCGATCGTGACGGAGCCGCCGAAGCGTTGCTGCATATCATATCGACTGATCGGGAATGGAATGAAGGCGCAGCAAAAGCACGGCTTTTGGAGATATTTGCATTGATTGGACTGGAAGACCCATGGGTCGCTGCCACGCGCCGCAAATTGTCTGCGATCCTGTTCGGATGACCACTCGCCGCATCTCGATTTTCCCGCTTCCCGGCGCCATCATATTTCCAAGCATGCAATTGCCCCTGCACATTTTTGAGCAACGTTATCGTGACTTGGTCAGCGATTCGCTTGCCCGTGACCGAAAAATTGGCATGATCCAGCCAAAAGGTCAGGGTAATCAGCCCGAATTGTTCACCATCGGTTGTCTCGCGCGCATTCAAGACGTGGAGGCGCTGGACGATGGGCGTTACAATATCATCCTGGAGGGTGTGCAGCGATTTTCGGTATTGCGCGAGCTGGATGTCAGCACCAGTTTTCGCCAGGTTGAAGCGGAATTGTGGGATGAAGACGAGATTGGCGAGGCATTATCTCTTGCCGAGCGTGCGTCGATCGAGATTGAATCACGCCGTTTTGCCGAGACACAAGGCTACAGCGTCGATTGGACAGCGGTATCACAACTGGACGATTATTCGCTGGTCAACGCCATCGCACAAATTGCGCCTTTTGATTTCGCGGCAAAGCAGGCGCTGCTTGAGGCGCGCGGCCTGTCCGACAGGGCAGACACTATCGTTCAGCTCATGCAGTTTTTTGGCCGTCATGATGGGTCTGATGACCGCGTGACGCTTCAGTAGTCAGCCAAAGAAACTTGCCCGCAAACCATCAATCACAAATTGCGCGGCAAGCGCCCCAAGCAGCACGCCCAGAAGCCGTGTAATCACGGCCTCGGCATTTGCGCCCAAGACCCGCATGATTGGACCAGCGGCCAGAAGTGCCAGCAGGGTGAGAAGCAGCACGGCTCCAAGCGCGGCCAATATGACGGCGGCGCGGTCCATCCCCTCATTTTGCGACATCAGCAACATGACCGATGCAATCGAACCTGGCCCTGCTATCATTGGCATGGCCATTGGGAAGACGGAGACGTCTTCAATTTCTGGCGTATCGATGATTTTTTGCGCGCGCTCCTCCCGGCGTTCGGTGCGCTTTTCAAAGACCATGTCGATAGCAATCAAAAACAACATGATGCCGCCTGCAATGCGGAAGCTGTTTAATTCAATGTGCAGTGCCGACAGCAATTGTTCACCAAATAAGGCGAAGACAAGCAATATCCCGGATGCCACCGTGACGGCGCGCAAAGCCATATTCCGACGCTGCGCCGCGTTGGCGCCTTTCGTCAGGCTGGCATAAATGGGCGCGCATCCGGGCGGATCAATGACCACAAAAAACGTAATGAACGCGGAAAGAAACAGCTCGAATATCATGGCGCAGCGACTTGGTCCACGATGACGGTCTCGGAATCGTCGCCATTCCACAATTTGACTTCAACTATACGTGCGCCGTTCGGTTGCACCACATAAGAATAGCTTAAAGACTGGTCCTTTGCATATCCCGTCTTCATGATTGCCCCCTCAGGCGGAGCAGTGAGCATCGCTGGCGCGCGGCCTTTGCAGCTTGCAACCTTTGTTTCGATCATCTCTTTGGGCTGCCTTGCTACGGTCAACGCGTCTCCATGGTCGAGGACCCATTTCCATTCACCATCGCCCCGCGCATTTTTTTCGACAAATTGCCAAACAGTCGTGAAATAGCCTGCCGAACCATAAGGCCGCTGCCATGCACCCGTGGTTACGCCCGTTTTGCCGTCACAAGACATGAACGCTTTTTGCGGTTGCCATTTGACCGATTGTGCCGGGTCGGCTTTGCCCTTGAGCCATTCGAGCGCATTGGTGGGTTGCGGTACAAACATAACCGCGTCCTTGGATGCGGTCGCCCGGAAGGCAGTCCACTGGCCTTTTTGCTGCGCCAACTGGTTGAAGGCGATCTCCGCTGCGATAATCGCGCTCGGATTAGCAATCTTGGGCTGGAACGTCCGATATTCCGAACTTGGCCCGGCAGCACAGCCAACCAGTGCAGCAGGAAGGAGAAGGGCGCAAATGGCTTTCATGGCTTTAAATTCCTTCGGGGATTGATAATCCCGCACGGCGGTGGGCGGCCACCAAAGTGTTGCGTAACAAACAGGCAATGGTCATCGGTCCAACACCGCCCGGCACGGGTGTGATTGCGCCAGCATGCGTCAGCGCCTCGTCAAATGCAACATCGCCGACCAGCCGGCCTTTGGTTTCACCCGCTTGCGGTGCCAGCCGGTTGATGCCGACATCGATGACCACAGCGCCGGGTTTCAACCAGTCACCTGCAACCATTTCTGCGCGGCCAACTGCCGCCACAACAATATCCGCGCGGCGCACGACGTCGGAAAGATCCTGCGTGCGGCTATGAGCAATCGTTACTGTGCAATTTTCGGCAAGCAGCAATTGCGCCATGGGTTTTCCCACGATGTTCGACCGCCCGATGACCACCGCATTTTTGCCCGACAGATCACCCATATGGGCTTTCAATAGCATTAGGCATCCAAGTGGTGTGCATGGCACAAAGGCGTCCTCACCCACGGCAAGCCGCCCGGCGTTTACCACGTGGAAACCGTCGACATCTTTTGCAGGATCAATGGCAGCAATAACCGCTTTGTCGTCAATATGCTTCGGCAATGGCAGTTGCACCAAGATGCCGTCCACCGCCGCGTCGGCATTTAGTGTTTCTACGAGCGCGATCAGCGCATTTTGCGAGACCGATTCAGGCAGACGATGTTCAAAGCTGGCCATGCCCGCCTCGACGGTGGCCTTTTTCTTTGACCCCACATAGACCTGGCTGGCCGGGTCATCTCCCACTAACACCACCGCAAGACCGGGCTTATGATGTGTTGCAGCAACAAAAGATGTTACACCGTCGGCAATGCGTTGGCGCAGCTTTGCCGCAAATGCCTTGCCGTCAATAATCGTCGCTGTGCTCACATAGCCGCCGCTGAAATGTCATTGGCGAGGCCCATAAGGAGCATTTGAAGAATTCGCAGGCCAATCAACAACACCATCGGCGAAAAGTCGATCATCCCTGTATCCGGCATGATCTTGCGAATTGGTTTCAAAAACGGATCGAGAATGACGGTAAGCGCTTGCCAGATGGACGCGACGATATTGTTCGACAGGCTGACCACGTTGAATGAGAGCAGCAGGCTCAAGATGAACTGAATAATGACGACCGTCGACAGGATCGTCATCAAATAGCCAATTATGGAAATGATCGCGAGAAGCATGGAAATCTCCGGATAGGTCTTGGCTTGCGATTAGCCGAGGCAGAGCGCTGTATCAACTACCTAAAACACTCACGCGCAGAGTTTACTTGTGAATAAGCGTTCCTGCACCCTGTACCGTGAACATTTCTATAAGCATCGCGTGGCTTGTCCGGCCATCTAAAATGACTGCAGCGTCAACGCCGGCTTCTACGGCATCAACGCAGGTCTGAATTTTCGGGATCATTCCGCCGCTGATCGTCCCGTCACTCTGCAACTCGGCGATCGCCGCCGGATCCAGGTCGGTGAGCAGTTTCCCCGATTTGTCGAGAACACCAGCAACATCGGTTAACAAAAAAAGACGTGCAGCGCCCAGTGCGCTCGCTACCGCGCCAGCCATGGTATCGGCGTTGATATTATAGGTGTGCCCATCCGCGCCGACACCAATTGGCGCGATAACAGGGATCATGCCAGCGGCGCTGATGGTGTCGATGATGCTGCGGTCGACTGTGGTCGGCTCGCCTACAAAGCCCAGGTCGATAATCCGCTCAATATTGCTGTCAGGGTCCTTTTTAGTCCGCTGTACCTTCGTGGCGGTTACAAACCCGCCGTCCTTGCCCGAAATGCCAAGCGCCTTGCCGCCCGCGGCATTGATCCAGCCAACCAATTCCTTGTTGATCGCGCCAGACAGCACCATTTCGGCAATCTTCGCGGTTTCAGCGTCCGTTACGCGCAGACCATCGACAAACTCGGTTTCGACGCCCAGTTTTTTAAGCATCGCGCCGATTTGCGGTCCGCCACCATGCACGACAACAGGGTTGATCCCGACCGCTTTCAGCAGCACAACATCATCGGCAAAATCGCGCGCCAGCCCGGCGTCACCCATGGCGTGGCCACCATATTTCACGACAAAGGTCTTGCCGGCATAACGCTGCAGATAAGGCAGCGCCTCGGTGAGAGTTTCGGCCTTGGCAAGATTGGCAGGATCGATGGTCATGTTCAGGCTTCTGCATCCAGTTTCCGACCAATGCGGACAACAAGCGCGATCACCAAAGGAACCATCACAGCCGACAACACAATTTTCGCAATCATCTGGCCAACCATCAGGTCAAAAATCGGGCGCACGCCGTAGAAAGATACGGTGATAAAAATCAGCGTGTCGATGATCTGCGACAAGGCTGCCGCGATGAAACCGCGCACAGCCAGATATTTGCCCGACGTGCCTTTTAGCCGGGCAAACAGCCAGACGTTCAGCGAAACGGACACGCCATAAGCCAAAATGCCGGCTGCCATCATCCGCCCGCTTTGCCCGACGATGATTGGGAAGGCTTCCTTCGCTGGCGCATACATTTCGGGATCAGTGGGCAGTTGAAGAACGAAATAGGCAAGGCCGATGGCGATGAACAACGGCACGAAACCATATCGCACCAGTCGGTCGGCGACGGCCCGGCCATGCAGTTCCGCGATGGCGCTGGATACTGCAATGAGTGTGAGAAAAGGGAATATCCCAGCCTCCACCGCAAGCGGCCCTATGGACACCTGCTTTGCCCCCAAAAACCCACCCAAAGGAACCATCCCGCCATAAAAAATGGCGAACACAAAGAGCGAGCGCGGGATGGCACTTAATGCGGTGCCGGATGTGGTCTGTTCGGTCATGCAAAACTGACTAGCGTCTAATTTAAATGGCGCAAGGCCAACGATGGCGCTAGGTCGCGGATGGGAGCTATAAATTGCCATCATGCCGGAGCCGCAGGCGTGCAGTGCACAAACGGGTCCGTGGTGCGGTTTCGGGGAAAGTACATATGCATATTTTGATGAGTTTTGCTGGCATGATTGTCATTCTGGCGATTGCAATTTTGCTGTCATCAAACCGGCGCGCGATCAAGTTTCGTGTGGTTGGTGCAGCCTTTGCTTTACAAGCAAGTGTCGCTGCTTTGGTCTTGTACACGTCATGGGGCAAAGTCGCTTTAAATGCGGCGTCGACCGGCGTGTCCAATTTGCTTGGTTATTCCGCCAAAGGGACCGAATTCATCTTTGGCCCACTGGCCTCGCCTGAAATTGGCGGCAACAGCTTTGCCATTGCAGCGTTGCCGGTCATCATCTTTTTCGCATCCTTGATTTCCATCCTCTATTATCTCGGCATCATGCAATATGTCATCCGCTGGATTGGCGGCGGGCTGCAAAAAGTCACAGGTGTTTCCAAAGTAGAAAGCCTGTGCGCGGCAGCGAATATCTTCGTCGGCCAGTCGGAATCGCCATTGGTCATTCGGCCGTATCTGGCTGCCTTGAAACCTGAACAATTGTTCTGCGTCATGACCGTTGGCATGGCGGGCGTCGCCGGAACGATCCTTGCGGCTTATGCCTCCATGGGCATCCGAATCGATTATCTGCTGGCTGCGGCATTCATGTCTGCGCCAGGCGGCATATTGATGGCGAAAATCATGATGCCCGATGTGCCGCCAATTGCTGTGGCAGATGGCGACCCGGCATTGGCCAATCCACATCCGGATGACGAGCCAGTGATGGTGCATGACGATGGCGAGGAAAAGCCAGCCAATATCATCATGGCCGCGGCGCAGGGTGCACAGACAGGTGTCCGCCTCGCCGTAGCCGTTGGCGCCATGGTGCTCGCCTTCGTCGCGCTGGTCGCTTTGGCCAACGGCATATTGGGCGGCATTGGGGGTTGGTTCGGCATGCCGACGCTAAGTTTCCAGCAAATCGTTGGGTATATCTTCGCGCCTGTCATGTTCCTGATTGGCGTACCATGGAACGAAGCACTTCAGGCTGGTGGGTTGTTCGGAACTAAGATTGTTCTCAACGAATTTGTTGCTTTCATTGATTTGGGCGCTTTGAAAAACCTGTCCGCACCGACCGTGGGCATCGTCACCTTTGCGCTTTGCGGCTTTGCCAATTTCAGCTCGATTGCAATTCAGATGGCGGTCACCGGGAGCCTTGCCCCAAACCAGCGGCCAGTTATCGCGCGGCTTGGCCTGAAGGCGCTTGCCGCCGGGTCGCTGTCCAACCTGATGAGTGCTGCGCTCGCCGGGTTGTTCTTGTCGCTGACCTGATCAACTCTCGCCCGCCGCGCGCTTAAGTTCGTAAAGCAGATCGAGCGCAGCGCGCGGGCTGAGCGCGTCGATGTCAAGACCCGTTAGCTTGTCGCGCAATGCATCGACCTTTGCCTCGGCGGCGTCCAGCGCAGCGCTGAACAAAGGCAGGTCACCAAGCCCTGCCGCAAGCCCACCGGTTTCGGCGCGGCCCTTTTCCAACTTGGCCAACACGGAACTCGCACGCGCGACCACTTGCGGCGGAAGACCAGCAAGCTTGGCCACAGCAATCCCATAGCTGCGGTCAGCCGGTCCATCGGCAAGCTCGTGCAAAAGCACAAGATCGCCCTTATATTCCTTTGCACGGACATGGTGCAGCGACAGCGCATTAAGGCTTTCGGACAAGCGAGTGAGTTCGTGATAATGCGTAGCGAACAGGCAGCGGCAACGGTTGGTTTCATGAATGCCCTCGACAACAGCCCAGGCGATGGCGAGGCCATCATATGTTGAAGTACCGCGCCCAACCTCGTCCAATATGACAAAACTGCGTTCAGTTGCCTGCGCGAGAATGGCGGCGGTCTCCACCATTTCTACCATGAAGGTCGACCGGCCGCGCGCCAAATTGTCCGAAGCCCCTACGCGGCTGAACAAGCGGTCGACCAGTCCAAGCCGAGCCGATGTCGCAGGAACATAGCTGCCTGCCTGCGCCAGCAGCACAATCAATGCATTCTGCCGCAGAAATGTCGACTTGCCGCCCATATTGGGCCCACTGACCAGCCACAGCCGCTTTTCGGGCGAAAGCTTGCAGTCATTTGCAATAAAGCGATCACCCGATTTCGAGAGCGCACTTTCCACCACGGGATGGCGTCCGCCTTCTATTTCCAGACATGGATGGGCAACAAAGCTTGGGCGGCACCAGTTGCTTTCCGCCGCGCGTTCGCCAAGCGCCGCTGACACATCGAGGCGGGCCAACGCATCTGCACTTGCAGCAATAAATTCCCTTCGGACCAACACATTAGCAATCAGTTCGTCGAGATGCGCGGCTTCGGCGGCCAAGGCGTGGCCACCGGCCTGCGTGATACGCAACGCTTCCTCATGCAGTTCGGGCGAGTTAAACCGCACTGCGCCTGCCATCGTCTGCCGATGGGTAAAGCCCGTGCCCGGTGCCATCAGCGCATCGCCATGCTTGGCAGGGACCTCGACAAAATAGCCAAGTACCGCGTTGTGCCGGATCTTGAGCGCCGATATACCCGTCGTATCGCGGTAGCGCGCCTCCAACTGCGCAATCGCCTGGCGGCCATCGCGGCCAGCAACACGCAACACGTCCAAAGCCGCATCATAGCCTTCGGCGATATAGCCGCCCTGAGCAGTGTCGGTTGGCGGCGAGGCAACGAGGGCGCGGGTCAGATGGTCCACCATGTGTCCATGGCCATCCAAAGCCGGCAGAAGCGCGTCGAGCAGTTCCGGCCTGCCGTCCATCATACCAAGCCGTTCACGCAAGGCCCGCGACGCATCAAGCCCGTCGCGGATTTGCCCAAGGTCTCGCGGGCTGCCCCGACCTGCCACGACGCGGCCAAGCGCACGGGCAATATCGGGCAATTGCCGCAAGGATGCGCGAACGGCATCGCGCGTCAGCGGCGCATCATGGAACCAATGCACCAGCGAAAGCCGCGCATCAATTTTCGCCTTGTCCATCAGCGGCGCGGCAAGGTCCGATGCCAATTGCCGGGCGCCCGCGCCCGTAATCGTGCGGTCAACCTCCGCCAGCAACGAACCGGCGCGTCCACCCTTGCTGGCGCTGTTTATTTCGAGGCTGTCACGCGTTGCCTGGTCAATCAAAAGATGGGCATGCACTTCGCGCCGGACGGGCAATTTGAGGAATGGCATCTTGCCTTGCCCGGCATGTGCGAGATAGGCGATCAGTCCACCAGCCGCTGCCTGCTCGGCGCGGGTCACCGGGCCAATGCTGTCAAGCGTTGCAAGCGCGAAATGCTGTTTCAACTGCGTGCCACCCGATAGGCTGTCAAAATCCGTACGCGGTCGCAGGATTGCGTCTGGCGGCGCATCCCTGCAGCCCTCAGGCACGACTACCTCACTTGCAGCAAGCCGCGCAAGTTCCGCCTCAAGCGCGCCCGCTGGCACCGTGACAAGTTCGAAATAGCCTGTCGAAATATCGGCCGCCGCGAGTCCGAAAAATTCTCCGACTTGGGCGATAGCCACCAGCATATTTGATGCCCAGCTGTCGAGCAGGCTGTCTTCGGTCAACGTGCCCGCCGTGACGAAGCGCACGATATCGCGCGCCACCAATGTCTTTGATCCGCCTCGAGCCTTTGCCTGTTCCGGGCTTTCGGTCTGCTCGGCAATCGCGACTCTGTGCCCCGCCTTGATCAGCCGAGCCAGATAGCCTTCGGCGGCATGAACCGGCACGCCGCACATCGGAATTGGGCGGCCATCATGTTCCCCGCGCGAGGTCAGCGCGATGTCTAGCGTCGCTGCCGCCACGCGCGCATCGTCAAAGAACAGCTCGAAAAAATCGCCCATGCGGTAAAACAGCAGGCAATCTCCTGCCTTGGCTTTCAAGCCAAGATATTGCACCATCATTGGTGTCGGTGTGTTGTCCCCCGCCATAAAGCATGCGTTAGCGAAGCAGGTCGAGCGGGGCAATGCTTGCCCTTACGTCACCACCGCGTTAGGGGCTGATAAACACATGATAACCGGTCAGGGCCAAGAATGAACGACAGCGACGTCCAGTTTACAGCGCAGGAGGCGTTGGATTTCCATTCGCAGGGCCGCCCGGGGAAAATCGAAATCGTCGCGACCAAGCCGATGGCGACTCAGCGCGATCTGTCGCTGGCTTACTCGCCCGGCGTCGCGGTTCCGGTGCAGGCAATCTATGACAATCCGGCAGCGGCATATGACTACACCGCCAAGGGCAATCTTGTGGCGGTGATATCAAATGGCACGGCCATACTTGGCATGGGCAATCTGGGCGCGCTCGCGTCGAAACCCGTCATGGAGGGCAAGGCCGTTCTTTTTAAGCGTTTCGCTGATGTCGATTCGATCGATATCGAAGTTAACACGCAAGACGCGCAACGTTTCATTGACGCAGTGGAACTGCTCGAGCCTACATTTGGCGGCATCAATCTTGAGGACATCGCCGCGCCCGATTGCTTCATCATTGAACAGACGTTGAAAGAACGGATGAACATTCCTGTCTTTCACGATGACCAGCATGGCACCGCGATCATCGCTGCAGCTGGACTGATAAACGCGTGCGAGCTGACTGGAAAGTCATTCAAAGATATCAAGGTTGTTTGCAATGGCGCTGGCGCTGCAGCGATTGCCTGTACCGAACTGATCAAGGGCATGGGCGTGCCGCACGACAACGTCATCATGTGCGACCGCACGGGTGTGATTTACCAAGGCCGGATCGAGGGCATGGACCAATGGAAATCTGCCCATGCCGCAAAGACAACCGCCCGCAGTCTGACGGAAGCCATTGTCGGTGCCGACGTGTTTCTGGGGCTATCGGCCGCCAATGCGTTGAGCGCAGATATGGTCAGATCGATGGCAGATCAGCCGATTATTTTTGCGATGGCGAACCCCGACCCCGAAATTTCGCCGCCCGTGGCACGCGCCGCACGGCCCGATGCGATCATTGCAACTGGCCGCTCCGACTTTCCCAATCAGGTCAACAATGTCCTGTGCTTCCCATTCCTGTTCCGCGGCGCATTGGACGTGCGCGCGACCACGATCAACGAACCCATGAAGATTGCCGCGGCCCACGCGCTTGCGCAACTGGCGCGTGAAACCGTGCCTGAGGAAGTCGCCGCAGCTTATGGCGGGCTGATGCACAAATTCGGTCGGGATTATATCATTCCGTCGCCCTTCGACCCGCGGCTTATGGAAATCGTTGCATCTGCCGTGGCCAAAGCGGCGATGGATTCAGGCGTTGCCCAAAAACCGATTGCCAATATGGACGCCTATCGCGCCAACCTGCGCGCGCGGCAGAACCCGACCACATCAGCGCTCACTCAGGTCTATGAAGCTGCCCGTGCGAAACCCAAGCGCGTCATTTTCGCAGAGGCAGAAGAAGATGTCGTTCTGCGCGCTGCGGTCCAGTTCAAACAGGATGGCTATGGCGTGCCTGTGTTGATTGGGCGCGATGCGCGCGTCATTGAAAAGCTCATCGGCCTTGGTGCCAATCCGGACGAATATGAAATCCATAACAGCGTCCAAAGCCCGCTGGTCGATAAAATGGTCGACCGGCTGTACAACCGGCTGCAACGTCGCGGCTATCTGCGCCGTGACATTCAACGGATGGTCAACCGCGACCGCAACATCTTTGGCGCGCTTCTGCTCCAGATGGATCAGGCCGATGCCATGATCACGGGCGTCACCCGCACTTTCGGGCAGACGCTCCGCGAACTGCGCCGCGTGCTTGACCCGAAAAAGGATGCTGTGCCCTTTGGCATTCACGTCATGGTCGGCAAAACCCACACGGTGTTCATTGCCGATACAACTGTGAACGAACGCCCAAGTGCCGAGGAACTGGCACATATCGCCGAAAAAACAGCGGCGGTTGCTCGGCGCATGGGGCACGTGCCCCGCGTGGCGTTCCTGTCATTTTCGACGTTTGGCAATCCGGCCGGAACATGGCTCAATAACATACGCGAGGCTGTGGCCTTGCTCGACGCCCGCCGGCCCGACTTCGAATATGAAGGCGACATGCCGCCCGACGTTGCGTTGAACCCGGCGTTGATGAAGAATTATCCGTTCTGCCGCTTGTCTGCCCCTGCGAACGTTCTGGTCATGCCTGGTCTGCAATCGGCAAATCTTTCTGCCAAGTTGTTACGCGAGCTTGGCGGGGATCAGGTGATTGGTCCGATGCTTCTGGGAATCGAGCGTCAGGTTCAGGTCGCAACGATGGCATCAAGCACCAGCGACCTGGTAACACTTGCAGTTCTGGCCGCTGCGGGGGTTACCGAATAATCGGCATAGAGAATTGCCGACATCCGTCATGCTGAACTTGGTTCTGCATCTATAGTGCCGACAAATCGAATATCTTGGTTGGTAGCTTGACCCTGAAACAAGTTCAGGGGGTATAGTGATATTTTGAACTACGGCCGAGCATGACCACAGATGTGTCCTTTCAATTGTTTGTTGGGGCACTGCAGAATATTTATGTTTATGTTAGCGTTGAGCAGAAAGCGAAGGTTCTTAAGCCACGCGGCAAAAATGATAGGTTGTTAGGATGCGTGTAAAGATACTGGGCTTTTAAATACTAGCGTAGGTTAACTCTAGAAAACAGCAGCCTACAAATTTAACGCGACGGCTTAAGCAACCTTGGCACTTTCTCGATTTAATGATCCTTAACCCTAAATATACGATGCATAGAGTATAGCCGTCTGCATTTCTACCATATGGCTTAGTATGTTTATGAAATGACGAAAAATACCCTTAAAACCATCCCAGAGATGGCTATCGCATCGGCAATGTTGGCAATTATGGTCATAATCTCCATTGGATACGGTTTGCCCATTGTGTTTCCGTCAGGAGACAGAGCGGCGTTTGTTGGAATACATTACGTGTATCCTTTGATCGGGATTGGGCTACTCGGCGCAGTCACATTTGTCGTCGGCGACCGTAAAATTGCTCATCGCTTCATGATTGCACTTCCGTGCTATGCGGTGGTTCTCTTCGCTCATTTCAATATCAAGTTGTGGATACCGCACATAAATCCGACTGAGTTCGACGATGCCTATTGGGCAGTAGATCAAACGTTTTGGCCAATCGTGGAGGCATGCAATTCTCTAAGGCACGCCTTAACTTTTCTTGTGCCCTACGACGCCAACTTTTACATGATTTCATTCATCGGTATGTTTTATATAAGTTTTATATATCATGCGGTAAAGACACCGCATCATTTCGGCAAACTGACAACGTCGGTGTTGTTCCTGCAAGTGTTCGGAACAATTGCCTATCTTATTGCGCCTGCGGTGGGACCGTTCATCTACGAAGCAGGCGTCAACCCAATCATTTCGCAAGGACAGCATCAGATGCTGGAATTCTACCGCAACTCAGTTGCTTTCGGTCCAGATTTTTTGGCAAAAAATGGTAGCGCCAACTTCACGGCTGGCTTGGCTGCAATGCCCTCATTGCATTCAGCGTGCGCTTGCCTGTTCTTCATATTTGCATGGAACCACGGGAAAGTGCTTCTCCCGCTTTATTCTTTTCTCTTCGTCTTTATTTTGATAACTGCAATCGCGAGCAGATGGCACTACGTCATAGATATTCCAGTCGGCGTAGGTCTCGCTTGGGCGAGCTATAAACTGGCAGACTTGGTCACGCGGCAGTCTGAGACTGAACTTTTGACCGCCGAGCTTCAGACAGCCTAGGTGAAACTCCTACCGGGATGATGTTGATTTCTCCCTCTTGGTCATTCGCCACGGCATCGGATGACAAAAGTCGGAAATCCGTCTTTCGCAGATACTGACAATCCAGATGCGAATTGAAGGAATAGCAACAGATTAATTTTCATGTCGATGATCCTAGTGTGGTCACGATATTGCTAACTATGGATTATCGATATACCCCCTGAAACAAGTTCAGGGTGACAACGCAGGTATTTAAACGGCGCCCGCCGTTGCGACCAAACGCAATCGACGGCTGAGCTAACGTCGCCTTTAATTCGGGCTGTTGGGCGTAGCGCCCTGGCCACTGCCTGCGCCAACTGAGCCGATATTGCCAAAGATTTCTTCAAAGAAGCTGGTGTTGCGGCCAAGCGTCGGGGTCTTGTCGCCTTCTGGACTAATCTTGGAAATCAGCTCCTTGCCGGTCTGGGTTACCGAAGCGACATTGCCAGACTGGTCAAAACGGACCTTCAACACATATTGCTTGTCAGCCACGGGCTGCGAAAAAGCCAATTGCTTGGCGTCGCGCGAATAATAATACCAGTCATTCTGGTCAAACTGGCCAACGAATGTGGGGCGGCCAAGCGACGCCTGAACCGATTCCTTGTTGTCGACCCCTGGCTGAACAGCGTTCAACAAAGTCTGGTCGCCAATATAGCCCTGGTGCGACCGCAAGCGGGTACAGCCCGATGAGAACGACATGGCGGCAATCAATGCTGCAAGACCGGCAATTTGCGACGCGCGCATAGACTTCTCCGCTAATCCACTAAACTTGGGCTTTGCCATTGCATCCTTAAGGCGCAATATCAATATGCAATCCCAGATGAATGCCCGATGAGTAAGGATGAAACGGCTTTGTTATGACATTATTCACAAGACTTTTCGGTAGCGGGCAACCCGACCCCAAATTGAAGCTGATCCCCTTGTACAACCAGATCGTCGCAAAGGCGCGCGAACCGCATTGGTATGTCGACGGACATGTGCCTGACAGCCTTGATGGCCGGTTCGACATGGTCGCGGCAATCCTGTCGTTGGTGCTTCTGCGGCTAGAAGACAGCAAGAGCCACGCGCTCGATATGGCACGCCTTACCGAGGTTTTCGTCGACGATATGGACGGTCAACTGCGTGAGGTGGGCATTGGCGACATGATTGTCGGAAAGCATATTGGCCAGATCATGAGTGCAGTTGGCGGGCGCCTCGGCGCTTTGCGCACCGCGATGGCGGATACGGACATGCTTGACGAAGCCCTCGTCCGCAACATCTACCGAAGCGTCGCACCGTCACCAGAGGCGCTTGCCCACACACGTCAGGGCCTGTTGGATGTCGAACGCGCGCTGGGAGCGCAATTGCCCGATATGATTGTCGAGGGCGACGCCAAATGGTGACGGCCAACGAGTTCAGCCATGTCATCAAGCTTTCGGAAATCGGCAGCCACAGCCGGAATATCGAGCTGTGCGCGGACAAGGATGCCCGCGCGGGCCTGATGGCGCGGTTTGACCTTGCTGCGCTCGATGCTCTAGAAGCCAATATATCTCTTGCGCATGACGGGGACGGCGTGGTCGCCGCTGGCCGCTTCACTGCGGATCTGGCGCAATTCTGTATTGCCTCGCGTGATCCCGTTCCAGCCAAAATAAACGAAGCCGTGCATATCCGCTTTATTCCAGAACCTATGGTCAGCGGCGAAGTCGAGCTTGAGCTTGCGCCGGAGGATTGCGACACGATGTTCCATGATGGCCAGACATTCGATCTGGGCGAAGCCGTTTCCCAATCGCTTGGCCTTGCCCTCAATCCCTACCCCCGCAGTCCCGAGGCAGAGAAAATGCTTAAAGAGGCAGGCGTAAAAAGCGAGGACGAAGTTGTTCCCACCGGGGCATTGGCGGGCCTCAAGGACTTGCTGGCGAAAAAATGAATATCGCATGCCATGTTTGATGTGGCGCTGCGCCGATGGATTGATCCCACGCTCGTCCGCTTAGCGCGACTGTTCGCGGACATGCGCCTTTCGGCGAATATTGTTACCTTTATCGGTGGCTTCATCGGCCTTGGAGCGGCCTTTTGCATCCTGCAGTCCAACTTTGTCGCGGCTTTTGCCTGCATCGTTATGAACCGAATTTTTGACGGGCTTGATGGTGCCATCGCACGGATCAAAGGGCCAACCGAGATTGGCGGATATCTCGACACGCTTTGGGACTATCTGTTTTACCTTGCGGTCCCTGTCGCTTTCGCGTTGTCCAGCCCAGCCAATCAGATGCCAGCCTTGCTACTTGTAGCCAGCTTCACGCTCACTGCGGTCAGTTTTCTGGCCTTTGCCGCCATTGTCGCGCGGCGCGCGTCCGAAGAAAATGCGCACGGACCCAAGGCCTTTGTCTACTCAACGGGCCTGATGGAGGGCGGGGAGACAATCGCGTTTTTCCTGCTTTTCTGCATTTTCCCAGAATATTTCCCGACGCTGGCGGTCATTTTCGCGGCGCTTTGCATGTTGACCGTCGTTCAGCGCTTCGTGCTTGCAACACGCAGACTTCGCTAGCCGCGCTGCCAGCGGAACCAGCGTTCCGCCCATTTCAGCAGGCCTTCCGGCTTGCGCGCCAGCCCAAATTGCCCGGCCGCATATTTGTTTGCTTCGGCCCATGTGGGATAAGGATGAATGGTCTGCAATATTTTGCGCAACCCCATCTTGTGCTTCATCGCAAAAGTGACCTCAGCCAGTATCTCGCCTGCATTCTGGCCAATAATCGTCGCACCCAAAATCTGGTCGCTACCTTGTGCGGTCAGGATTTTGACAAAGCCATGCGCTTCACTTTCGGCAATGGCACGGTCGAGATCATCGAGGTCGTAACGCGTGACATCAAAGGAAATGCCTTGCTCTTGCGCCTCCGCTTCGGTCAGGCCAACGGTGGCCAGTTCGGGCTCGGTATAGGTTACCCGTGGCAAAACGCGATAATCTGTCCGGTATTTCTTGAACGGGCGGGCGAGCGCATTGACGCTGGCGTACCAAGCCTCATGGCTGCCGCCATGGGTGAGCTGCTGTCTTCCCGCAACATCGCCAGCGCATAAAATATGGGGCAGGTTGGTGCGCAAAAACAGGTCATTTTCAAGCCGGCCGTCAACCACCAGCCCAAGCTCTTCCAAGCCAAAACCAGCCACGCGCGGCTTGCGGCCCACCGCAATGATGATGTCATCATAGGCAATGGTGGTTTCGCCTTTCGTACCCTGAATGACGAGATTTTTACCCGGATCGAAACGCACTGCGCGGTGTCCGGTTCGGATATCAACGCCTTCGGCCATCAAACACGCCGAAACCATTCCAGCGGCATCGGCATCTTCCTTTTGCAGCAGACGGTCGCCCATCTCGACGATGATCACTTGCGATCCAAGCCGCTGAAACGCTTGCGCCAGTTCGCAACCAATAGGACCACCGCCCAATATGACCAGCCTGCCAGGTGCGCTTGGCCGCGTGGCCATGGCATCCCACAAAGTCTCGCTGGTCAGATAGCCACTGTCCTCTACCCCCGGCAATGGCGGGATGAACGGAGCAGCGCCTGTCGCAATGATAAAGGATCTGGCGATCATTCGGCGTTCGCCGTCAATTTCAACCGTCCACGGGTCAACAAAGCGCGCATAGCCTTTGACGCAATCGACCCCAAGACCAGTGAAGCGCTCGACACTGTCATGTGGTTCGATCGTTGTGATCACATCACGCACGCGCCGCATCACGGCAGGGAAGTCGATGACGGGCGCGCCGCTGTGAATGCCGAAGCGCTCCGAATCGGCGATCTGGTGCGCGACCCTGGCGCTTTTGATCAGCGCCTTTGACGGCACACATCCGGTGTTCAGGCAATCGCCGCCCATTTCATGGGCCTCGATCAACGTCACCTTGGCCTTGACCATCGCGGCAATATAGGAAGAGACCAATCCGGCCGACCCTGCACCGATGACGATCAGGTTGCGGTCAAACCGTTTCGGCTTTTGCCAGCGTTCAGCCACGGCTGCGCTTTGCGATACCGACCACGCCTTTTGCGAGCCATGGAAAAAGGGCAAGGGCGATGAAGGAAGCAATCAATGTCGGCGACAAAAGACCCTTTGTGCTCTCGATCCGGCTAATTTGCGTGCCCGCATTTACGAACACGACTGTGGCGGGCAGCATCCCCAATTGGCTGACCCAGAAAAATGTGCGGGTCTTGATTCGAGTCAGCCCCATCAACAGGTTGATGACAAAAAATGGGAATACCGGAATCAGGCGTAGCGTAAACAGATAGAATGCGCCGTCTTTTTCAAGGCCGTCATCAATTGCGCGCAAGCGCTCCCCGAATTTTGTCTGCACCCAGTCACGCAACACGAAACGCGCGCTAAGAAAGGCCAAGGTCGCACCGATGGTTGACGCAAAAGAGACGATGATACTGCCGACCACAACGCCAAATAATGCGCCTGCAACAAGGCTCATGATCGCGGCGCCGGGAATGGAAAGTCCCGTGACCGCAACATAGAGGAGGAAAAACCCGGTTATGTATAGGACAGGATTTGCATCCGTGGCCGCGACGATATCGGCCTGGCTTGCCTTGAAGTTTTCAAGACTCAGGATCTGGCCCAGGTCAAGAATGAAATACGCAGCAATGGCGCCAATGAGAACAAGGACCAAAATCGCTTTTTTCATGTTGGCCCCCACTCAGATTGCTACTGCTGCCCTGTCATCTTTGATTAAAATGGTACGTCGTCATCCAGATCATTGTCAAAATCACCGCCGCCAAAGCCCGACGACGATCCGCCACCGCCAGCGCCCCAATTGTTACCACCTGACGCGCCGCCCGATGAACCCCCGCCTGATGCGCCGCCGCTCCAGCCTTCGCCGCTGCCGCTGCCGCTGCCGCCCTTGGCGCCATCAAGCATGACGAGCTTGCCATCAAAACCGGCGACCGATACTTCCGTCGTGTAACGGTCGTTCCCGCTGGCATCCTGCCATTTGCGCGTGCGCAGTTGGCCCTCGATGTAGACCTTGCTGCCCTTTTTCAGAAAGCGTTCGGCCACGCCAACCAGGCCGTCCGAATTGAGCACAACACTGTGCCACTCGGTCCGTTCTTTCTTCTCACCAGTTGTCCGGTCTTTCCAGTCTTCGGATGTCGCGATACGCAGGTTGCATATACGTCCGCCGTTCTGGAAGGATTTGATTTCGGGGTCAGCGCCCAGATTGCCGACGATAATGACTTTATTGACGCTTCCCGCCATGTTCCTACCCTTATTATCAAAAGTTGTGTTGGCTTGCTATAAGCCGAAGGACCGCGCTGTCCAATATGTTATGCCCGCTGCCACATAGGCCAGAGCAAAAAGATAGCTGACCATGAAGATTGGCCATTTCCATCCATTGGTTTCGCGCCGCGTCACCGCAATTGTCGAGATGCATTGGGGTGCAAAAACGAACCAGGCAAGAAACGCCAGCGCGGTGGCAAGAGACCAGTCTGCTGCAAGCTTTGGACCAAGGCTTGTCGCTGCAGTATCGTCGTCGGAAGCATCAATGGCATAGACCGTTGCGAGTGCCGAAACCGCAACCTCGCGCGCAGCCATTGCGGGAATGAGCGCCAAGGCAATATCATGGTTGAAGCCAATCGGCCGAACAATAGGTTCAAGGCCATCGGCGATACGGCCAGCCACCGAATATTCGACTTGCGAAATGTTGCTGCCCTCGGGCGCTTTGGGAAAGCTCAACAGCGCCCACAGGATTATCGTTGCGGCAAAAATGATCGTGCCAGCGCGGCGTAAAAACACCCATGCGCGCTGCCACAGGTTTAACGCAATATCGCTGACGCGCGGCCACTGGTAGCGCGGCATTTCGATCAGGAAACTGCTTGTCCGGCTTTGCGTGACAAAGCGCTGGATGACTGACGCGGCGAGCATTGCACCCAATATTCCGGCGATATAGAGGCCGAACAGGACCAAGCCCTGCAAGCCAATACCAGGACCAACTGTGGTCGAGGGAATAAACGCGCCGATTATGACGGTGTAGACCGGCAATCGCGCCGAACAGGTCATGAGCGGAGCGATAAGGATTGTCGCCAACCGTTCCTTTTGATCCATGATCGTGCGTGTCGCCATGATGCCAGGAATTGCGCAGGCGAAAGACGACAACAACGGAATAAAGCTATGCCCTGAAAGGCCAACCGCGGCCATCATCCTGTCCATGACAAATGCCGCCCGCGTCATATAGCCCGATGCCTCAAGCAACAGGATGAACAGAAACAGGATCAGAATCTGCGGCAGGAAAACGACAACTGAGCCGACACCAGCAATCACCCCATCGGTCAGGAACGACCGAAGCAAGCCGTCAGGCAAAATGTTTTTGATGCCGTCGCTCAAATAAGCAAAGCCGCTTTCAATCCAGCCAATGGGCGCTTCGGACCAGCCGTAGACCGCCTGAAACATCAGGAACAACAATGCCAGCAGGATGACGACGCCGCCCACCGGGTGCAGAAGAACGGCATCAAGGCGACGAGTCCATTGCCGCCCGGCGGTTTCGCTCACAATGGCTGACCGCGCAATTTCCCGCGCGCGCTGATTCTGTACCCCGAAGGAACTGGCAACAGGCTCCGCTGCCGGACGCGGGTTTTTAAGTGCCAGTTCAAGTGCCGCCATCAATGGCTCAAGCCCGCGACGCCGGACGGCAACGGTTTCGATGACGGGCACACCAAGCGCGCGGGCCAGTATCTGCGAATCGAGCTTAAGCCCATCACGCTCGGCAAGATCGATCATGTTCAACGCGACCACCGTCGGCAGACCCTGCGCGATCAGCTCAAGTGCAAAGCGCAAATGATTGTCGAGATTGCCGGCATCAAGCACGATCACCAGGGCGTCAGGCCTGCGGTGTCCGTCCAGATTGCCCAGGACCACATCGCGGGTCACTGCCTCGTCCAGACTGTCGGGATCAAGGCTATACGCCCCAGGCAAATCGATCATTTCCACCGGGCGGCCGTCGGCAAATATTGCACGCCCAGATTTGCGCTCAACCGTCACACCGGGATAATTAGCGATCTTCTGCCGTGCACCAGTCAGCGCGTTGAACAGCGCACTTTTTCCGGCATTCGGGTTGCCTACCAAAGCGACCAAAGGGGACATTTGGGTCATGCCGACAATTCGCAGTCGATCGCTGCGGCGACGTTCGTGCGTAAAGCGACGGTCATGCGCCCAACGCGCACTGCGAGCGGATCGCGCCACATCAAAATGCCCTTATGCAGTGCCTCAATCGCAACGCCAGGTTCGAACCCGAGCGAACGCAAGCGATGCCCTTCCTGATCCGGCAAGGCATCCCAATGGATAGTCCGGATAACCGCCATGCGGTTCAATGGAAGGTGATCAAGTTGCACGCGCGCTATTTGCAACCGATTCGCAATAACATCAAGAGAGATTCACGCTATCGTGCGGGATAGCGCAGCCGGCCAATGAAGCGTGACAGGCTTGGAACATATTCCTTGCGCTGTTTCGCCTGGAACTTCACCTTTTCAAATTGCATCACATTGTCGATCCGGCGATCGAGAAAGGCACGGCTATCTGCGAAATTTTCGCTGTCATCATTGACGAAAACGCTAAGCGTGCTGGCATAGACTGCCGAAAGCGTCATGCGCTTCGTGTAATGGTTGAAGTCGCTTGAGGTGTCACCCGCCATTCGCCACATGCGGTCTGCCGACCGCCAGCCCATCTTCGCCGCCTTGGCAAGATTCTGCGGCATGGCCATGATCGCAAGTGCCCGCCGCAGCGATTCCCGATCAGACGCCATGATCTCAAGCCGCGTGGCGAGCAAAGCTGTAATCCGGTCGCGGATTTTCATCGCGCCAAGCTTTTCGGGCGGTAAACGGCGCGCCAATTCCAGGTCAACGCCTTCGATCCAGGCATCAATCATGTCGATCGCCTTGTCCTTGAACGCCAGCATCGCGACGTCGCGGTCTACACCCGAATCGTCCGCAGCGGCGTGAACCGCAGCGTCCGACCAGCCATCAAAGCCAGCATGGCGGCCCAAAAGGGGGGCAAGGGCGACGCGGATTTCATCAAGCGTCGGATCAGCGGGAAGATCATTCAATGTCATAGTATATATGTAGGTGGTCGCCGCTTCCAAGAAAAGACCTATTGCTTACGCACCAACACCAAGGCGATCATGACCAACGCGCTGCCGGTAAAATCCATCGCCGTCAGCGTTTCGCCAAAAGCCAACCAACCCGCCGCTGCCGACAAAGCAGGCTGAAGCAGCAAGGCAAGGCCAATGACCAGCGGGCTGAAATGCGGCAGCGCATAAGTGAGACAGCCCTGGCCAAAAAACTGCGACGAAAAGGCCAGAACAACCACTGGCCACCATGTCGTGGGAATGATCTGTTCGCCTGCAATAAACGCCGCGCCCAACAAGACAACCGACGCAATGGCACTGGCCATGCCAAGCGCGCCCCAGCTCTCGGTATTTTGCCTGACCTTCATCATCAGCAGCAGATAGACGGTATAAGCGAGCCCCGCACCGAGCGAGAGGATGTCGCCTGTAAAATGGCGCGGTGACAGCTCAAGGCTTTGCCCCATCAGCAGCGCCGCTCCGACAAAGGCGAACAGGACAGCTATGCTTTCCCATCTCGACGGCATCTTGCGCGCGACGATGACGCCGTAGATCACCAGCAATAGGCTCGCGCAATTGGCGAAAAGCGTCGCATTGCCAAGCTTGGTCTGGAAAATGCCGATATGCCACAGGATGATGTCCGATCCGAAAAACAGACCAGCCAGAATTGCAAGTGTCAGTGTCGGGCGGCTGACGGCGGAAAGCCGGAAACCGAAGCTATATCCCACCAGCAATAAAAACGGCGTGGCCAGCGCCAGCCGCCAGAAACCTGTCGCAATGGGTCCGCTATCTGCATAACGCACAAGCAATGGTCCGAAGGCAATGGCGACATTCCCCGCAACCAACGCGGCGTAGGCAAGCAAGCCTGGTGGTTGCTGATGGAAAAACTTTTGCTGCATAAACCCCCGTTGCAATTTGCAACTTTCATCCGCATCTTGGCGATAACGCAACGTCTTAATGACAGGAATTCTTATGACTGCAACTTTGTTCGACCCCGTTCAGCTTGGTGCTATCTCGGCACCCAACCGGATATTGATGGCCCCGCTGACTCGCGGACGCAGCCAAGGCGTGCATGTGCCGCTGTCTGATCTCAAGGCAGAATATTATAGCCAGCGCGCAACCGCTGGCCTCATTATCGCGGAAGCCACGGGCATCAGCCAAGAGGGCCTTGGTTGGCCGTCCGCGCCAGGTATCTGGTCCGACGATCAGGTCAAGGCCTGGAAGCCAGTGACGCAGGCCGTCCACGATGCGGGCGGGCGGATCATCTTGCAATTGTGGCACATGGGCCGGCTTGTACACCCCGACTTTCTGGGCGGCGCACAGCCCGTGTCCGCATCTGCCACTACCGCGCCGGGCTATGCCCATACTGTTGAAGGCAAAAAGGACTATACCGAAGCGCGGGCGCTGGATATTTCGGAGATCCCGCGCATCGTTTCGGATTATGTGCACGCTGCGAAAAACGCCATCGCTGCAGGGTTTGACGGAGTGCAAATCCATGGCGCCAATGGTTATCTGATCGACCAGTTCCTGCGCGACAAAACCAACTTGCGTACCGACGCTTATGGCGGCGCGATCGAGAACCGCATTCGTCTGCTGCGCGAAGTCACACAGGCCGTGGTTGACGCCGTGGGCGCGGACCGGACATCCGTACGCTTGTCGCCAAATGGCGAAACGCAAGGCGCCGATGACAGCAACCCCGTTGCCCTGTTCACGGCAGCCGCGGCGGCACTTCAGGACATCGGCATTGCCTTCCTTGAACTGCGCGAAGTGAAGCCTTACGGCAATTTCGGGCAAACCGAAGTGCCGCGCGTATCCCCCGAAATCCGCAAGGTTTTCAAAGGCCCGTTGGTTCTCAATCAAGAATATACCAAGGAGCTGGCGGACGCAGATCTTGCTTCGGGGCTTGCGGACGCAATCAGCTTTGGCCGTCCCTATATCAGCAATCCCGACCTTGTGGAGCGTTTGCGCACGGGAGCAGAGCTGACGCCCGACAATTTCAAGACTTGGTATTCACCCGATGCGGAAGGGTATACCGATTATCCCTTCCTCCAAAAGGCGGACGCGTAGGGCACATGACACAGGCGGGGTTTGGCCTTTATGCGATAGCTATCCCCGCCTTGTTGCTTGTGCTGCTGGCGGTTGCGGAAACATTGTGGCCGCGCCGCGCTCTGGTTTTGGACCGCAGCGCCCGTTGGCGGACTCATCTTTTGTTCTTCGCCACCAATGCCGTGATTGGCCGGCTGCTGTCTTTTGTCCTTGTCGTCGGAGTCGCGGCAAGCTGGGCGGACAAACATCAGTTCGGCCTGCTCCATCTGACGGCCTTGCCATTTTGGGTCGAAGCCGTGCTGGCCTTTGTCATCCTCGATTTTGCCGTCTGGTTGCAGCATCTTGCCATGCATCGCGTCCCGTTCCTGTGGCGCATGCATGCCGTGCATCACAGCGACCGCGATCTTGATGTCACCACAGCATTGCGGTTCCACCCCTTCGAACTGATCGCGTCGACATTCTACAAATCGGCGGTGGTCGCACTGCTTGGGGCGCCACTTCTCGTCGTGCTTGCATTTGAACTTTGGCTCAATGCCAATGCCTTGTTCAACCACAGCAACATCCGCCTGCCCGAGAAATGGGACCGAATCTTGCGGACCATATTGGTGACGCCCGACACACATCTGGTGCACCACAGTGTCATCGTTGACGAACAAAAGCATAATTTCGGCTTTGCCCTGACTTTGTGGGACCACCTGTTCGGTACCTACCGCGCGGAGTCCGTAATGGGCATTGAAAACGAGGAAATCGGGCTTGCCGAAGTGAATGATGACCGCCCGGCCCGTTTCATCTGGAGCATGAAGCAGCCCATAACGTAACGTCAAATCAGCGCTGCTTGACCAAGCCGTTTTTCCGTCGCATTTTCCGCAGCGGGGGAGTTTAAAAATGGCTAAAATTCGTAACATCATATTGGGCACCGTCGCCATTGTCGCGGTTGGCGCCGGGCTGACTTATGGGTGGCAGCAATGGCGTGCAAAAACGGTCATGGCCGATTCCCGGGAAGCTCAGACATCATCCGATGCCGAAGTGACGTCTGGGCCGGCAACGAAGCTTTTATGGGGCGATACCCATGTTCATACATCAAATTCGATTGACGCTTTTGGTTTTGGGGTAAAGCTCGGGCCGGAAGAAGCGCTGCGTTTTGCGCGCGGCGAGGAAGTCACTTCGACCGGCGGGCTAAAGGCCAAGCTTGAACGGCCGCTCGATTTTCTTGTCATTGCCGATCACTCGGGCGGGCTTGGCGCGACCAAGGCCTTATATGATGCACCCGGCTTTCTGATCATGGACCCGACGCTGCGGCGGTGGCACGACGAAATGCACAAGGGGCAGCAGGGCATGCAACGCGTGACTGCCGAGTTGATTGACCGGGTAGGCCGCAATGACCTTCCCGCTGCGCTGACAGACCCCGAAAAACAGCGCAAGACAACTACCAGCATCTGGACCAATCACAGCACGCTGATCGAACGATATAATGAACCCGGCAAATTTACCGCCTTCATGGGTTTTGAATATACGCTGATGCCGGGCGGCAACAATTTGCACCGCGTTGTGATGTTCCGCGACGGCAAGAGCCGGACCGACAGGGTGCTGCCTTATGACCCGGGCCAGGGCGACACTCCTGTAAGCCAATTATGGGACTATATGGACAATTATGAAAAGGTCACGGGTGGAAAAGTGCTCGCCATCCCGCATAATAGCAACCTGTCCAATGGTCTAATGTTCGAACTCGTCGGGCCCGATGGCGGACCGATGACCGCACAATATGCCCGCCGACGCGCCGCGCGCGAACCTGTGGCGGAAATCACCCAGATAAAGGGTGACAGTGAATCGCACCCTTTTCTATCGCCCAATGACGAATTTTCGGGCTTTGGCATTGCTGGCTGGGAACTTGGCAATCTCACTATGCAGATAAAGAAAAAACCGCAGGATTTCGCGGGCGAATATATTCGCGAGGCATTGAAACGTGGTCTGGCGATTGAGGCGCGGACTGGCGTCAACCCTTATAAGTTCGGAGTCATTGGCTCAACCGATACCCATACCGCTTTGGCCACTGCCGATGAAGACAACTTCTTCGGCAAGCATTCGGGCGGCGAGCCCAACGCAACGCGCGCGTCGCAGGCGCAGAATTTGGGCAATACAACAGGAAGGTTCGGCTGGCATTATCTTGCTGGCGGATATGCTGCTGTCTGGGCAACCGCCAACACGCGTGCAGCCATTTTTGACGCCATGATGCGGCGTGAGGTGTATGCCACAACCGGCCCACGCATGCGCGTGCGTGTGTTTGGCGGATGGGACTTCAACGACTCCGATTTCGTAGGCGACTGGGTCAAGTTGGGATATACCAAGGGTGTGCCGATGGGCGCTGATCTTAAGCCGGGCACAGGCGCGCCCAAATTCATGATATCTGCATTGAAGGACCCGATTGGTGCCAATCTTGACCGCGTTCAGGTCGTCAAGGGGTGGGTCAACGCGTCCGGCGCATTGCAGGAAAAGGTTTTTGATGTCGTTTGGGCCGATGCGGAGAAGCGGCCCCGGGGCCCCAATGGCAAAGTTCCCGCCGTCGGTGACACCGTGAATGTCGCCAAGGCGAGCTATTCCAACAGCATTGGTGACCCCGAATTGCGCGTTGTATGGACCGATCCCGAGTTTGACCGCAACATGCGCGCATTTTATTATGTCCGCGTGATCGAAATACCCACCCCGCGCTGGGTGTTGTTCGATGCCTTGCGCTATGGCGCAAAACTGCTGCCGGGCACACAGCTCAAAGCACAGGAACGTGCCTATTCGTCGCCCATCTGGTATAATCCAAAAAAGAGCTGACCGACCAAAAACTGACCGGCAGGACTATTCGGCTTCGATCTCGGCAAGGATCGGGTCAGGGTCAGCAATTCCCATCAACCGGCGCATGGCGAGCCTTGCCAGCCGCTGCGTTTCGGTTTTGCGCCGGGCAGCCGCCACGGGCACAAAGGCCGCGGGCCGTGCAATTTCGGCATCATAAGCGTCAGCGATAATCAAGCCGGCACGTTCAGGCATGAATGCGTCACTGTGCAATGGGCCAATGTCAAAGCCAGCGGGCACAGCCCAGAAGAACCGGTCGCAATATTCCAGATATTCCGGCCATTTCTGGTCGCCCAGAAGATCGGCACGCGAACATTTGATTTCGACAATGATGATCTCGCCCTTGTGCGTCAGCCCCATCAGGTCAGCGCGGCGGTTGTTGCGCAGGCTGACTTCGGGTTGCACCATGACCTGATTGCGCAAGAACAGGCGCGAGACGCCGCGCGCAACTGCGGGGGCGCCAGAAACGAATGGGGATGAAGCAAGTGATTCCACATCTTCATCTAGAACGAAAGAAGAACATAATAAAGGCCCCATTTAGGGGCCCTTATCTTTCCGTTACTTTACGGCGATCAACGATAGAAGATGTGGTTGTCGATGCTGCCAATGCGCGTCAGGCGCCAACCCGGTGAAACATGACGGGCGTGGAAGAATAATGCGCCTTCAACCGGGCTTTTCCAGCTGTCGTTCAACGCAATCTTGCTGATCGCGACGGCATGACGCCAGTTCTTGCTGCCGGTTGCAATGGGTGGCATGTCTGCGCCGCGCACAAAGGAAAACTGGCTCTTCTGGAACACAACTCCGCACAGCGTTTTAGGGAATCGGCCAGAATTTGCGCGCGCGAGGATCACGCGAGCGACCGCCAATTGTCCGGTCAGCGATTCGCCTTTGGATTCAAAATACACGGCCCCGGCGAGACAATGTTCTTCATTGCTCAGGCTTTCACCGACATCTTGTGCGTTGACGAGTTGCGCCAGAGACGATGCGGATATCGCATCATCGTCAGTCGGCAACTTGCGTGGTTGAGGGTCCATGCTTGGCTTTTCGCCATTACCTGGAATAAAAATGATGTCACCATTGTCGGCAAGCGTCGTTTCGACCTTGCCGCTTTTCGCCAAATCCAGCTGCGCTTCCTGCACGGCGATCTGCGAAGTGTCTACGACGATAGTGTTGGCTTCTAAATAACTGCTTTGGTCACCACCAAAAGCAAAACCGGCATCAGCAGTAATGACTGCAGAGACCAGGGTACACGATACGACCGCCAAAGATGCGGTCCGGAAAAAATTCAACATGAAACATACATTACAGCGGCGACACCAGCAGACGAAACTCTATTGCTTTGTTATTGTTCGTCTTTTGTTGCATCCGACTCGCGTGTTTATCCGGTCACCCCATTTGTGTCCCGCGTGACAACCTTCGCTACTTGTTCATCGCGCATTTATGATGCGGCGCAACAAAGTCAATTCAACGCGGCCAAGAGTCCGTCCAACCGTGCAACCGATACGACATCCAGTTCCAAAACCCACAAATCGGGGTCACGCGCGCAGCGCTTTTTCCAGTAATCCTGCGCCAACGCTTCGCTCTGCGCAGCAAAATCAATAGTTTCCCAGCGCATTTCACCCTCGAGCGTGGGGTAACGTTCATATAATTTTGGGTTTTCGCCACGCACCTGCCCAATCAGCAGGATTGCACCAGAGGTCGCATCGCCCTTTTTCAACACGGTGGCAAAGTCGCCTTGCGCTTCTGCCAATCGCTTGATCGCGGAGATCATGACCCCGCTGGCAAGCCTTGGTTCAATCAAGCGGCGTCACGCTCTTCAGCCAACGTCAGCACCGCAAACATTGCCGCGGAATCTGCAGCACCGCGCAATTGCGCACGGAATTTCTCGTCGCGGAACAGGCGTGAAACCTCTGCCAAGGCACGTAAATGCGATGCGCCATCTTGTGCAGGTGATACCAGCGCGCACACCAGGTCAACGGGTTCGTCGTCCACCGCATCATAAGGGACAGGCTGTGAAAGCCGCGCAAAGACAGCGACGGGCATATCGATGCCCGATACTTTGCAATGCGGAATCGCGGTACCGCCACCGAACCCCGTTGGCCCAAGCCGTTCGCGTTCCACCATGCCGTCCAGCACAGCCTGCGAGTCGACAAAATAATTTTCCGCCGCAAGCACGGATAGCCGCGCCAACAGGTCAGATTTGCTTGAGCACGACAGGTCAGCAGCAACGGCTCCTTCAACGAGCCTTGTGGAAAGTCGAATCATAAGTTGTTCAAAAGTACCGGGTGCGACCGCAGCACAATCCCTTAAATGAGTAAGAAAATTACAAGAACTGGCCGAGCTCTAAGGTGCAGATTTTGGTTCAACCCACCCGATCGTGCCATCTTCGCGGCGGTAAACCATATTATGCCGTCCAGTTCCAGTGTTTTTAAACAACAACGCGGGCGTATTGCGCAAATCCATCAACATCACCGCGTCGGATACATTCGATTCGGGGATATCTACGCTCATTTCGGCAACGATGACTGGCGCATCGGGCAAAGATGTTTCTTCTTCAACATCACCGGCGTCGAATACGGTATAGGCGGCCTCCTCTTGCGCTAACGCATAAGCGGTTTGGACGTGCCGGTCCTGCAACCGGCGCATATAGCGGCGCAACTGCTTTTCAATCCGTTCAGCCGCGCGATCAAAGGCAACATGTGCATCCTGCGCCTCACCGCGGCCCTTAAGAACGAGACCCTGCATCACGTGCATGACGATGTCGCTGGTGAAGCCGTCATGTGGCGCGCGGCCAAAGGTCGCATGCGAAGACAGGGCTTTGGAAAAATATTTATCGGCAACGGCTCCAAGCCGTGTTTCCACATGGGACTGGAGCGCTTCACCGGTATCAACCTGATGTCCTGAAACCCTGATGTCCAATGCCTGTCTCCTTTTGTTAAAGTGTCGGCCCCGACTGGAGCCACAAAGCGTCCTTAATCTTCGCGATAAAGTCCGCGTGTAGTGCCAATTCTTCTGCAGAAGCCGAATGGGCGCGGGCGGGGCGAAAGATTTTCGTTATCTGAACGCTGCTAACGTCGAATTGAGCCATCGTTTTATCGGAAAAATCATTATCCGCGAGACCAAGACCAATTTGCCGACCGCCAGTCAGCTCAATATATAATTGCGCGAGCAGTTCGGCGTCGAGCAAAGCGCCATGTTTGACGCGATGGCTTCGGTCAATGCCATAGCGCGTGCACAATGCGTCTAAAGACAGCTTCGCGCCGGGATTCTTCACCCGCGCAAGTGCCACAGTATCAACCATCCGACCCATCGACACGGGTGCACGGCCACAATGCTGAAGCTCGTGATTCAAAAAGCCAAAGTCAAAGCTGGCATTATGCGCAACGAGCGGGCTGTCACCAAGAAATACGAGCAACTCATCGGCCTTCTCGCCAAAGGCAGGCTTATCCGACAAAAACCGGTCGGACAGTCCGTGCACTTGCTCGGCAGCTGGTGGCATTGGCCGCTGCGGATTAAAATATGCGTGATAATGATTGCCAGTCATCACCCGGCTGACCATTTCGATGCAGCCTATTTCGACCATTCGATCCCCGGTAGCAGGGTCAAAGCCAGTCGTTTCGGTATCAAATATAATTTCACGCATTCTATAAAGAGATGTGAGCCTCTTTGGACGCTTATGCAAGACCTGCGCGCAGCTTTTTGACTAAAGTACGCACATCCTTGCGTGTTTCAGCCATATCCTTGCCGGAGTCGATCACGTGATCGGCGCGCGCGCGTTTGTCGGCATCATGCATTTGCAGCGCCAAAATATGTTCGAACTTTTCTGCGGTCATGGCGGGCCGGGCAAGCACCCGCTCGCGCTGCACAGGTGCAGGTGCGGACACCACGACCACGACATCCACCCCTGCCTGCCCACCTTTTTCGAACAGCAACGGGATATCGAACAGGATCATGTCTGAATCCTGATGAGATGCCAGAAATGCCCGCCGCCGTTCGGCAACGGCGGGGTGTATGATCGATTCAAGCAAGGCCAGCCGATCGCGGTCGCCAAAGACAGCTGCGCCCAGCGCGCCGCGATCAACACCATCGGGGCCAGTCGTCCCCGGAAAGGCGAATTCGATCGCTGGCACCAGCGCACCGCCCGCTTTCTGCATGTCGTGCACCGCCACATCGGCATCGAACACAGGAATACCCTCATCGGCAAACATGGCTGCAACTGCCGACTTTCCCATGCCAATCGAACCGGTGAGGCCAATGATCAGTGGCTTTTTCATGCCAGCAAAAGCCCGCGCAATGCGTCCTCCGCATCATCGGGCGGGGCCACGCCAAAGAACAGTTCAAAGGCAATCGCTGCCTGCCCGACCAGCATTTCGAGGCCATCGACAGCCTCCAGATCACGTGCGCGTGCGGCCTTCAGCAACGGCGTCTCGATGGGTGCATAGACCAGATCATAGACAATCGCATATTCGGGCAAAGACGAAAGATCGATTTCAAGCGCTTCCTGCCCAACCATGCCCAAAGGACTTGCGTTCACCAGCAACGCTGCATCAGGCAAGCGCGCGTCAAAACCGATCACTCTGCCCTTCAGGCCGAAATGCGCGAGCAGTCCGGCGGCTTTCAGCGCATTGCGCGCCACCAGGACCACTTCGCCAATATCGGCTTGCGCCAAGGCAAACAGGACCGCCCGCGCTGCCCCGCCTGCGCCAATAACTATCGCGGTCTCGCCGACAAGCGGAATATCGGCGATTGGGCCATAAAAGCCGCCCGCATCGGTATTGGTGGCCACCAGCGCGCCTGCTGCGCTGCGGAACACGGTGTTTATTGCGCCGATCGAGCTGCGGACGTCTCCTGGGTCAGTGACGAAATCGAGCGCAGCGATTTTGTGCGGAATGGTGATGTTGCACCCACGCCAGTCGGGATCCTGCGCGCGGGCTGCAAAATATTGCTCCAGATCCTGAGGCAACACATCATGTGCGCGGTAATCGCCCAACAGACCCAATTGGCGCAGCCAGAATTGATGTATCAATGGCGATTTGGAATGTGCAATCGGATGTCCGATGACTTCGGCATAGTTGGTCATGTCGGTAAAAGGCCCCTCAGCCGCAAATAATCGAGTATTTGAAGCAGTGGCATGCCGATGATGGTGAACTGGCTGCCGCTGATGCTCACGAATAACTGCGCGCCTTCCGCCTCGATCCGGTAACAGCCCACGCAATGGCGAATTTCTTCCCAATAGGCATCGACATAGTCATCGATGAAAGCGGCGCTTAACGCGCGCATGGTTAATTGCGCGGTATCGACCACGCGCCACACTGGCGCGCCCTGTTCGCAAATCACCGCAGCGCTGATCAACCGGTGCACATTGCCCGACAATTGCGATAGCTGCCTGCGCGCGTCATCGGGCGTTTGTGGCTTGTCCAGCAAACTTCCGTCTGCGGCCACGCAGATCTGGTCACAGCCAAGCACCAATTCTGCGGGCATCTTGCGCGAAAGCTTCAACGCCTTGGTTTCTGCGAGAGCATCGGCAATATCGCGCGGCTTAGCGCCCGATTCCACAAGCGCTATCTTGATACTCTCCTCGTCAATATGGGCGGGGGACGCTTCTACGGTTACACCAGCCGCCTGCAACATCACGATTCGTCCTGCGCTTTGTGAGGCCAGGACAAGCCCCGCCGACCCCGTCATGAAGCACCGGCTTGTGCAAGTTCGCGTTCATTGAAAAGGTTGATGATCGCCGCTGCGCTTTCCTCAATCGACCGGCGCGTGACATCAAGCACTGGCCAGCCATTGTCGGCAAACATGCGCCGCGCATGCGCCACTTCGGCGCGCACTTTCTCTTCGTTGACATAATCGGTGTCAGGCGACTGGTTCAGCGACAGCAAGCGGTTGCGCCGAACCTGAATCAACCGTTCCGCGCTGGTCACCAGCCCGATCACCATCGGATGCTTCAACCGGAACAATATCGGTGGCGGCGGAGATTCGGGCACGATGGGGATGTTGGCGGTCTTGTACCCGCGATTGGCGAGATAGATGCTCGTCGGCGTCTTCGATGTGCGTGAGACGCCTGCCAACACAATATCCGCCTCCTCCCAGTTCTGGGCATTGATGCCATCATCATGCGCAATCGTGAACTGTATGGCTTCCACACGGGCAAAATAGGCGGCATCCATGACATGTTGCCGGCCAGGGCGTGCCTTTGCCTCTTGTCCAAACATATTGGACATGGCGTCGCTGACAGCGTCGAGCGCTGCGACCGCGGGCAGCCCCAATGCCCGGCATCTGGTTTCAAGCTTGCGGCGGGTGTCACGATTGACGAGAGTAAACAGGACAAGACCGGGATTGGCGGCTACGTCAGTCAATATCCTGTCCAAATGGCTTTCGGAGCGCACCATGGGCCAGAAATGCTTGACCACATGCTCGGCACCATCAAATTGGGCTAACGCCGCTTTGGCAATATTTTCCAGCGTCTCGCCCGTCGAGTCCGATAACAAATGCAAATGAAAGCGCTGGCTCATAGGGCACAGTCTTGTTGGCAGGCTGGGGATAAATCAAGGGACAAGTTTTGCATGCTGCTTTCCTCCCCGTTAGCCCGATTTTACCTTTCGATTCGGCCACAGTCTATTCACAGGGGCAATCAGTTACGCACAGCCTGTGGATATCGGGGACGAAACAAGCGACTCCTGTTGCTTGCGCTTTTGCCTTTGCGTCAAGATGTTGGCAATATCCGGAAAAGCTTTTAAGGCTTGCCCTATCAACAGCACATCATCTTTCATCATCTTTCATATAAATATATATTTTGATTGGATCCGTTCTTTCTATGTCAGCGCAAAGCCCTAAAAAACTGCTTAATGTCCTCCGTGGCGAACAAGCAGCTGTCCCGCCGATGTGGTTGATGCGCCAGGCAGGTCGCTATCTTCCGGAATATCGCGCTTTACGTGCGGAAAAAGGCGGATTTCTGGCATTGGCCTATGACAGTGACGCGGCTTGCGAAATTACGTTGCAGCCCATCAGGCGCTTTGAATTTGACGCTGCCATCCTGTTTTCGGACATTCTGGTTGTGCCACATGCCATGGGTCAGGATTTGTGGTTTGAAACGGGCGAAGGGCCAAGGCTTGCGCCGCGTCTGGCGGAGGCACGGCTGGAAGATTTCGTGCCAGCGCCCGAACGTCTCGCTCCGGTGATTGAAACGGTGCGCAAGGTATCGGCGGGTCTTTCACCCGAAACCACCTTCCTGGGCTTTGCTGGAAGCCCGTGGACGGTCGCAACCTATATGGTGCATGGTCAAGGTAGCAAGGACCAGGCAGAGGCCCGCAGAATGGCCCATGCGGAGCCCGAACGGTTTGGTGCACTTATTGAAGCCATCATAACCGCAACCGTCGATTATCTCGCTAATCAGATCGATGCCGGCGTAGATGCTGTCCAATTGTTCGACAGCTGGGCCGGATCATTGTCACCCGCGCAATTCGAAAAATGGGTGATTGCACCCAATGCCGAGATCGTTCGCCGTTTGAAGGCGCGCAATCCCGACGCCGTCATCATTGGCTTCCCCAAAGGGGCAGGTGGCAAGCTTGCCGCATATGTACATGGTACAGGCGTTGATGCATTTGGTCTTGATGAAACCGTCGACCCGCATTGGGCGAACCGTGAACTGCCAAAGGGTCTGCCGGTACAGGGCAATCTTGATCCACTGGCATTGATTGCTGGCGGCGATGTGTTGAAGGACGCGGTGAACAATATTCTGAAGGCGTTTGAGGATAGGCCGCATGTCTTCAACCTCGGGCATGGCATCCTGCCCGACACGCCCATCGAAAATGTAGAAATGCTTATCAATCTGGTCCGCAAGGGTTAACCCATAGAGTCCATTTTATGACGGAAATGCTAACTGTGCTGTATATCTGGCTGAAGTCTGCCCACATCATCTTTGTTATTTTCTGGATGGCCGGATTGTTTATGATCCCGCGCTTTTTCGTATATCATCAGGAAAGCGCCGAAGGTTCGGAAGAAGCCGCAAAATGGGTCGATCGTGAAGCCAAGCTGATCAAGATCATCCTCAACCCCTCAATTATCATTGTTTGGGTGTTG
>JBBQPQ010000018.1:0-37436 GCA_038217195.1 Sphingomonadales bacterium | reverse complement strand
GCCACATACGCCAAAGGCAATTGGCGTGCGGCGAGCGAACTGATTAGCAGAAGGATGCAGACGATACCCCAAATGAGCGACGGACCATCTTCCATGACATTCATCGACCGGCTTTCGAAAACAGACGGTAGAAATTGTCGGAAGTCTGCGCCGCAAGCGCCTCGGGTTTAACGTTACGTAACTGTGCTACATAACGCGCTGTATCTGCGACAAAAGCTGGTTCCCCGGTTCTGCCACGGTGCGGAATGGGTGCCAAAAACGGTGCATCGGTTTCAACGAGCAAGCGATCCGATGGTAACCATGCGGCGATATCCTGAAGATCGCGTGCGTTCTTGAACGTTACGATGCCCGACAACGAAATATACAGACCAAGGTCAAGCGCAATCCGCGCGAAATCAGCGCTCGCGGTGAAACAATGGATGACGCCGGTAAAGGCGCCCTTCTGCATTTCTTCGGTCAAAATGGCTGCCGTGTCTGCCTCTGCATCACGCGTATGGATGATTATTGGCAGGCCTGTCTGACGAGATGCCTTGATATGCTCGCGAAACCCAGTGCGCTGCTGTTGGCGGTCACTATGATCGTAATAATAATCCAGACCCGTTTCACCGACCGCTACAACGCGTGGATGGTTCGATTTTTCAACGAGTTTCTCACAATCCATACCAGCATGTTGATCTGCCTCATGTGGATGAATGCCGACCGACGCCCAGACATCACTTTCTTGCGCGGCAAGACCAATGACCTCATCCCACTCGCGTTCCCGCGTGGAGATGTTGAGCATTGCCGATACGCCATTTTCCCGCGCACGCGCCAGGACCTCGCCTTGTTGTTCCACGAGGCCCTTGTAATTCAAATGGCAGTGTGAATCGACAAACATCAGGCGGCGACCCCCTCCTCCACTGGCAATTCAAGCCGCGGGAAAAGCCCTTGAGGCTGCTGAATCTGGAATTCACTTTCCGCAAGCGGTGAATACCAGTGCAAACCCACTCCAGAGAAGTTCCGGACCTCATCGGGCACACCCATCTGGTCCAATAACTTGTTTGCCGATCCGGGGATGATGGGCAAAGCGGCAATCGCGAGTTGCGCGATGGAAATAAACAATGTCGCCAATACCGTTTCCATCCGTTCGGGATCGGTTTTTTTGAGGGCCCAAGGCGCCTGCGCATCCACATATGCATTGCACGCGAAAACCGCCTGCATCCAGCATTCCAGTGCCTGCGACATGGCGAGATCTTCAAAATGCGCCGGTATCTGTTGCGAAACGGCATTTCCCACCAATTCAAGCAGTGCGCTGTCATCGGCATGATGACCATGAATTGCCGGTAAATAGCCTTCACGATTTTTGAATATCAACGACAATGTCCTCTGTGCCAAATTGCCAAAACTATTGGCGAGGTCGGCATTCACGCGCGTAACAATAGCTTCAGGGCTATAACTGCCATCTTGACCGAAGCTGACTTCGCGGAGCAGGAAATAACGCAATGCATCCACACCGAAAAGCTCGGCCAAGGCCATTGGATCAACGACATTGCCCAATGATTTCGACATTTTTTCGCCGCGCGATAACAAGAATCCATGGCCGAACACCATTTTGGGCAAAGGCAAGCCCGCCGACATCAGGAAAGCCGGCCAATAGACGGTATGAAACCTAACGATATCCTTGCCGATGATGTGCACGTCAGCTGGCCAGAATTTGCGCCATTCTTCGCTCTCATCGGGAAAGCCGATTGCAGAAATATATGTCGTCAGCGCATCCAGCCAGACGTACATGACATGGTTCTCACTGCCGGGAACCTTTACCCCCCAATCAAAGCTGGTGCGTGAAACGGACAAGTCCTTAAGACCGCCCTCGACAAATTTGACAGTTTCATTTTTCCGGCTATCGGGCCGGATAAAATCCGGATGTGCTGCATAATATTCCAGCAGTGGCTTTTCATATTTCGATAAACGGAAAAACCAGCTTTCCTCGACTGTCCATTCTACGGCTGTGCCCTGCGGCGATAGCTTCTCGCCCCCCTCCCCGGTGGTGAGCTCGCTTTCGTCATAATAAGCTTCGTCGCGAACCGAATACCAGCCTTCATAACGATCCAAATAGAGATCGCCGCTGGCCTCAAGCCGTTTCCAGATAGCTTGGCTTGCTTTATGGTGATGTTCAGATGTCGTGCGACAAAAATGATCGAATGAAATATCAAGTGTTGCGCACATCTGTTTAAAATAAGATGACATTTCGTCCGCCAAATCGCGCGTTGCCTTGCCCGCTGCGCGTGCCGTTTGATCCATTTTTAGACCATGTTCGTCCGTGCCGGTAACGAAACACACTTCGCGGCCATTCATGCGTTGGAATCGCGCAATGGCATCTGTTGCAATGGCTTCATAGGCATGGCCGATATGCGGTTTGCCGTTGGGATATGCGATCGCTGTGGTGATGTAGAAGGGTTCGGACATGAGCACTCTTGATGATTTCTTATGTGCGCGCTTTATGCGGTTGTATCGATGCCAGCAAGCTTCCCATTTGAAACACAACGCTTTGCTTATCCAGACTTAACGCAAGCGCGCGCCCAGCAAGCCCACTTGCGGCCTCCCATGCATCAATCGTTTTGCCAACATGTGCCGCCCCAAGCGTGCGGCCATGCTCTGCAATCAACGCAGGTGCGCGGCGCAAAAACGCTTCGTAGCGCGGCTGTGCAGCTTTCAACGCCAATTTTTCCGCCAAACCGCTGCGCAGCGCATTGTCGCGGTCGCCCGTACGCAGGATCGATGTCATGCAATCTTCGATTTCTTTCAGGTCGAGCCCGAGAAAATCCAATGCCTGTCCAGGCGTGCCGTTGCCCAAACGCACCAGCGCATGTATCTCTGCCATACTCGCCTCTGGCGCCGAGCGCTGCAGAATATCGGCCATTTCTGCGTCGGCTAGCGCTTCAAAACGCAAAATCTGGCAGCGCGAGCGGATCGTCGGCAGCAGCCGGTCACTGGCATGACTGATCAGGAAAAAATATGTGCCAATTGGCGGTTCTTCCAAGGATTTGAGCAAGGCGTTGGCACCACCGCGCTCCAGATCGTCAGCCGCGTCAATGATGATAGCCCGCCTGTTGCTCAAGCCGGGGCGCGTGGTCAGCGATTGTTGTAACCTGCGGATCTGGTCGACAGTGATGCTGCGTTTGAACTCGGTGGCATCGCTGACGTCTTCATCTTCCTTGGAAGCATCTTTCGGAAGGCGCTTGACCGACAATATGTCGGGATGCGAGCCACGCGCAATCAGATTGCCATAGGCATTTTTCGGATCCACCAAAAGCGAAGCAGCCCGCAGTGCGAATGCCGATTTTCCAATGCCTTTAGGCCCGGCCAATATCCAGCCATGATGAATCTTACCGCTATCATGCGCCGTCGAAAACTGCCGCCAAGGCTTATCATGCCCAACATAATTGTTCATGCGGGTTCCAAGAGGTCACTGACTTCCGACCACAACCGCGCCGTCACCTCGTCTACGGCGCCTGATGCATCTACAAGCCGCACGCGCCGTTCGCACTCGGCAAAGCCGACAAAGGCGACATCAACGTCTGCATGGAAGTTATCCGTGCGCCCCTGAATGCGGTCAGGCTGGTTCTGGTCGCGGACGGCGGCCCGATTGCTCGCCTCTTTGGTATCTAGGCGCAACACTAAGGTCCGATCAGGCATTAACCCACGGCTGCCAATCTGGTGTAGTGTCAATATATCGGCGTCGGATAATCCCAGGCCCGCGCCCTGATAGGCACGGCTGCTGTCAATAAAGCGGTCGGAGATAACCCATTTGCCATTGGCGAGCGCCGGCTCGATCAACCGTTCGACATGATCGCTGCGCGCGGCTGCGAATAA
This sequence comes from Sphingomonadales bacterium, assembly GCA_038217195.1. GTDB lineage: Bacteria > Pseudomonadota > Alphaproteobacteria > Sphingomonadales > Sphingomonadaceae > Sphingorhabdus_B. Next base: position 33,584 of record JBBQPQ010000018.1, on the reverse strand, counting down.
CAAGGCTTCAGCGCGTGGGTGCCACCTTTCAGCAGTTCCGCCAAGTACCAGTTGGCGGATGAGTTCAGCGCCCTCTGTACCGCCCGGTTCTCGTGTAAGAACGACGTCAAACCCGTTCTGCCGGATAAGTTCGGCAAGCGCAGCAATTTGGGTGGATTTGCCAACGCCCTCTCCGCCCTCGATCGAGATAAAACGGCCACGCTCGCTCATGCGCGCTGGAATGCGCAGTTGCGCGCGAAGTGCGCAGCGTTGCCAAAGGATTCAGCGGCAAAATAGGGCATAGATTTACGTGTTCCGAGTTCAAGGCGCAAACAGATCTGGCTACCCAATAAGCGATTTTGAACGCTGCGCCTAGCGGTCTGCTAGCTAATTTTTCGCGCCTCGAAGCGAGTGGATTTGGTCCAGCGCCTTAGTTGCGCAGTTCATCTGCGAGCAGACCAACCGACAAAGCGTAAAAGTTGGAGCAGTTGTAGTCCAGTATCACGCGGTAGTTTCCGCCGAGCAGATACGCCGTGTTGCCAACGCCATCGGGCTCAATCAAGGTCGCCATCATACTGTCCTTCGGCCAGCGACCGCTCTGCGGAGAAATTCCCAGTTGCCGCCATTCTGCAATAGTTTTCCACTGACTATGTCGCGCAAAAACGCGTGGACAGCGTGGCGACGACATGCGCGAGTTCAGCGCATCCCGATTAAATGTGGCGGGGACATTAACGGCAATGCCCCATTCTTCCCCACGCCGCCACCCGGCATTTACAAAATAATTGGCGATAGATGTCATCGCATCAACCTCGCTCCGCCAAATGTCGGCATAGCCATCACCATCGCCGTCCCGTGCCAGACGCAGGTAGACCGAAGGCAGGAATTGCGGCTTGCCTAATGCACCCGCCCAGCTGCCTGTGATTGCATATTGCGGGACGCCCCGATCAACCATTTTGAGGACAGCCACCAGCTCCGCCTCAAAAAGCGCGCGTCGGCGGCCCTCATAGGCCAATGAAGCCAAGGCCTCCGGGGCGTTGAAATTGCCCGTCACCGCGCCGTAATTTGTTTCATGGCCATAAATGGCAATCATGACTTCCTCAGGCACACCCGTCTCGCTTTCAATGCGCGATAATAAGGGGCGAAGTTCGCTGTACTTGGCGCGGCCACGGCTGATACGCGCTGCGTCAACATGGCGTGCTTTATAAGGGGCGAAATTTGGCACTGGCGCGTTGGTCGCGCCTTCGGGCTGCTGCTTGTCAAGCCGGACAACTCGTTCGTTGAAGCTCAATGACGGCAGTACACGATCCAGCGTTGCGGCCCTGACCCCTTCCCGCAACGCCCGCTGCCGCACCTGCGCAAGATATGAGCGAAATCCTGCCTCATGCCCGTCGTCCGCCACAACTGCGTCAGAATTGGCGTTGGATGACTGTGTGACGTCCTGTGCCGAACAAGCTGGCCCAACAAACAAACCGACCACGCCCAAAGCCAAAGCTATCAAATTCTCACGATATGCGTGCACATGGCCCCCTGTTTGTTTCAAGCCTGCACCTTGCCACAACCAACGGAAGCTGTGAAATGCTTTGGTCTCGGCAATGCGCCAGTTCGTCGTATGCATCAGGCGTCAATCACATCATCTGCCCTTGCCATCCCAAAGCGCACTGGCTAGGGGACGCTTCGTAAGCGGACAGGTGGCCGAGTGGTTTAAGGCAACGGTCTTGAAAACCGTCGTGGGTGGAAGCTCACCGTGGGTTCGAATCCCACCCTGTCCGCCAGCATCTCTTCCAGAGGCGTCCAGCGCGGTCCCAAAAAACGCTAAAACCTTTACAAATCCGCCGTTATCCATTCCAACGCATTCCAACGGAATTCATCCCTAGCTGAGTCGTAGTGGGGGTATTCTGGGGGTATCGATAGTGAACAGTTGGGGGTATCGGATGCTAACAGATAAAGCGGTAAAAGCAGCGACTGGTGCCGGAAAGCCCTACAAAATTGCGGACGGCCAAGGACTATATTTATATGTATCGATATCGGGACATAAGAGCTGGCGTCTAAAGTATCGCTTGAACGGCAAAGAACAGCTGGTGACATTCGGCAGTTATCCTGACCTTTCATTGCGGGCTGCAAGGGACAAGCGAGATACAGCTCGAAAAATTCTTCGCGAAGGGCGTGATCCCCGCCATGCTGAGAAGCGAGCAAAACTTGTTAGCTCCCATGATTCGGCGATGACACTCGAGATTGTTGCTCGGCGCTGGTACGAAGTAAACCAAACTAAATGGAAGCCGGTCCATGCTGACGACGTTATTAGAAGTTTGGAGCGTGATATCTTCCCTGACCTAGGCGAGATGCCTATGGACGAGATCAACAGGCCAACACTGCTAGCGGCACTAAGGCAGATCGAAAATCGCGGTGCCGCTGAAACGGCTCGGCGGGTTAAACAGCGGATTGCGAAAATCTATCGTTTTGCCAACGCCGAAGGCGCCAATTTCGTCAACCCAGGCGACAATATCAACGACGCGTTGAAGCCGTTACCCCCAGCCAAACGACATCCGGCACTTGTTGAAATTGATGAGATCCGCGCGATGCTATTTGATATAGATCGTGCAGGCGCCTCGCCTGTTACCCGGCTCGCGGGTCGCTTCCTCGCGCTGACCGCCCAGCGACCCGGCATGGTTCGGAATATGAAGTGGACCGAGGTCACGGGAATTAATTGGGATCATGACAATGCCAAGGAGAAGACATGGATCGTTCCTTCGGACAAGATAAAACAGGAGCTTCAACTTCGCGTCGACGAGAGCTTTCAGCATCCGGTTCCTTTGTCCCGGCAAGCCGTTGAGACTTTGTGTGCGGTTAAGAGACTAACTGGCGGTGGAACATATGTTTTTCCCGGTGTGCGTTCCAGCCATAAGCCTATGAGCGAAAATGCGATCGGCTATCTTTACAATCGCGAAGGATATCAGGGTCGTCATGTGCCACATGGTTGGAGATCGAGTTTCTCGACAATCATGAACGAACAGGTCGAGCGTGAAGCGGGTCAGGATATTAGGCTGCACGGTGATCGAATGGTCATTGATTTAATGCTTGCGCATACGCCCAAGGGAATGAGCTCGGCCGAGTTGCGATACAACCGCGCAGCTTATATGCCTCGAAGACGGGAACTAACTCAGATTTGGGCAGACAAAATTATGGAAGGCGCCCTTCCCGCGGATCAAATTATCTTAACGCCCAGACGCAAGCCGCGATCCTAGCGCGGACGACTTGCTGCCTTTTTGCTAATCCATTCATTAATTTCGGTCGCCTGCCAAACCACTCTGTTATTCGTTAAATGGAAGCACTGTGGAAACTCACCTTTACCCATGTAAGAATAAATGGTTGATCGGCTTAGGCTCGTGCGTCTCTCCACTTCCGCACGATCAATCGTGTGGGACTTCTCTTCGAAGTGAATGGTTGAAGAGCTGGACGATTGCTTTTCATGGGAGGATTGGTCATTGGTGTCGACGTAATTTGCCGCTGCCAAAGAACGTTTGGCCCGCACTTGCGGATCAAGAATCGATTCGATTTGGCGTGAGCTCAGCTCACCCGGCGGGCGCTGTAGTATTAGCCACCGATCAAATGTCACGCTGTCGACAAACAGCCGATGGGTAAGTTCAGCCATAGGCACGGCCCATTGGTCTAGATTGAATGCGCCAGTTGCAAAGCGCCCTAATGGATCGTCAATTTCCCAATGGATTGTATCTAGTGGAGTGATCATCCCCCCTTCCAGCGGGCGCGCGAACGTAGGGATGCGACCACTTATAAATTGCTCCGCAGTGTACCCGGCATTTAATCGTACGATATCGCGGCAGGCATCGTTCTCGCCGTCGTCTGCAAGAGCGCAAAAAATCTCGTGCAATTCGTACGATTCGAACCCGCAACGTACTTTAATAACGTCAGCAAATGCTGCGGTGAGAGTGGTGCGACCGGCTGACGGCAGCGTGGTACGTGTTAAGTACGGTGACCATGGCGTTATATCAATCATGACCTGATTCTAGCATTGGACTGTTTCTCAGATGTAAACGGTACGTCGATCGCGCTGACTTTTTTTGAGCTGAAATTGAAAACAACATCCGTTCATCCAGAGATCGTTCTAACGGATGCTTCGTTGACACTGCTGTCAGTCTCTTTTTGTGAAGCCCTGACGATAAACAGAGGTTCATTCAATCGTCATTTCAACGGCACGGTGTCGGACGATCTTGACAGTCTCCTATTGAAGACTCAATCGCGGTAAGCCGCCCTTCGTTCATCCGGCTCCGTGAGGGCAGCTTCGTTGGACGATCCGGACAGCCTGTTTTTTTGCAAGAACTCGAATAAACTGCCGTTCGTTCAGCCAGCAATCTGTTTGCCGATGCGCGCCAATCAGCGGGCTATTGCGACGCCAGCATGCTAATGTAAAGGCTGGCCCGTAAACTGACCGCTATCGCCAAGTAGTCCATCGAGCTGTTACTTGGGTAGTTTCCGAACCTTGCGGGTTACATGGCGAAGCTGGATAGTATTCCTCCCTACACCATGTTTTGCTGACATGGCACACGAGCGTCGATGAAACGCATTCTTGAGGAATTGAATCATGATCGCCAGCGCCGTCAGAATCGCAGACATTGGACCACAGCCGCAATCGTTCGACATTGAGCGCGCCGCAGAAAATAATACCAACTATCGCTCCGTCGCCTGGAGCGGCCGCTATCTTCAGGTTACACTGATGTCGATTCCGGTTGGCGGCGATATAGGCCTTGAGGCTCATCCTGAAACCGATCAGTTCCTGCGCCTCGAGAAGGGAAAAGGCCGGGTGCAGATGGGCGCAACTAAAGATGACCTCATCTTTAATAAGGAAGTTTCAGACGGTTGGTGCGTGCTTGTGCCGGCGGGAACCTGGCATAACATCACTAATATCGGCGATATGCCTATGCAGATTTATGCCATTTATGCGCCTACCCATCACAAGCCAGACAAAGTGCAGGCAACGCAGGTATTGGCCGAAACCGACACGGACGATGAACCACCATCTTGGTCTGTTCATCCGGACCATGCACCTGACAAACACGGATGACGCGAGGCACAAGGGAAATACCCGCCTCGTTATGCAGGCCGTGAAGCCACCTGATCGGTTGCAGCTAAGGCAAGGCGGGCCAGCGCAGGAAGCGATTTGGTTCTTGTTTTTTTCATGATTGAAGCTCGGTGGTTTTCGACGGTGCGCTGACTGATGCCAAGGTCGGCCGCGATGTTCTTGCTGGGATGGCCGGCCAGCACCATTTCCATAATCTGATGCTGACGCTTAGTCAGTCCTTGGAGATGCAATTTAGCGTCGGCTTGCCAATCGAGCAGCTTTGCCTCATCGCGTGACAGTTCTAGCGCACGGTTGATGCTGCCGAGGAGTTCTTTCCAGCGCACCGGCTTTTCGATAAAGTCGATTGCGCCTACTTTCATGGCTTCGACTGCCATGGGAACTGCGCTGCTGCCGGTAATCATGATTGCGGGCAAGTGATGTCCGCATTGCTTTAGTTGTCGGATCAATTCTATGCCATCGATACCTGGCAGATAAGCGTCGATTAGCAAGCACGCTTCGCCTCCGGGCTGGTATCCCGCTAGAAAAGCTTCGCAATCACCGAAATCTTCTACCTTACGTCCATCTGCTTCAAGTAGTTCACGTAATGACCGCCGCATCTCATTGTCGTCGTCAACAATGTAGATTGTTGCAACATCAGCATTGTGAAAAGTTCGTGAGGACGCCTTTGGTACCAGTAATGTCGTCACAGCCGTTATCAGTGCATCACGCTTTACCGGCTTATTCAGCTGAAGGCAGTCGCCCTCGGCTATGGCGCGCAATGTTGTCGTTGAAATATCACCAGTCAGAACCACGACTGGAAAATTGCGGCCCAGAATTTCTCGCATTTTTTGTGCCATCTGAAGGCCGTTCAGGGACCCCGGAAGGTTGTAATCGGCGAGCAAAAGGTCGGGTTTGAAGGCGTTTGTTGTAACCATTTCAACGGCACTATGAGCGTCCGAGGCTGTCGCGGTATGATAACCCGCCCCTACCAAAAGCTCGCCAAGCAAATCCCGCAACTCTGGATCGTCATCAACAATCAGGATTGATCCGGTCAGCAATGCGGGCGTTGCAATCGGCGTGCTGTTGATTTCGGAAAGTTTCTGCCCGTCAACATTTGAATAGGACTTTAGCAGGTCCACATCGATCGAGAATACTGAACCTCGGCTTGGGAGCGAGCGAACGCCGACCTTGTGCCCAAGCAATGCGCCTAGGCGTTGAACGATCGATAGGCCAAGCCCTAGCCCCAAACTGCGTTCGCGCGCTGCATTATCAATCTGGTGATACTCATCGAAGATCGCATCAAGCTGGGACGCGGCGATCCCGACCCCCGTGTCCCATACTTCAATACGCAGGACGTCGCCAAATTGACGGCAACCGAGGAGAATTTTGCCACGCTTGGTATATTTTAGAGCGTTGGAAATGAGATTACGCAGCATTTGTTCAATCATCACGGGATCGCTGTGAATAACGCGGTTACTGCGCACCGATCTCAGTTCGAGCTTCTGTGCGTGCGCCTGCTCGACAAATTCGCTCCGTACTCTGTCGATAAGGTCGCCGATTACGAAATCAACCGGATCAGCAGTTACGACGCCAGCTTCAATCTGATTGATGTCAAGCATGGTGTTGAGCATTCCCGACATTGTCGTGAGCGTTTGCTCCAGCCGCCCAAGCAGGCCTTTCGCGGCGGGATCCTCTATCTTAGCTGCCAACAATCCTTGCAATAGTGCCAATGACTGTAGAGGTTGTCGTAAGTCATGGCTTGCCGCGGCGAGGAAACGCGATTTGGCAAGGTTGGCCTGCTCGGCTTCCCGCTTTGCCACTTCAAGAGCAGCCCGCGAATGTTTTTTCTCGGTGATGTCAGTGAAGGTAATGACCACGCCTTCGACGCCGCCTGCATCCGTGCGGTAGGGCAAAATGTGACGCATGAACCAACTGTCGCCAGGCACCTCGACCTCGCAATCGTGCGCCATTCCGTCGACGAGCACCGCTTGCGCATCCTGTGCCAGCGTTGGGTCGATAGACAGGGCACGCAGGTCTGCCAGCGGCCGCCCAATATCGCCAGGTATCAAGTTAAACAGCTTTTTGGTCGCGGGAGTGTAAAACCGGATTTTGAGACCAATATCGAGAAACAACGTCGCTACTTTTGTGCTGTAAAGCACGTTTTGGAGATCATTCGAGGTCGTCCGCTGACGTTCGAGCGTTTCCTGAAGCTGGCTATTGAGCGCGGTCAGCTCTTCATTCAGCGACTGCAGCTCCTCCTTGGATGTCAACAATTCTTCATTCGCCGATTGATACTCTTCATTTACCGACAGAGCCTCTTCGTTGACTGCTCGATGATCTTCATCTGACAACTCAAGGTCATGCATCGCAGAGGATAAATCAGCCCGCGCCGTATCGAGTTCGTGCTGAAGACCGGCAACGAGCTGTTCATCCTGCCCTGCCGCCTCTATCCCTGAACCCCTGGTTGGCCCAAGCTGATCGATGAAACTGATTAATAGCAATTCTTCACCTTGATGATTGACCAGCCGGACATCGAGATCGAAGGGCACTACGCGGCCATCGTGCCGTGTGTGGCCTCCGGCCGTCACCAGATGCGTCATCTTGCTCGAGACTTGCCCGATCGCGGCGCGCAGTTTGTTGCGCAATCCGGATTTTGCCATCGCCAGAAGGTCGTGCGTAGCATAGCCCGGTGCAACGCGCAGATAGCGTTCTGTCGGACCCATCGAATATAGGCAGTCATGATTCCGATTGATCACCACGGCTGCAGGCACAAGGTTTTCAAGGACAAGGCGTCGGCACAGATCAGCGAGTGCCGGTTGCGAATCAATACTTTGACCCTGACTTCTGCGCTGCGGAACGCGTACGCCGTCACCAGAGTTTTTTGAAAATAAAAGTGATCCGGACCGGTTCCGGTCGATGCGGCGATAAATCCGTTCGGATTTTGCCATGGGTTTGAACTGGCCCTCAACATGGCCCACGGTTTCCGATGTGCCGAGCAACAGGACGCCATTTTTTTGCAGGGCGAAATGGAACAGCGCGATGACCTTCGCCTGCGCTTCGGGACCTAAATAGATCAGTACGTTACGGCAGGAGACGAAATCGAGCTTCGAGAAAGGTGGGTCAGCCAGCAAATTCTGAATGGTGAACACAATATTTGCTCGCAGGTCTGGACCAACAGCATATCCATGATCAGTCTTGACGAAAAACCGCGCCAGCCGTTCGGGCGAAATGTCCGCAGATATGGTTTCGGGATAAACTCCCTCGCGCGCTGTCACGACGGCATCTGGATCAACGTCAGACGCAAAAATGGACAACTTAATCGCGCGCTGCGCTACTGCAATCGCTTCGCTAAAAATCATCGCTAGTGAGTACGCTTCTTCACCCGTGCTGCAACCGGCAACCCAAATACGAACCGGCCTGTCCTCGCTGTGCAGCCGCACAATATCCGGCACGATCGTTTTTGCGAGCTGATCGAAAACACTGGGGTCGCGGAAAAAGCTGGTAACGTTGATGAGCAGGTCGGCCGCAAGCAAATTGAGCTCAGCGGCATCTTCTTGGATTAACTTCAAATACCGCTCCATCTCGGTTGCCGGTATTGATGCAAGCGCCATTCGACGCTCTATCCGCCTTTGAAGTGTACCCATTTTGTATAGCGAGAAATTATGCGCCGTATTCCTGCGTAGATAATCTATAATACGTGGCAACGCATCACCGGGCAATGGTGACGGCAAATGGTTTGGCGAAGACTGTGAGCCCTTGGCATGTGCCAGCAACGCGGCGGGCATCATTGCCACGTTCAAGATCGCGTCTGCCAAACCGCTCGCAACCGCACTGTGCGGCATTCCGTCATGGTCTGCTTCAGCCGGGTCCTGAACAAGAACAAAGCCACCCTTGTCATGTACCGCTTTAATTCCAATCGTCCCGTCACTTCCCGTTCCGGAGAGAATGATGCTAACGGCGCAGGCGCCCAAATCATTCGCCATCGATTCAAATAGGAAATCGACAGGCATTCGAGCGCCGTGTGGTGCGGTAGGCTGTGAGAGGTGTAATGCCCCCGTAGAAATGGAGAGATAAACTCCGGCCGGGATTACATAGATGTGGTCGCGTTCCACAATCATGCCTTCGGCGGCTAACAGAACCGGCATTTTGGTGTGTTCAGCGAGCAATTCGCCCATCAGGCTTTCATGTGTTGGGTCGAGATGTTGGACGAGAATGTATGCAATGCCTGCGCCGTCCGGAAGAGCAGTCACGAGCCCGGTCAAGGCCTTCAGACCGCCAGCCGATGCCCCAATACCGACGACTGGAAAATCGGCGTCATACTCTGGCGGCCCCCGTGCCAACAGCGCGCGACTGGTTAAATTCGGCACGGACGAAACGGGCCTTTTTTCGGGCATTCGGCAAGCCTTCCCAAACTGGACTGCCACGCCTCTGACAGGACATTTAACGTTAGCAGCTTGGATCACCTGTGTCATCTGATCTCGATATAGGTAATTTCCGATTCTGCATCTGGCAGGGCCATTCCAGCTATAGAGTGACATGACTAATGTGCTGGAATAGGAGCGTCGCGTTGAAGAGAGTGCTGCATGTGTTGATTGTCGAAGACGAACCCATCATCGCACTTTTGGTTGGCGATGTTGTGAAGTCTATGGGCCATCTCGTCTGCGATATTGTAGCGACCGAAGCGGATGCGGTAGAAATGGCGCTTACATGCCAACCCGACCTAATGATTGTCGATGCCGGGCTGCGTGATGGAAGTGGCGTTGGTGCGATCCAAACGATCCTGAAGCTGCAGGCGATGCCCCACATTTTTGTAACCGGAGACAAGCGAAGCGTGCAACAGCTGGCGCCAGAATCTACTATTCTCGAAAAGCCGTTCTTTGTTCCCGATCTCGAGCAAGCCATCGAAAATGCTATGGCAAGTTGAGCAGGGTGTTTGAGCTCATGTAGGCAAGCTGGCGCTCAATCAGCTGACCCGCCATAGCCACATCAAAAGCGCAAACATGGTCCCCGCCGCATAGATCAGGCAAAAAATTTGTTTGTTATATCGGGCAAGAAGGGATGGCAGGTATATGTCGAAATTCGGCGCCTTGCTGTCAGTGAAACGAGCAGCAAGGGGCGACATCGGGCAGCGCCAGTTGTTCAAGGCCAGAATCACCACTTCGACCGCGACTATCACGACGAACAACGCGGCCATTCCATCATCGCCGCGCCATGACATCATGGGAATGGCAAGAATGCACAACACAAAGAAGAACCAGACAAGCGTATGTGCTGCCTTGATCCCCTTTAATGCCATATTCGGCGTCATTGTCACTGCACCGGCCTATGCCGCGTTGGGATGCTCAGCCTCGTGCCGCGCCACGGTAGCAGACAACATCGCCTTTTCTGCCTCATCGACGCCCGAAAGTGCCACGACCATTGCCGCTTCGGCATAGCGCTCTGAGCGATCTGCACGGGCCTGCAACATCTTGGTATCGAGTTTGGTTTTCCAGCCTGCGATCGTGTCCTTGCTGTCTTCGACCCAAGCAGCCATTTCGGCATTGGCCTCATTCAGCTTGCCATTTGCCTTGTGCGCTTCATCTTCGAGGTTGTCGACATGCTTGCGGATCGTTTTTGCTGCATGCTCCGCCTGCTTTTCGGTTGCGACCTTTAGTACTTCAAGACGGTGTTCAACTTCATGCAGCTTATGCTGCATACGCTTGGTGAATTTTGACATTGGACTTGTCATGAATGCTTCCTCTTCGTTGGAGTTGGATACATCCGGCCCGCTGCGTGGGGTTCCGGTGGGGTGGAACGCAGCGGCGCCGGACGTAACGGTTCAGGCGACGATCAGGTCGTTTTCAACTGATGTCGCGCCGTGTGCGGCCCAAGCGGTCGAGCCCGCAGTTTGCCGTTCCATCCACGAACCCACAGTTCCGGTCAGCTTTACGCGGCCATCCGATGCGCTGACATGGACGCGTTCGGGTTGGAAAAAGATCGAACGGTGGAGCGCGTGCTGGATGTCGTCCTGCAGATGCGCAGTATCGACGCGGGGTTTAATCGTGATCTCGTTGGATAAGCCGACTACACCTATCAGGTGACGGACTTCGCGTTCAGCTGTTTCCTTCTGGAAGTGCCATTCGACTTCACCGGTCAGTGTAACCCAACCTTTCTCGACTTTGACCTTCACCTCTTTGCCAGGCGTGGTCGTGTCCCACGCGAGTCGGTCAGTTACAGCGGTGGCGATATCGGCATCCGACCTCTTGATTTCGAAGGGTAACTTGACGTCAATTTCCTCGGCAATCGCTTTGACGCCCTTGACACGGCCAGCCGCCATTTCAGCGGCATGTTTTTGGCCGTAGCTTTCGACTGTGCCCGTCAATGTGACGGTGCCATTGTCTGCGGTAACGCCAATATGAGCGGCGGTAACTCTGGGTTCCCAATTGAGTTCGGCCAGAACAGCTTTTTGCAGTTGATCGTCATGTGACATGGTAAATTCCTCTGATGTCGGGGGAGTTTAATCATTATGCTCTTACGCGCGCATCTCTGAAGCCTCGGAATCTACGCACGCACAACAGGCGTGCCGCAAGGTACCCACTCGGTTGTTTTTCCACGCCAGTAGATGAAATCTTCCCCATCAATGACCCTCGCGACGTCAGCATGTATCGGGATCAGCCGGCCGCTTCGCTCCTGATAGGCCCAAAACCGGCCATGCCATGGAAAGCGTTTGCCGCTCGCATCAAAAGACCGTGATTCGGTCCGCATGGCCGAAATCAGTCCTGCGTCGTCAAGCTGGAACGATATCTTCGCTCGCGAAGCACCTTGTCCTTTTGCAAAGTTGATCGTGGCTGCACCAACAGCCGACCACTCAAGCGAGTGATCAAATAATATGGCGTCCGGATGTAGTGGCAGCTCGGCAAGGTAGCAGAGCTCTTCGCCCTCGTTAATGGCAGCCGTTCCTTCGATCCTGGCAACGCGCAGGGTGCCAAATATCCGGGCCTCGAGACATCCGCGGCCTGCTATAAATGAGTCCACCACTTTAGTAGATCCGAACGGACCAATGTCGGCACGCCAAACAAAGCCGGATACCGAGGTTCCAATTTTCTGCCAGGCCGTGAACGCCTGTGGTAGTCCGCCGGGCTTGAACCACATCGTGCCAGCCTGGCTTAAGCAGATTGTCTGGGTCGGATGATCGCTTCTGACACCTAGCCGCGTAGCAAGCGCGATGATCAGGGGCGGAAGATCAGTCCGTGCGTTGGGGACGATTTGGGTATTTTCTAGATAGCGTTCGAGCCCATCGAGTCTCCGGTTAAATCGCAAGCGTGCGATAAGTGTTCCAAAAGAGCCTGCTGCGACGACTATGGGCGCTGCGGTTGCGACAATGGCCTTTAGTCTATGGCGCGCCGGCTTCAGGGCATGGCCAGATCTTTTTTAACCAGCACGAGCGTTGAATCTCCGGGATAGCTTGATGCAACAAAACCCATCTCCCGCTCCATGTCGATTGCTGCATGGCTACTGCGATCCTCGATTGACTGGATGGAATTCAGCCCCTTCGCCTTGGCATATGCAGTGACGTGATGAAGCAAGTCCCAGCTGACACCCTTGCCCTTGTACTCCGGCCGGATGACAATCGCGACTTCGCCGATCTTCATTTCCGCATCACAAGCGAGCATCGCGGTTGCAATGATCTCTGCCTCATCATCAACGAATGCCAGAAAGTTTTCGGTCTGGCGGTGATCGATATCGGTCATCGCAACAAGCCTGTCATGACCCACTGTCCTTATGCCGCTCAGAAACCGGAAGCGGAGATCATCAGGCGTGACATGGCTAAAAAATGCGCCAAGTGCTTCTTCGTCCGAGGGTGCCGCCGGGCGAACCGAAAACCGGAAACCTGTGCGTGTTGTTAGGATTTCAGGTACCATCGCGACAGCGGGGTGCAATTTTGGCTCAATGCCGGACGGGGCAGTCATTCCGCCAGCGCGGGTTCGCGCAATTCTTCTGCCGAATACATATCAACGCGCTTGGGCTTCGTGCCAGCTAAGACGTCCTTTGCGCGATTCATTTCGTCTTCGCTGCCATGCGCCATGACCAAAAAATTGTCCGCAGTGATGTCGACCTCATATTGGATCACGCTGTCTTTCTTGATACCAAGGCCATAGAGCGCGGCCGCAAGCGCGCTTGTCCCGCCTACAACCACGGCACCTTCTACCGCTGCGAGTACGGCTGCTGCAAGTGTGCCAAGAACAACAATTTGGCCGACAACTGGGATCGCGATGAAGAGACCACCAAAGAACAAACCCCACAAACCGCCCCAGAAAGCGCCTTGCTTGCCCCAGAGCATGATCCGGTCGCCATTGCTATAGAAGCCGACAACTTTCTCATCCGTATGATAGCCCTTTCCGACAATACTGAGATTTTTAATTTCGAACCCAGCTTTGCCCAGCTGTGATATGGCAGCTTCAGCCTGTGGATGTTCGTCGAATACGGCAATGGCAGTGTATGAAGATGACATGTCGGTGTCCTTTTTGGCGAGAGATCGAAAGCTAAACTTATGCCCATTTGCGAAAGCTGGTAGGGACGGAAAACACCTACGTCGGCAATTTGGAAGGGCGATTCAGCCCAGCCAGCCGGAGGTCGCACCGCTCACACATTGACAATTACTGCGGCGCTCGGTCGCCGCATCGACATCGGCATGGGCGGTGCATATCCGAACCGGACAACAAGATCAGGCCGTTGATTGCCGATATCCAGCCAGCGTGCGAATTCAGTGCGTACATTTGTTACTTCCACTGGCTGATTGACCATAGCGTGGCGGATCCCCAATGCCGTCGCCTGAAGGGCAAAGCGCTGAAAACTGCGACCGACCCGAACCCAGTGATCCTTATCCGCTTTGTCTCCGATGAAGATCGCAACGCCTGCCGATGAACGCATCTGGGCGGAATACTTTTTATCTTCTGCTGTTTTGGTGAAAACCAAACCGAAGAATTTTTGTCCAACCCAACTCGGGATCGCGACGTTGCCCGAGCATTTGCTGAACAACCCATCGCGAACGGACAATGCCTGTGCTGGGTTGAATCGAATCCAGTCACGCAGTTCATCGACAAAATGCGGGTCGTCCATCTGCGCATCGTTGCCGCTGACGACCAAATCTAGAACAGCATCAAGCTTCGTTCGACCCGTAAGTATGAGCATCGTTACACCCTCGGTGCGCGCAGCCGCCTCAAGCAGATTAAGTTGTTCAGGGGATACCGCCCGACCATCATAAATCGAACGCGTCGATTGGCGTTCGGTAATGGCCTGAAAGAGCGTGCCGGTTTGCGGACGTCCTGCGGTTAGGTCGATATCAATGTGTCCTGCATCGCCCCCGACAAAAGCTGCAGCTCCGGGACGGCCCTGCGCAGCGCTGGCGATCAGGAAATTTTCGGTCGCGCAGCCAAGACTGATAAACAAATGATGGTCGTCTGGATCAACGACGGGCGTGCGCCGGGTAAAGTCGGGAATAATGCGTGCGCCTGCCGGCAACGCGGCAAATCGCCAAGGTTGGGTATTATGGCCGTTTGGCGCGAGTGTCGCAAAACGGACGAGCTCTGCAAACGCTCCATTTGCGGCAAGAGGCGATCGCAATGTGGCTGCAGCGGCATCATAGTCATTCATGTCATTCGAAGAACATGCGGCGAGAGGTAATGTCGCGACCGCTGCAGACGTGTGGACCAAAAAGTTACGTCGGCTTGTTTGCGCTGCGGTAATGGGCTGCCAAGGATCAGAGATGACACTCATGCCTCATGCTCGCGCAACAAACCTGCGATGTCAGACGCAGATCGCGAGGCATAATCCTTGTCGATTTCGCCAACCAGATGGGCGCGCAAATCCGAGCTATATTTTTTGCGCATCACACCGAGAACGTGCGGTGCGGCGACTACAATGAAACCAAGCTTGGACTCCTCTGCGAGAACGTTCAAAGTGTCTGCTGAAGCCTTGGCAAAGCCATCTTCTTCGGCTTGGTGAAAATCCGTCGACTGATATGCGCTTTGACCATCACCTTCTGAGCTGAGGCTGCGTCCAGGTTTGTCGGCACCCAGTTCTGTTGTTTTCGCAGCATGGTGCGCGCTGTGGTCAATATGTTCGAGCACGGGGGCAAAGTCAGTCCCACGGTTGCGGAACAGCGCCATTTTTGCGCCGTCGAGCACCATGACCATTCTGCCATGCGGTACCAACATTAGCCTGCTCCTATCGGTGCATGGTTCAGCGGCATCGTGCACCGTTCCGCCCTATAGAACGGCCAAGTGCAGCGCCGCCTGCGGCACCAAGCAGGCTGCCCAACGTTTCGGAGTCCCCTGGCGCAATGATGTTGCCCATTACACCGCCAGCAATGGCACCTAGGATCAGGCCGGTAGTTCCGTCATTGCGCCGACAATAATACCGACCGTCACTGCCTCGATAGACGCGATCAGTGCGGCGCATTTGCCGTTCGCGGTATTGCGGATCACCGCGATAGTAACGCCCTGCATCATAGCCGCCATAGGCGGGATCGGGGTGAGTATGGTCATATTGACTATAAAGGTATCCTGGTCTGGCATCGCCAGTATCGACGCAGCCAGCCAGTAACGTTGCTCCCAGTGCCGTTAGCGACAACACATGTATGCGATCCAATAGCCCCTTGCGACTGGTGGCGGAACATGAAGAGTGCTTTTCCATAAGGGGCATATCAAAGTCCTACTCAGTTAGCTGCGATGCCTCTTTGTGAATGCGGTTCGGCAATCGTACTGTATTTGACCATGATGACCCTGCCTGGGCTAGGGTCGGAAACTACCCAATCGAAGCGGTGATATTGCTGATGAACAGCTGGAGGAATTGTATTCCTGAACGCGCAAATCAGTCCGGAACCAGAGATCCATCTGCCAAATTGATGATGCGGTCGCATTTTTTTGCAAGGTCAAGATTATGCGTTACGATCAGGAAGCTGGTTCCTTCGTCCTTGTTAACCTGGCGCATGAAATCGAACACATTATCTGCAGACTGGCTGTCGAGATTGCCAGTCGGTTCGTCAGCAAGAATAAGATTGGCCCGCATCGCCAGCGCCCGCGCAATCGCTACCCGCTGCTGCTCGCCGCCGGACATGTTGGAGGACATATGATCGCCAACATGAGCAAGGCCCATCTTCTCAAGCAAGCCAGCCGCACGTTCCCTGATAGCAGCACTACCGGAGTCGCGATCGACGATCATCGGCATCATGACATTTTCGAGAGCGGTGAACGCAGAAATCAGGTGGTGCTCCTGAAACACAAATCCGACGGCATGGCCCCGGAGTCGTGTGAGTGCTGCATCTCCAAGATTTGCAGTGTCCGTTCCGTTAATGAAGACATGCCCTGACGTCGGCCGGTCAAGCAATCCGATAATATTGAGCAAAGTGCTTTTTCCGGAACCGGAGGGCCCCATGAGCGCTAGAAACTCCCCGTGATGCAGATCAAGGTCAATGCCGTGCAGAATTTCAATCTCTGACGCCATACCGATGTTGTAGGAACGGCGGATTCCGGTGAGGTGCAGGACCGGCGTTGAGGCTACCGGCTCACCCACGGATGGCGGCAACCGGGTCAAGTTTGGCGGCGCGCAAGGCTGGGGCCATGGCAGATAGCAACCCGGTGATTGTCGCAATGCTAAGCGTCACGATGAACATTTGACGTTCCAGCAACAGCGGAAACAATTCACTTCCGTCAGCTTGGCGAACCAGGCTGTGATACCAGATGAGTCCGCCCACCCCAACAGCACAGCCGACAATCGCCCCAGCCAATCCCAGCACGCCGCCTTGGATCAGAAATATCCGCAAAATCTGGCCCCGCGTCGTACCCATTGCGCGCAAGATACCGATGTCCTTCGACCGTTGAATGACGGAGACGACAAGTACTGCTGCGATGCCGAATGCCACGGACAGGCCAACGAACACGCGGATTAAGGTGTTGGAAGATTGCTGTGCCTTGATCGCAGTAAAAAACTGGGCGTTGGTGGTGATCCAGCTCTCCGCCTTAACCGGATTGGCAGCAGCAATCTGAATAGCGAGCCGTTCGGCGGCATAGACGTCTTCTATTTTTACTTCGATTGTTGTAACGGCTCCTGCCTGACCGAGCAACGATTGTGCGGTTCGCAGAGCAACAAAGCTGACACTCTCGTTCGCCGCCTTATTGCCCAGATCAAACATTCCAGTGATACGCAACACCACGCTATTACCCGAAGCTGCGCGCACATTGACCGTATCGCCCAAACTGGCGCCAAGATTAGTGGCCAGATCGGTACCAACAATAATCTCATCATTCGCGAGTGTGGCTCTGCCTGATTTGATATAGTCAGGTATACGAATGATTTGAAAATAGGTCTCCGGTTCGATGCCTGACACTCTGGCCGCACGGCTTGCATCGCCCCGGATCACCAATGCAGATCCTGACATGGTGGGAGCTGCGATCAAAACTCCGGGCATATGATTTACATGATCACGGACTTTTTGCCATTGATTGATTGATAGGATCCTCTGCGTGGGTCGTTGAACCGTTGCGTCTTCGATGATGTCGCTGGAGTTAAATAGTGGTCGAGCCACTTGGTCGAGCGGTAGGAGCTGGATTTGGGCTGACGATGTCAGAACGCGATTCAAGAAATTTACCTGTAAGCCTGATAACAGTGCAGACATGAAAACGATGACTGCAACGCCGATCGTGATACCAAGTATGATGAAGGCAGTCTGCAATCGTCCTTCGCGCAGAAAGCGGACAGCGGCAATCCACTCGAAAGGTACGCCGTTGTTCACGGCGTTGAAGCGCGTACGCGGCTACCTGCCGTAATGTCGGATGATGTCGGGATCACCTGTGCACCCGCTCCAACGCCACCCAATATCTCTATCCGTTGATTGCCCTGTAGCCCCAAACGCACCGGGCGGCGGACCGCAAGGCCGTTTTCCAACAGCATCAGCCATGGTGCGGGGGTCAGCGCATCATGAACCGCATTGCGGGGCAGCGACAGGACATCGTTACGACGGGCCGTTTCGATATCTACTGACACCGTCATATTCTGTCGTAGATAACCCGGCGGGTTAAGCACGGTTAGCTTCACGGTCGCCGATGCACGCGCCATGTCGATGCCGGGATTGATAAACGCAACGGTCGCGGTGAAGTGTTGCTGCGCATACGCGTCGGCCGATACGCGTGCTGTTTGTCCAACGGAAATTCGACTGAGATTGCGTTCGTCGATTTGCAGCACAATCTGCATTTCACCACCAGGCGACAGCAACATTAATGTCGCGCCCGGCGTCACCACTGCTCCGCGTTCCACCGAGCGGCTGATTAAAGTGCCGTCGCGGGGTGCAGATATGATGGCATAGCCGAGCCGCGATCGGGCTGCTGCAGAGCCCGCCCGGGCTTGCTGCAAATCCGCCTGCGCCGCCGCGAGACCGCTACCACCTAAACCAGCACTGCGGATTTGGGCCTCGGCCACAGTGACTTGAGTGCGCGCAACGTCCCGGTTTTTGGTGACTTCATCAAAATATGCACGCGTGACAAAGCCCTGCGCCATGAGTGCTGATGTGCGATCGAAAATCTGTTGTGCCGCAAGCAAGCTTGCCTGGGCAGACCGACGCGCTTCCAAAGCCTGCGGTAGCGATAGCTCGCCAATCTGGCGAACAACCGCTTCTGCTTGCGCGACACTTGCTTGTGCTTGGTTAGCAGCGTTTTGAAGTTCATCCGCGCTCAACATAATCAATGGCTGTCCCTGCCGGACCACTTCGCCCTCGCGCACCGCTACCGAGACCACAGTCCCTGTGATCTGGCTTGCTATTTCCACCCGGTAAGGGGACTCGACATGCCCGCTGGCGACCACCGTTTCGAGCAGGTCAGCGCGCTGCACCAGTTCGACCGGAACCAATACACCCGTGAAATGGCGGAATGTCGCAAAGCCGACTGCCAACAGCCCAACAATTGCAAGAGCGCTAACCCACTTGTGACTCCAAAGGCCCACAAGAAATTGCGGAAACTTGCGGGCGGGCGGGTCGGGCAGCAAAGCAGGCTTTGCTATATCCTTTTTCGTAACCGGTTCGACCTGCGAGCCGGATACGGCGTCTTCAGAAACGGTTGAAACAAGCTTCATACGTTTGCTGCCAAGTCAGGAAAATTTTGCGTCATGTGCAATCGATCCTCCTGCATTCAGTCTGCATTTTGGATCGGTAGGCAGGATAAGGACAGCTTCGGGAAATACCTACCGGGCCGAAAAAGGGCGGACATGCGATAATGGCTTTCAACTCCTTATGGGTAGTTTCCGATTCTATTTCTGCTGGCTCTCACTACCTAAACCTGTGCGCATCGTCGAACACTTTGGTGGTCACCGTAAAACCCAAGGCAGCCGGATTGGTTTCTGGCCGGAGTCATTTTTGTCATGCAATTGCTTTCCCAAAATTCACTGCACGATGGCTCCGATGCGATGCTCATCGCCAATTTTCCGGTACCGTCAATCTACGCACCTCCGCTTCGGCATTTCATCGATACGCAGGATTGTACCCAGTCTGAATTGCTCCATATTTTCGAACTGATCCGGCTTTTGAAAGATGCCGATCAGGTTGGCGCATGCCCAAAGCTTCTCGCAGGGGCATCACTGGGCATGATTTTTGAGGAGCCGTCGACCCGAACACGCATTTCGTTCGAAGTGGCGATGACCAAGCTGGGCGGCCATGCCCTCTATCTGCGTCCCGGAGAAATTCATCTCGGGGTCCGTGAGAGCGTTGAGGACACTGCAAAGGTGATTTCCAGTATGGTTGACGTGATCGAAGCGCGCACGTTGAAGCATCAGACGGTTCTCGATCTCGTAAAATATTCAAGCGTGCCGGTGATTAACGGCCTGACGGACTACAACCATCCGACCCAGGCTGTCTGTGATGTGTTCACGATGCTGGAGCATTGCCGCGCTGATAAGGCTATGAGCGATGTGCACGTCACATTTGTCGGCGATGCAACGAACGTCTGCTCGTCGCTGATGATGATCTGCACCCAGATGGGAATGCACTTCACGCACGCTGCGCCAAAGCGCTATCAATCCCCTGCCGCATGGCAAGCCATCGCACAGGCCAATGTCAAGACTTATGGCGGTTCGTTGACGATAACCGAAGATGTTACCGACGCGGTCAGGCAAGCCGACTTCATTTATACTGACTTATGGTGGTGGATGGGCCAGGAGGCCGAAATCCCGGACCGGACAGCAGCATTTATGCCGAAGTATCAGGTGAATGACGCATTGCTGAATGCAGCGCCCGTTGGCGTCAAATTCATGCACTGTCTGCCGGCATCCCGGGGTGTAGAAGTGACGGACGCAGTATTAGACGGGCCACGCTCAATTGCATTCAATCAGGCAGAGAACCGGCTTCACACCGAAAAGGCGCTGCTCGTCCACTTCGTCACGCCGCATATCAAGCGCCCATCTCGGGATTTGCTGGCGTGGCACGCGGCCAAGGTCGCCGACTTTGTTGACCGTGATGGAGATGATTCATGACCGGTGCCGCTTCTGTCGCCCCGATACTGGCCACCACTGAAAAGAAACCCCGCTTTGTAAAGGTCTTGCGCGGTCTGGATATGACCCTGTTCACGGTCTGCGCTATACTGGTGATCGACCAACTCGCCGCGTCGGCATCGATCGGTGTCCAGTCGATCTTCTGGTGGATTTTTACTCTCGTTCTGTTCTTCATTCCTTATGGCCTCATTACCTCCGAGCTCGGCAGCTCGCTGCCGCAGGAAGGCGGGATCTATGCGTGGGTGCGTCGTGCCTTCGGTCCGCTTTGGGCAGGACGGACCGCGTGGTTGTGGTGGGTCAATGTCGCTTTTTGGATGCCCTCAGTGTACATATTATTTGCCGGTATTTTGGCCCAGCTGATCTTTCCCGAGATGAGCCTGCTAAGCAAAATGGCGATCGCACTTGGTCTTATCTGGGTAACGGTTGGGATCAATGTCCTCACGCTTGAGGTCAGCAAGTGGGTGCCTAATATCGGCGCTATTTTCAAGGTCGTTATCATGCTCGCCATCGGCATAGGCGGGATCGCTTTTGCGATGGAATTTGGCGTTGCGAACCCGATTACGCTGGAAGCAATGGCGCCAAATTGGGGAGTAAGTCTCGCCTTCCTGCCTGTCGTGCTTTATAACTTTCTGGGCTTTGAGCTCATGTCGGGTGCGGGCGAGGAGATGAAGAACCCGGCGCGAGACGTACCAAGATCGATCTTCATTTCCGGACTTCTGATTTCATTCTTCTATATTTTTGCAACGCTTGGAATGCTGCTGGCGCTGCCAACGGCTGATATCGGTCTAATCGATGGATTGATAGACACCTTCCGTCGCCTGTTCGGCAGCGCGCAAGGCGGAACTGTCATCGTAACCATCCTTGCGGGCATGGCGCTGTACACGCTTATTGCGAACATGGTCACCTGGACTATCGGTGCAAACCGGTCCGCTGCCGAAGCGGCCCAGAAGGGAGATTTACCGGCTATCTTTGCCAAGATGCACCCCAAATTCAAAACGCCGACCAGCTCAGCGGTCATAGGAGGCATTATCGGGACGGTCGTCCTGGTCATTTACGGGCTTTTGGCAAATTCAGCTGAAGACCTGTTCTGGTCGACCTTCGCATTTTCGTCGGTGGTGTTCCTGCTACCCTATTTCCTGCTGTTCGCCTCGTTCCTGAAACTGCGCAGGACGGAGCCCGATCTGGTTCGACCCTACAAGGTTCCTGGTGGCTTTCCGGTTGCGGTTGTCCTCAGCATCATCTGTATGGCTTTCATAGCCCAAGGCATCATCTTCCTGATCTACAAGCCCGGCGATTTCACGCCTGCTTATGCCTTTTCGATCCTCGGCGGTGTACTCGTAACGATCGTCATCGGCGAAATTCTCGTCCGCGCCTCGATAAGGCACGCCCAACTTCCGAAAGTCTGAAACCATGTCACAGCTATTGACCACGACCCCCCGCGCCGACGGGTTCCGCATGCCCGCCGAATGGGAACCGCATACCGGGTGCTGGATGCTTTGGCCAGAACGGTCAGACAATTGGCGCGGTGGTGCAAAGCCTGCGCAACATGCTTTCGTTGTCGTGGCCGAAGCTATCGCCGAAACTGAGCCGGTCAGCGTATGCGTGTCACCAGCACAATATCTTGTGGCTCGGGCGATGTTACCGTCCGCTGTTCGCCTTGTCGAGATGACCAGTAACGATAGCTGGATTCGCGATTGCGGCCCGACATTTGTCATCAATGATCATGGCGAAATTCGCGGAATCGACTGGAAGTTTAACGCTTGGGGTGGACTTGAGGACGGGCTGTATTTCCCATGGGATCAAGATGATCTGGTTGGGGAAAAGGTCATCGAGCTTGAACGGGCGGCCCGCTATGCGCCGGACTTCATCCTCGAGGGAGGATCAATCGACGTTGATGGTGAAGGCAGTGTCATTGTTACCGAGCAATGCTTGCTCAATCACGACCGCAATCCTGACATGAGCCGTGCACAGATCGAAGCCAATCTGCGCGATTATCTTGGCTGCGAGAAGGTCATCTGGCTCGAAAATGGTGTTTATCTGGACGAAACCAAAGGGCATACTGACAATTTCTGCCGGTTCGTGGCACCAGGCGAAGTCATTCTTACCTGGACGGATGATGCCGATGATCCGCAATTTGCAATCTCTGGTGCTGCCATGAAGCGGCTCGAAACAACAACCGATGCACGTGGCCGAAAGCTTAAAGTCCACAAGTTGCACCAACCGACGCCGATTCTGATTACAGCCGGGGAAGCCGCCGGCGTCGATCATGTGGAAGGTACGCTGCCACGCAGCGAAGGTGATCGGCTCGCGGCCTCTTATGTGAATTTCTACATCGGCAATGGCGTGATTGTGATGCCCGCGTTTGACGACCCGATGGATGGCCCGGCACAACAATGCCTAGCGAAGCTGTTCCCCTCGCGCCGTATTGTCGCAGTTCCAGGGAAGGAAATTCTGCTTGGAGGCGGCAATGTGCATTGCATCACCCAGCAACAGCCAAAACCCATTTCTGCATCTTCACCAGCCATGCGATCCGCCGCCTGAGCCGTGCGTATTGTAATAGCGATAGGCGGCAACGCTCTGCTGAAACGGGGTGAGCCTCTAAGCGCGGAAAATCAGGCGCGTAACATGGCGATGTCCGCCGTGGGCCTTGCGCAGATATGTAAGGGTCATCAAGTGGCGATTGTCCACGGTAATGGCCCGCAGGTAGGCTTGCTGGCGCTCCAATCGTCGGCCTACAAAGCGACCAAATTATACCCGCTGGATGTTCTCGGTGCTGAATCACAGGGTATGGTCGGCTATGTCATCGCTCAGGCGATGCAGGCCGAGCTTCCGGCGCGCGAAATCGTTTCTCTGGTCACCCGCACAATCGTTGACCGTGATGACCCAGCGTTTGATCGTCCGACAAAGCCGATCGGGCCGATTTATACTGCGGCTGATACAGCCAAGCTGTCGCTTACAACCAATTGGCAATTTGCTCCCGATGGCGACCACGTGCGACGGGTCGTTCCGTCGCCAGAGCCAACCGAAATCATTGAATTGGCGGCAATTGAACGACTGGTGGCTGCCAATGTCCTGACAATTTGCGCCGGCGGCGGTGGCATCCCTGTAATCCGGGACCACGTCAAAGAGCGCCAAGACAAATTGTCCGGCATTGAGGCCGTGATAGACAAGGATCTTGGTGCTGCGCTGTTGGCGATCAAACTGGCAGCTGACCGGCTGATCATTCTTACAGACGTGGATGGGGTGTTCGTTGACTGGGGTGGTCCAGATCAGCACTTGCTCTCCACGGCGACCGTTGACGAATTGAGATCTCTGTCCTTTGCGGAGGGATCGATGGCACCAAAAGTCGAGGCCGCCTGCCGTTTTGCTTCGTCAACCGGCAACCCCGTCTCTATTGGCAATTTACAGACAGCCGCGGCGGTCATGGCCGGTGCTGCAGGAACGCAGGTTGGCCTAACACGATAAGGTATTGCAGTATAGAACATCACGCGGGCCGCTGTCTTTTTAAAATTGCGGTACCATCGCATCCGGTTGTCGCGACCGCGATCATCACATCGATAATGAAAAGATGCATGGGTAGTTTCCGAGCCTGATTATGAAAGGGGATATCCGATAGTGCGACGGTGGGGGCGTGTTGCCACCGCGCACGCAATATCATCGAGACGGACCTGAAATGCTCACCCCATTGATCCTCAATTGTCAGTCCGCGGTAAGCGCTCACAGGAACACAGCGAGCACTTTTCAATTATGAAGAGGACAAAGGAAGGTTTATCGTCCGCCGAAGCATTAAGCCGCTTGGCCGTTGACGGACCAAACGAGCTGCCAAAAACCGGGCAGCGGTCTGTGTTGCGCATTATGCTCGATGTTTTGCGGGAGCCGATGCTTGCGCTGCTGTTGGCGGGCGGGATCACATATCTGTTTCTAGGTAGTCTGGGAGAGGCCTTGATACTGCTTGGGTTCGCCACTTTTTCGATTGTGGTCACCGTGGTTCAAGAGGCCCGCACCGAGGGCGTGCTGGACGCATTGCGCGACCTGTCAGCGCCACGTGCGCTCGTCGTGCGCGACGGTGTGCATGTTCGGATCGCCGGACGCGAGGTCGTCGTTGGCGATTACCTTGTCGTTGAACCCGGTGATCGCATCGCCGCCGATGCTGTGTTGATCGACGCCAGGAATCTTCAGACCGATGAATCGCTTCTAACCGGTGAGTCGCTGCCGGTAAGCAAGGTCGCCGACACCATCAGCCATTCAAAAGCAGTCCATCGGCCCGGCGGTGACGGGCAGCCCTATCTTTACTCGGGCTCGCTTGTGGTGCGAGGTCGCGGTACGGCGCGTGTATTGGCGACCGGAAACCGCAGCGAGATCGGTCGGATCGGTCAATCGCTGGCCGCACTTGACACTGAAGCGCCACATCTGCGCCAGGAGACAATGCGGATTGTCAAATGGTGCGCGATCGGCGGCGGTGCAATCGCGTTGCTGGTCGTCTTCCTCTATGGCCTGCTCCGTGGCGGCTGGATCGAGGCTATTCTCGCCGGAATCGCAATCGGAATGTCCATGTTGCCCGAAGAATTTCCGGTCGTGCTCACAGTCTTTCTTGCCATGGGTGCATGGAGGATAGGAAAGGTAGGCGTGCTGACGCGGCGGGCATCAGCTATAGAAACGCTGGGATCAGCCACTGTTCTATGCACTGACAAAACCGGCACCCTTACGGAAAATCGCATGACGGTAGCCGATATGTGGCTGCCGACGGGCCAGACGGCGAAGATTGCCGCGACTGCTCCTTTCCAAGATTTGCTTCACACAGCAGTGCTCGCCAGCGCCGTTGAGCCTGTCGATCCGATGGAAGTCGCTCTTGTCGAAGCGCAGAAGGCAGCCGACATTTTGCCGCAGCAGGGCCTAATTCTCGTCCATTCCTATACTCTGAGTGCCGAATTGCTGGCCATGTCGAACATATGGCAAGACCATAATGGTCTGACGATGGCCGCCAAGGGCGCACCGGAAGCAATCGCAGATTTATGCCAACTGCTACCCGGCGCTCGAGCCGCGATGATGGCAGCAGTAGAGGCCATGGCAGACAAGGGTATTCGTGTCCTCGCAGTTGCAACTGCCACCCCACGAGACCTCAACTGGGCAGGGTCACAAGCTGATTATGATTTTGCTTTAGCCGGCCTCACCGGCCTAGCTGACCCGCTTCGTCCGACGGTCGCAGAAGCCGTTACCCAGTGCCGTAGTGCCGGAATACGCGTGGTGATGATTACTGGCGATCATGCTGCAACAGCGCGTTCAATAGCGTCGCAGGCAGGCATTGCTGATGGCAACGTAATCACCGGCGATGATCTCGCGCTGCTGGATGACACACATCTGGCCGATCGACTGAAAAGCATTACAGTTTTCGCACGGATCATGCCCGAACAGAAACTGCGTATCGTCGAGGCATTCAAGGCTGCAGGCGAAATCGTCGCCATGACGGGCGATGGCGTCAACGATGCACCATCATTGAAAGCGGCCCATATTGGTATCGCGATGGGCAAGCGCGGCACCGATGTAGCGCGCGAAGCATCGGCGATTGTCCTGATCGATGACGACTTTGGCTCGATAGTTCAGTCCATTAGGCTTGGTCGCCGCATTTATGATAACATTCGCAAGGCAATGGCGTTCATTTTTGCGGTGCATGTGCCGATTGCCGGACTGGCATTAGTGCCGCTGCTATTCGGATTGCCAATCTTGTTTGGGCCAATTCACATTGCCCTGCTGGAGATGATCATCGATCCTGTTTGCGCGCTGGTTTTCGAGGCGGAACAGGATGAAGCCAACATCATGGAGCGCCCGCCGCGCGATCCATCCGAGCCGCTTTTCTCGCTTTTTATGGTCACCTGGAGCGTATTTCAGGGTATTGTCGCCTTTGCCATCCTGGCTATAGTGTATTTTATCCAGAACCGGAGCGGGATGCCTGTGACCGAACTACGCGCATTAATCTTTTTCGCCTTGGTCGTGGAAATTCTAGCTTTGATATTGGTGAACCGCTCGTCCACTGCATCGATCACCAAAGCACTGAACCGGCATAATATGGCCTTACGATATGTCGTTGCCGCTATTGTCACGATTACGGGAGTAATTTTGTATTGGCCCCGTGCGCAACAACTCCTGCAATTCGGTTCGATTGCGTGGCGCGATATGGCGTTGGCATTTGGTCTTGGCTTAAGCCTTCTCTTTGTTCTTGAAGTGTGCAAACCACTGGTGCGTCGAGGTTTTACCCGCATCAAAATGTCGCGTAGCGCGGCACAGCCGATTTCGACATGACAGACCAGAGGAGTTCTCGGAAGACTGCCGAAGATAGCTTTCTCCTTGTGCTCATAATTTTCTCAACGCTTGCTTTTTGCTGGCTGATTGGTCCTTTTTCCGGGGCTATCCTCTGGAGTGTAATTGCAGCCATATTGTTTGCGCCATTGAATACGCGGCTGCTGAAGGCGATGCCTAAACGCCGCAACTTGTCGGCGCTTTTAACATTAATGATAATCGTTGCGGTTGCTGTGATCCCGGCGATGCTGCTGGGGGCAGCGTTGCTCGATCAGACCGCTTCCACCTATGACCGCATACAGTCAGGCGAAATTGATCTTAGCCGGGCTTTTCTTCAGGCCGAACGGCATTTGCCAGACGTCGTACGTAAATGGCTAGCCGAATTTGGTTTAACCGATTTCGCGACTTTACAAACAAAGGTAAGTCAAAGCATCGCAGTAAGTTTCAGAACCCTGGCAAGCCAGGCATTCAATGTCGGCCAGAGTGCACTCGGGTTTTTTCTCGCGCTTGGCGTCATGCTCTATCTTTCCTTCTTCTTGCTCCGGGATGGAACAGCGCTGATCACAAAGATTCAGCGTTGTTTGCCCCTTCCGGTTGACCAGCGCAACGTAATCGTCGTCCGGTTCGTCGCGGTAGTTCGCGCGACGATCAAAGGCAGCGTGATTGTCGCCATCTTGCAAGGAATAATCGGCGGGCTTGTCTTTTGGATGCTCGGGATAGGGGGCGCTCTTTTGTGGGGCGTAGCGATGGCAATATTCTCTTTGTTTCCTGCTATTGGAACCGGTCTGATTTGGGTCCCAATGACAATTTTTCTGCTTGCATCCGGTCATATCTGGCAGGGGTTTGCGCTATTGCTGTGCGGGTTTTTCATTATAAGCAGCGTGGACAATATCGTGCGCCCAATTCTCGTTGGGCACGATGCGCGCATGCCTGATTACGTAGTGCTGATCGCAACGTTGGGCGGATTTGAATTAATGGGTTTTAATGGCTTTGTCATAGGGCCGGTAATCGCAGCGCTTTTCATGGCGGTATGGGAAATCTTTGCAGACGCGAAAAGCGGTAAGTGCGACCCTAAGGCAGACGAATGCATAGTTTAGCAGCATGCTTGTTCCGCATTTGCTTGCTTGCATGCAGCGGTCCAATTGAATTTCGCGAGTACGCAATCTGACAAATCGTAAATTAGTGGCTGTATGCTAGTATTCAATGTAGTTTAGGTTGCGCCGACGACGAACGCGTTCTTAAATTTTGAGTTGCGGATAACCCTTGCCCCGAAGTACCGGCCGTATACGCGGACATTCCCCTTCCCATAACAAAGCTGTCCCGGCGTGACTGATAAACGAATGACAGTTTTTACAGCATACGAAATGCCGGCTGAAAGGCAGAAATGTTAGCTGCACCAGCCACTATTGAAGCCCGTTAAAGCATGCCACCAAGTGTTACCAACTTGCGGTTTAGAGGCCGGCATGATTCGCCTGAAACCTGGCAACAGGCGAGTTTTTTTACCAACAACATCCTTCTGGTCGCCCATCAGTCATTTTCTATAATTACCTTGAGGACCTTCGTTTCCGCTGCGTGCATGAATGCGTCATAGGCCTCCAAGATCTGATCGAGCTTGAAGCGGTGGGTGACCAGAACGGTTGGATCGATCTTTCCCGTCAGCACCGTTTTCAAGAGCATGGGGGTTGTTACCGTGTCTACGAGCCGCGTGGTAATCGCTATGTTTTTTGACCACAGGGTCTCGAGATGAAGATCGACCTTTTGACCATGAACGCCGATGTTGGCGATGATGCCTCCAGGACTGACCAACTGCTGGCAAAGTTCGAAAGTGGCAGGAACGCCAACTGCCTCGATTGCTGTGTCGACGCCTTTACCGTCTGTCAGTGTCTTGACTGTCTCTGCCGCCTTTCCGTCCGCACTGTTGATTGTCTGGGTGGCCCCGAACGTGCGCGCCATTGCCAGGCGATTGTCGTCGAGGTCGATCATGATGATTTCGGCTGGAGAATAGAGCTGTGCCGTGAGCAGCGTGGCCAGACCAATCGGCCCCGCACCTACAATCGCGACTACCGAGCCAGGCGCGACTTTGCCATTGAGCACACCGCATTCGAAGCCTGTCGGCAGGATGTCGCTTAGCATCACCATCGCTTCCTCGTCCGCGCCCTTGGGGATCGGATAAAGACTGGTTTCTGCATAAGGGATGCGAACATACTCAGCCTGGGTGCCGTCAATTTCGTTGCCAAGGATCCATCCCCCGGTCGTGCAATGCGAGTACATTCCCCGGCGGCAATATTCACACTTCCCGCAAGACGTGATGCATGAGATCAGGACACTGTCGCCCGCCTTGAAAGCTGTGACTGATGAACCGACAGATTCGATTGTCCCTATCCCTTCATGGCCCAATATGCGGCCCGGCGCGCAGGTCGAAACATCGCCTTTCAGGATATGCAAGTCCGAGCCGCATATAGTCGTCTTCACAATCTTGACTATTGCGTCTGTTGGATGCTCGACTTCCGGCTTGGGCCGATCCTCGAGCGTCATTTTCCCGATACCTGTGTAAACTAATGCCTTCATGATACCTGTACTCCGGTTCGGTGTTTCGCTTGGGAAATGGCGCAGAAAAAATTTAGCTCTAGCCCAGTCGTCTAGGTCAAGTATCGAACTGGGATCATCCGCTTCAGCGTATCATCTTTGGAAATATAGTGATGGAAGAGCGCCGCAAGCGCATGCATGCCGATCAGGAAATAGCCAATCGTGGCAACTGTTTCATGAAGTTCTTTGACCTGAGCAGCCAAGTCTTTGCTTTGACCAACGAGGGCGGGGAGTTGGAGCCCGAAAAAAGGTATCGCCTTGCCAGACGCGCTGAGGATCACCCAACCTGCGATCGGCATCGATAGCATGAAGCCATAAAGTGCAAAATGCGTCAGCCTGGCGACCAGCGCCTGCCACGCGGGCGGCTCCGGAGTAATAGGGGGATTGGCGTTCAATAGGCGAACGACAATCCTGAAGAGAACGAGCAGCAATACCGTCAGACCGAGCATGAAATGCCAAGTCTTAAGCCCTTCGCGCAGATCGCTTCCCCGAGGATAGTTTTCACGTAGCAACATACAGGCATATACCGCCGTTATCAGCAGCACCATAGCCCAATGGAGAGCAATGGACAGGTTCGAGTAGCGTTGGCGAATAATGTTCGCACTCATACCGATTCTCCAATCTTCTGCCTTCTTCCCGGTTGTCGAGAAAAACGGCCATTGTTTAACTTTAACAATTCTACGCGATCAGCATCCGATATTCTTTATTCTTGATATCATCGCTTCTACTTCTCGGGCGGTGGTGATGTAGCGTCACTTGCCGGCAACTGCGGATGCACAATTTTGGGCTGATCACCGGTTAGCCCGTTCAGAAATGCCACGATCTGGGCCGTCTCAGCCTGCGTCAGTGATTGTCCTAGCTGCGTCTTTGCCATGATATCGACGACCTTCGTCAGGTCTTGTTCTGATCCAGTATGGAAATAGGGCGCAGTGAGCGCAATGTTTCGCAGAGTTGGAACCTTGTAGAAGTAATCGTCAGATGTCTTGCCCGTAATGGTACCGCGCCCTTTGTCGCCGACCGGGCGATATTTGGCGT
This sequence comes from Sphingomonadales bacterium, assembly GCA_038217195.1. GTDB lineage: Bacteria > Pseudomonadota > Alphaproteobacteria > Sphingomonadales > Sphingomonadaceae > Sphingorhabdus_B. The sequence goes on along the minus strand of JBBQPQ010000018.1, from coordinate 3,103 downwards.
CTGGCGGCGAGACCACTCCGAATTTGGCATACATGGCACCGCCAAGATTTACTCCTGAATGGCACGATGAGCACCCTTTTTCGATGAACAGCGAGAGGCCAGCTTTCTGGTTCGCGTCGAGAGCCGCCGCATTTCCCCGCAAAAAGCGATCGAACGGCGCGTTTGGCGTGATGAGCGTAGCCTCGAATACGGCAATGGCCTTTTGAGCATTGACCAGCGAGACGGGGTTTGCGTCGCCCGGAAATGCCTGCGCGAACGCGGTGCGATATTGGGGTAGCGCCATCAGCTGCGCTGCAACATGTTGTTTGGGCGATGCCATTTCTACAGGGTTGACCATCGGTCCGCCCGCCTGTTCCTCAAGGTCCTTTGCCCTGCCGTCCCAGAATTGCGCAAAATTAAAGACTGAATTGAACACCGTTGGGGAATTGCGACCACCACGCGTTCCATGGAAGCCCACAGACGTCGGAGAATTGTCAGCCCCACCCAATCCAACATTGTGACAGGATGCACAGCTGATGGAATGCGTCGCTGAAATTCTTGGATCGAAGTAGAGCATTGCTCCCAGCGAGATCTTGTCAACAGTTGCGGGGTTACCAGGAAGCTCTGGTGCCTTGATCGGAATAGGCTTGAAGGCCTCGCGAGCCCTTAGGGTCAGTGGATCGCTTGAGGCCTTCATTTGCGGCTCAGCATCATTCGATATCGTATTCGAGCCATCGGTCGTCTCCGGCGCCTTGTTGCAGCCGGTTGCCAACATACTGAGGCTCGCTGCCACTAAGATCGACCGGCAGTCGGCCAGCAATCTTGGTTCCCGATTCAGTTCTGCTAGAACAGCTTTTTGCAGTTGATCGTGACGTGACATAATTTTTTCCTGAAAGGCACGGGGGAGTCCGCGCATTATGCTCTCACGTGCGGATATCTATGAAGCCTCGGAATCTACGCACGCGCAACAGGCTTGCTGCCGGCCACCCATCGGGTCATTTTGCCGTGCCAATAGACGAAGTCTTTATCATCTATGCCCCAACGCACTTCTGCCTGAATTGGAACGAGCCTTCCGCTGCGCTTCAGATAAACCCAGAACCGGCCATGCTAACTGTAGCGTTAGCCGCGTGAATCGAAAGACATAGACCCAGCCTGAATGGTCGAAACCAGTCCTGCGTCGTCAAGCTGGAACGAGTTCCCCCACGCGCGCAGTGGCTTGGGGTAGTACTGACAGTTTCCAACGAAATGCAGAAAGTGGACACAAGGTTACAACGACACGGTTGCTTCCCATAAATTTCCAGCCGTTGGCACCCCTTGATCTGATCCACAAAAGCATTTTTAGGTAGTGGGAAAATGCAAGTTGAACGAATGGCACGTTTCGTGACGCCTGAGTAGGTGACTGAACGGTGGCTTTGATAGCGAGAACCGCCTAGACCGGTGCGGGTGGCTTGAACGTCCGCTTTCCGGGGTTTGCAATTACTGCGGACAGTCCGGAAACGACAACTTTGCGGTCGTAGGCGAAGCCTTTCGGTGACCTCCAAAGCGGACCTTTTCGGCAAGGGCGAAATGGCAGGGATGGGCACGAAGCGGACATCCTGTGGAGCCAGTCTTCACGCTGCGTTTCCATCGTGAGCGAGCTGCCGAGATCGTATTACGAGGTATACCGCGAATGCGACTGCCACTCCTGGTAGGAACGAAAGTGGTATAGCGATCCAGCCATGCCGGATGCCAAGTTGTTTCCGCTCATAAATGACCCAAACCATCAGGATGAATGCACAGATTATCGCATCAATCGAATATCCTGTAGAGTATGGATTGACGAAGCCGGCAGCAAAGGCTCCGATCACGTCACCACTGGCTAAAAGGGGCGGTACAACGATAACGCAAAAACAAGCCGCAAATAGCGCGCCAAGCATTAAGACACAAAACTCGAAAGTTGATTTGGACATAGGGTTGCACTCCTGTGACAGGAAAGAGCACAGCGGTGTCTCTTTGCCTGACCGTCTGTCAAACTATTATAGCTGTATGCGACGGACACCAGGTGTGAAATCGACGTTCGCCTAGCGCGATCTGAATGTCAGCCTTGGCAGATTGGTGGCACTTACGCAAACGTCCGCTATGGCGATCGCGCTCGTAAAACCGGATGTTACCGGATCCCAAACATATCAGCCACTAGTACCCCCTTATCTTATCCACGAAAGCAGTCGTTGGCATTTAGAAAATGCAAGATGAACAAATGGCAGGTTTTGTGACGCCCGATTGGCTGAATGAACGGCGGCTTTGTTAGCGGGAGTAGTCGCGGCGTTGGTTCATTCCAACCATTTGGTGCAGACAGCGAGCAGAACGGGGAAGGTTCGCATTGTCATGCACCACAAGGATGGGATATCAACAGCTGGACCAGGCAATATTGGACATCGGATACTTGGAAACTTGGACATAGATCCGTACAAAATTGCATGTATATTGCCGTCGGTTCCATAATTGAGACTTCCTAACGAGCGCCATCTGATCGTCAGCGCTACACGTGCGCGATAAAATATTGCTACGCTATCATTCATCCCACATTCAGGAAGAAAATGGCGTAATTCTGTTGTCAAATTGATGTAAACTTTTCGGACAAAGGAGAACAGCATGCTTCTGAAATCTGTTATTGTCGCCGTCGGGATTATGTTCGCATTGCCCGCCTGGGCTCAAACATATAATGGCTTTGTGCAGCAGCCAGAATATGATTTCACCAGTTCGAATATGTCTTGGTCGTTCTATGATACGACACCAAACACAAATGCAACCAAAGTGCTAGAGCAACTGCGCGCACGTTGTGAAAGCAATCGTCGAGATGATCAGCTCGCGTGTCGTCGAGGCTTAAAGCTCTTGAACCAGGCATATGCCGAATACAAGTTTCGTAAAAGTGCTGAGCCAACTGTCGCTGAATAGGTTGAACCTTGCCTATCCGGTTAAAGCACGCACCTACTACATGTAGGATGTCGCCAATCTCCTGAATATAAGCCTTCGAAAGTGGGGCCTGAGTTTTCCGTAGCGATGCCCAGCAGAGATCGAAAAGCGTTGAACGGATAAAACCTCCGGTTAAAGCGAAAAGTAAACTCGTTAAGATAAGCTTGCAAAT
>JBBQPQ010000017.1:0-38206 GCA_038217195.1 Sphingomonadales bacterium | reverse complement strand
GCGCCATCGATTGCGTTTTTGCTTGGCGTATTTGCCTATGGCGAACCGCTCAGCACAACCAAGCTTGCCTGCTTCATTCTGATCTGGGTCAGTATCGCAATCTTTTGCGCTGACGCTATCAAGACGTACAGGGCAGCGAAGGCTTAGGCTTAGGCTTTCAACCGCCAGCGCAGCGTTTCGCCTGCATGGAATGGCACAATCGAAACACTGTCAAGCTCAAGAAGTGCTGGCACGTGGGTGTCACTCCGCTCCAATGTCACGCGATCTTCATTCAGCGGCAGGCGATAAAAATGCGGACCATTTTCGGACGCAAATGCCTCCAGCCTATCCAGTGCATTTTCTTCCTCAAAAACAGCCGCGTAGCTTTCCAGCGCAAAGGGCGCGTTGAATATCCCTGCACAGCCGCAGGCGCTTTCCTTTGCGGTGATGTCATGTGGCGCGCTGTCAGTGCCCAAGAAATATTTCGCGCTGCCTGACGTCGCTGCCTTGCGCAGCGCCAAACGGTGCAACTCGCGCTTCACCACGGGCAGGCAATAGGCATGGGGGCGAATGCCGCCGGCGAACATCGCGTTGCGGTTGAGATGCAGATGTTGCGGCGTAATGGTGGCCGCAACATTGGCGCTGCTCGCATCAACAAATGCAACTGCATCGGCGGTGGTAATATGTTCGAACACAATGCGCAGTTCGGGCAAGTCGCGGACCAGCTTCGAAAGCGTCTTTTCAATAAACACAGCCTCGCGGTCGAATATGTCGACGTGCGTGTCGGTCACTTCGCCATGAATCAGCAAGGGCATGCCGATACTGGCCATATGTTCAAGCGCAGGCATGATATTGGCGACATCGGTCACGCCATGTGCGCTCCCGGTGGTCGCATGGGCGGGATATAATTTTGCGGCTGTAAACACACCCTCTGCATATCCGCGTGCAAGCTCTTGGCCGTCGGTAGCATCTGTCAAATAGGCCGTAATCAGCGGTGCAAAGGCAATCCCTTCTGGAACCGCAGCCAAGATGCGGTTGCGATAGGCCGCACCAGCTTCGACCGAGGTCACAGGAGGCGACAGGTTGGGCATCACGATGGCGCGGGCAAATTGGCGCGCGGTATAAGGTACTACGCTGCGCATGACGGCATCGTCGCGCAAATGGACATGCCAGTCGTCAGGTCGGCGGATGGAAAGAATCGTCTGATCGGTCATGACTTCCCTTTAAGCGTCTGCCACCCTATCTGTCACCTATGCCAAACACCCGTCTGTTCGACCGAAGTATCATCCGTCTTTCCCCGACCGACCCGGGCGAAGACGTGCGCCAGTTCTTGCAAGGGCTGGTGACGCAGGATACCGCAGCTAGGATGCCGTCTTATGCTGGGCTTTTAAGTCCGCAAGGCAAGGCGCTCTTCGATTTTCTGCTATGGGACGACCGCGACGATGTGCTGATTGATTGCGAAGGCGCGCAGGCCGATGCCCTTATCCGGCGGCTGTCCATGTACCGTTTGCGGCGGAAAATAGCGATTGCGATCGATCCGGCGAGCGGTGTGTTTTGGAGCGCCGAGGGCAGCACCGACCCGCGGCATCCCGATCTCGGCAAGAGATGGCTTGGAAACCCGGCAGCTGACGATATCGATGTGAGTGCAGCCTTTCGCGCGCATCGGCTGGCATTGGGCATAACTGAAGGGCTGCTGGAGCTTGGCAGTGACCAGACCTTGTGGCTTGAAACAAATGCTGTCGAACTGAACGGCGTTTCCTTTTCCAAGGGTTGCTATGTCGGGCAGGAGAATACCGCACGCATGAACTGGCGGCAAAAGGTCAATCGTCGGCTGGTGGTGGTGCCACTTGCCGACGCCGACCCGAAAAGGCAACGCGTTGCGATTGACCAACTGAGCTTGTCGGTCGAGTTGCGCCGCGTTGAGGATATGGCGGGGCTTGATCTGCCTGAATGGCAGCGTCCTGCCATTAGCTGACGGTTATCGTTCCAGTCATGCCGAGCCCGGCGTGTAGAAAGTGGGCACATTTGACCTTGTAGGTTCCGGACTTTGGCGTCACGGTAACATCTGCACTCTGTCCAGCAGACAACTCAATACTGCCCTTTTTCGTCAGCTTTGCCCGCGTTAGCGCGTCCATGCCGGATGTGTTAAAAAACTCAGGCGCGGTGAAATTATGCCCTCCCGAGCCCTGATTTACGAAATGCAGCGTGACGGGTTGCCCAGCTTTCAACGCGATGTTCGATGGGGTGAAGCTGAAATTTGCCAAGACGATTTGGACCTTAGCGGGGGTCTGGGCTGACGTTTGGGCGCTTATCAAAAGTCCGGCCAGAGCGAAGTGCGCGCGTAATTTCATATAGTCCTCCGGCGCCCCGAGAGGATATTACGCCAATACGTTCAGTCGAGCAACTCGAGTTTCACGCGCGCCGTTCCGCTTCGGTCCATGCCGATTTTCTTGGCTGCTGCGTAGGAGATGTCCATGATGCGCGTCTTGCCCCATGGTCCGCGGTCGTTCACACGCACGATGACTTCCTGACCATTTGCGAGATTTGTGACCGCTACGCGGCTGCCAAAGGACAAAGTGCGGTGCGCTGCAGTCAAGGCGCCTGGGTCGAAGTTCTCGCCGCTGGCGGTGCGATTGCCGCTGAATTCAGCGCCATAATAGCTTGCCATGCCGGAACCGATATCCGTCCGGCTATCACCCGCCTGCGCGAGCACTGGCACAGTCAATAGCGACAGCATGACAAAAAGGCGTGGTTGCATAGACCTATCCCCCCGAGGAACGACGGCATACACAAACGTTTTTCATCATCCAACATGCGAATCGACGTGCCGCGCAAACTTTGCGGCCACCCGATCGATCTGAATATCTGGCTGCCGTAATTACACGTCGAGATTGGCCACGTTCAGCGCATTTTCGACAATGAAGTCGCGCCGTGGTTCCACAACCTCGCCCATCAATTTGGTGAAAATGTCGTCAGCAAGGTCGGCCTGGTCGATTTCCACCCGCAACAGCGACCGGTGATTAGGGTCAAGCGTCGTTTCCCACAATTGCTCGGCGTTCATTTCCCCAAGACCTTTGTACCGGGAGATCGACAGACCTTTGCGGCCCGCGATCAAAATGGCCTCGAGCAGCTCGGACGGACGCGTAATTGCGCCCTTGTTGCCGACGCTGACGGCGGTTGTCGCGCGCTTTACCTGATCGCCAACGGTGTCACCAGCTTCAGCATCAGAATCGCCGTCTACATCTTCAACTGTGTCAGTTGCGGCCGCAGCAGTTACTTTCACCAGCCGCGCTGGCGTTTCATAGCTTTCGGTCTCTTCGCTCGCCAGCTTGTGCAATTTGCGGGCTTCAGCAGACATCAAAAACGCAGCATCGATGATATGGTGATCGGTGACACCGCGCCATATACGCTCGAAATGGTAGCCGCCGTCCTCGGATATCCGGCCGGACCATTTGCCCTCGACATCCTGCGCGCCCATCCAAGCGGCTGCCTTGGCGACGGCTGCTGCACGATCCGTGGCTTCGGGGTCCAATGCACCAGTCAATGCCATGGCTTCAACGATCGTTGGGTCATATCGGCGTGGGACAAATGCCATCAGGCTGCGCATGCGGCGTGCATGGTCGACCAGCGCACCCAAATCTGCGCCTGCGCGCTGCCCGCCAGCACCTTCAAGAACCACTCCTCCAAGACCAAGCTCGACCAGATGGTCATCGAGTGCCTTGTCATCCTTCACGTAAATCTCGCTGCGCCCCTTCGCCACCTTGTATAAAGGTGGCTGCGCAATGAAGAGATGACCGTTTTCAATTATTTCCGGCATCTGCCGATAGAAAAAGGTGAGCAGAAGCGTCCGGATGTGTGATCCGTCGACATCAGCGTCGGTCATGATCACGATCTTGTGGTAGCGCAGTTTCTCGATATTGAAATCTTCGCGGCCAATGCCAGTGCCCATCGCCTGAATGAGCGTTCCGACCTCTTTCGAGGACAGCATCCGGTCAAAACGGGCGCGTTCGACGTTCAGGATTTTACCCTTGAGTGGCAATATTGCCTGATAGTGCCGGTCACGGCCCTGCTTGGCGGAGCCACCTGCGGAGTCGCCTTCGACTAGGAACAATTCAGACTTGGCAGGGTCTTTTTCCTGACAATCTGCCAGCTTGCCGGGTAAGGAAGCAACGCTCATGACCGACTTGCGGCTGGCCTCGCGTGCTTTGCGCGCTGCTTCGCGCGCAGCAGCGGCGTCAATGACCTTTTGAATCACCGTGCGCGCATGGCCCGGATTTTCCTCAAGCCATTCGCTCATCCGGTCCGCCATCAGGCTTTCCAGCGGCTGGCGTACTTCGGACGACACAAGCTTGTCTTTTGTCTGCGACGAGAATTTCGGATCCGGCAGTTTGACTGAAACTATAGCGGTAAGACCTTCACGCATATCATCGCCTGTCAGCGTAACCTTTTCCTTTTTCAATATACCCGATTTTTCGGCATAATTGTTCAATGTGCGCGTTAGCGCCGAACGGAATGCGGCTAAGTGCGTGCCGCCGTCACGCTGCGGAATGTTATTGGTGAAGCACAATACATTTTCGTAATAGCTGTCGTTCCATTCTAGCGCGACGTCGATACCCACGCCATCGCGATTCGACGTTATCGCAATTGGTTCAGCCAGCAACGCCGCCTTGTTCCGATCAAGATATTTCACGAACGCACCAATGCCGCCTACATAAAACAGATCATGTTCCTTGATTTCTGAATGCCGATTGTCACGCAACAGGATGCGAACGCCCGAATTCAGGAACGCAAGTTCGCGGTAACGGTGCTCAAGCTTGTCGAAATCAAACTCAAGGACGTTTTTGAAAGTGTTAGTCGATGCCATAAACGTCACTCTTGTGCCCTTTTTGGGCTTGCCATCGACGATGGGTGCGTCACTGCGCACAATCAACGGCGCAACGGCATCGCCATGCTCAAAGCGCATCCAATGCTCTTTACCTTCGCGCCAGATCGTCAGTTCCAGAAATTCCGACAATGCGTTGACCACCGACACGCCAACGCCGTGAAGCCCGCCGGATACCTTGTAGGCATTGTCCTCCGACGTATTCTCGAATTTGCCGCCAGCGTGCAGTTGAGTCATGATGACTTCAGCCGCTGAAACGCCCTCTTCCTTGTGCATGCCGGTGGGAATGCCGCGGCCATTATCCTCTACCGACACTGAGCCGTCGGGGTTCAATTCGATCAGCACCAGATCGCAATGTCCGGCTAGCGCTTCGTCAATGGCATTATCGGAAACTTCAAACACCATGTGGTGCAGACCGCTGCCGTCATCGGTATCACCAATATACATGCCTGGCCGTTTGCGGACGGCGTCCAAGCCCTTCAGAACCTTGATACTGTCGGCGCCATATTCATTCTGATTGGGGTTAGCCGCGCTGTCCGAAGAGATGTTGTTTTGTTCGTTTTCTGGTGTTTGTTCAGTCATAGCCAGACCATAAGCCTTAACCCCGAAAATCCCAAGGAAAACCGGCCAAAAGTGGCCATTTTTCCACAATCTTTTGCCGTCCGTCTTGTCGCTGTTTGCATGTCTGCCATTGTCATAGCAAAATAGGCGATGAAAGTTTTGCTAATGACGCTAAGTCGTCGGATAAACGCGCGGATGGGGACGGGAATCGCAATGCAAATAGAGGCTGAACTGGAAAAAACCTTTGGCGACTTTGGCGCTCTGATCGCTGGTTGGGGGGAGGCGAAACCCGACGATCGCGCATTAGCCGACAGCATGACAGAATTGACATGGCGCGACCTTGCTGCGTTGACCGCGCGGATTGCCGCCCAGCTTCAGCATACAGGTCTAAAGCGCGGGCAGGCTGTAGCGATATTGGGCACGAGCAATGTGCCATATGCTCTGGTGTATCTGGCTGCAGTGCGCGCTGGCGGCTGTGCTGCGCCGCTGACGACATCTGCTGCCCCAGCGCAATTGGCCGCCATGCTGAAAGATTCAGGAGCTGCACATCTTTTCGTTGATGCCGCCAAATTGGCCGACCTTGACGGTATCGACCTTGGCGATGTCAAAATTATCATGCTGGATACAGCAGTTGGCAACCACCCGGCACTACACAGCTGGATGGCATACGAAGGCGCCAGTTTCGCCGCTTTACCTCCAGCGCCAACGGACCCGTTCAACATTATTTATTCGAGTGGAACCACAGGAACACCCAAAGGTATCATTCACTCGCATGCCATGCGCTGGCACCAGATGGCGGGTGGGTTCAAATCCATTTACAACCGCGACACGCGATCGTTGGTGTCCACGCCCTTATATTCGAACACGACGCTTGCGGTGTTTCTGCCAACTATCTGCCATGGCGGCTTTGCGCGTATCATGGAGAAATTTGATGCTGTGGCCTATCTTGGCCACGCCGAAACGGACCGGACCACGCACACGATGCTGGTGCCTGTGCAGTATCAACGTCTCATGGTGCATCCGGATTTCGGCACATTTGATCTTACAAGTTTCATTGTCAAATTCTGCACCAGTGCCCCCTTTGCGGCTGACTTGAAGGCACAGGTGCTGAAGCGGTGGCCCGGTGGTCTTGTCGAGATTTACGGCATGACCGAAGGCGGCGTTGTGTGCATGTTGCAAGCGCACCACCATCCCGACAAGCTGCACACTGTGGGGCAGCCCGTGACGGGGCATGATCTCATCGTACTGGACGAAGATGACAACCGTCTGCCTGCTGGATCGAAGGGCGTTTTGACCGGGCGGTCGCCAACGATGATGTCTGGCTACAAGAACCAGCCCGAGAAAACGCGCGAGATGGAGTGGCGCGATGAAAATGGCGACATCTGGCTAAAAACCGGAGATATTGGCATTGTCGATGAACATGGTTTTGTATCGATTGTCGGCCGCGCCAAGGACATGATCATTTCAGGTGGGTTCAACATTTACCCGAAGGATCTCGAAGAATTGCTTGAGCAGCAGCCCGAGGTTGCTGAAGCAGCTGTGGTGGGGATGCCATCCGAAGCCTGGGGCGAAACGCCGGTTGGTTTCGTGCGGATGCGCGATAACGCTGTTTCGCCAGACGCGGTATTGGATCGGGTGAACGCGCAATTGGGCAAGACGCAGCGGATTTCGGTGCTCTATCCTATCGACGAAATGCCGCGCAGCCATATTGGCAAATTGCTGAAGACGGACCTGCGCGCGTTGGCTGCGGAGAAGCAAGGTGGACAATAAATTTGGCCCCGACCTCGCTGCCGTCATATCGGTTTTGCAGACGGCCTTAACCCCGGCGTTTCTGCTGGTCGCGGTTGGCAGCTTGCTGAATGTGCTCACCGGACGGCTTTCGCGTATTGTGGATCGATCGCGCGATTTGCAGCGCCAATATGTCGACACAGATGGCGCAGCGCATGAGCGCGTGGTGCGGGAGCTGCGAATTATTGAAAAACGGATGCGCGTGGTCGGGTCGTCGATTTTATACGCCGTTCTGTCGGCGATTTCGGTCTGTGTGGAGATTGCGGTTTTGTTTCTGATGGGTCTCACGCAATTTTCTGCAGCCTGGGTGGCTGTTGCCGTGTTCATGCTGGCATTAGCGCTACTTTCGGCCTGCTTGCTCCAGTTTGTGCGCGAAATCCGTTTGGCGACTTATGCGATTTATGTACCTGAGGAATATCTCGAACTGCCAGCACCGCCAAAGCCGCCGGAACGTAAAGGGCGAAAGCCGATTTAGCTTCAATGCTCACCCTAATCATAGTCATTGTCGTGGTATCTGCAGCATTGCTGGTTGGGGCAGCCTGAGGCGTTTACGGCAGTTTGTCCGATCGCACCGAGGGGTTTATTGTGGCGCTCGCGGGCGGTGCCCTCATCATGTCGATTATTGGCGAGCTTGTTGAACCGTCGGTCAAGGAAGGCAGCCTATGGGTATCGATTGCTGCATTGGCTGTTGTGGCCGTGTTGTTTTCAGTGGCGGATTACTGGATTGACGAGAAATTGCCGTCGGACGAAGGCGTTGGCCTACTGGCGGCGATAACGTTTGATGGTATCCCGGAAAATCTGGCGCTTGGCGTTGCGCTGATCGGTGCATCGGCTGGCGAGGTCGCGGCATTGGCCGGGGCCATACTCTTGTCAAACATTCCCGAAGCTGCAGGCGGCGCGCGTGGGATGAACGACGGCGGCATGCGGCCGCGCACGATATTTGCCTTATGGGGCGGGGCGACGGTTCTGCTTGCCCTCGCTGCTCTTGTTGGAAACTTCATGCTTAAGGGCGCGCACCCCAATTTGCTGGCGGTGATCCGGTGCACCGCGGCGGGTGCAGTTGTTGCGTCGCTTGCGACCGAAGTCTTTCCAAAAGCATATAAAGAGGACCATCATCTTGCCGGGGTGGCGACGGCGATTGGCCTGATGATTGCGATTTGGCTCGAAAGTTTCGGCGGCTAGACCTTATTCTCATTTAGCTGGCGAACCCGCTCGACAACCTCGTCGCGGATTGCGGGTGTTACAAACTTGCCGATTTCGCCGCCATATATCGCAATCTCCTTCACCAGCCGCGACGCGATGGGTTGAAGCGAGACATCGGCCATCAGAAACAGCGTCTCTATCCGGTCGTTGAGTTGCCGGTTCATGCCCGTGAGTTGATATTCATATTCGAAGTCCGTGACGCCGCGAATACCTCGGATCACCGTGCTTGCGCCCTGCGCTTCGGCAAAGTCCATGAGCAGCGAGTTAAATCCCACTACGCGGATATTTGAAGCTCCGATCTGCGAAACTTCGCGCTCGACCATCATGATTCGTTCGTCGTCCGAAAACATCGGCGATTTGGCCGCGTTGGTCGTGACGCCGATGACCAGTTCATCGACCAGCCTCGTGCCTCGACGGATGATGTCCATGTGGCCCAAGGTAATCGGGTCAAAGGTGCCTGGATATACGCCAATACGGTGCGTCATCAGCGGTCCCTTTCGGTGATATAGTTGGCAATAGCGCGCAACAGATCGGCTTCGGCGCCATAGCTCGACAGATGTTCATTGGCTTGGGCAACCAGCATGTCTGCTTGCTGCTTCGCGCGTTCAAGGCCCATGAGGGAAACAAATGTGCCTTTGCCCGCCTTCGCATCCTTTTGAAGCGCTTTGCCGGCGCGTTCGGGATCTCCTTCGACATCCATGATGTCATCGGCAATCTGGAAGGCAAGGCCAATATCGCGCGCATAGCCGCGCAAATGGGTCCGTCCTTCCGGCGGGATATGTCCCAGAATTGCACCCATTTCGACACTGGCGGCGATAAGCGCTCCTGTTTTGAGGGCCTGCAAGCGGGTAATCGTCGGCAAGTCGAACACCGACTTTTCAGCCTCGATGTCCATCATTTGCCCGCCGGCCATGCCTTCGGGGCCACTGGCCTGTGCAAGCGTCGACACCAGTTCGCCCCGGATGAACGGATCGGTGTGCGTGTGTGAACTTGATAAAATTTCAAAGGCCAGCGCGTGCAATGAGTCCCCAGCCAGAACGGCGGTCGCGTCGTCAAAGGCACGGTGGACCGTCGGCTTGCCGCGCCGCATGTCGTCGTCATCCATGCATGGTAGGTCATCATGCACCAGCGAATATACATGGATGGCTTCAACTGCGGTGCCAACGCGTAACGCAACCTTGCGATCGACATGAAACAGAGCAGCCGTTGCGGTCACAAGCAACGGGCGAAGGCGTTTCCCGCCACCAATCGCTGCGTGGCGCATGGCGGCATATAAACGGTCCCGCGCGTCGCCCGGAAGCTGGAAAAGCGAGTCAAATTCCTGATCAATGTCCGCCGCTATTTGCGCCAGGGAATCTTGTAACAATGAAGCATGTGAAGTGTCGGACATAAAACTCAACCGGCATCAAAGGGCGTAGTGCCTGTTGGCGTGCCGTCTGGCCCCAGTGCGATTGCTTCGATGCGCGCTTTTGCTGAATCAAGCCGCTGCTGGCACAGTGCCCGCAAAGCATTTCCGCGTTCATAAAGCGCGATGGATTCATCCAGTGGCGCTTCACCGCTTTCGAGTTTGTGGACAATCTCTTCAAGCGCGCGCAGCGCCTGTTCGAAGTTCATTTCGCCTACGTCTTGAGTCATGGCACTGCAATGACGTCCGCTGCGGCACGGGTCAAGTGCTTCGCTCTATCGAAATTTTGGCTCAATTTGCCCTTAAACTGCTTCACATCGTCGGCATGCTGTTGCAAGGCATGTAGCCTATGACAAAAAAACATCTTCTCCTCGCCCCGTTGTCCATGCTTGCTTTGGCAGCATGCAACTCTTCCACAACTCCAACTACGACGGAAAACACGACCGACTCGGCTGCAGTTGCTGCTGCTGAAATCGAAATGCCCCCTGCAATTACGGCAACCGGAACGTATCGCTGTGCAGATAACAGCATATTATATGTTGATTTCCTGGGGCAGAATGAAGCTGCGGATATTCGCGTAGGCGATAAGTCGGCGATTGCTGTCCGTGTAACGGCGCCCAAGGCAGATGCGCCCGTCGCTGGCGCTGTACCTACCCCTGCCGAACCCGCCGCTCCTTTGGTATCTGCCGACGGTCAAAGCTCTCTTTCGGGCAGTGGCAAGCAAATCAATGTCAAGCTGGCCGACAAAGGCGCGCAAACCTGCAAAAGCAACTAGTCGCCGAAAAGGTTTATGTGGTCAAAAAAATGGGGTCGGATTTTTTTCCGGCCCTTTTTTATACGCCAGCTTTCAAAAGCCAGTCGTGAAAGATCTTAACTGCCCGCTGCTTGAGTGCACGGGGCCGGCACACAAAATAATAGCTATAGGGACTCTCCACCTCAGTATCGAACAGCCGTGTGAGGCGAGGGTCCCGCGCGTCAGAAAAGTGGCTTCCATGCATGATTGCAACGCCTAGGCCATTTGCCGCCGCTTCAAGCATCAACGCCCCACTGTCGAGGCTGTCAATCGCAGCAGCCTTCAAGCGAGGAACGCCCATCGCCTGCCGCCAAGCATCGAAAATCATGGGCATGTCACTGTGAACCATTACCGTATGCTTTGCGAGATCCTCAGGCCTTTCGACCTTATGTTCAGTTGCCCATTTTTCTGACGCAATGGCATATACGAGGTTTCGGTCGAGCCGGACACTGTAGAGCTTGGGGTCAACCTCTGCCGCAATGATAATCGCTGCGTCAACAACGTCACCCAGCAGATTTTCTGCATGGCCAGATGTGTCAACGTCGATGTGCAGCTTGGGGAACGCTTTGCGCAGCTCGGGCAGGCGCGGGATGAGCCGCTGTGAACCGAATAGGGGCAACAAACCAAGGCGCAGGCGATATTCGCCGCCGCGTCCGGCCAATTCATCCACGGCCTCCGCCATGGCGTCCATCGCGGGCTCTACTGCTGCAAGTAAAGCTTCGCCGTCGGCATTAATAACCATCGCCTGCGCACGGCGGTCAAACAGGGATTTGCCTATGAAATCTTCCAATGCCTTGATGCGGCGGCTTAATGCTGGCGGGGACAATGCAAGTTCGCTTGCTGCGGCCTTGGCCGAACCTAATTTTGCTACGCGCAGAAACGCTTCCAATGAACGTAAAGGGGGCAATCTGCGCATATCATCTCCTCATTTTGTCGCACTGCAACAAAATCATCTGATTTCACGATCATGCAAATGTCGCGAAATTCGCTGTAAACCTATAAATTGCAGTTGCATGATTTGCAACAGTCATTGCACTGTTCGCACTTGCACAATAAATAAAACTTCGCCATACGGGAAAAGCCTTATAGGCATCCTCTCCTAAAGACTTTCTCAGGGTCGACTTCGGTCGGCCCTTTTTTTGTCCATTGTTTCGATGTGGGGATCGTATTTTTCGGAACAATGCCTATTTTGGCGCCTTAACGATGATGAGGCAACCTGTGTCCCCCAAATCTAAATCAGCGAAACTGCAAGTTGCAAATGCTAAGCTCGAAGATTCTGGCCGCGGTCTAGCGCGCATGTCTCTTCCGTTTATGACAGCAAACGGCATTGCGCAGGGCGATGTCATTGAAATAGTTGGAAAGCGTAGCACCGCTGCACGTGCCGTTGACCCTTACCCAGAGGATGAAGGGCTGGAGGTTGTTCGCCTTGATGGTTTGCAGCGTGCCAATGCCGGCGTGGGTGCCGGTGATCATGTCGAGATCCGCAAGGTTGATTCAAAGGCGGCTACAAAAGTCGTATTTGCGCCTGCCCAGCGCGAAATTCGATTGGAAGGGCCATCACAGGCTTTGAAGCGCAGCTTCCTCGGCCGACCTTTCGTCGCCGGCGATGTCGTCGCAACACATGGTCAGCAACGAGTCGCACTGGACGACATGCCACCGCAATTGCGTCAAATGCTTGCAGCACCAGCATTTGCCTTAGCGGAAATTCGCCTGACCGTCGTGTCAACTGTGCCAAAGGGTATCGTGCACATCGACAACGACACCGAAGTTGAACTGCACGCCGAATTTGCTGAAGCGAAGGAAGGACGTCGCGCAGATGTAACTTATGATGATTTGGGTGGCATGGGGGATACCATCAAGCAATTGCGCGAGATGGTGGAACTGCCCTTGCGCTACCCCGAGCTATTCACGCGCTTAGGCGTTGATCCGCCGCGCGGGCTGTTACTTTATGGCCCGCCCGGTACTGGCAAAACACGCCTTGCCCGCGCCGTCGCAAATGAAAGCGAGGCTGAATTTTTCCTGATAAACGGGCCGGAGATCATGGGCTCGGCTTACGGCGAGTCCGAAAAGAAACTACGCGACATATTCGAGGCGGCAACAAAGGCTGCACCCTCTATCCTTTTCATCGATGAAATTGACTCGATAGCGCCAAAACGCGACCAGGTGCATGGAGAGGCCGAAAAGCGTCTGGTGGCGCAACTGCTCACGCTGATGGACGGGCTTGAGCCACGCACCAATCTGGTGGTGATTGCCGCAACCAACCGCCCAGAGGCTATTGACGAGGCACTTCGTCGGCCGGGCCGGTTCGACCGTGAAATCATAGTCGGCGTCCCTGACGAGAGCGGCCGCCGCGAAATACTGGCAATTCACACACGCGGCATGCCATTGGGCGCGCGGGTTGACCTGAAAGAACTGGCAAGGACGACTTACGGATTTGTTGGCGCTGATTTGTCCGCGCTCACGCGTGAAGCAGCTATCGAGGCTGTGCGACGCATCATGCCTAAACTGGATTTGGCCAGCGGAACTATCCCGGCGGAAGTCCTCGAAAGCCTGAAAGTCACACGGGACGATTTTTTTGAAGCATTGAAACGAGTCCAGCCATCAGCAATGCGCGAGGTCATGGTGCAGGCGCCTGATGTCCGCTGGGATGATATTGGCGGGCTTGATGAAGCGCGGATGCGGTTGAAGGAAGGGGTCGAACTGCCTCTGCGCAATCCCGATGCGTTCAGACGGCTTGGCATCCGGCCAGCAAAGGGATTTTTGTTATACGGTCCGCCGGGCACAGGTAAGACATTGCTGGCAAAGGCCGTCGCGCGGGAGGCAGAGGCCAATTTCATTGCGACGAAATCTTCCGACCTCTTGTCCAAATGGTACGGAGAGAGCGAACAGCAAATTAGCCGATTATTCGCCCGCGCACGACAAGTTGCCCCGTGCATCATCTTCTTTGATGAGATAGACAGCCTGGCGCCATCTCGCGGGGGTGGCCGCGGTGAGCCTCAGGTTACCGAGCGTGTCGTCAACACGTTGCTTGCCGAAATGGATGGTCTTGAGGAATTGCAGTCAGTCGTTGTCATCGGCGCGACCAACCGCCCAACTTTGCTTGACCCTGCGCTCCTGCGTCCGGGTCGTTTTGACGAGCTGGTATATGTTACCGTCCCCGGTAAAGGCGGCCGCAGGCGTATACTGAGTATTCACACCATGAAAATGCCGGTGGGCAAAGATGTCGACCTCGACGAAATTGCTGAGCGGACCGAACGCTACACAGGCGCTGACCTCGAAGATCTCGTGCGGCGTGCCGGGCTCTTCGCTTTGCGCGAAGGCGGGAACGACGTGAAAGAAGTCAATATGGTCCATTTCAGCCAAGCGCTGAATGCGTCGCGTGCCACCGTCACGGTAGAAATGGAAGAAGAATATGGCACAATGGAAAGCAAGCTGAAAACCGCTGCGCTTCAGCCGCAGGGGATGGGGTTTGTGTCGCCTGGTATGGTCAAACCAGTGCGCGATTCCAAGCATGAACCATAAAGGTCAGGCGGGAATTGATAATGCCCGCCGTCCCCAGACGATGAGGAACAACAAAGACGCAGCAATCAGGATGAAAGTCGCTGGCTCCCAATAATTGAACAATGCAACCCCGACGGCGGGGGCAACAATATATGCCGCGCCGTTGATCGAGGCTATTTTGCCGGCTACGTCCCCTTGTTCGTGCCGGCGGACAGCCAACGATGCGCCGGCGGTAAAGCCGGGACGGAAAAGCCCGAAACCCAATGAGGAAATCGCAAAACCCGTACTTATACCGTAGAAATCGTGACTGATGCCGGTTAAGATTGTCCCGATCAGTGCGAGGACCGCGCCCAAAAGTACTGAACTGCGCGCTGCCAGCGACAGCATCGGGATTAAGCCCCATTGTGCGAGCAATGTCGCCATGGCGCCGATAAGCATGACTGATCCGCTGGCCTGTACCGCCTCCCACGGCCGGTCGTGGAGTCCAAGCCGGTCGCGTACAAGAAATCCGACAACACCGAGCATGATGGCTTGCGCATGGCCGCCAATCAAGCCTGCGACAAGCCAAGATGCCAGCCTATCATCGCGCCAGGGCAAGCGAACGTCCGTATCGGTTGGTAATGATCCCAGGGCTTCGCCCTCCACATCTTCGGTATCCAGCGCGTCCATCGCCGCTGAATTGGGATAGGCGGCTACCGCTCCTCGCGCTTCGAAGCGAGGTGTATCGTTCGGCAGTTCAAGATGCAGCGCAACAAGCACTGCAACGCCAAAAGCTGCGAATACAATCAGGGGTCCAGCGAGGCCAAAAGGCGGAAAGAGAAAATAATGCGCGGTTGCTGGGCCGATGACGGTGCCGACGCCAAAGGATGACGCCAGCATCGACAATGCCTTAGTCCTCTCTGCGCGCTCCGTCCGTGCAGCGACATAAGCCTGAACAGCAGGCGGGGCGGCCGAACCAAAACCGCCGTAAAGACTGCGACATATTGCAAAAAGAATGAATGTCACCACAGGCCCGATTATTCCGGCAAGACCAAGCCACAGCACCAGTCCGCACAGCCCCATCGACGCGACAAAGCCGGTAATGCCAACGCTCATCAATTGCTTTCGCCCCCTGCGGTCCGAAAGGCGAGCCCATTTGGGTGCGGTCATCACCCACAATAATGCAGACCAGCTGAACGCCAGACTTACCCAGACATCGGGCATTTTCAACTCGCTGGCGATTGCAGGCAGCGCCGATTGCATAGCGGTGTTGCCCGCAGCGGCAACAAGCATCACGAGAAACAGAACGACCACTCGGCGGTTGGGAATGGCTTGGACCGCGCTCAATGCTTTTTCCAGTCATAGCTGCGGGTCACTTCAACGACATGCAGACTGTAATGGCTATACCAGCGGTCGCGGCCGGCATCACGGATAGTGGCATGGTCAGGATGGTCACGCCATGCCTTTGCGTGCGCTTCACTCGTCCAATAGCTGACGGTAATACCCAGCCCGTCTGATCCCCGCACCGAATCCATCGATAAATAGCCCTCTTGTTGCGCAGCAAGCTGATCCATCATGTCGGCGGCACGGGCATAGCCGTCAGCATCGGCATCGGTGCGCTGTGCCACAAATATGACGGAGACGGTTCCACGAGGAAGCTTTGCCATTGCGGCGGCATAGGGCCGATATGATATTGAATGCAAGCAGAGTGGAACAGATTATTACTTAATGCGGTTGCATAATTGGCGTCAATTTGCAACTGCAGGCGCCACGTAATTATCCCCCGGACCTAACGCATGACATCTTCGACTCTTGCTAAAACGACGGCGTTTGACCGCATTAAAAATAGGGCAAGCCGGTTTTTTGGCCCATGGGGTGTTTTCTTCAAAGGATTCGTCAAGCATCCGGTCATGGTCGGATCGATCATCCCGTCGTCTTCGAAAACCGTGAAGAAGATGCTGGCACCCGTCGATTGGGAAAATACCAAATTATTCGTTGAATATGGTCCGGGTATCGGCACCTTTTGCCAGCCAGTTCTGGATCGTATGCGTGCCGACGCGACGTTGCTGGTCATCGACCTAAACGAAGATTTTATCGAATATCTGCGCAAGACGATCCGGGACAGCCGCTTCATCGCGGTTCACGGTTCTGCCGCAGATGTGAATGAAATCATCGGTAATTTCGGCTTTGAGCATGCCGACTACGTACTGTCCGGCCTTCCCTTTTCGACGCTACCCAACGATCTGGGGCCTGTAATTGCTGCTGAAACCGCAAAGGCGATTCGGCCAGGTGGCGCATTCCTCGTGTATCAGTTCCGTGCTCGGGCGCGCGATTTCATGGCGCCCCATTTCCGCAACATCGACAATGGCTATGAACTTTGGAATGTCCTGCCTTGCCATCTGTTTTGGGGCTGGAAAGACTGATTACTTATTCCGTATCAAGTTAAATTTGATCCGTCGGCCAATCGTATAATCTACCGAATTTACAAGGAAATAGGCGAGGCCAGCCTTAAAACGGCTCCACCAGTTGTCGCGGCTTTTAAGCAACAGGCTAGTCTGCTCCTCAGATTGCGCCACGAGCGCGTCAACCAACTCACGCAAATGTAGTGCCAACGCTGCGTCCTTGATTCGCACCATGATCTCAAGATTGATGAACATGCTCCGGACATCCAGATTGGCCGAACCGATGTAGACTGTGTCATCGATGACCATCAATTTCATATGCAGAGGGCGCGGCTGGAACTCGAAGATCCTGGTCTTGCGCCGCAACAAATAGCGATACAGAAGCCGCGCGGCGGCGATGGTGGCGCCATTGTCTGTCTTCCCCGCCATGATGAGTCGCGAGCCCTTGTTGCGCTTTGCAGCCTTCGCAATCCTACGCAAAATCGTCTGTGAGGGGGAAAAATAGGCCGAGACAATGTCAAACCTCTGGCCGGCCTCTAGTGAACGCTTAAATGTCAGTGCCCAGGGCGAAATGCGGTTAGTTGGTCCACCCAAAAGCCATTGCACTTGCCCGATACCCGGACGCCATTTCTGAATAATCGTTCGAATGCTGCGATAGCGCACCCGTCCATTGTTGGACGCCCGCGCCATGTCCTCAAAATAATCGGCAAGCTTTTGTGCCTGCGGTCCAGTTACAATAATGCCGAGATCTTCCCAGCTATTGTCGCCTGCGCGCCCGAAATATGCGTCAGTGATGTTGAATCCGCCGACAAGTGCATGAGCCCGATCAATTATCAGAATCTTTTGGTGGTTACGGATCAGATAGCCAAGGCCTTTGCGGGTACTAAAGCTATGATAGGCCCCGCCAGCGGCGATTAATTCGTCGAAGAAGCGGTTACGCACCTGAGTTGATCCGAAACTGTCAATGATGAGTTGGACATCTACGCCGCGTTCCGCGGCAGCAATCAATGCCGCGCGCACGGTTCGCCCGGTGAAATCGTCATTGAACATGTAAAAAAACATCTGGATCGATTTTTGGGCCTTCCCGATTAGGCGCAAGACAGCGTCCAAACGGTCTTGGGGCAGATGGACCAAGTGCAGGTCGTGCCCCGCCACCTGAAAGTGCCTTCCGGGGAAGCCGGGCCTGCCTGATTGCACTGTCATGGTTGTGGGGATAGCTTTTTGCCTGACCCACGGCAAGCCATCCGCCCTTTTCATTGACATTTTGGACCGATAACTCTACCCGCAGGCAACTTCCCGAAATTTACGAAGAATCAGGAGCCAACATGGCACGCGTTACTGTTGAAGATTGCATCGACAAGATCACCAACCGGTTTGACCTTGTATTACTCGCCGCCGAACGTGCGCGCGAAATCTCTGGTGGCGCTGAACTGACTATTGATCGCGACCGCGACAAAAACCCAGTGGTGGCCTTGCGCGAAATCGCTGAGGAAACCGTCCGTCCAGACCAACTGCAAGAAGGCCTCGTGCAGTCGCTGCAGAAGGTTCAGGTTGACGAGGACGAGGAAGCGGATGAAATCGGCTCGATCAGCCTTTCGGCAGAAGCGCTTCGTTTGACAGCGGCTGCTCCAGCCCGAGGAGCTGGCATGCAGCGCGATTACGACCGGTAAACATCTTCCGTCTCGATGTACAAAGAAGGCCCGGCTTGTCCGGGCCTTTTCTTTTGGCTTTCTGCACGGCGGCTGATAAATAGTCATAATGGACGGGGAATTGGCAGGGGCAGCAGACATAATCACCGGCGCGGCTATTGGCCGTGCGGTGGAGTCCGACGCGGGTGAAGGACGCCACGTCAATTCCACCCATTGCCTGAATTGTGGAGCCGGTCTTGTCGGTCCACATTGTCATGCTTGCGGCCAGAAGGGGGACGTTCACCGGACGCTTAATGCCTTTGGCCATGATATTCTGCACAGCGTTCTGCACTTCGACGGCAAGATCTGGCGTACCTTGCCTATGCTGTTCTGGAAGCCGGGCGATCTTACCCGACGTTATGTCCATGGTGAACGCGCAAAGTACGTGTCCCCTTTGGCGTTGTTTCTCTTTACGGTGTTTTTGACTTTCGCAGCGTTCAATTTTCTCGTGCCGCAGGTGCCCAATGTCAATCCGGTCATCGGTAGTAAAGAGGCCGAGCAGCAGTATCAGGAAGACCGCGCCGATATCTTGAAAGACATCGCTGAATTAGAGGCGGACAAGAAAGAAGCCATTTTACAAAAATTCGGGAGCACTGACTGGATAGACACCCAAATTGCCAGCTATCGCGAAAACTTGGCAACGCTGGATGAAAGTCGCGGTAAAAAGGTGAAAGTTGCTGATCTGGCGAAGCGCAAGATGCAGCAGGCCAAAGCTAAAAGTGATACAAATATTGCCCGCCTCGAATCCGAACTGACCGACGCTCGGGCAGAAAATCGCCCCACGGCGTCCGTTGAAAGGCGGCTGGAAGAAGAAAAAGCCGACGCGCGTGTGATGGACGGGGCGCTAACGACTTTTGGTAATACCACAGCCGAAAATGAAAATTGGACATTTACCGACTTGGATTTTCCGGGTGCGGACCGTTTGAACGCTGCAGTAAAGCACGCTGCTGCAAACCCACAGCTGCTTTTTTATAAAATGCAGTCTAACACGTATAAATATAGCTGGGCGCTCATCCCAATTTCGGTGCCTTTCGTGTGGTTGCTGTTCTTTTGGCGACGTCGCTTCAAGATGTTCGATCACGCGGTATTTGTAACCTATTCGCTTACCTTCATGATGCTGCTTGGCGTGGTTTGCGCAGTGCTTATTCGATACCCTGCGACTGAGCCTATTGGGGGTATCGTGCTGGCATTCGCGCCGCCCATCCATATGTATCGGCAATTGCGCGGTGCCTATGGTACGTCGCGCTTCGGTGCGCTCTGGCGGACATGCCTCTTGTCGGGTTTCGCAATGGCCGCCCTTATCTTGTTTGCAATGTTAATCGTCACCCTCGGCGTCACTGGCTAAGGGGCGCAGCTTAATTTTTCCGCTTTCCAGAAATGGCGCGACAATTGCTGCCATGCGCGCTTGTCGCTCGGTTACCATCGCTCGGTTGAAGAATGTGTTTGCGATAACGTCGGCAATTTGAAGACCGGCTTGCCGGTGACTCAGGTCTAATGTCGCCGTGCCGCATGGGCCAATATGAACCGCAATGTCGCCGCGGATACGCGCCAGAGTTTCTGGACCGTAGCGGCCATCATCAATGATAATGTCGGTGCATGCATCCATAGCTTCAAGGGTCGATGAAACCGCGTCATTGAGCAGCTGAACATATATGTTGGTGTCGTGGTCGCCGCGATCCTCACCGGCGTCCGGCACCAGCGCGGATATCGCAATGCCTACCGTGGCATGCCAGCTTTGATGTGCGAGTATTTCGAATAAAAGTCCCCGCTCGGCCAATTCAATCCTGCTGCCCTTCAGTTCACCTGAAAGGCCAGTAATTGCACGAAAGCGGGAAAGGACAGCTTCGGCAGCTTCGGGTTCGATCGCTACTGCAGCCATTGTCATGACCCCGCGCCCGACACCACCTGATTCGTCACAATATATTGGCATGAGGGCTGCTCTCTCGCTGGCTTAACTACAGGGAAAGCGTTTCTTCATGAGATCGGAGATCGCAGTCGTGAGCGAAATGCTCGACCTTGCAGATGAAGGATAAGTTCGCAAATGCGCAATGAGCTCATCGGACTTCACGCCAGTTTTGGCAGGGGGACAACTGTGCGGCGTGCGCTTTTGCCTGCGCTCTGTTTCAATCCGCTTGCGATATGCTGCGCCCGCAGCCTTGGCTTCAGTCTGAAGCAAGGCGATTTCCGGAGAACCGAGTGCCAGAAAACCCTTTGCCTTAAGATTATCGGCCTTTGCAAGAAAAGCCGTCACACTCATATCCCCAGGCGCGGCTGCCAGTAGTGGAGTAGCAATCAGCGTGCCCAAAATTATAATCAGAAAAACTCGGTTCACTTGCATATCCTCACGTCCAACTCGGCAACGTTTATGGATAAGCGCGATGAATGCAACAAATACGGCTGTGCTATTGTTTGGTCGCCATGGCCTTCTGACGTTCCTAATCTAGCAAGGAAAACGCCTGATCACAATTTCGCGCCATGCCTCACGGACCGTTTGCAGACGCCGCCGCTCTTTGGGAATTCGACCAAATTCAACAATGAACTGGTCTGCGGTCAGGCGATATTTTTTGGGCGCACAAAACAAGGGCAAGCCTGCAGCGCGCGCAACTTCATTTTCGGCCTTTACCGAATTTGCCGCCGCTTCAAAAATTCTGATCATTGGCTTGAGGTCCGAGGCGAACATTGCACCCATTCCTTTTTTCTTCAACGCCACCGCTTTAACAAAGAAGGTTTCTGCGTCCATCGCCGTAGCAGGAACAGCGCACAACAGTGCGCTGCCCGCCAAAAGCACAGCAAATTTCATTTTGCGACCTCGACTCTCTCTCCCGCTTTGGAGTATCGCGTCGAGGCTGCGAATAATAGCCGAAAACTATGCGCCTTGTGGCGATGGGCCTCCAACCGGCGTAGACTTGCCCCGTCCTGCCTTAGGAATGGCGGTTCCAACCGTCGGGATGCTAGATGGCTTGATAACCTTGCCGTCATCCCGCTCAAATTTGCCAGTTTCCAAAAGCTGGGTGATCTCGTCCCCCGACAGGGTTTCAAACTCAAGCAATGCATTGGCGAGCAGGTGTAGCTGATCATTATGCGTTGTCAGAAGTTCGGTTGCGCGCTTGTGACCGCCTTCCACCAGCTTGCGGATTTCGGCATCAATCTTCTGGGCGGTTTCGTCCGACATGGCCGCGCGTTGCGACATGCCATAGCCAAGATACCCATCCTGACGCTCTTCATATTGCAACGGACCCATGGCGTCCGACATACCCCATTGCGTGACCATGTCGCGTGCCAGGCTTGTGGCGTATTGAATGTCGCTTGATGCACCTGAACTGACCTTGTCGTAACCGAAGATCAGCTCTTCAGCGACCCGGCCACCCATCGATACCGACAGGTTGGCGTGCATCTTGTCACGGTGATAGCTGTAATTGTCGCGTTCGGGTAAACGCATGACCATACCCAACGCACGGCCACGCGGAATGATGGTGGCTTTGTGAATTGGATCAGACGCTACTTCGTGGATCGAGACGATTGCATGCCCTGCCTCATGATAAGCGGTCATTTTCTTTTCGTCTTCGGTCATCACCATCGACTTGCGCTCGGTACCCATCATCACCTTGTCTTTGGCATCTTCAAATTCTTGCATCGCGACGAGGCGTTTGCCCCGCCGTGCCGCAAGCAAGGCTGCCTCATTCACCAGATTGGCAAGGTCTGCACCCGAAAATCCTGGCGTTCCGCGTGCGATCACTCGGCCGTCGACATCAGGCGCCAGAGGCACTTTCTTCATGTGCACGTCGAGGATTTTCACGCGACCATCAATGTCGGGACGCGGCACAACGACTTGTCTGTCGAAACGACCGGGACGCAGCAGGGCGGGATCGAGAACATCCGGGCGGTTTGTCGCTGCCACGATGATAATACCTTCATTGGCTTCAAAACCGTCCATTTCGACCAGCAATTGGTTCAGCGTCTGCTCGCGTTCGTCATTCTGGTTTCCAAGACCAGCGCCACGGCTACGCCCTACAGCATCGATTTCATCGATGAAAACGATGCATGGTGCATTTTTCTTTGCCTGTTCAAACATGTCGCGCACGCGGCTAGCGCCAACACCAACGAACATTTCGACAAAGTCAGAACCCGAAATGGAGAAGAACGGGACACCTGCTTCGCCGGCAATCGCACGCGCGAGCAAGGTCTTGCCCGTTCCCGGTGAACCAACAAGCAAAGCGCCCTTGGGAATCTTGCCACCCAAACGGCTGAATTTGAGCGGGTCCTTCAAAAATTCTACGATTTCCTGAAGCTCTTCGCGGGCTTCGTCGATACCGGCGACATCTTCAAAGGTAACCTTGCCATGCTTTTCGGTAAGCAATTTGGCCTTGGATTTCCCAAAGCCCATCGCCCCACCAGCGCCGCCGCCTTTTTGCATCTGCCGCAGAACAAAGAATGCGATCCCCAAAATGAGCAGGAATGGAAGCGCCTGATATATCAGGATAAGCAAAAGGCTTGGTTGTTCTTCGGCCTTGCCCTGAACGTCTACGCCTTTTTCATCCAGCAGTGGGTAAAGGCTCGTGTCACCAGGGATCGGCACGGTAACAAAGGTCTCGTCATTCTGCAGCTTTCCACTGATGCGTTCAGGTGCAATCGCGACTGACTTTACTTCGCCGGCTTCTACCTTGTCGCGGAACGACGAATAGCTGATGCCCTTGGCTGGATCAGAAGGCCCGCTGAAGATCGAGGCGACAAGCAACAGCGCCACAATAATCGCTGCCCATATCGCCATGTTCCGCAGCATCGGGTTGCTTTTCGGTTCTTGTTCGTCGTTCATCATTACAGCCTTGCTTTATGCCCATGCCGTGTGCGCGGGGATATTGCACCAATGTAGGCGCGAATATATGAATGACAATATAAGGTTTGGCAAAAATCCAGTCTGCCGGATTTCAGCTGCGTCGGGCTGGCGCTTGTACAAATCGCCAATATTCGCCCCCCAAGCATTTGATATTGCCAATTGTTGCAGTGCCGCCTCGGGTCAGATCCCCCAATATGCGGTCAATGGCTTCACCGCGGGGTGCAAGTTCGGAGTCGATTGCGGCGAGCGACCGCAGTAAAAGACGCCGTTTGAGCTCGTCCGGGATGTCACGCGCATCGCAGATGACCATGCCTTTCTCATGCCTGATTCGCTGCGCCGCGAGCATATCGGTCATCCAGAACAACGCGTCGGATGCCTCAGCCAAGGCACGCGCGGTACGGACGGCACGGTTGGTTTGAAAAGGATGGTCCGTGCTGGCAAGCCATTGGCGTATCGCAACTCGGTCATAATCTAAATTGGCATTACTGGGGTCGATTACTAGGCTGACCCCTGTGCTGGTACAAATGTCGACCAGTTCGGCTTTGCTAAAATCGAGAAGTGGACGGATCACACGGCCATTTGTCGCGCGTATCGCTGACAAACCATCGATTCCGCTGCCTCTCGCCACTCGCATCAACAATGTCTCCAGCTGGTCATCAGCATGGTGGGCTGTTGCGATATGGTTGCAATGTTGTTCGTCGGCTGCGCGTTCGAGCAGCGCATATCGTGCCGACCGGGCCGAGGATTGGATGTTTCCGCTTATCGCCTCGTCTGGATTCAGAAGGACGTGCGAGACACCGAGGTCCCGGCAAATTTCTCGGACATAATAGGCTTCGCCGCGCGCTTCCGGCCGCAACTGATGGTCTACAGTCGCCGCTGCAATACGGCCATACAAGACCTGTTGCGCCAGCAAGAGCAACGCCATGCTGTCTGGTCCACCCGACACGGCACACAGCACTCTGTCAGTGTCAGATAGCTTTAGCTTACCAAGCGCGGCTTGGAATCGGTCGATAGAGGCCGGATTGAGCGTTACTTGCACTTCGCCCGCGTTTTACCCGCCACGACGCGCTCCGTCAGGCGGCCGGTGGCAGCATCGGGATATGCTTTTGCGAGTTCACCAAAGGCTTCACACGCTTCGGCTGTTTTACCCAGATCGGTCAGCGCAGAGCCCAGAAAAAACAAGCTTTCGGGTGCACGGTCGCCGCGTGGATCGGCCTTATAATTGTCGTAAAATATCTTGACCGCGGTGGCTGGCTTTTTGTCATCCAACCAAGCCCGACCCAGCAAGTTACGGGCATAGCTGGCGCGTTTGTGTTTCGGGAATTTGGCAAGTGTTTCTTCCAGCGTAGCTTGCGACTCAGGATAGAATTTTGCTTCCCACAATCTGAACCCGTAAGTGTAACCATCTTCGAATTGGTCACCTGTGGCCGGGCGTTCGATCGCTGCAACCGCCGCGACGCGTGATGCGCTGGGCTTGTCAGCCAAAGCGGCTTTGGGTGCTGCCACGGCTGGCTTCGGCTTTGGTGTTGATACGACCGCCGGAGGGGTTGACACAGGTACAGGGGCTTCCGCTGGAACGCTTTGCTGCGCAGCCATTTGTGTTTCGATTGACTTCAGTCTGCTTTCCAGGCCACGCATGTTGTTGCCCTGCACTTCCACTTGCCCGGTCAACGTTGCCAGTTGCGACTCCAGCGCATCGACGCGAGCGGTAAGGTCGGCAGTTGCTGTTGTGGATTCAACCGTCAGCTTGGGCGCCGTCTCTGACTGGATTTCGGGTTCAACAAATTTGCCGGCCCCATTGGGGAAAACCTGACGCTGAACCGCACGCATTTCCTTTTCGAGCTTGCCCACCCGTCCGTCGATGCTGGCGTCCTGCGCGAATCCGGGTGCGCTAAGTGCGAGTGCAGCGCTGCTGATGATGGCAAGGCGAAAATGCATGGGTTTACTTCCCTTTACTGTGGTTACAGAGCCTATAGCCCAGCGTAATATTGCAATAAAGGCCCATCGCAAGTTTTGGATGTAAACAATCGGCAATTTTCCGATTTCGAAGCCCTATTATCCAACCTCTATGGTGTTGGTTGTGCCTTTCCTAGATCGCGGGCCAGGAGGTCCTGCGCGCTGATCCCGACATCGGCGATGGTTTTGTCGGCCGCACCCAAGGGCGGAACTGGTTTGCCATCAACGGTGATGTCGATCTCTTGCGGACGGCCCGTGACAATCATCGGCTTGTTCGCGTCTTTGGGTACGGTGAATGTATCTCCTGCCACCATTTCCTTTTCGAACAAACGCTTTTGATCGGCATCATAAACCTTGACCCATACATTACCCGTTGCTGTCAAAACAACGTTTGCATCGGCAGCCGACGCCACGCTGGGTGATGCGGTTGCGGCGGGCGGCGGGTCGTTTTGCGGTGCCGCCTCTTGTGTAGCCGTCGTGGCTGGCACCAAGCTAAAGCTTCTGAAAATAAGATATGCCGCCAGAGCAACTACGGCAACTGCCGCTGCGGTCCACGCCAAAGTTTTGGATGGAACCCGGGCCGGGTCGGTGGGCTCATAATTTTGCAAGGGCGCCTGATACCCCTCATGCCCACTTTGCGCCAGTTCAGCCCGCAATGTATCGACCATGGCAATTTCGTCGAGGCCAACAGCGCGGGCGTATGATCGCACGAACCCTACGGTGTAGGTTTGACCAGGCAGTGCGCCGAATTCGGAACGCTCTATAGATTCGAGATGCCGCATTGGAACCCGGGTTTTGGCCGCGAGGTCCGCAAGCGACATGGCCATCTGCTCGCGCGCGGATTTGAGTTGTTCGCCGACGGTCTGTGGCGTTACTTCAACAGGGGGTAATTCGTCCACTGCATTCTCCACGACCCGATTGCCCGCCTCTTTGTGCAGTCATACAAACAATGAGCATGTTGGCTGCAATGTCAACGTTGATTCAGGCTCTTCACATTTTAAATCAAGCAGTTTAGCCGGTCTCGACGCCGTGGCTGATCGCCCACGCCGTCAATGCCTCGCGTAAATTTTCGGTTGGGCTGTCCAATAATTCGTCCATCTTTGCGCGGACTTGCGCATGGTCCGCAGAGCGCACCATCGCCTTGATTGGTCCCACCGCAGCAGGGGTGATCGATAGCCGATGAATACCGATCCCGATAAGTGCAAGCGCCTCAAGCGTCCGACCGCCCATTTCACCGCAAACTGCGACGTCCACTTCATGGCCTTCGGTGGCCCTTACCACGCGCCGGATGAAGCGCAAGATAGCAGGGCTAAGCCAGTCATAACGTTCCGCCAACCGCGGGTCAGCGCGATCCGCGGCAAATAGAAATTGCGTGAGGTCGTTGGTGCCAATCGACAGAAAATCAATCTTGGGCAATAAAATGTCGAGTGTTTCGGCAAGCGCAGGCACTTCAAGCATGGCGCCGTAGCGGATTTTGTTAGGTAATATTTTCTTCTGCCGGCTTAAAAACGCAATCTGCCCGTCAAAAATAGCCTTTGCAGCGTCAAATTCCCACGGTTCGGACACCATGGGGAACATCACGTTAAGAGTCCTGCCTGCACAGGCTTCAATCAACGCCCGCGCCTGCGCCTTCATCAATCCAGCATGATCCAGCGACAGCCGAAGCGCGCGCCAGCCGAGCGCGGGGTTTTCTTCCTCGCTGGTTTCATCCTTGAGATAGGGCAGGGCTTTGTCGCCGCCGATGTCCAGCGTGCGAAAAATGACGGGCTTGTCGCCTGCCGCATCCATGACATCGCGGTAGAAACGCTGTTGGCGTTCGCGTTGCGGCAAAGTCGCGGAAATCAGAAACTGAAATTCGGTCCTGAACAATCCGACACCATCGGCGCCCGTGGTCGATAAAGCCGACATGTCGTCGCGCAACCCAGCGTTGATCATAAGCGTGACAGGCACACCGTCTGTTGTAACCGACGGTTCGTCCCGCATGGCGGCATAGCGCGCCTTTTTCTTTTGCCGATCGACAAGGTCATGCTGAAAGATTTCTTCTGCGGCAGAAGATGGGCGCACAATAACGCTTTTGTCATCGGCATTAAGCAAAAGCATGTCGCCATCGCGCACCTTGTGCCGAATGCCGCGCACCCGGCCAAGCACAGGAATGCCCATCGCCCGTGCCACAATGACGACATGGGCGGTGAGCGACCCTTCTTCAAGCACGACACCGCGCAGGCGCCTTTTGTCATATTCGAGCAATTCTGCCGGACCCAAATTGCGCGCAATCAGGATAGAGTCCTTTTTCAGGCCAAGCTGCGCTGCAGTGCTCATCTGACCTGATACGATCCGCAGCAGCCGGTTGGATAGATCCTCCAGATCGTGCATGCGGTCGGCCAATAATGGATCGTCAATTTGCCGCATGCGCATCCGGGTGCGTTGCTGCACGCGTTCAATTGCAGCTTCAGCCGTCAGTCCGCTGTCGATGGCCTCGTTAATCCGGCGGCTCCAGCCTTCATCATAAGCAAACATCTTGTAGGTTGCTATGACCTCTTCATGTTCGCCGCCTGTGCCAAAATCAATTTGGCTTGCCATGCGGTCGATTTGCGCGCGCATTTTGTCAAATGCAGAATATACACGCTGGCGCTCGGCTTCGACATCTTCTGCTACGGTATGTTCGATGCGCACATTTGGCTGGTGGAAGATGGCAACACCGGCCGCCGCGCCCTTGACCAGCGGAAGGCCAGTCAGCTTCACGGTCGCCGTCTCATTACCACCCCTAGCGGTCGGCTCGTCAATCAGGTCGGCATTGGCGATCAGTTCGGACAAGACCATGGCAACAGTTTGCAAGGCCTCGATTTCTATCTCTTCATATTTGCGCGGTTCCACGTGCTGGACGGCAAGCACGCCAACAGCACGTTCCGAACGGACAATGGGTACGCCTGCAAAGCTGTGAAAGCGTTCTTCGCCCGTTTCGGGGACATACCGAAAATTCGGGTGCGCTGCGGCTTCATCGAGGTTCAGCGTCTCCACATTTTCGGCAATCGTACCAACGAGACCTTCGCCCAGACCAAGGCGCGTGACGTGCACAGCAGCTTCGTTCAAGCCACGCGTTGCAAAAAGTTCAAGCGCCCCATCGCGCAACAGGTAAATGGAACAAACTTCGCTCGATAGTGCCTCGCCAATTATATTGACGACGTGATTCAACTTGCCCTGCGCGTGGTTTTTCGAGGCCATCACTTCGTGAAGGCCAGTCAGGATATTGCGAGCTGAACGGGTAGCGCTTTCCATCATTTGCACGTAGCAGAGACCTTAGATGCAAGCGATACCCCGCATGAAATTATTCGTAGTCAGCCAGTTAAAGCGGATTCCTGCGTAAGGACATCTTTTAACTGCAATTTCTGCTTTTTAAGATTGTGGATCACGTTGCTGTCGGGAAACGGCCTACCCTCTTCCCGCTCCAGCTTTTGGTCAAGTTCTGCATGCTTGTTACGAAGTGCGGACAGATGATTATTTTTCATATCATTTCCTTCAGTCTGAGACTCATCGTCTAGGCAATAGAATAAAACATGAATTGAAAGCTCTGTCATGGCGATATTTATCAGCCTGACGTGCTTTCAAGCCAATCCCCCGCCAGAATATCGTTTTTTAGCGATGACTTGTTTGCTGCACTCTGTTTAAAGAGCGCATGAACGATGATGGAATTCAGCAACAGCTTGGACAACTGAAGACAGAGCATCGTGATTTGGATGATGCCATTCGCGCACTTACCGCCCAAACTTTGATCGATCAGCTTCAGATTGCCCGACTCAAAAAGAAAAAACTGATATTGAAAGATCGCATCATGCGGTTGGAGGACCAACTGGTTCCCGACATCATTGCGTAACCAAACTGGCCGGTATCGCGTGCATTCACATTTGAGGGGACAGCGTTCCATCCCGGTACAAGTGACATTTCATATAAATTGTCATTGTTTTTGCGCTAACATCTTTCGCTTGGCCGTGTCATAGAAAATTATGGAAAAAACGCGTCTGGAATTGACCCCTCTGCTCGTTGACTCGCTCTACACTGAGGCGATGTTGTTGGCAGACGAAGCGCGCCATTGTTTCGATCGCAATCGGATCGCTGGTCAGCTTGCACCTGAAATTTCAGTAGCGTTTTCGTGCGAGTCTCTCAAAGTAACGACTCGGTTGATGCACAGCATTGCATGGTTGTTGAACCAGAAGGCGCTGCAAGCTGGCGAATTCTCGGAAGAAGAAGCGCAGAGCGATTCAAAGAATTTGGGCTATGCTCCAAACAGCGACAAATCGCTTGTTGAACGATTTCCAGATGAGGCAAGGACGCTCGTCGCTGCAAGCGAAGAACTGTATTTCCGCCTTCAGCGTTTCAGTGGCAAAATGCGGGCAGCAAATGCCTCTGTGCCGGAGCCGCTCGCTATGCGTGAGCGCCTTCGGTCTTCTTTCTAAGCGTCAAATTGCAGGCTGGCGAGGCGCGCATATAGTCCACCGGACGCACTAAGCGTTGTGTGATCGCCTTCTTCGACGATCCTTCCCTGATCCATGACAATAATACGGTCTGCAGAACGCACGGTAGCCAAACGGTGTGCGATGACGATCGTGGTTCGGCCCACCATCAGGCGCTCCAGGGCATCTTGTACCAATTTCTCACTTTCCGCATCCAGCGCACTGGTCGCTTCATCGAGCAACAAGATCGGCGAGTCACGCAGCAGCGCCCGGGCGATGGCGAGTCTCTGCCGCTGGCCGCCCGACAAGCGCGCGCCGCCCTCGCCAAGATAGGTCTCCAAGCCTTCGGGAAGTTCGCGCAGGAAATTCGCCGCATTGGCCTTTTCTGCCGCGGACCAAATGTCTTCGTCGCTTGCATCCCATTGGCCATAGCGCAGATTGTCGCGCGCCGATGCTGCAAACAAGACTGTATCCTGCGGCACCAACGCCATCCTTCGGCGAAATTCGGCTGGATCAGCGCTGGTCAAAGCCACGCCGTCAATCCGGACGGCACCTGCCTCCGGATCATAGAACCGCTGCGCCAATTGAAACAAGGTCGATTTTCCCGCTCCGGACGGGCCAACCACCGCGACCGTCTCACCGGGCAGAATCTTGAGATTGAAATTATCCAAGGCCAGAATTTCGGGCCGCGACGGATACCGGAATGAGACATTCTGAAATTCGATTTGTCCGCGTGGCGGCGGCATCTTTACCGGATTGGCAGGTGGCGCGATTTCGGGCTGCGCATTCATCAGTTCTGCTAGTCGTGCCGAGGCGCCAGCGCCGCGGACCAGGTCGCCATAGACTTCGGTGAGCGCACCAAAAGCGCCCGCAACAAGTCCACCGGTCAGAACGAAAGCCGCAATTGTGCCCCCTGAAATATTACCTTCTTGAACGCCAATCGCGCCTTCCCACATCAGGAGCGTGATCGCGCCAAAAATAAGCGCAATGACGATGGCGGTTAGCATAGCGCGGAGCTGGATGCGGCGTTTTGCTGTGGCAAAGGTGCTTTCCACCGCGTCTGCAAAGCGCTGACCTTCGCGTTCTTCCTGCCCAAATGCCTGCACGATTTTAAGCGCGCCCAAGGATTCTGATGTGATGGTGCCGATGTCGGCAACACGATCCTGGCTAGACTTTGACGCTTTTTCCAAACGGCGGCCAATATAGACGATGGGGAAGATAATGACTGGAATACCCAATAACAGCGCTGCAGTAAGCTTTGGTGCCAGATAGAAAAGATAGCTGATCCCTATTATGCCAATCAGAAAATTTCGTGCAGCTACCGAAACGGTGGTACCAACAACCTGCTCGATTACAGCGGTGTCAGCGGTGAGGCGCGATGCGATTTCAGCTGGCCGGTTTTCCTCAAAGAACCTGGGCGCAAGCCTCAAAAGATTTGACTGCACAGCTTCGCGTACATCGGCCACGACCCGTTCGCCAAGCCAGCTTACAAAGTAAAATCGTGCGGCCGTCGCAATGGCCAATATCACGACGATGAACAAGAGCAGTTCAAAGTACAGGCCAATATTGTTTGCTACGCCAGTGCGGAAGAATTCGGACATGTCGGACAACCAGCCACCAGACAATTCGGGAGGCAATGCCGTCGGCGCTCCAGTTTTGTTCGAAAAGGCGAAGTCAACAATAAGCTTGAATGATGCCGGAACTGATGCCGTTGCAAGTGCTGCCACGAAAAGCGCGCAAGATGCATATGCTATCTCGCGCGGATAATTGCGCGCAAAACGCCAAATCATGCCAAGACTGGAAAGGCGTTTTGCTTCGGGCTTGTCGGTTGTCAGCGGGTTTTCTGTTAGTGCGACGTCACTTACCCCGGTGGATGTTTCGCTCATTTGGTCCGCGTAGCAGGCCGCTGCGGCCGCCACAATTAAAGACGCAAGTGCTTTACTATTTTTTTATGGTGCAATGCACAATAAATGCGTAAGCTATATGTATATGTGGCGGAATTCTGTCGCGATAGTTATTGAAGGCTTGGATATGCTCTACACTGGTTATGATCTTCAACGCGGCTGGCTCGCTGGCGCAGGTTGGATCGCGCAACGTCAGGCCGAAATGCTCAATAGTCTGGCTGCGCCCTTCAACTATGCAGGGATGGCGCCAGTCGCCGCGTCAGCGCTAGAAGTGTTTGCCCATTCGGTCCTGCCGCGCGGAAAACCGGCTTTCGGGCTGGACAATGTGGCCATCGACGGCAAAACGTTGGTGGTTCAGGAAGAAAACATGGCACGCAAGCCATTTGGTCAGCTGAAGCGGTTCACGTATGACGGCAGCAGCGACAAGCCACGGCTGTTGATTTGCGCGCCGATGTCAGGTCATTTTGCGACCCTATTGCGCGGTACAGTCGAGCGCATGATGGTCACACATGATGTCTATATCACTGACTGGAAAGATGCACGTGACGTGCCGCTCACTGGCGGCGGTTTCGATCTTGAGACCTACATCGATTATCTCATCGAATGGCTGGAATTTATTGGACCAGATGCTGGCGGACGCGGCGCACATATGCTCGCGGTTTGCCAGCCATCGGTCCCTGCATACGCAGCCGCCGCAGTTATGAGCGCCAAGAAGCATCCGCTTCGGCCACGCACGCTAACGATGATGGGTGGTCCCATCGATACGCGCGAAGCGCCGACTGCGGTCAATAATCATGCGACGAAGCGACCGCATGACTGGTTCGTGCAAAATGTGATTGCGACTGTCCCGCCTTATTATAAAGGCTCTGGCCGCCGCGTTTATCCCGGTTTTCTTCAGCTTTCCGGATTTATGTCGATGAACCTTGGCAACCACATGATCAGCCACTGGTCGATGTTTTCCGACCTTGTAAAAGGCGATGGCGAGGGTGCTGATCGACAGAAGGAATTCTACAACGAATATCGGGCGGTATGCGATATGACCGCCGAGTTCTATCTGCAAACCGTCGATACGGTATTCCAACGCCATCTGTTGCCGAAGGGTGAGTTCAACTATCGCGGCAAGCTGGTTGACCCGGCTGCCATCACCGATATTGGTCTGCTCGCCATAGAGGGCGAAAACGACGACATCAGTGGCCTGGGCCAAACGAAAGCGGCTCTGAACTTAGCCAGCGATTTGCCTGAGGCATTCAAAAAATACCATATGGCGCCAGAAGTTGGTCATTATGGTATATTCAACGGTAGCAAATGGCGCGAAAAGATCGCGCCTGTTGTCGAAGACTGGATCGCCAGCCACCAATAACCCGGCACTTTGCAGGTTTTGACAGTACATGTTCCGAACATGCTTTATGGACTTTGGCATGTTCAGCTTTCATGCCATGTTCCGTGCATGACCTTGCGTATTACAGCTGTCGTTGAGCGCTGGCCTGTCAAGGGCCAATTCATCATTTCACGCGGGGCAAAGCAATTTGTCGACGTGCTCGTCGTCGCCGTGAGTGACGGGGCGAATATCGGATATGGCGAAGGCACCGCGATTTATTACCATAATGAAACCGCGGAAAAATGCCTAGGCCAAGTGGAACGCGTTACGGACGCGTTCGATGGCTCTTCGGTAACTGAAGCGCGTCAATTTTTGCAATCCAGCCTGGGGCCTGGTGCCGCGCGTAATGCATTGGACTGCGCATTGTGGGACCTCGAGGCAAAGCAAAAAGGGGTCGAATTATGGGAGCTGATTGGCATGCCCTATGCTCCAGTCGCCTTACAAACAGCCTTTACGATATCGCTCGCCGCGCCTGAGACGATGGAAGCCGATGCGCGCATCGCGGCGGGAAAAGGCTATGGCATATTGAAGCTCAAGTTGAATGGCGAAACCGACCGAGATCGCGTAGC
Source organism: Sphingomonadales bacterium (assembly GCA_038217195.1). Classification (GTDB taxonomy): domain Bacteria; phylum Pseudomonadota; class Alphaproteobacteria; order Sphingomonadales; family Sphingomonadaceae; genus Sphingorhabdus_B. The sequence goes on along the minus strand of JBBQPQ010000017.1, from coordinate 4,936 downwards.
CGCTGTTAGCGCAGGCGCACCCAGCGCCCGTATCATTGTCGATGCGAACGAGAGTTGGGGTGAGATAGATATTGTCACTAAGGCTGAAATGCTCAAAAATCTCGGTGTGGCGATGATCGAACAGCCGCTGCCTGCGGGACAGGATGCGGGTCTTGCGAATATATCTCCACCGCTGCCCATTTTTGCAGACGAGAGCTGCCACGCTGCGTCAGACGTGGCTCGGCTGAAGGGGCTATATCAAGGTGTAAATATCAAACTCGACAAGGCAGGTGGTTTGACTGAGGCGCTTGCGCTTAATGCGGCTGCCCTGCAGGCTGATATGAAGGTGATGGTGGGCTGCATGCTGTCCACCAGCCTCGGCATCGCCCCTGCTTTTTTAGTTGCGCAATCCGCATTATGGGTTGACCTGGACGGCCCGGCATTGCTGCTCAATGACCGCCCGGCCGGATTCGACTTTGCAGATGGACGGATTTTACCGCCTACAATGCCTACAAGGTAACGTGCGCAACCTTGTCTTTGTAGTCCTGTTTGGGGTCAATGCCCAAAAGCATCTTGATCCCGGCCACCATGCTTGAGGCATCAATCCAGATTTCAGCATTTTCAGGGTCGAGACGGATTAATGCGATTTCGGGGTCATCTTTGCCGCCTTCATACCATGCTGCGACAAAACGATTCCAAAGGCGGTCAATCACTGCGGGGTCGTTCGACTGCGACAGATTGCCGTGCAACGTAGCCCAGATGTCATGCCCTTTCGAAGAGAAATGCGCCATGGCACGCCCACCCGAGCCAATCTGCTGGTACAGTTCGTTTGACCGGGACGTAAAGAACCAGATTGGCCCTTGATAGTGCCCGTTTTGGAATAATGCTTCATCCAGTTGTGCGGTCATGGGACGCGCATGGCCATCTTCGCCTTCCGCTAGTCCCAAAAACATTGTCATGTCTGATTTAAGGGATTTCCAGAATTTTTCCTTGATCTCGGTTTCGCTCGCCATGTGTCACTCCTTCTTGGAGTGAGGGGAACCAGCCACCTAGGCTGGTGTTCCCTGCCGCACTAAGCCGAAGGTGAAATGGCCTCAGACCGCATCAAGATACTCGATATCTGGCACAGCGGCTAAGCAAGGTCCAAGCTTTTCCCCGGCTGCTTTGAAATATTCGCTGCCCCCGTGGAGGGTTAAAGCCGCCTGATTGACATATTGTTCAAGCACTTTGTAAATCTGTGGGTTGGCCCTGGACCGAGTCAATGTATAAAAAACATTGCCCGGTTCATTGGCCCGCACTGCAGCGGCTAGAGCCGCAAAAACAGCCTCAAAATCCGCGTTTTTTCCTTCTGCGACGGTTAGGGTCGCGATGACACCAATGGCTGACATGAGGCGTTTCCTTAATCGCGATTAAAAAATTTCGAAAAGACCAGCAGCGCCCATGCCGCCACCGACGCACATGGTCACCACACCATATTTCGCACCGCGGCGCTTGCCTTCGATCAAGGCGTGGCCTGTGCAGCGCGCACCGGTCATGCCATAAGGATGGCCGATTGAAATGGACCCACCGTTGACGTTCAAAAGTTCGTTCGGAATGCCCAATTTGTCCCGGCAATAAAGCACTTGCACGGCAAAGGCCTCGTTCAGTTCCCAAATGCCGATATCATCCATCTTGAGGCCGAACCGCTGAAGCAATTTCGGAATGGCGAATACCGGACCAATGCCCATTTCGTCTGGTTCAGTCCCGGCAACCGCCATGCCGACATAGCGGCCAAGTGGGTTAAAGCCCCTTTTTTCAGCTAATTTTGCTTCCATCAGGATGGAAGCGGACGATCCATCGGAAAGCTGGCTCGCGTTACCGGCAGTAATCGTCATGTCAGGCCCAAGCACTGGTTGCAGAGCTTGAAGACCCGCAAGCTGCGTGTCGGCCCGGTTGCCTTCGTCCTTGGCAATCGTCACATCCTTCTGGCTAACTTCGCCCGTTTCCTTGTTCACGACATTCATTACGGTCGTGACTGGAACAATCTCGGCATCGAAATAGCCGGCAGCCTGTGCCGCCGCTGTGCGTTGTTGCGACTGAAGGGCATATTCATCCATCGCGTCGCGACCGATATTATATCGCTTTGCGACGACCTCGGCGGTCTGCAGCATGGGCATATAAATGGCGTTATGCATTTCGACCAATTCGCGATCCGGCTGGACGCGCATTTCCTTTGTCTGAACCAGTGAAATCGATTCCTGACCGCCAGCGGCCATGACATCGACATTGTCGACAATGATCTGCTTTGCCGCAGTGGCAATGGACATCAAACCCGACGAACATTGTCGATCCATCGTCATACCTGACACGGAAACGGGTAAACCGGCGCGCAACGCAACCTGACGTGCAAGGTTACCGCCTTGCGTTCCCTGCTGAAGCGCCGAGCCCCAGAGGACATCGTCAATTTCGCCGCCTTCGATGCCAGCGCGCTCTACCGCAGCCTTCAAAGAATAGCTGCCGAGCGTTGGCCCAAGCGTTGCGTTGAATCCCCCGCGATAGGCTTTGCCAATGGCGGTTCGGGCGGTAGATACGATTACTGCGTCACGCATGAAGGTAGTTCCTTGAATTGAAATTTATACGAAAAACTGGCTGATCCATTCAGCCTGAAGCGCAGGCTTTTCCTCGCCTTCGATCTCGACGGTGAATTCAAGCGTTTGCTGCCACTGGCCAGGGCGCTTCTCCGCCAATTCAAGCAACTTGAAATGCCCACGTACGCGCTTTCCGGACCGCACAGGGGCGAGGAAACGCGTTTTGTTGCCACCATAATTGACACCCATTTTTACGCCTGCAATCTTTGGGCAGTCGGACTTGGCGCTCATCACAGGAAAGAGCGACAAAGTCAGAAATCCATGGGCAATCGTGCCGCCAAACGGGGTCTGCTTTGCCAGATCTTCGTTAATGTGAATGAACTGATGGTCACCGGTTGCGTCGGCGAATTTGTTGATCATGTCCTGATCCACCAAAATCCACTCCGACACACCAATATTTTCGCCGACTTTGGTCGCAAGTTCAGCTGGGGTGATTGAGGTCATGCGATAATCTCCTAAACCTTATTTTGCGCTACCGTGGCGGTTTCAGTCGCTCAATACAAGTCCCAGCTGTTTGCCGTTACGGCATCCGTGCAGCCTCGAAACAGGACCACCGCGAATCAGCTTTTGGAGGCCCGCTCATCGACTTGCGATGGAACCGCATATGGCATGACCAGTTCACCATCGGGTGCAGCAGTGAAGGTTGTCTGCGTGGGATAAGCAAAAAATATGCCCTCTTTCGCAAAACGGTCGATGATCGCGATACCCACTGCATGCCTTGCGTGAAACATATCCTCGACATCATCACTTTCGACATCAAACACCAATTGGAAATCAAGTGAGCTGGCGGCAAAATTGTTGAACCCGGCGCGAATGAAATGCCCGCCACTGCTTTCGACAATCTCTCGCAGAATGTCCGGCACGCGCTGGGCAAGAGCAGGGGGCGTCTGGTAGACAAGTGTGAGCACAAAGGTTACGCGCCGGTAAGATGTCAGCGTGTTGTTGGTAATTTCCTTCTCCAGCAGCTTGCTGTTCGAAATTATTTTTTCTTCGCCAGTAAGGGCGCGCAGCCTTGTGCTTTTCATCCCGATCACTTCAACCCGCGCGGTGGTATTGTCATAAGACACCGTGTCGCCACGCCGGAATGGCTTATCGAAAATGATTGATATGGCTGCAAAAAGGTCAGAAAAAATGCCTTGGGCAGCGAGGCCAATGGCAATGCCGCCAACGCCAAGGCCAGCAACAAGTCCGGTGACATTAACACCCAGATTGTCTAGCACCACGATGGCAGCGATTGCGAATATTACAAAACTGACAAGTAACCGTATCAGCACCATCGCGCTTTGAAGGGTGTCATGTTCATGAATACCCTCGCCTGCGCGCCGTTCAATCAAACCCAGAATGACTTCACGCAGCCAGATGGCGACTTGCACAACGATGGCAACTGTAAACAATATGTCGATCAGATGGGCCAGCGCAACAGGGGCATTCGCGATCTGGTTGACCAGCTCGATAGACACCATGACGCGGAAAAATTTGCTTGTGCGGGCCAAGGTGCGGGCCACGATGGATTTGAGCTGCGCGCGGTGTTCGGTTTCGCGCGCGATCTTCGATGCAACGCGTTTCAGCCAGCTGAGCGCCAGAAAAACAACGATCGCCGCTGCAATCGCAATCCCCAGTTCAACGTAGTTTCCCTGAACCCAGGATGCGGTCGCCTCCCAATAATGTTCAAGGCGTGGGCCAATGGCTTCGGGGGCAATGCGGGGAAGGGTCGGTGCTTGCTTTAAGGTCATTTCCCCTGTGTAAGGTCGATACACGCAGTGCACAACCTCTGCGCCTCAACCTGTCGCACCGACAGCTCTGTGCGCCCCTTGGCCGCCAAATGGCTGGAGGCAGGGTTTTATCGACCATTACCTTCCTGTTTACTATTTTTTGATATCCCATGATCGAAATACCAAATTCGTACAGAGACTTACGAGAAAACAGGACAGTTCATGCGCGGTAGCCATATTCAAAATCCGACACGCGCCGTGACGATGGCGACAGCGGCAGGCGCGCTGGTGGCGACAGCGACGATGAGCCTGCCCGTTACTATGTCTTTTGCGATACCCGCGCCAGTTCCAGCCGAGGTCAAGGCCATTATTGCATTTGGCTTAGGTGCCATGACACTCATTGGGGCGACGGGCGTTTGGCTTGGGCGCAGCAAAAATGATCAGGACTTGTTTCAGAAGTTCGGACAGCCAATCGAGGACTTTGCGCAAAGCACGGCACTCTCCAGAGCATATCTGACGATCAAAATGCCTTGGCATCAAAATGCCGACGCACGTTCAAGCCCGGTGAATTTGAAAAGAATTCAGCTGGACGCTGTCCATCCCGATGGTGGTCCGATA
>JBBQPQ010000016.1:0-43510 GCA_038217195.1 Sphingomonadales bacterium | reverse complement strand
GGCGGCTACAGTATGGTGCGTGATGTTGTGCGAGAGCTGCGACCACCGGGCAGCGGGCGTGGGTTCGCAGTGCGCTTCGAGACGGCGCCGGGCCATCAGGCGCAGGTTGACTTTGCCCAGTTCCAGGTGCGCTTCAGCGACAAGCCGGACAGAGTCCAGATCGTATGGCTGTTCTCGATGGTGCTGGGCTATTCGCGGCTGATCTGGGCACGCTTTGCTTATCGTCAGACCCTGCAGACGGTCCTTGCGAGTCACAGGGCTGCGTTCGAAGCGATTGGCGGGGTTCCGCGCGAAATCCTCTACGACCGGATGAAGACTGCGGTCACAGGCGAGGACGAGGAGGGTCGCGTCGTTTACAACCGGGGGCTTGGCGACCTTGCGAGCCACTATGGCTTTTTGCCCAAGGCCTGTCGGCCGTATCGGCCAGAGACCAAAGGCAAGGTCGAACGACCGTTCCGTTACATCCGTGAGGACTTCTTCCTGGGAACCGTATTCCGCGACATTGATGACCTGAACGCGCAGCTGGCACGCTGGCTTGATGATGTCGCCAACCCGCGGGTCCATGCAACGACCGGACGCGTCGTCAACGAAGCCTTCGCCGAAGAGCACCCGGCATTACTGAGCCTGCCGCTGATCCCGTTCGGGTCGGTTCTGAAGCTTGAGCGGCGGATCAGCCATGACGGGATGGTGAGCGTTGCGGGGAATTATTACTCGGTCCCCGATGCCACCCAGAAACGTATGGTCGAGGTTCACAGCTTGGCAGACGAGATCCAGATCTTCGAAGGGGACCTGTTGATCGCCCGCCATCCGATGCTCGAAGGGCGACGACAGCGCTCGGTGCTGAGCGGACACAGAAGGTCCGGTCGCAAATGCGAGATATCAACGTCACCCGCAATATATGGTGACCTCGTTACATGCAGGCCGCTCGATATCTACGACGCTATTGGCAAGCGTCTTGCAGCATCGGGAGGAGCGGCATGAACAGCTTGCTTCCAGAACACACCGCGCCGCTGCTTGACCGGATCAAGACGTGCATGGTTGGCCTCAAGATGCCGAGGGCGATCGAAGTGGTTGATGCGTGCGTAGCGCGGCTTGATCGCGGTGAAATCACCGCCATGGAGACGATTGAACAACTGCTGGTCGAGGAGCTGACGTTCCGCGAGAACCGGCGGATCAAGACGGCGCTCGTGATGGGACGACTGACCACGTTCAAAACGCTTGCCGGGTTCGACTTCAGCTTCCAGCCATCGCTCGACAAGGCCAGGATCCAGGCGCTTGCCCAGCTGTCCTTTGTAGGGCGCGCAGAGGTCGTCCATCTGCTTGGCCCGCCGGGGACGGGCAAGAGCCACTTGGCGACCGCTATTGGCATCGAAGCAGTGAAGGCCGGAAAAAGCGTCTACTTCATCCCGTTGGCCGACTTGCTTGGAGCCTTGGCCAAGGCAGAGCGTGAAGGAACACTGCGTGAGAAGATCCGGTTCTACTGCAGGCCCTCGCTGCTGATCGTTGACGAAATCGGGTATCTTCCAGTCATTCCCGGTGGCGGTAATCTCTTCTTCCAACTCGTGAACGCGCGCTACGAAAAGAACTCGATGATCCTCACTTCCAATCGCGGCTTTGCAGAATGGGGCGAAATCTTCGGCAGCCCGGTTGTCGCCACAGCGCTCCTCGATCGGCTGTTACACCACGCCATCGTCATCCAGATCGACGGTTCAAGCTACCGCCTGCGCCGCCACGCCGATCTTCTCCCCGAGCATGTTCGATCCACTGCAAACCTCTCGCCGCCAGCGCCTGACGCATCCAAGCGTCGTGGGCGGCCACCCAAAAATGGAGGCGCCATGAACCATACGACCTGAAAACTCGCTACCGCAAAAGTGGGGAATTTTACTTTGCCAATAGTGGGGATTTTTACTGTGTCATTGACAGGCGAGCGTCACTTATCTGCAATGCATATCAATCTGAACACTTTCAACCTGGTTTAACCAATCAATAACTTTTGTTAAAGCCGACGATATCGTTTAATGTGTGGATTAAGCTATTGTTATGTCATAGAAATCCATAAATAAAATCGGAAACCCTTAATTGTAACGCTGCAAAAATCTGCATCACTTAATTAGCAAACGCATATTTTAATTGTCGCACTACAAATACACGATGTTGTCGCGCGAAATCACTCCACGGTGACTGACTTTGCCAGATTACGTGGCTGATCGACATCGGTGCCTTTTGCGCAGGCAACATGATATGCCAGCAGTTGAACGGATACAGCGTATACCAATGGCGCAATCAGCGGATGGACAGTCGGCATTTCGATCGTCGCCAGGCAACCTTCGCCAGCCTCATCGATGCCTTTAGCATCGGATATCAGCACCACCTTGCCGCCCCGAGCGCGCACTTCCTGCATATTGCTGACGGTTTTTTCAAACAGTGGACCGCTTGGCGCAAGCACGATAACCGGCACCGCCTCATCAATAAGAGCAATTGGCCCGTGCTTCATTTCGCCTGAAGCATATCCTTCAGCATGGATGTAGCTGATCTCTTTCAGCTTAAGCGCGCCTTCCATCGCCAGGGGATAATCGGGGCCACGACCAAGATAGAGCACATCGCGGGCAGGCGCGATCAGATGCGCCATGGCGGCAATGTCATCGTCATGCGCCAACGCAGCATTCAACGCCGCCGGCGCCTCGATCAGATGCCGGACAATCTCGCGTTCCTGCTCGGCGGTCAACTTGCCCTTGACCAGCGCCAGATGCGCAGCAAGGGCAGCCAAAACGGCCAGCTGACATGTGAATGCCTTGGTGGATGCAACGCCGATTTCCGGCCCGGCATGGGTAGGCAGTAACAGGTCCGCCTCCCGCGCCATGCTAGACGTGGGCACGTTGACGACGACAGCAATGGTCTGTCCGTTTTCCTTGCAGTGACGAAGTGCAGCCAAGGTGTCCGCAGTCTCGCCCGACTGGGAAATAAACAGCGCAAGGCCGCCTTCTTCAAGCACTGGATCGCGATAGCGGAACTCCGAGGCGACATCGATGTCGACCGGAACGCGGGCAAAGGTTTCGAACCAGTATTTGGCGACCATTCCGGCATAAAAGCTGGTTCCGCAGGCGACGATCGTAATCCGCTTTACGCCCGCCAGATCAAAATCCATCTGCGGCAGGGCAACGGTCTGTTCGACCGGTCGAATATAGCTGGAGAGCGTTTGGGCAACGACGGTGGGCTGCTCAAAAATCTCTTTTTGCATATAATGGCGGTAATTGCCCTTTTCGATCTGCGCGGCCGACACGCCCGATGTCGTGATCTCGCGCGTCACTTGAGTGTTGTTCTTGTCGAAAATCTGGGCGCCTTCGCGCGAGACGACGACCCAGTCGCCTTCTTCCAGATAGGCAATTTTCTGCGTCAAAGGTGCGAGTGCAAGCGCGTCGGAACCCAGATAGGTTTCTCCGTCACCATAACCCACAACTAGGGGCGATCCGAGCCGGGCACCGATCAGGAAGTCCGGAAACTGGCGGAACGCAATTGCCAATGCGAATGCACCGCGTAAACGAGGGAGCACCGCTTTGACGGCGTCGGTGGGCGAATGGCCAGCCTCGACCTGTTCAGACACCAAATGTGCGACGACTTCGGTGTCGGTTTCACTCTCAAAAACGCGGCCGCGGGCGATAAGCTCGTCGCGCAGCTGTTTGAAATTTTCGATTATGCCATTGTGGACCAATGCGACTTCGCCCGTAGCATGGGGGTGCGCGTTGCTAGTGGTCGGCGCGCCATGGGTTGCCCAGCGGGTATGTGCGATTCCGATATTGCCGGGCGCATTGTCGGTTTTCAGAACATTTACGAGGTTGGCAAGCTTGCCCTCCGCGCGGCGGCGGACGAGCTGTCCGTCAAACACAGTGCAAACGCCAGCGCTGTCATAGCCCCGGTATTCCATCCGCTTCAGTCCATCGACCAACCGGTCCGAGACAGCAGATTTGCCAACAATTCCAATAATTCCGCACATGAATTTTTGCTTTCGTTTAGAGTATATATGGAACGCGGATGCCCGGCATTTCAGCCGGAAAATCCTTTATATTTCGGGTTACCAGCACGCGGCCGCGTGTCTGGGCGGTGGCAAGAATAATTGCGTCCATCGCCTTGAGGCTGCGCCGCTCGCGCCTCAGGGCAGCCGCGCGTTTCCCGATTTCGGCATCGACTTCATCGACGCCAAATCCAGACAGCAGGATTTCAGCGCGCTTAAGACTATCGCCTTCCCCTTTTGACATCACTTCAATCCAGACCACGCGGCTAATCCAAGCGCGGGAATCGAAATCGGTCGCGCGATCAATCTCTGCGCGCGCCTTATCGAAACCGGCGAGCGCATCAATGATGATGTTTGAATCGAATGTAAGGCCGCTCACCTTGTGTCTGGACTTTTCGGTTTCGGGTATTTACCCTTCAGCATATCAAGATATATCTGACGCTGACGATCATCTTCCGCGTCGAAAAGATCCGGAAACTCGGCCTTAACGTCCTCATAATCGTCGTCCCAATAGCGGGTTGAAGACGCGCGCTCGCGTCGTTGCCACTCCACCGAATCGCCAATATCGGTTCGGTCCTTCCACGCACCGAAACCAATCTCCAGCCAAGCCTTCCCATTGGACGGCAGCACTTGCGCCTTATAACCCTCGACTGCCTGCCGCAAAACCGCCGCGCGCGACTTGCCCTGTTCAGCGGCAATCTGGTCAAGCCATTTGATGTCTTCATCAGGCAGATCGGCAAGAATGCGAGTCATGATATACTGATATCATATCATGATATCATGTCAAGGACAGTAAGAACTTATGTAAAGCCACATCTGTAGTAATGACCAAAAAAGTGACTGCATGAGACCAAGTCGCCGCCAAACAACTTTGTGACGCGATCGGGCGCTCTAAACTTACCTTTGCTGTCAAATCCATCTGCCAGCATAACGTCACCAGATGGATCATAAACTATGCCGGACCAGTTATCCAAAATGCCATCCGGCTCGAAAGCAAATCTAACCGGGGGGCCCGAATCAATTTCGTATTCAATGCCATTTTCAGTACTTAGAGATTGGATCGGTTCACCTCCGATCTGCACATTATTTTGCCTAACGATCAATTCATATTCAGAATGATTGAGCAGCAACTTCCCATATACGCCCACATAAGCACCAGACCATAGAATGGGGAGCGAAGTAAAAACCAGGGCCGAAAGAAGAACCGGAGATGCAACCACAGCAACAAGCTTGCGTTGCCAGGAGATATCATGTCTCCGAGCAAGCGACACACCTTGTACAAACAAAATCAGAAATAGCACTCCCACCACACCGACAACGGCTGTTCCCAAAAGCAATATCAAAAATAGAAAGGTTGACGAGAACGATCCGGTAACTAGGCCGACGACAAATACTGTCACTCCGATCCCAAGCGTAACTAGTAACACACGTTTGAGATATGACCTGAGGGTAGCTTTCACTTCTTCTCAGCTTTCTTCTTGCGCATCGTGTCATGAAACCGATCAGCCCAACCGGGTTTTATCAGTTGCTCGGCCCGCACCATGCGTAACTCGCCATCGGCGACATCGCGCGACACCGCACTTCCTGCGGCCACGATAGCATCGCGACCGATTTTGACTGGCGCAATAAGTGCGCTGTTCGAACCGATAAACGCTCCCTCGCCGATCACGGTCTGATATTTGAAATAGCCATCATAATTGCATGTAATCGTGCCCGCGCCGATATTTGCGCCTGCGCCAATGGTCGCGTCGCCCAGATAGGTCAGGTGATTGGCCTTGGCACCTTTGCCCAGATGCGCTTTCTTGGTTTCGACGAAATTTCCGATCTTGGCATTGTCCTCGAGCACCGTACCGGGCCGCAGCCGGGCGAATGGACCGATTTCGCAACCGCTGGCAATTTGTGCGCCTTCGATATGGCTGTACGCGCGGATTTTTACATTGTCCGCCACGCTGACGCCTGGCCCGAAAAAAACATTTGGCTCAATCAGGACATCACGGCCAATCATAGTATCCCACGCAAACCAGACGGTTTCGGGCGCAATCAAAGTCGCGCCGTCGTCCATCGCCTGCGTCCGGCGGCGTTGCTGCCAGGCATCCTCCATCTCGGCGAGTTGCGCACGGCTGTTGATCCCCGCGACATCAAACGGGTCCGTCATAACCACTACGCTTTTGCGCCCATCTTCATTTGCGATGTTGACGATATCGGTGAGATAAAATTCCTGCTGCGCATTGTCATTGGTGACGCGCGCCAGAAGCGGAAAGAGGTCGCGCGCCTTTACCGCCATCAAACCGGAGTTTGACAGCTTCACGGCTTTTTCGGCGTCAGTTGCATCCTTTTGTTCGACCATTTTGGCGATACATCCGTCTTCGACGAGTACCCGACCATATCCAGTCGCGTCTTCAGGTTCGAACGCCAGCACGACGATTGCAGGGGCATCGGCTGCGTTCAGCCGGTTAACCATCGCCTGCATCGTTACGGTTGGAACGAAAGGCACATCACCGTACAGGATCAGGACATCACCATCGAAGCCCTTCAGGGCTGCTTCCGCCTGTTGTACGGCATGGCCAGTGCCATGTTGCGGGTCTTGAACCGCAAGCTGCGCTGAGTTGCCTATGGCCCCTTCGAGTTGGTCTTTTCCGCTGCCAACTACCACAACCTTCTTTGCAGGATTCAAGGCATCGACCGATGCCATCAGGTGCATCAGCATTGGCCGTCCGGCGATCGGGTGCAGCACCTTGTGCTTGTCGGATTTCATGCGCGTGCCCTTGCCCGCGGCGAGAATGATTGCGGCTATTTCAGTCATGTGCATTCCCATGCCAGCAAATTGTTGCGGTTTCCAGAACTAGCGGCCAATTGGAGAAGATATGAAAACGTTTCCTTTCGATATCGTCGGCTTCGATCTTGACGGCACCTTGGTTGATACCAGCGGCGATTTGACCGCTGCGGTCAACCATGTACTTGAAAATGTCGGTCGGCCATTGCTCTCCGCCGATACCGTCAAACAGCATATTGGTGGCGGAGCAAAGCTGATGTTGCAGCAGGGGCTTGAGGCGACTGGCGGCATTCCCGACGGGGATTTCAAGCCACTGTATCGCCAGATGCTGGGCTATTATGAATCGAATGTATCGGTGCACAGCCGTCCATTTGATGGTGCTTTGACGTTGCTAGACCGTCTCGACAACATGGGCGTACGTTATGCTGTAGTGACCAACAAGTTTGAAAGCCTCGCTGTTAAATTGCTCACTGACCTCAAACTTGCGCCCCGCATGAGCTGCATTTTGGGCGCCGATACCCTAGGCAAAGAAAACGCCAAACCGTCGGGCGCGCCCATTTTTGAAATGATCAAGCGTTCTGGTGGCGGGTCCGCAGTCTATGTCGGCGATTCAATCTATGACATGATGGCTGCAAAAAATGCTGGCGTCCCGAGCGTCGCAGTGAGTTTTGGGTTTTTACACGGACCGGTGGGAGAAATGGGCGCCGATGCGATTATTGACCATTTTGATGAACTCATTGGATGCCTCGAAAAGATGCGTGCATAATGAAATCGGATTTAATCGGCATCGATGTGCGGGACAAAGGCAGGGCTCATGCGTAAAGACGATTTCACGCATATTCGACATTTTGGAAACAGGGTAAAGCCGTGAACAGTTGGTTGTCCCCGCGCATTCTATTGGCGTTTGTTTTGGCCATTATCGGAGCTGTCTTTGCTGGCCAAATGGCTGGATCGGCGGAGCGCATACTCGTTGTGTTCGTATCAATGCTCATCGCTTTGTTTGTGGCGGTCGATCCGCATGACGACGCGGATGAGGCTGTGGACCCTGCAAAGCTCAATCCTGCTGATGTTGTTCAAATTTCTGCCATAACTTCGCACCCTCAGCTTCAGGCGTTTATGGATGCTTCGGCTGATGCCATATTGATCGTCGAAAACGCACGCGTTGCGGCAGCCAATCAGGTCGCGCATCGTCTCTTGGGCCCGAATATCGTGGGGCAAAATGTCCGCATGGCGTTCCGGCACGCAGGCGCGATCGAGCGGTTATCGGATCCCGATGCCCAGCATAGCGGACACCCTATCCGGCTCGCGGGCATTGGCCAAAAGAACCAGCTATGGGATATGCGCATCCAGACGATGGGGCCTACGCAGAAGATAGTGCACCTTGCAGACCGCAGTGGAACGCAGGCAGCCGAAAAAATGCGGGTCGATTTTGTCGCCAATGCCAGCCATGAATTGTTGACCCCGCTGGCTGCAATCAAGGGCTTTATCGAAACACTTGATGAGCCTGCCGCGGGCGACGATGCCGAAACCAGAAGCCGATTTCTCGGCATAATGGCCAAGGAAACGGACAGGATGCAAGCGCTGGTCCGTGACCTCATGTCGCTTAGCCGAATTGAAGCGGAAAAATATGACCCGCCACAAACGCCAGTCGATTTTTCTCATATCATCATGGAAACCGTCGACCAGCTGCGCACCAGCCACAAGGATCGCGGTGCGGATATATGCCTCGACATCATTTCCGATTTGCCTCCTGTAATGGGAGACGCCGGGCAATTGCGGCAATTGGCGAGCAATATCTTGAACAATGCCATGAAATATGGCCGCGCAGGGACCCCTGTAACTGTTTCCCTGGTGCGTTCGCGATCAGGCGCGATGATCAATTTCACAGTAGCTGATGTCGGCGATGGTATCGCGCCAGAACATTTACCCCGTTTGACCGAACGGTTTTATCGTGTCGATTCCGGTCGAAGCCGGCTGGTAGGCGGAACAGGTCTTGGCTTGAGCCTGGTCAAACATATTGTTGACAGGCACCGCGGCCATCTGGAAATTCGCAGCGTCTTGGGCAAAGGGACCACGGTATCGATATTGCTGCCTGTTGCCCAAATTTGACAGTCACAATAGTGTAACACAAGAGTCATTTATCAGCCATGTGGAGCGTCTACTGGCCCACTATGTGCAGGATGAGCAGCACGAAATCCATGATGAGGACAACGGATATGTTGAAGAAAATTTCGCTTATTGCAGTCAGCGCGCTCGCGCTTTCGGCATGTAATGACCAAGCCAGCACTGGCGGAGCCGCAGGAGGATCACGCCAGGAAATCCGCATCGTGGGTTCATCGACCGTTTTTCCATTCGCCAAAGCTGCTTCGGAAGCTTTTGCCAAATCTGATGCTTCGCGCAAGTCGCCCGTTCTTGAATCGAACGGGACCGGTGGCGGTATTGAACAATTCTGCAAAGGCGTGGGCGCGGATACGCCCGACATCGCCAACGCATCGCGTCGGATGAAAAAAAGCGAATTTGAAAATTGCCAGAAAAATGGCGTTAAGGACATTGTAGAAATTCAGGTTGGCATCGACGGTCTTGCACTCGCGGAATCCAACGAGGGTGCTAAGTTCGCACTGACCACGGAAGATGTTTACAAGGCTCTTGCTGCCAATCCATTTGGCAAGCCACAAACCGCAAAGCTGTGGTCAGACGTGAACCCGTCCCTGCCGAAACTGCCAATTTCGGTATATGGCCCGCCAACGACATCTGGCACACGTGATTCCTTCCACGAACTGATCATGGAAGCTGGCTGCAAATCCGATGCTGCCACCAAAGCGTTGAAAGAAACAGACGAAGACAAATATAAAGCAATTTGCACCGAAATCCGCACCGATGGTGCATTTAAGGAACAAGGTGAAAACGACAATTTGATCGTGCAGAAACTGGGTTCCAATCCTGACATGATCGGGATTTTCGGCTATAGTTACATGGAAGAAAATGCATCGAAGGTGCATGGTATTACCATGAACGGCATTAGCCCGACAGTAGCGACGATTTCGGACGGAAGCTATCCCGGCGCGCGCAAATTGTTTATTTACGTTAAAAAGGCCCATATCGACAAAATTCCGGGCATTAAGGATTTCGTGGTTGAATTCTTGAAAGGCGGATCTGTCGGCGGATATCTGACAAAATTGGGTATGATTGCGTCAACTGACGCCGATTATAAAAAAGCGACTGACGCTGCAAACAGCATGACCGTCATAACCGGGGCGGATTTGAAATAAATCTGCAACAATGATGGCGTCTATGGGCTTGGATCGAATCTCTGGTTTGATCCAAGCCCTAGCTGTATTCGGGCAAAGTTTTTGACGGATTTGGGTGTATTTCTTCCATGGGGGCAGGCTTAAGTTTATGACCGGAACGGCATTGCTCTTCCTTGTCTTGGGCCTTGGCCTTATTGGCTGGATAGCCGGGCGCGCACGTGCCGCGGCGTTTGTGCGCAGCGCAAAGGGCGGTCCGCGCGGCACCGTTAACAGCTTGCCATATTATCACGGCTGGTTTGTCGCAATTTGCGCGATAACGCCAGCGCTGGCCTTCATGTTTATCTGGCAGTCGATTTCACCGTCTCTTGTCACCAACATGGTGCTCTCGTCCCCGATTGCTGCTGACTTACCGCAAGATTCCTTTGCCCGCGCCGCCATCCTTTCCGAAGCGCGGGCCATCGCTCAAGGCTTCCAGAGCACGGCTTTTCAGGAAGGAAGTGAAAAGCTTGTTTCTTTGTACAGAAACGCACTTTCTTATTATAAATGGATCGGTGTTGCTGCAACGCTCTCACTGCTTTTTGCGGGCGGCGCGTTTGCTTTTACACGGATAAAGCCGGACTTCCGTGCACGCGGCAAGGTCGAGCGCGTTGTCATGTTTGGTTTGCTTGTTGCATCATTGATCGCAATCCTCACCACGCTTGGCATTTTTGCGTCGCTAATTTTCGAATCCTGGCGTTTCTTTTCCATGGTGTCGCCATTCGAATTTCTTTTCGGCACGGATTGGAATCCCAAGTCAACTGTCATCCCAGGTGCAGACAATGGTTATGGCGCCATTCCGTTATTCTGGGGGACGATTTTCATCGGCGCGATTATCGCGATGATTGTCGCGATTCCGCTGGGACTAATGAGCGCGATTTTCCTGACGCAATATGCCTCGTCTAACGTCCGCAAATGGATGAAGCCAATCCTTGAGATCCTCGCTGGTGTGCCAACGGTTGTATATGGCTATTTCGCTGCGCTCACCGTTGCACCCGCGGTACGCGATTTCGCAGTCATGTTGGGTGTCAGCAACGCTGCATCCGACAATGCTCTGGCCGCGGGCATTGTGATGGGTGTGATGATCATACCTCTGGTTTCATCCATGTCTGATGACAGCATAGCTGCCGTACCAAGCGCCATGCGGGACGGTAGCCTCGCAATGGGGGCGACGAAGAGCGAAACGATCAAACAGGTGTTGTTACCCGCCGCATTACCAGGCGTTGTCGGTGGCATCTTGCTGGCGGTCAGCCGCGCGATCGGCGAGACCATGATCGTCGTGATGGCAGCAGGTTATACAGCCAATCTGACTGCAAACCCCTTCGATACAATCACAACGGTAACCGTGCAGATCGTGGCGCTCCTCACGGGTGACCAGGACTTTGGCAGCCCACACACGCTTGCAGCATTTGCACTGGGTCTCGCATTGTTCGTGACGACGTTCTTCCTCAATTATGTCGCCTTGCGCGTCGTTAAAAGATATCGGGAAGCATATGAGTAACCCGGCCATCGACCCGACCCCGACCGACTGGAACGGGCAGATCATGCAAAAGCGGATCGCCCGGCGCTATGCCGCTGAACGCCGCTTCAAAGCGATGGGATTTTTTGCCGTCGGCTTGTCGACATTGTTCCTTGCCTTCTTGTTGTTCATAATGCTCGGTCAAGGGCTGCGCGGTTTTCAGCGGACCGAGATCGCCGTAGAGTTCGATTTTCCGGCGCTCACCGCTGGAACCACCGCGGCTTCCATCACTGGTCCAAATGCAGATGCCGCGCTCAATTCCATGGATATACCCGGGCTGGTTGAACTTGCCGTCGGGCAACAATATGCTGGATTAGGCGACAGCCTGCTTACATCATCAGCAGCAGGCAACGTGCGGCAGATGCTTTTAGAGAATCCCGATCTGGTGACGTCGAAGCAGACATTATGGCTTCCTGCGGACACGCGAGTAGATATCGCTTTCAAGCGCAGCGGTGAACCCGCGGCGGAAAAAACCGTTGCTGCACTGGCAGAGAAAGATGTCCTGCGCACTGGCTTTAACTGGACGTTCCTGACCGGCGCAGACGCGACGGACCCATCATCGGTTGGTATTTGGGCGGCGTTCAAGGGCTCATTGATGACAATGGTCATTACGCTTCTACTGGCATTTCCCGTTGGCGTATTGTCTGCTTTGTATCTCGAAG
Organism: Sphingomonadales bacterium; assembly: GCA_038217195.1. GTDB lineage: Bacteria > Pseudomonadota > Alphaproteobacteria > Sphingomonadales > Sphingomonadaceae > Sphingorhabdus_B. The sequence goes on along the minus strand of JBBQPQ010000016.1, from coordinate 31,263 downwards.
AATATGCGCCCAAGAACAAACTGACAGACATGATCGAAGTGTCGATCAATAACCTTGCTGCGGTACCCTCCATCATTTTCGGTTTACTTGGTCTTGCGGTGTTCCTCACCATATTCGGTATGCCGCGATCATCCGCGCTGGTTGGAGGATTGACGCTTGCTTTGATGACCATGCCCGTCATCGTAATCGCCGGCCGAAATGCAGTAAAATCGGTCCCACCATCCATCCGGGAGGCTGCCTTGGGAATTGGCGCTTCGCCCGTCCAAGTTGTGTTTCACCATGTTCTGCCACTCGCGCTTCCTGGCATATTGACAGGCACGATCATCGGGATGGCGCGCGCCTTGGGCGAAACCGCGCCCTTGCTGATGATCGGAATGCGCGCATTTATTCCCGCCGCCCCGCAAGGATTCAGCGATGCCGCGACTGCCCTGCCCGTGCAGATTTATCTCTGGTCGGATGAAGTGAACCAAGGTTTTGTAGAAAAAACCAGTGCCGCAATCATCGTGTTGCTGATATTCTTGCTGAGCATGAATGCACTGGCGATTTATCTTCGTAACCGATTTGAAACGCGCTGGTGACCTGTGAACAAAAAGGACGATGATGTGGGCGCAACCCCGGGACAATCAAAAATATCCACGCGCCATGTGAATGTATTCTATGGCGACAAGCAAGCAATCAACGATGTGTCGATTGACGTGGACCGTGAAAATGTGACGGCCTTCATTGGCCCTTCGGGCTGCGGGAAATCCACGTTCCTGCGGTCGTTGAACCGGATGAACGACACCGTGGTCGGCGCACGCGTCGAAGGCGAAATACTGCTTGATGGTCAAGATATCTACGCCTCATCAATGGACGTGGTCCAACTGCGTGCGCGCGTCGGAATGGTGTTTCAAAAGCCAAATCCTTTCCCAAAGTCCATCTACGACAATGTCGCTTATGGTCCCCGGATTCACGGCCTTGCCAGTGGCAAGGCAGAGTTGGACCAAATTGTCGAAAAATCGCTCACACGTGCCGGACTATGGACTGAGGTAAAGGACCGTCTAAGCGAAAGTGGAACCGCCCTCTCAGGCGGTCAGCAGCAGCGCCTCTGTATCGCGCGCGCCATTGCCGTCGACCCTGAAGTCATTTTGATGGATGAGCCTTGCTCGGCACTTGACCCCATTGCCACCGCACGCATCGAGGAGTTGATTCACGATCTGCGCGGTAAATATGCTATCATCATCGTGACCCATAATATGCAGCAGGCTGCCCGCGTTTCGCAACGTACCGCCTTTTTCCATTTGGGCCATCTGATTGAATTTGGCGAAACATCCGAAATATTTACCAATCCGCGCGAAGACCGCACAAAGGATTATATTACAGGTCGTTACGGCTAGGAAGATTGTGACATGAGCACTGGAAGTAAGCATACAATCACGGCCTTTGACGATGACATGGATGAAATCCGTGGCCTCATCGCTGAAATGGGTGCGCGTGCGGAGGCCGCCGTCGTGGCAGCAATGAAGGCGCTACGCGAGCATGATGTTGATGCCGCTGCAACCATTCGCACCGATGATAAGATCATCGATAATCTCGAGACCGATGTTGAACGGCTGGTGGTCCGAACCATCGCCCTGCGCGCTCCAATGGCAGATGACCTGCGCGAGCTAATTGCTGCATTGAAAATGTCGGCGGTGATTGAACGGATCGGCGATTATGCAAAGAATATCGCCAAGCGCGTACCGCAAATGAATGGGAAAATTCCCACGAGCGCAATGGAACAATTGGCCGGCATGGGCGACATCGTCGTGGAAATGATCCGTACCGCGATGGATGCTTATGCCAAACGGGACGTCGATTTGGCCCGCGCCGTGACCATTCGCGATGATGTCGTTGACCAGCTCAACAAAGACTTATTTGTCGACTTCGTGGCTTATGTCGTCAAGAATCCCAAGAATGCAACCGAGGTCGCCCATTTGCTGTTTACCGCCAAAAACCTCGAACGGATTGGTGATCATACGACGAACGTTGCGCAAATGATTTATTTTACCGAAACGGGTGAAAACCTGCCCGACGCTTAAAGCGGAGAGAATTATGCCCAAGGCACAATTGCTATTGGTTGAAGACGACAGCGCGCTTGCCGAACTTGTTCGCTGGCATTTCGAGCGTGAAGAATTCGACGTCCAGCACACAGGGGATGGAGAAGAAGCCCTTTTGATGGCAAAGGAGCGCACGCCTGATCTGGTGTTACTCGACTGGATGCTTGAGAATTTGTCCGGGATCGAGGTTTGCCGGCAACTGCGCAAGTCCGAGAACACGGCTAACGTCCCAATCATTATGCTGACGGCGCGGGGCGAGGAGGATGACCGCATTCGTGGCCTCGAAATTGGCGCCGATGACTACGTAACTAAGCCATTCTCGCCGCGCGAGTTGGTGGCACGTGCCAAGGCTGTTTTGCGCCGGGTCCGGCCGGCCCTTGCCGGCGAAGCCCTGCGCTTTGGCGATGTGGAAATGGACACTGTCGCACACAAGGTCAAACGCGCAGGGAAACAGGTTCCGCTTGGTCCGACCGAATATCGGTTGCTCAAGCATTTCCTCGAATATCCGGGCCATGTGTTTTCGCGCGAACGCCTGCTCGACAGCGTCTGGGGCCATGACAGCGATATCGAAATTCGGACCGTCGACGTCCATATCCGCCGCTTGCGCAAGGCCCTCAATGAGGGCTTTGGCAGTGACATCATCAGAACCGTGCGCTCGGCCGGCTATTCCCTCGATCAGGACGCCGTTTAGAATTCCATCTGCATTCGCGCAGCGACGACATCTACCGAATATTTGCGCTGGTCGACCGGAAGTGTCGAAAGCGGATCGACCGACGCTGCCAACGGACCGCCTTCGACATCCACCCGTCCATAGTTCAGCATGAAACGGACATAGTCGATCGGATACCAGTTTAAGGCGAGCAAATAGCTGGTTTGTGTGCCGCCGCGCCCAAGGCGTGTATTCAACGCAGCCAGGTTGCTGGCGCCATTCAGGAAATTGTTCGTCAGCCCATTTTTCAACGCGTTACTGTCAAGGTCGAGATATTCAAAGCGCCCGGCAATCTGAAACGCGCCAAGACCTTTTTTATCGATCGGTTTGAGAACTTTGGTCCGGCCCCATAACCCATCTTTGTAACCGCGCGTCTCGCCCGTCAGGAAATAGCCGGCCTCGGCATACATACCAAAAAAGCTCGGGTCGCCAGTGGGCGTTACGGCGCTGTTGCCATTGGCAAAGCTGTCCAACCCCGTAGCAACATCGCCGGCTCGATACGCATTTACTTTCGTCCATTGCCCCTCTCCGGCGAAGTAAAAGCCGGGAAAAATGGCCGCAAGCTCAACCCCCAAGATGCGATCGCTCTTCGCCGCAAAGCTGCCGGTGTCAACAAAGCGGACATCGGTTAGCTGGGTGTTAGGACGCGCACGGTAACGAGCAAGCTGGTTCGTGGAAGGTGCGTTCACTGACACCGAAGCGGCTCCATTGTTGTTAGATGCAAATTCGCGGTGTTGGACCGTGGCACCAAGATGCAGCTGTCCACCAAAAGCCTTGGGTGCGTAGACGAGCCGTCCTGCTCCAATCCAGCCGTCATTGTCGAATGAACCGTCAATACTGTGTGCCGTAAACAGCCCGGCTTCAGCACGGATACCGTTGTTGTCGTCGCGCCATGCAACTGCGCCACCCAATCTGCGCGTATTTGTAAATGCGTCATTGAAAGCCGCGCGTTCGGTAAAGCTGATATTGTTGGAGCTACTGATCTGCTCCAACCCGTTCAATGATTCAAAGTTTCCTATCCGAACCCCGATTGGCGCGTTTTTAGGATTATAGCTTAAAAACGCATCACCCAATGCCACATTCGCGTTTGCAAAGTCGGCCTCCAGTTTAAAGCCGATTCCGCCCGGCATCGTGCCTTCGGCGCCCAACCTTATGCGGCGTACCCGGCTGTTGAAGCCAAGGTTGCGATTTACCGCGTAATCGCCTGGAACGCTTACATAACCTGCATCATAATGGATCCGGCCCTTCGGCTTGAAACTCCAGCCATCATTTGAACTGGTTTCCGGACCGCCCTTCCACTTCACTTCTGTGGCTGTCTTTTTCTCGACCGCATTCACTTTTGCCGAAATGGCAGCCAACTGCTCCTTCAGCACCGCGATTTCAGCGCGTAAAGAATCGACCTCAGATGCGTTATCCTGCGCATGTGCGGGCATGGCAGCGGCCGTCACAGTCAGCAAAGCTGTTCCGTAAAGCCATTTTTTCGCGGTCATCATGAGTTCCTTGTAAATGATGATGACGCCTAAACAACATTTTTAAGTCGGAAAGATGACAGCCAAGTTTCTATTTTATGACATTTGTCAGGCATTGCTTTACGCTTGCGTCAAGTAAGCGGTCATGGCAAGGCTCAGCCCGATTTGGCGGCAAGGTCCGCACCTGATTATGGAGATACTTTATGACCATCAGTTTTAAAGACAAAGTCGCAATTGTGACAGGCGCGGGCGGCGGGTTGGGCAAGGCTTATGCGCTCGAACTCGCCAAACGCGGTGCGAAGGTGGTGGTCAACGATTTGGGCGGCGCACGCGATGGTACAGGAACATCGGACGCAGCTGCGCAAGTGGTCGAGCAAATCAAAGCGGCCGGCGGCGAAGCCATGGCAAATGGCGGTAGCGTAACCGAGTATGAACAGATGGTCGAAATGGTTGCCAAGGCGAAAGAGGCTTGGGGCGGAGTCCATATCCTGATCAACAATGCGGGCATATTGCGCGATAAAAGCTTTGCGAAAATGGACATGCCCGATTTCAATCTGGTGCTTCAGGTCCATGTGATGGGTTCAGCCAACTGCACTAAGGCCGTCTGGGACACGATGCGTGACCAGGCTTATGGCCGTATCCTGATGACGACGTCATCGACTGGCCTGTATGGAAATTTCGGGCAGGCAAATTACGGCGCAGCCAAGCTTGGGCTGGCAGGTTTTACCAAGACGCTGCACCTCGAAGGCGCCAAGTATAATGTCCGCGTCAATTCGCTCGCGCCAGTGGCTGGCACGCGTATGACGGAGGATATCTTCCCTGAGGGCCTGTTCGACCAGTTCACACCGGAAAATGTCGTTCCTGCAGCCTTGTATCTCGTAAGCGAGCATGCGCCCACCAACATGATCATCGGCGCTGGCGGTGGCGGTTATCATGCCGCCTATGTCACAATGACTCCAGGCGTCGCCTTGCGTCAGGACGACCGTACGGTTGAAGGCTTTGCCGCCGCATGGGACAAGATCATTGACCGCACAGGTGAAACGGTTCCGCAATCGGGCGGCGAGCAATCGATCGCCGTCATGAAAGCTCTTCAAGCACTCGGCTAAAGTGTGCGCGCAGTAATCTGACAAGAAAGCCCGGTCCCTTGGCCGGGCTTTTTTTACGAGTCGACCAGCTTCATCAATTTGCGCTCGACAGGCGCAAGAACTGGACCGAGATCGTGGCCGCGTTTCAATATTGCGCCACCTTCGCCGACCAATGACCACATGCCCTGCCGGTTTCGTAGCGCAGGTCGTTTCTCGATGCGATATTCAGGCCGCTCGGTGGCACGTCTGAACATGCTGAACACAGCAGCCTCGCGGCCAAGATCGATGGCGTAATCGCGCCAGTTTCCAGCGGCGACCATTCGCCCGTACAGATTGAGTATTTGCGTCAGTTCATTCTTGTCGAACCCGACCTGATTATGGCGGCTAATTCCGGGAAAGGGCGTAATGGTCGCGCTCAACTGGCTTTGTTTCCTTTAGCGGGACGCGATTTTGCAGGCGTCACATTGGCTGCAACTTCACGTTCCGACATCAGTTCAGCAACCTTCTTACGCAAAGTTTCGATCTCACACTGCATGATCTCAAGGCTTTGGGTCGCAGGATCGAACATTTCGTGGCAGGGTGTGCCGTAAGGCATGAAGTCACGGGCGTAGGTTTCTGCCTTTACCAAGGTCGATCGGGCTTTCTGGCCGATCATGGTCGCGCCTGCAGGCACATCTTCGGTTACAACCGCTGCGGCACCGATGCGTGCGCGGGCACCCACAGTGATTGGGCCAAGAATTTGTGCGCCTGACCCGATAATGGCGTTGTCCAATATTGTGGGATGCCGTTTGCCGCCCATCCCGCTGGTTGGGTTGGTACCGCCCAAGGTGACATTCTGGTACATGGTGACGTTGTCGCCAATCTCGGCGGTTTCCCCAATGACGCTAAAACCATGATCAAGAAAGAAGTTACTGCCGATTTTTGCACCGGGATGAATATCGATGCCAGTCATGAAACGTGCAAAATGATTTACCAGTCGCGCCAGAAAATACATGTGACCCAGGAAGAGCCAGTGGGCGACGCGATGATAAGCGACTGCCCACACGCCGGGATATAATAATATCTCCCAACGCGATCGGGGCGCTGGATCTCGTTCCTTGATGGAGTCAAGATAGTCGATGAGATTAGAAATGAACATGTTAGACCCTGCCATCCTTTGAGGGACCGGTTGATTACATGCCAAGTTAGGGGTTTACCCGCCCTTTTTCCAGCGGCCGATGTGCTTTACCGGTAAATTTATCTATAATAATAGCTAAAAGCGATTATAATCTCGATATTAATAGATAAGGTCGATAAATGAGTACCTACCTGCCAACGTTGAAACAATTGCAGTATCTGGTGTCGTTGCAAGAGCACGGCCATTTTGGAAAAGCGGCTGAAGCCAGCTTTGTGACGCAATCTACGCTATCGGCGGGAATTCGTGAGCTTGAATCGCTGCTTGGACTGATGCTTGTCGAGCGCACCCGCCGCGTTGTCCGTTTCACACCGCTCGGCAACAAAATGGTAGCAAAGGCGCACCGCATCTTGCGTGAAGCAGAGGAACTGGCTGAAATGGCGCGCTCGGCCGGCAAGCCGCTTGCTGATGATTTGCGGATGAGTGTCATTCCAACCATCGCACCGTTTTTGTTGCCAAAATTGCTACCCGCGTTGCGCAAACAATATCCGGATCTCAAGCTGTATCTGCGTGAAGAAGCGAGCGCCGCCGCGATTGAGGCGCTGCACCATGGTCAGGTCGATTGCGTCCTGCTGGCACTTCCATTTGCTGCAGGCGATGTCGAAAAAGCGACCCTTTTTGAAGACCGTTTGTTTGTCGCCTTTCCAAAGGACGACCCGCGCGATCCGCCGGAAAGCATTAAACCGGAACTGATTGATGAAAGCCGCATGCTGTTGCTTGTGGATGGCCATTGCCTCAAGGACCATGCGCTGGCCGCCTGCAACCGACCCGAAATGCGCGCCTTTGCCACAATGCTGGGCACATCATTACACACGCTGGTACAAATGGTCGACAATGGTCTTGGCCTTACCATCATCCCTGAAATGGCCGTGAAAGCAGGCTTGCTCACCGGCACTGACGTCCAGGCACGCCCCTTGAACGCGGAACATGCGTCGCGGGAAATAGCTTTGGTGTGGCGTACAAACAGCCCCCGCCGCGAAGAATTTGAATTGTTGGCCGATGCACTTCGCGGCTTGCATCTAGCTTAGACTAAGGCCCAGCGTTCAGAGCGGACATCGTCCGTCGATTTTGCGGCGACCCATTTCGAAGTGCCATCCGCAAAATGTTCGCGTTTCCAAAATGGGGCGTCTGTCTTCAGGCGGTCAATGAGGAAGGCCGTTGCTTCCAATGCCTCCGCCCGGTGCCGCGACGCAGCCGCCACAACAACCACAGATGCGCCCACAGACACGACACCGACCCGGTGGGTGATCACTGCCCCAAGCAGCGACCAACGCGCTGTAGCGGCTTCTATGAGGCGCAAAAGACATGCGTCGGTCATGCCCGGATAATGCTCCAGTTCAATCGCCGTGACTCCTCCGTCATCGCGCACGATACCGGTAAAACTCGATACGGCGCCGCCACCTAATCCAGTGAGCGCAGCAAGCTCACTTTCAGCATTAATCGGCGCATTGCTGATGCGCACTCTTTTCATCCGCCGGTCACCGGCGGGAATATCGCAAGTTCGTTTGCATCGCCGATCAACGTGCCGGCGGTTGCCATATTCTGGTCCAATGCAAAACGCAGCTTTGACGGGTCATGAAATGCAACGGCATGCTCGTCCGATTGTCCTGAGAGCCAATCTATCGCCTCGGCGACAGAACGCACATCTTGCGGGAAGGCGAATTCTTCGGACGAGACGCCGACGGTTTCGCGCACGCTGGCAAAATACAGCAGTTTCATGCGCTCAATCCATATGCTTTACGCCGACGCGCAGATAATCCCAGCCGGTGATCATCGTCAGCACCGCCGCAATCCACAACAAGGTCAATGCAGCCTGCTTCAGCAATAGCAAGTCTGGCAAAGACCCTGCTAATATGATGCCGCCAAGGGATACCAATTGAAAAGTCGTCTTCCACTTGGCGAGTTTCGACACGGGAACAGAGATCTGAAGCCCGGCGAGAAACTCCCGCAAGCCAGACACAATCATTTCGCGCAGCAAAATGATGAGCGCCGCAATGACATGCCATCCATCGACGTCGCGCGTATAGACCAACATCAGAATCACCGCAGCAACCATGATTTTATCAGCGATTGGGTCAAGGAAGACGCCCAATTTGGACACGGTACCCTGCGCCCGCGCCAGATAGCCGTCGAAATAGTCCGTGATACCCATCAAACAATACAACACGAATGCAAAGGCGTAATCGAGCGGGACCGGCTGAACGCCGAGCGGCTTTGTTCCCGGCCACAACAGAAAGACCAAAATGGGGACAGCGAATATTCGCGACATTGTCAGGATATTGGGCAGGCTAAGCATGACCCATGCGATAGCGCGATGCGCAAGCAAAATCACGCGGCTATTTGACCATCTTCGGAAATGCGCTTTGCCATGCTCCCAACTGGCGGCTAAGGCACGTTCATCGTCCCCAAGGGAACCCGGTATTGATATGGCCACGACAATGTCCCTGATGAACAAGCGCCGGTTTCTGCCGCTTTTCGTCACCCAGTTTCTCAATGCTTTCAATGACAATTTCTACAAAATGGCCATGGTCATTCTGGTCACATACGAAATTTATTCCGACCCCACGCAAGAGGCGAATTTTAACGCCATTGCAGGCGCGCTGTTCATATTGCCGTTTTTTCTGTTTTCCGCACTGGCGGGACAACTCGCCGACAGCATTGAAAAAACCAGGGTCATCCGCATGGTGAAGACAGCCGAGATTTTCATCATGATATTCGGTGCAGCCGGAATTTATCTGCATAATATTCCACTCATGCTGGCCGCATTATTTGCAATGGGCGTGCACTCGACGTTTTTTGGACCCATCAAATACGCAATTTTGCCACAACATCTCGAAAAAGACGAGGTTCTTGGCGGAACTGGCCTGGTTGAGGCGGGCACCTATCTGGCTATTTTGGGTGGGACAATCGCCGGTGGTATTATTCCCGGCAAAATTGCGGGTGTTTGCATCATCATTGTTGCGGTGATCGGGCGGCTGACAGCGCAGTCGGTTCCACTCGCCCCGCCGGAAACTGACGCCCCAACTGCCAAAATGGACTGGAACATCGTCCGCAGCAGCTGGCGTCTCGTTCGCGACACGATGCACATTCCGCATCTTTTCATGGCCATTATGGCAATCAGCTTCTTTTGGGGCATCGGGGCTGTGTTGGGATCGATTTTCCCGCCCATGGTGAAAAATGCCATTGGTGGCGACAACACCGTCGCTACCCTGTTCACGGCCTTTTTCTCGATCGGTATTGCCATTGGCTCCATCGCCATCAACCGCATGTTGAAGGGCACGGTCTCTGCGAAATACGCGCCGGCGTCGGTGATCGTGATGGGTTTGTTCGTTCTCGACCTTTGGTGGACGGTAAGCCATTGGGGCCCGGTCGGCCCGGAACTGATGAACTGGCTCACTTTCCTGAAGCTCGGCGCGGGCGAACGCTTGATCGTCGATTTACTAGGGATAGCTATTGCCGGGGGAATGTTCGTCGTTCCGCTCTACGCCTTTTTAACAACCACCGTTGCGAAGTCCCAGACGGCGCGCACCATTGCTGCCAACAATATTGTCAACTCCGGCGCCATGGTTATTGGGGCCGTGGTCTACGGCCTGCTTGTGAGTGCCGGGGTCAGCATTGCCGACACCTTGTTCATGATTGCTGCGGCTTGCCTTGTCTCTGCGTGGATCGCCTGGCGTTTGCATAAAGCATGCGACGTTGCCGCGCTTCAGGTCACGCAATAAAGCTGGTTATTGCGACAAAAAATGCTGTGAAGCTTAGCATGAAAAGATGCGTATCCTCTTTTCGCCACCATGATTTCGGTCGCGGTGCGGCGAGCGCATAACCGGCGGTGGCTGGCGGGAGCATGCGGCGCAAAGGGTGGCGCGCGGCTTCGTTGTACATGACCAATCGTCGTTTCATCATGGGACGTTAACCTTTTGTTAGGCATAATGGCCATGCGGAAACGGCAATTAATTTGCTAAAATTTCAGCTGTCCCATTTTGCAACAATGATGAGCCCGTTGTTAACCATGTTCGCGCGGATAAGTTGGCTGTCAGATGCTGTGCCTGCTACAGTGCGTGTTGGAAAATCAGGAGACTCCGGACATGGATAGAACAGCACAAATTCAAAGGACTGGTGGACCTGATGTTATTCAGTGGATGGACATTAATCTCCCTGCCCCGGGCGTCGGCGAGGTTCGGATGCGCAATCTGGCCGTCGGTCTGAATTTCATAGATGCATATCATCGCAGCGGACTTTATCCGGTTGCACTGCCAAATGGCTTGGGAATGGAAGCGGCGGGCGTGATCGAAGCTGTCGGTGAAGATGTCACTGACTGGCGCGTTGGCGACCGGGTCGCGACATTTGGTCCAGCACTGGGTGCTTATGCAACCGCGCGTAACATTGCGGCCAGCAGCCTCTTTCTGGTCCCGGACGACATCAGCGACGAAGTTGCTGCAGCAGGCCTGCTGAAGGGCTGCACCACCGAGTTCCTGGTTGAGCGCTGTGCCAAGGTGCAGCCGCAATGGGATGTCCTGGTGCATGCTGCAGCCGGCGGGGTCGGATCGTTGCTGGTGCAGTGGCTGAAGCATGTCGGCGCACGGGTCATCGGCACAGTGAGCACCGACGAGAAGGCGGCTCTGGCGCGGGCCGCGGGTGCCGACCATGTCATCCTATATGGCAAGGAAGATGTCGCAACGCAGGTCCGCGAGCTCACCAACGGCAAAGGCGTCGAGGTAAGTTTTGACGGTGTTGGACTGGAGACGTGGGAAACGTCGCTTGACGCAACTGCGCGGCGCGGCCTCATTGTAAATTATGGCAATGCAAGCGGCCCCGTCACGGGCGTCGGCCTTGGGCTATTGGCGCAAAAGGGGTCCCTATACGTCTCGCGGCCAACACTGTTTGATTATTACCACAACCCGGCTGAACGCGCCGCAGGCGCCGAATATGTCTTCGACATGTTCCGGCAGGGGATCATCGATATCAATGTGGGTCAACGCTACCCACTTGAAGATGCGGCGCAGGCCCATCGTGATCTGGAAGCGCGCAAGACCGTTGGTTCAACGGTGCTCATTCCCTAAAGGCTGGCTTTGTCCTGATTTTTTCCATCTGGTAAGCCGCTGCTTTGCCGTTACATGTTTGCTGTTGGCAAGAGGGGGACGCAATGGACGTAAAAGGCAAGACTACGTTGGTGACGGGCGGCACTGACGGTATTGGTCTGGAAATTGCTCGCCAGTTGCAGGCCAAAGGTGCAAACGTTATTGTTTGCGGTCGCCGGGAAGATTTGCTGGCGTCGGCGCGCGAAGAGGGTTGTGAAGCGATTAAAGCGGATCTTTCAACCGCAGCGGGGTGCACAGCGCTCGCACAGATATTATCAAAAAAACCCTTAGATATTCTGATCAACAATGCAGGTATGAGTGGCAACTTTGGCCCCGGCGAACCGCTCGATCTTGCGCTGACGGACCAAGCGATATTCCTGAACCTTAACGCGCCCTTGCATCTGATAGGGCATTTTCTGCCTGGCCTGCTTGAGCGGCCGGAAGCGGCCATCGTCAACGTTACTTCCGGGCTTGCCATTGCACCGCGCGCGGGTGGACCCGTCTATTGCGCCACCAAAGCAGGCCTGCGCAGCTTCACGCAGTCGCTGCGCCATAATCTTCGAGCTTCCAACGTCCACGTGATTGAGGCACTCCCTCCAGTAGTAGACACAGCCATGACGCGGGGGCGCGTGAGTGGCCGGAAGATGTCGGCCCAACAATGTGCAGCTGAAATTGTGGATGCCATTGCGACCAACGCCAAAGAAGCCAATGTCGGCATGGTAAAGTTTCTGCGCCTTGCCTATTCGATTTCGCCAGCATTGGCACGGCGGATTATGATCAAATTCTGATCTTCAGCATTCAACGACGTTGACAGCAAGACCGCCAAGACTGGTTTCCTTATATTTCGAACGCATATCTTCGCCCGTCTGTCGCATGGTTTCAATCACGGCGTCTAGGCTAACGATATGCGCACCGTCGCCCTGAAGCGCTAGATAGGCTGCATTTATAGCCTTAATCGCCCCCATGGTGTTGCGTTCAATGCACGGGATTTGGACCAGGCCGCCAATGGGGTCGCAGGTTAACCCCAGATTATGCTCCATCCCGATTTCGGCGGCGTTTTCCACTTGCGCATTGCTGCCACCAAGCGCTGCCGCAAGACCCGCCGCAGCCATGGAGCAGGCAACACCAACCTCGCCCTGACAGCCCATTTCTGCAGCGGATATGGATGCGTTGGTTTTGTAAAGAAAGCCAATTGCGCTGGCCGTTGTTAGCAACAGCCTACTGCCCTCTGCGGTCGGATTTGCGGTGAATATTTCATAATATTTCAGGACTGCTGGGATGACCCCGGCTGCGCCGTTGGTCGGCGCAGTCACCACCCGGCCACCGGCTGCATTTTCCTCATTGACCGCCAGCGCCCATAAGCTGACCCATTCAAACACCGTTGAGGGGTCATTGCGCGGTCCACGTTCGACCAGCCGCTCATGCAGGCACTTCGCCCGCCGCTTGACGTTCAGGCCGCCGGGCAAAATGCCGTCGTTGGCGATACCGCGCTTGATGCAATCCAGCATCGCAACGCGCACCTCTTCGATAAACGCGTGCGTTTCTTCTTCGCTCCGCCAAGCCGATTCATTGGCCTCGACAATAGCGCCAAAGTCCAGCCCGGTTTCATCACCGATTGCCAGTAATTCTGCACCGGACGCAAAGGGATGCGGGAGCACGAAATTCAAGCGGGGGGCATCGGAGCCATCGCGTTTGATCGCCCCGCCGCCAATGGAGAAATAGGTTTCCTGATAGTCCGAGCCGTCGCCATATATGGCGGTAAAGCGCATGGCGTTTGCATGACCCGGCAAAAATTCGCCTTTGCGAAACAGCAGATGCTGGCTTTCGGCAAAACCGATCTCCAACTTGCCTGCAAGCTTCAGTCGGTCGGTGTGCCGGATCACAGCAATGATCGCAGGGATTTCGTCCGGGCATACGTCTTCGGGGCTGTAGCCTGCCAGCCCTAGCAATATGCCGGTATCGGTCGCATGGCCATGCCCAGTAAGCGCAAGCGAACCGAAAAGCTCGCATATTACTTGGCCCACATCAGGCAGGATCAGTGACCGTTCGGCAAAGTCACGCGCGGCACGCATGGGCCCCACCGTATGCGAGCTGGAAGGCCCGATCCCGATGGTGAACAAATCCGTGATGCTGAAGGCGTGAGACATTTGACGCTACGGCATTAACAGCAAGAGGCGTTTACACAACCATTTTAGTTGCAGATGAAACCAATAACGGGAGCCGGATGATGGTACCATTCCCCAACGAGACATGGCCCTTTGTCATCATTGGTAATGTGGTGGTGCCCCAGGCCCGACTCGAACGGGCACTCCTTTCGGAACAGGATTTTGAATCCAGCGCGTCTACCATTCCACCACTGGGGCACATCTTTTACGGGCAAACCCGTCAAAGCGGAGGTCCCTCTAACCGAGGCTCCGTCGCGATGCAAGCGCATCCTTATTTCTTCAGTTCCTTTGCCAGCGTCTTGAGTGTGGCCTTGCCATACGGGGCCTTGAACCCGCCAATGCCCGCAACATCGACGCCGGTTTGGCGGTAGACCGCACGCATATGGCTGAAGGTTTTAAAGCCGTCGGCGCCATGGTAATTGCCCATGCCTGAGGGGCCGACACCGCCAAAAGGCAAATCTTCCATCGCGTTATGGAAGATAACGTCGTTGACTGTCACGCCACCTGAAATGGTACGCGTCAGCACGCGTTCTTCCTCTGCCTTGTCCGATCCGAAATAATATAAGCCAAGCGGACGGTCATGGGCGTTCACATAATCAATCGCATCGTCCATCGACGAATAGGTCATGACGGGCAGGATGGGTCCGAAAATCTCCTCCTGCATGACTTTCATATCGTCGGTCACATTGCGCACGATGGTCAAAGGCATTTTGTTGCCATTGGACGATTCGAAGTCTTCGCCCGCCGGGTTGACTTCAATCAATTCAGCGCCTTTTTCCCGCGCATCGGCAAGATATCCCTGCAACCGCTCATAATTGCGGCCGTTCACAACCGAGGTGTAATCGTCATTGTGCAGCAGCTTGGGATATTGTGCAGTGACGCCTGCCTTCACCGCCTCGATAACATCATGTTCCTGATCGCTTGGCACCATCAAATAATCGGGCGCGAGGCAAATTTGTCCGGCGTTCATCATTTTGCCCAGAGCTATGCGCTCGCCTGCTTTTTTCTTGTCCGCACTGCGGCCGACAATCGTCGGCGATTTGCCACCTAGTTCAAGCGTGACGGGCACCAAATTATCTGCGGCAGCACGCATGATGTGCCGACCAACCCCCGTCGCGCCAGTGAAGATCATATGGTCGAAGGCAAGTTTGGAGAAAGCCATGCCAACGTCGGCGTCGCCTGTAAAAACGGCCATTTCCTCTTCAGCAAAATATTTGGGAATGACTTCCTCAAACAAGGCCGACACGCGCTCGGTAAATTCCGACGGCTTAATCATCGCGCGGTTTCCGGCGGCAAGAATGCCAGCCATCGGCACCATCACCATGCCAACGGGGAAATTCCAGGGCGCAACAACGCCAACGACGCCTTTTGGCTGATATACAACTTCAGCCTTCGCGCCCAGCAGCCCAAGCGGAAACGTTGGCTTGCGCTTTTCACCTTTGGCCCAGCTTTCAAAATGCTTCTTGGCATGTTTCATGGCGCTTACCGACGGCATGATATCGGTCAGCAAGGTTTGTTCACGGCTGCGATGGCCAAAGTCCGCCGAGACCGCTTTTGCAAAATCTTCCGCGTGGTCGATCAACATCGCGATGGCGCGGTCGATGCGATCGCGGCGCACAGACATGGACTCGGGCATGGCCACGGTGAAGGCGGCGCGCTGTTTTTGGAGCACAGCTTGCATTTTTGCGGTCATTTTCTCTCTCCGATTAATCAGTTGATGAATTGCTAGCGCGAAGCGTTGCACATTGAAACCATTTTGGCGTAACGATGTCGTGAACATGCGCAAAGCGTGGCGAACTATTGGAGAGATGATGATCGAGGCCGGGAAAAAGTGGACGCCACCTGCGGGTTGGCCAGTAATGACGCGCGAACAGGTCAAGGCAGCATTATGTGCTCCGGGCATGCCATTCGAAATGGATATGGTATCTGTCGAGGGCCTCCCAACACGGGTGTGGAAGAACGCGTTACCTACTCTCGCCGTGCTCGCGGAACATGCCAAGACAGCGTTCAGCGACCGCGAATTTGTAATATATGAAGATGAGCGCATAACCTACGCCGGATGGTACAGCGCAGTTGCGACGCTTGCACATGCCCTTCAGGCACGGGGCATTAAAAAGGGTGACCGCGTAGCGCTGGCGATGCGCAACCTGCCCGAATGGCCAGTAGCTTTTTTCGCCGCTGCTGTTTCTGGCGCGATAGTCGTGCCGTTGAACGCGTGGTGGACTGGCGAGGAACTCGCTTTTGGTATGGCCGATTCTGGTGCGGCGGTCTTGATCTGCGATGCCGAGCGTTGGGATCGAATCGCGCCGTTCAAGGCAGAGATGCCAGCGCTCGAGCATGTGCTCGTGACGCGTGCTGGCGAATCAGCCCTGTTTGCACCTGCTGTCGCGTTGGAAAGCATCATTGGTAGCACAAGCAGCTATGCCGATCTGCCTGACGTTTCTTTGCCTGAAGTGGCGATTGCACCTGACGATGCTGCAACGATTTTCTACACCAGCGGCACAACGGGCAAACCCAAGGGGGCGTTGGGCTCGCATCGCAATTTACTTACCAACGGCCTTTCCAGCGCCTATTCGGGCGCGGCCACTTTGCTGCGCCGCGGCGAACCATTGCCGGAGCCGAGCATAAGAGCGGGGTTGGTGGTGGTACCTATGTTCCACGTGACCGCATGCTCGGCGTCGATGATCCCGACAATTCAGGCTGGCCATAAGATCGTGTTCATGCACAAATGGGATACATTAAGGGCGTTTGAAGTCATCGAGCGTGAAAAAATCAATGCTACCGGCGGCGTTCCGTTCATTGCATGGCAGCTGATCGAACATCCCGATCGGGATAAATATGACCTAAGCTCCATCGACGCGATCAGCTATGGTGGGGCGCCGTCCGCACCTGAACTTGTTAGCAAGATCTACGAGATATTCGGCGCATTTCCCGGCAATGGCTGGGGAATGACTGAAACGATGGCGACCGTCACATCGCACATCGCCGAAGATTATTTGAACCGACCCGATAGCTGCGGCCCAGCCGTCGCCGTCTCCGACCTGAAAATCATGTCGGAGGATGGCGTGACCGAATTGCCTGTTGGCGAGGTCGGCGAATTGTGGGCGCGCGGCCCGCAAATTGTCAAAGGCTATTGGAACCGCCCCGACGCCACCGCAGAAACATTTGTCGATGGCTGGGTGCGCACAGGAGATCTGGCGCGTCTCGATGAAGAAGGTTTTTGCTTCATCGTCGACCGCGCCAAGGACATGATCATCCGGGGCGGCGAAAACATTTATTCCTCGGAAGTCGAAAACATCCTGTACGAACATCCTGCCATTACAGACGCCGCCTTGGTGGGCATTCCGCACCCGACATTGGGCGAAGAGCCCGCAGCCGTTGTGCATCTGGCACCCGGCACCAATGCAACAGAGGACGAGCTTCGCGCCTGGGTCGGTGAGCGGCTGGCAAAGTTCAAGGTGCCCGTCAAAATCATCTTTACGCAGGACACATTGCCCCGCAACGCCAATGGCAAAATCCTGAAGCGCGAGTTGAAGGCTTTGTTCTGATCGGTGCGGGTCCCGATTCACATTTGTTTTTGATGCTACGCCGCACTATATGCCGGTAAATTGAAATCAAAGGAATCTCCCATGTCCCACGCCGATCCCGTCGTCATCTTGTCTTACGCCCGCACGCCCATGGGTGGGATGCAAGGTGCGCTTGCTGACGTTGCCGCCACCGACCTTGGGGCCGTCGCTGTCAAGGCTGCGGTCGAGCGTGCAGGTGTCGATGGCGCATTGATCGAACGCATCTATATGGGCTGCGTCCTGCCGGCTGGCTTGGGCCAGGCCCCTGCCCGTCAGGCTGCAATCAAGGCCGGTTTGCCCAAATCGGTTCAGGCGACGACAGTGAACAAAGTCTGTGGCTCAGGTATGCAGACGGTAATCATGGGAAGCGAAGCGCTGGCGGCGGGTTCGATAGATTACGTGATCGCAGGTGGTATGGAAAGCATGACGAATGCACCCTATCTGTTGAAAAAGCACCGCAGCGGCGCGCGCATCGGGCATGACACCGCATATGACCACATGTTCCTCGATGGCCTTGAAGACGCCTATGAAGCCGGCCGCGCGATGGGCACTTTTGCACAAGATACAGCCAACGACTATCAACTGACGCGCGAAGCGCAGGATGCTTACGCGATTGAATCGCTTCGGCGCGCACAAAGCGCGATTGCCGATGGCGCTTTCAAGCAGGAGATCGCGGCGGTGACTGTTAGCACTCGCAAGGGCGATGTCATCGTCGACACTGACGAGCAGCCTGGCAAGGGCATGCCGGACAAGATCCCGACCTTGAAGCCAGCCTTCGCCAAAGACGGTACCATAACAGCAGCGACCAGCTCATCCATATCTGATGGTGCCGCCGCGCTTGTGCTGACGCGTCAGTCGGTCGCGGATGCCAACGGGCAGTCACCCATCGCGCGTATCGTCGCGCACGCCGCGCATGCACAGGAGCCATCGGCGTTCACCACTGCGCCAGTCGGTGCCATCAACAAGTGCCTTGCTAAGGCTGGCTGGGCGATTGGCGATGTTGACCTGTTCGAAGTGAATGAGGCGTTTGCCTGTGTCGCAATGTTTGCCATGCATGATCTGGGCATTCCGCATGACAAGATTAACGTCCACGGCGGCGCCACCGCGCTTGGCCATCCGATTGGCGCATCAGGTGCGCGGATCATCACCACATTGGTGGCTGCACTTCAACGACACAGCAAAAAGCGCGGGATTGCTTCGCTGTGTATAGGAGGCGGTGAAGCAACGGCATTGGCGATCGAGCTTATCTAACCGATACAATTTGCGACACTAATGTCTGCTTTCTGAACGCCTTATTCGCCGCGCGTTCACAGTCCGAAGTCCATCTAGGGAACGTCAACGCAATTGGTGCGTTTACGTCGAAAGAAAAGGACAGAAGACCATGAAGACCAAATTATTGATCGCAGCGGTCATCGCCACCACATTCACTCCGATGGCGGCACAAGCGCAAACGCGTGAGTTGCAACGGGATCGGCAGGAAGTTCGTGAACAACAACGTGACGTCCGCGACGCCCGCCGCACCGGCGATCGACGGGATGTGCGCGAAGAACGCCGGGACGTGCGTGAAGCCCGCCAGGAATATCGCGAAGACTGGCGCGAATATCGCCAGAAAAACCGACGCGCTTTTCAGGCCACTCGTTTCAATGCACCGTTTCGTTATCGGACATTCAACAACGGCGTGAGCATTGGCGCAAGCTACTATGCGCCACGCTATCGGGTGAGCAATTACCAAAATTATCGCCTTCCAAATCCCGGTCGCTACCAAACTTATGTGCGTCACTATAATGACGTGCTGTTGGTGAACACCCGCACCGGACGCGTAATTAGAGCCTATCGCGGCTTTTACCTCTAAAGCGTTCAATCCTCCCTGAACGCTTTGGGCCGTCGGAGAAATCCGGCGGCCCTTTGTTTTTTGTGCGCCGCGCGCTAAGTTCGAGACATGAATATCGTCTTCGTCCTTTTCGACAATGTCACGCAGCTCGACTTTACCGGACCCGTGCAGGTGCTTTCGCGGCTTCCCGGAGCGCAAATCCATGTTGTGACCAAAGATGGCGAAGCCGCAACGACGGACTGCGGCTTTTCGATCCTGCCCCGTTCGGGCTTCGTGCAATGTCCGAAGGCTGACATCATTTGTGTGCCTGGCGGCTTTGGGGTGCGCGATGCAATCGCGGACGCTGGCATTGTCAATTTTGTTCGGACGCAAGCGGAAAGTGCGCAATACATCACAAGCGTTTGCACTGGCGCGTTCATCTTGGGGGCCGCTGGTTTGCTTCAGGGTAAGCAGGCAACGTGCCACTGGGCCTACACGCAATTGCTGCCCTTGTTTGGCGCAACACACCAGGCGGCACGCGTTGTGCGCGATGGTAATCTGATCACCGCGGGCGGCGTGACCTCAGGCATTGATTTCGCGCTTGAACTCATTGCTGCTATTGCCGGTGAGAACGTGGCGCGCAGCATTCAGCTTGCACTCGAATATGACCCAGCTCCACCATTTCACAGCGGGTCACTGGCAAGTGCGCCGGAAGAAATTGTCACCAACCTGCGCGCGCGTGTCTATCATGAAGCTGCCGCAGAGATGGAAAACACCATCCGCAGGATAATTTAATCCCTCGATTAAATTGGCACTGGACGCGGCGGCTTCATCGGCATAGCCTCTCCTTCGGGAGAGTGAATTATGACACATAAGCTATGGCTTGCGGCATTCTGCGCGGGCGCGGCATTAATTGTAGGTTCTTGCCAAAAGGCTGCGGTGGAACCCGTTGTTTCTGCTTTTGCTGCGATTGATGGTGATTATCTCACATCGGGCGGTGACGGGTCGAACTGGGCCATGACTGGCTTCAATTATGATGAGCAACGCCACAGCCCGCTGACACAGATTAACGACAAAAATGTGCAGGATCTTGGTATTGCCTGGTTTGCCGATCTGCCCGATGCGCGCGGCCAGGAGGCAACGCCAGTAGTGGTCGATGGCAAGATGTTCGTGTCCACGGCATGGTCCAAAGTGTTCGCCTATGACGCGAAAAACGGCAAGCCATTGTGGAATTTTGATCCCGAAGTCGACAAGGCGCGAGGCGTAAAAGCCTGCTGCGACGTCGTCAATCGCGGAATAGCCTTTTGGAAGGGCAGCGTGTTCGTCGGCACCATCGACGGGCGGCTGATTTCGCTCGACGCGGCAACAGGCAAACAGAATTGGAGCGTCCAGACGCTGGATATCAAATCCAACGGGACAATTACGGGCGTTCCACGCGTCGTGAAGGACAAAGTGGTGATTGGTTTCGGCGGCGCTGAATTTGGTGCGCGCGGTTATGTCACCGCGTATGATGCAGCAACAGGCAAACAAGCCTGGCGGTTTTACACTACACCCAATCCCAAAGGAGAGCCCGACAACGCCGCAAGCGATGAGATTCTGAAAACCGCGGCAACCAGCACATGGAGCGCCACGGCTAAAAAGGGAGATTGGCGTGAAAGCGGCGGCGGCGGTACCGTCTGGGACGCGATCGTTTATGACGCCGAACTTGATCAGCTCTATCTGGGCGTCGGCAACGGCAACCCTTGGAACCATGGCATTCGTTCCAATAGCGAAGGTGATAACCTGTTCCTGTCGTCCATCGTAGCGCTCAAGCCCGACACGGGCGAATATGTTTGGCATTATCAGGAAACGCCAGCCGAAAGCTGGGACTACACCGCTACTCAGCCAATCATATTAGCAAACGAAACCCGTGGAGGCAAGGAACGCAAGGTTCTTTACCATGCGCCGAAGAACGGATTCTTCTTCACCATTGATCGCCTGAATGGCAAGTTGCTCTCGGCCAATCCTTTCATCGACGGCATCACATGGGCCAGTGGCTACGACATGAAAACGGGACGCCCGATCGAAAACCCCGAAGCGCGCTACGAGAAAACGGGCAAGCTTTACATGGCCAACCCGTCGGCATTGGGCGCGCACAACTGGCACCCGATGAGCTTTAACCCGGAAACGGGCCTGGTCTATATCCCTGCCTTGTATATCGGCGGCGCATATATGCCTCCGGTCGCTCCGAATGAACAGGAACGCAAGGTGCTTGGCTTTAACGTGGGCGGCGCAATGGCCACCGCCGATTTGCCGGACGACATCAATTTCGTCAAAGCTGTGAAGGCTGCGACAAAGGGTAAGCTCGTCGCCTTTGATCCAAAAACCGGCAAGGCCAAATGGACTGTCGACTACCCTGCATCATGGAATGGCGGCACGATGACGACCGCAGGCAATCTCGTATTCCAGGGCACCGCCATGGGCGAATTCCGGGCGTACGCAGCCGACACCGGCAAGCAGTTGTTGAACCTTGATGTACAGTCCGGAGTCCTATCGGGCGCATCGACCTACACCGTTGACGGCGAGCAATATGTTGCGTTTTTGACCAGCAAGGGCGGCGCATTCCCGCTCGTATCCGGCTATGCGGGCGCAACAAGTGCCTCTGTCCCTAACCTGCCGCGCTTGATTGTGCTGAAGCTGGGCGGCAAAGTTGCGCTACCCGCTTTGCCTGAAACACCCGCATATGTCTGGTCGCCGCCCAAGCAGTTCGGCACCCCCGCTGATATCGCAGCCGGAGGATCAAATTTCCAACGCTATTGTCTCGTCTGTCACGGCCCTGGCGCTGTAGGAAACGGTGTCTTGCCTGATCTGCGCAAATCAGGAACAATTGCCGATGCCGAAACATGGAAATCCGTCGTCATTGAAGGCATCCTCAAGGGCAACGGAATGGTAAGTTTCAGCAGCGTCCTTACCCCCAAGGAAGCCGAGCAAATGCGCGCTTATGTTGTCAGCCGCGCATATTATGCAAAGGCAAACGATGCTGCACTTTCGGGTGGACAAAAGAAGGCAGTGAAATAAAAATTTGCTGCCCATGATTCTGGCAACTGCTTAAAATTTAGGCAGTCGTCTATGGGTTGCTGGCCCGGAATAGCCAGTTTGCGCCGACTGAATATTGGCACGATACTTGATATATCGTTTGCATCATCCGCGCGCGCGGAGCCACCGCCTCACGCGCCACTGAGAGGAAAGTCATGAAAAAGATCGAAGCGATCATCAAGCCGTTCAAACTGGATGAAGTCAAAGAGGCGCTGCACGAAGTAGGCGTGTCGGGTATTACGGTCACTGAAGCCAAGGGGTTCGGGAGACAGAAAGGCCACACAGAACTGTATCGCGGTGCCGAATATGTTGTCGATTTCTTGCCCAAGGTGAAACTTGAGGTTGTTGTTGAAGACGGCCTTGCCGATCGCGTCGTCGAGGCCATAGCAGCCGCGGCGCAGACAGGGCGCATCGGTGACGGAAAAATCTTCGTCATTCCCGTTGAGACCGCGCTGCGTATCCGCACCGGCGAACGTGACAATGATGCCGTCTAAGAAATCCAAAACAGTCAAAAAAGACAAGCGAAAGAAGGAAAGTCATATGGGTACGTCAGCCAAGGACATTATCAAACGCATCAAAGAAGAGGAGATTGAGTGGGTCGATGTCCGCTTCACTGACCCCAAGGGGAAATGGCAGCATCTTACCATGTGCGCTGGTGTGATTGGCGAAGATGAGCTGGAAGACGGCCTGATGTTTGACGGCTCGTCCATTGAAGGCTGGAAAGCGATCAACGAATCCGACATGATCCTCAAGCCTGACCTTGAAGCTGTTTACATTGATCCTTTCTCGGCCACGCCGATGATGATCATCTTCTGTGACATTGTTGAGCCGTCGACCGGCGAGCTTTATAGCCGTGACCCACGTTCGACCGCAAAGCGCGCGGAAGCTTATCTCAAAACCACTGGAATCGGCGACACCGTATATGTCGGCCCAGAAGCCGAATTCTTCATGTTTGACGATGTGCGTTTCGAAAACAGCTACAACACGTCCTATTACAAGATCGACGATATTGAGCTGCCCACCAACAGCGGTACCAAGTATGAAAGCGGTAATATGGGCCACCGCCCGCGGGCCAAGGGCGGTTACTTCCCCGTGGCACCTGTTGACAGCGCAATGGATATCCGTGGCGAAATGGTCTCGACCATGCTGGAAATGGGCCTTCCCTGTGACAAGCATCACCATGAAGTTGCTGCAGCCCAGCATGAGCTTGGTCTGACCTTTGGCACGCTGACCGAGACGGCTGACCGGATGCAGATTTACAAATATGTCGTGCATCAGGTGGCGCATGCATATGGCAAGACAGCGACATTCATGCCCAAGCCCATCAAGGAAGACAATGGTTCTGGCATGCACACCCATTTGTCGATCTGGGAAGGCAAGACTCCGCTCTTCGCAGGTGACGGCTATGCCGGACTTTCGGAAATGTGCCTGTTCTTCATCGGTGGCATCATCAAACATGCCAAGGCAATCAACGCTTTCACCAATCCGACGACCAACAGCTACAAGCGTCTGGTACCAGGATATGAAGCGCCCGTATTGCTCGCTTATTCGGCGCGTAACCGGTCAGCCTCATGCCGTATACCATATGGCGCAGGTGCCAAGGCAAAGCGCGTTGAAGTGCGCTTCCCCGATGCGATGGCTAACCCGTATCTGTGCTATGCTGCGTTGTTCATGGCTGGTCTTGATGGCATTCAGAACAAGATACATCCAGGCGAAGCGATGGACAAAAATCTTTATGATTTACCGCCCGCAGAACTGGCTAAAGTTCCAACCGTTGCAGGGTCGCTTCGCGAGGCGCTCGATTGTCTGGCGGCAGATCACGACTTCCTGCTAAAGGGTGACGTGTTCTCGAAAGACCAGATTGAAAGCTATATCGAACTAAAGATGGAAGACGTCGCCCGTTGGGAAATGACGCCGAGCCCAGTCGAGTTCGACATGTACTATAGCTACTGATCCTAACGCATCGGATCATAGCTAGAGGCCCGGCGGTTGGGGGACTGCCGGGCCTTGTTTTTTAGGATTTAGTAATTGCGCCCCTGTCGCCAATTTCTGTCAAGGCGCGTGGTCAATCGGTTCAGACGTCTTTCGACCATCTGCTCCTCACGCTGCGTAAAGCGGCCATCGCGGTTGAACTGGCGGTTTTGCGCTTCAATCGCTTTCAATTCACTGCGCGCATATTGCGCACTGCTCCGGTCAATCCGGCGCGCTTGGACACCCGAACGAACATACTCGCGCAGCCAGCTGATACGGGTCGAAATATCCGTTGGCATCTGGCTGAGGTCATATTGACCTGTGCCTGGGCGATATTGGTTATTGTCGCGATTGTCATTTGATGACTGATAGCCATCATTGCGCGTCGCAATCCAACGGCCACGTGCGTCATAATAGCCATAAGCCCGGCCAGCTTGCCAGCGGCCGTTTGAATCATAATAACCGGGCTGCTCTACAGCATCCCAATTGCCATTATTCTCATTGGCATAGCCAGTATCGCCCGCGATCCAACGGCCACGCGCATCATAACGACCACGGGTCGGACCAGCAACCCAGCGCCCATTGTCGTAATATCCTGTAGCGGTTCCGCCGACCCAACGGTTGTTGCGGTCATAATAGCCAACCGCAGATGCAGGAACCCATTGGCCATCGCGGTCGATGTATCCAGCAGTGCTGCTGTCATTGCCGCCGCTTACCCATCGGCCATTGTCATAATAGCCATTTGGCTGGCCCTCGACCCAGCTGCCGTCACGGTCATAATAACCGCGTGCGTCCGACGTGCTGACGCCAGTTGCGTGCCAACGTCCCTGCTGATCATAATAACCGTAAGCTCGGCGGCAGTCGCCACGGTCGGATTTTGAAATCTGGTTGCCGACCACGGCGCCCACAATCGCGCCAATGATAGAACCTTCGGTCTTGTCGCCACGGCCAGCGATGACATTGCCCAATACGCCGCCGGCGCCGGCGCCTACAACGGTACCAATCACGCGGCCGCTGCCATCGCGGCGGCAACCATCGTCTTGGGCCATTGCGATCGAAGGGGTAAGAATGGCAAGCGCAGCGCTAGCCAGATATATGCGACTTTTCATAAGATTCTCTTTTCACATAATAGTTTCGTGAAAAGTCTAATCGATTGGGGGTCTTAATGTTCCGCTGCGTGCAGATTGCAGGAGAAGTCTGTCATACCGTTAAAGGCCAGCCTCAACAGCAATGCGAATGGCATCGGCGGTGGTGGCCGCGCCGAGCCTATCCATCAATAATGCCCTGTGCATTTTGACCGTTTGTTCGCTCAGGCCAAGTCGGAACGCGATTTGCTTGTTCAAATGCCCAAGCGCCATTTCGGCCAACACTTCCCGCTGGCGCCGCGACAATGTCTTTACCGCTGTGGCCGCGGCCATCCGGCGATTCTCGTGCGACATGGGCGCGCCGGGATCAAGTTCGACCTGCGATCCAAGAAAGAATTCAAGCGCACCCTCTTCATCGAAAATCGGTGCCACCAGCACGGCATTGCGAAAAGGTGTCCCGTCGCGTTTGTAATTCAGAATTTCCACAAGAACGGGCGTATGCCGCTCAACTCCCCTTCTTATCGTGTCGGTCAGCCGTGGCTCGGTTGCCGGACCCGCCAGGAATTTGCAGTTCCGGCCGATGATCTCATACTCGGCATAGCCCGTCAGTTCCATGAAGGCGGCATTGCAGGCAATGATTGGATTGTCACGCTGACGCGGATCGCTAATCACCGACGCAATCGGACTGTTCGCAATCAGCGCGTCCAGCCGCGCATCGATATGGTCAACAATGACCAATTTACAGTGCCTCCTGAATCGGACGATCGGCGCATGGTCGCGCCTGCCTTTGCATTTCTCCATTTCTGTGCCGATTCCGGCAATATCGGGAAAACATGGTATAAAGGGTAGGTTGTTGCCTTTAGCCCATCCTCTATTTCGGCGCTACCCGTCATACGCAACGGGGTCGCTAAAAGGGGAAAGACATGGAAGATCTCTCATTCGGCCAATATTCGTTGGTCTACAACGCATTTTCATTCACGTTTGCTACGATGGCAGCAGCCACGCTGTTTTTGTGGCTTGGGCGGTCTCAGGTCGGGCCTGCCTACAAAACCGCATTGACCGTTTCGGGCTTGGTATGCGCAATTGCTGCTTATCATTACTTCAGGATTTTCGAGAGCTGGGAAGGTGCCTATGCTATCGAAAACGGCGTGGTATCTGCTAGTGGATATGCCTTTAACGATGCCTATCGCTACGTTGATTGGCTGCTCACGGTACCCTTGTTGCTGGTCGAACTTATCCTCGTGATGCGCTTGAGCCAGGAAGAAACGATATCGAAGTCGTTCAAGCTTGGCGGCGCAGCCGCGCTCATGATTGTTCTGGGCTATCCGGGCGAAATCGCCACCGATATTTCGACCCGCGTATTGTGGGGTACATTGTCGTCCATACCATTTGTGTACATCGTGTGGCAGTTGTTCGCTGGCCTCGGCGCGTCGATCAACAACCAACCGGAAAATGTTCGTGACCTGGTAAAGAAGGCACGTTTGCTTACCTTCGCGTCGTGGGGTTTCTACCCGATTGTATATATGATTCCGTACACAAGCCTTAGCGGCACTAACATCACCGTAGGCGTCCAGGTCGGCTACACTATTGCGGATCTGATCGCAAAAGCGGGTGTGGGTATTTTGGTCTACATGATCGCAGTTCGCAAGTCACAGGCGGAATATGGCGATAGGGCTGTCGCTTAACAATTGGATGTCCGCTGTTTTTACAGATGACCTCTTGATATGACTACGATCATGCTACCGAAGTTCGCAGGCGCAACGTTCCCGAAACCGTTGCGCCTGTGGGCACTTCCAGTAGTCAGCATCCTTCTTATCATTGCCGACCGTGCGTTCGGTGGCATCGGTAGCACCCAAGCCAATATGTTGGCGGCAATCGCTATCGTTATTGCCGGTATCCCGCACGGCACCCTCGACATTGAGATTGCCGCCGCCCATTTCGGGCAACACGGCTTCAGCGGAAAAGTCAAAATCTTCTTCAGCTACATAGGCTGTGCGGCAGCCATGGTGATGTTATGGCTCTGGCTGCCTGAATTCGCGCTCATTGCATTTTTGGTTATCTCGATCATTCACTTCAGCCGGGATTGGCGTGGAGGCGCAGATCCCTTTCTGGCAATGATGGTTGGTTGGGCCTTGGTGGCCTTGCCCGCACTTGCCAGCCCGGATGATGCCGCCGCCATATTTGCGGTACTGACAGGCAGCGAGAATGGCGCAGTGATTGCGGGACTTCTGGGCGCCGCATCGGTTCCGGCAGCATTAGGAAGCTTGGTGTTTGCATACTGGGCCTTCCGGCATAACGATGCACAAAGCGCATTGGAGGTCATTGCCTGCATCGTTGCAGCCCTGTTCCTGCCGCCTTTGGTCGCCTTTGCAGTTTTCTTTTGTGGTCTACACTCACCGCGGCATATGGGTGATGCGTTGCGCGAAACAGGCGCCCTTTCGCCCGCCCAAAAACTCGTCATCATTACTGCGGTCTCATCGCTTTCTTTCGGGCTGGGCGTGCTGATGTTTCTGTATCAGGGCCAGGTTCCGACGGACATGGGCATCATCCGAGCCGCATTCATACTGATATCAACCCTGACGGTGCCGCATTTCATTCTTGAATATCTTATGTCGGCAAAGAAGGCAGTGTAAGCCGCTTGCCCAACAGACTTGCTCCCGGGCGCAAAGGGCGGCACATCATGATGATATTCCTCCGGAGATTGACATGAAATATCGTGACCTTAAATACTGCAGCATCATTGCGCTCCTGGCTACCGGTTCAGCCGCTTTTGCCCAACTGTCAGCACCCGAGACCAAGATTGTCGCCACTGTTGACGCGGAGTATCCTCGCTCGATTGCCCTGCTGGAACGGTTGGTGAACCAGAACTCGGGCACGATGAACTTCGCAGGTGTAAAGGCCGTGGGCGACATGATGCGGGCTGAACTGGAGCCATTGGGCTTCAAGGTCGAGTGGACCGACATGGCAAAGGCCGGGCGCGCCGGCCATCTGGTGGCGACAAAGCCGGGCAAAAAAGGCAGCAAGAAAATGTTGCTGATCGCCCATCTTGATACGGTGTTCGAGGCCGACAGCCCGTTCCAGAAATTCGAGCGCAAGGGCGATGAAGCCACCGGCCCCGGCGCAGGCGACGACAAGGGCGGCATGGTCGTGATCGTATCTGCCCTGCGCGCCATGCAGGCCGCCGGCACGTTGAAAGACGCGCATATCGAGATTCACATGACGGGTGATGAGGAGGATTCAGGCGACCCAATCGCTGTTACGCGTGCGCCATTGATTGCGGCTGGCAAAACTGCGGACGTGGCGCTCGATTTTGAAGGGCTGTCCATCGAGAATGGCATGGACATGGGCGTGATTGCGCGGCGGTCGTCGAACAGCTGGAAATTGGAAGTGTCTGGCGTGACGGGGCACAGCTCGTTGATATTTGATTCGACCTATGGGGACGGAGCAGCGTTCGAGCTGGCGCGCATACTCTCCCGTTTTCGTACCGAGCTGCCCGAACCCAACCTCACTTTCAACGTCGGTATCGTTGCTGCTGGACAAGAGGCAAGCCTTGATGCCGACGGCGTCCGTATCAGCGCGAAGGGCAAGACAAACATCATACCTGGCATCGCCCTGGCGCGCGGCGATTTCAGAACCTTATCGGAAGAACAGAGCGTGCGTGTTCGCTCAAAGATGCTTGCCATCGTTGCAGACTCAGCGCCGAAGACCAGCGCGAAGATTAGCTTTGATCCCGGGGGATACCCAGCCATGGCCCCGACCGACGGCAACAAAGCGTTGCTGGCGCGCCTGAATGTTGTGAACCGCGACCTCGGCCTTGCCGAACAAGCGCCGCTTGACCCGCTAAAGCGCGGCGCAGGTGACATCAGCTTCGTCGCCAGTGACGTAGATGGCCTTGTCGGCCTTGGTGCGTTCAGCCGGGGTGACCACGCGCCTGGCGAAACCGTTGACCTCAACAGCATCAAACGGCAGGCCAAACGCGCGGCCATTCTCATGTCCCGCCTTGCGCGGGAGAAGGGGCAGTAAGCGCCCATGTTGAACCGCCGTGACGTTATCCATGCAGGCGCTGGTTTGGCAGCAGCAACGATATGGCCCAATGCACTAGGCGCATCAGTGTCAGTGCCTCCCACCGGTGACATTGCATTGCTTGGGGAAATATTGCGGACATTGCATCCCGGGGTTTACCGATATCAAAGTCCCCGGACGGTGGAGCGATCGCTTGCGCAGCTGTCGCTAGCATGGGCCGCAAATCCCGACCTTGCGGCGAGATACCTGTACCTCTCGCACTTTCTGGCGACGATCAAATGCGGGCATAGCTATGCCAATTTCTTCAACCAGACGACGTTGGTGCAAAAGCAGCTTTTTGACCGGCAGACCCGCGTGCCGTTTACGTTCAAGAGGATCGCGGGCCAGATGGTCGTATTGGAGGACCAGAGCGGGACCGCTTCGCTACTGCCGGGTACAATTATTTTGGCGGTAAACGACATTCCCATCAGGGACATTCTTTCCCGACTGATGCCATATGCGCGCGCCGACGGAAACAATGATGGCAAGCGCCGGGCGTTGCTGTCGGTGACGGGTGCCGATAAAATTGAGACCTTCGACGTGTTTCAAGGGCTGCTGGAGGGCATGAATGGCGGGTCGGTTGGCATCGATCCCCCTCGCCCCTATCGACTTCGTACGCGCCTTCCCGGGGCTTCTGGCGACAGTGTCTTAGACCTGCCTGCGCTGACTCTGTCAGAGCGCCAGTCGTTCATGCGGACGACGGATTATCGTGGCGACAAACCGGTCTGGCAGTGGACAATGCGCCCTGACAATATTGCCGTTCTGTGTATGGACAATTGGGGGCTGTACGACAGCAAATGGGATTGGGCGGCGTGGCTCAATGATAGGCTGGACAGCCTCAATGGCGCGAGGGGCCTGATATTGGATATTCGTAAGAATGAAGGCGGCCTTGATTGTGGTGACCTCATACTCGCGCGGCTTGCCGGACGCGACATTGCCAAGCCCAAATACAATCGGGTAGTGCGCTATGTCAAAACGCCTGAGGCGCTCAACCCGTATCTGGATACATGGGATGACAGCTTCCGTGACTGGAGCAGCCAGATATCCTCCAAGGAAGGCCGTTTCTATCGGCTGAAACTGGATAGCGAGGCAGCCACCGTCGCAGCGTCCTCAAGGAAATTGGACGTACCGATGGCTGTTCTGACCAGCGCCCAAAACAGCAGTGCAACATTCCAGTTTGCTGCGTTGACGAAACAACTTGGGCTTGGGGCACTTGTCGGTGAAACAACAGGTGGCAACCAGCGCGGCATAAATGGCGGCTCATTCTTCTTCGCACGCTTGCCGGAATCGGGAATCGAATTTGACGTTCCGTTGATCGGATTTTTCCCCGAGACGAAGAAGCCTGATGCTGGAATAACGCCAGATATCGCGGTGGCGATGACAGCGGAGGCCATAGCGTCGGGGGCAGACCCCCAAATGCAGGCCGCCGTCCGACATCTGCTGCGCACATAAGTAAAGGGCGGCGCATCTCTGCACCGCCCTTGGAATGTCGATTAGGTCGAAGTCCGCAGACTACCGTCCCTCACGCGCTGCCTTGCCGAACACGCGATATTGTTCGTTGCCGACAAAACCGAAACGCGAGATGCCGCTGCGCTTTACAGAAACCAGCGCCTTATCAACGGTGTCGTATGGCGCCGTTGGTGCAGGCTGGAATTGAAGCTCTGGTTCCGGGCTCATGGACGTCGTCTGGACCAAAAACTGCTCCATCTGTTGCAATGTCACGGGTGTACCGTTCCATTGGATTGTGCTGTCCGGCAGGATGATGATCTTGTTGATGACAGGATCAATAGGCACATCCGGTGGAGGCGCGTTGGGGTCATTGACCGGAAGGTCGATATTTACGGCGTGCGAAACCGGGGGGATGGTGATCATCAGCATGATGAGGAGAACGAGCATGACGTCGATCAACGGCGTCGTGTTCATTTCCATCATCGGC
>JBBQPQ010000015.1:0-45309 GCA_038217195.1 Sphingomonadales bacterium | reverse complement strand
GTCCAATCCCGCCGAGCGTTCGAAAACGCTGGCGCAGGCCCTGGTCATCGCCGCCGATACCCACCCGATCGATAATCTGCGGATATTGCGCTATTTGAAAGAGGAAATGGGCCAATCCCAGGAAGCCGTCGACACATGGTATCGGCACTGGATTGTCGAAGGATTTACTGCATTGGAGGCGATGGCACCTGATGATGGCCTGTTCGGCGGGGACATGCCGAACCTCGCTGATGTGTGCCTCGTGCCCCAAATGGCAAATGCACGCAGAGTGGATACGCCATTCGACAAATTTCCCAAACTGGCCCGGATCGATGCGGCGTTGACGGCAATGCCTGCATTTGCGGCTGCGCATCCTGATCGGGTCAAGCCCGAATGATGGCCGCGTTGCGGGTCGCGCTCGGGGCCGGGTTCACAAGCTAATCCGATGCCACAGAAAAAACTGACGCTTAGTGCGTTTCTTCCGTATCAATTGTCTATCACGTCGAACGCCGTAAGCGACCTTATCGCACGCGCCTATCGGGGCAAATTCGCGCTGAAGGTTCCCGAATGGCGGGTGATGGCGTTGTTGGGCGAAACCGAAGTTGCAACGCAACGACAATTGGTCGCCGCAACGGCCATGGACAAGGTCACCGTTAACCGCGCGTGCAAGGCTCTTGAAGAAAGGGCGTTGGTGAGCCGCGTTCCTAATACCCATGACGGCCGGTCGCACCATTTGGCGCTGACGGCGGCTGGACGCGACCTGTATGAGCAGATTGTACCCGAAGCGCTCCAATTGGAGGCGGAGCTTGAAACGATATTGGGCAAGGGCGAAGCAAAAATGCTAGAGGAGATGCTCGCCCAGTTAAGGGTCAGGGTTGCCGAACTCGGTTAGGGCCGCGCGGCCGCGCTTAACCCGGTTCAAGCGCCGGACGGCCAACACGCGCCATTGGCGTTTTGGGCATTTTCTGTTCAAGTGCGTCAAGCCAGATGTGCGCATTGTCGCCTACGAAAACCTGGGGCCGCGACGGCAGCAAGTTTAAAGTGTTTTCCCATTCCGAAATCAGCCGCACGGCTTCGGCGGTCGCGGCTTCAAATTTCTGCGGTTTACGCAGGGCATTATTCACCAAGGCATCACCAAAGAAGGTCCAGTCGTTTCCGGGTGTGCAGCCAAAAGAGCTTCGCTGCGAGGATGCCGCAGTCACAATGACGGTCTGGTCATTGGTCAGCAAAGGAAGGAATATTCCCGAATAACATGCCGACAGCAACACCATCCGCCGCTTGATACCAACGTTGTCAAGCAAGTTGGACAGACGCTCCGGTGCAATCATGCCCGCGCCATACGCGCCATCACGATAGGCAAGTCCCGAAACAGGGTCGCCATGGGCGGTGGCAAACAGGATGAGTACATCCTCTTTTAGGTCCATTTTGCGGGCTACAGCCGCCAAGGCTATAGCAAGGTTCGCTGGAGATCCCTGCGGTGCGCCCGTGGCGCTATCGTCAGCACCGGCGGCGAGATAGAGTGTTTTGCCTGCCGCACCATAACGGCGTGCTAATACCTTCGCTGCCTCCGCAGATTCGCGGCCGAATACGCTGTCGGAATCAAGGCCAATCGAAATCACATATGCGTCGATGACGCCCGGACGCTGCGGCTGCAGCGTGCCAATGGCGTCGGCCAGCCTTTTATGCTGCGACCAATACCATGATGGCGAACGGTTCTGTTCCATGAACCAGCCATTTCGGGCGGCCTCAGCCGTGTTGAACATTTGCGGCTGGCTGAAGGCGGAACCAGTCACGAGCAGCGCAAGCGCAAGCGCGCCTATCTGCATGAACCGCAATTTGGATTTCCCCAGCCCCATGAAGTTAGGTCTAAACGCAGAGCAGCGGTTGCCGCAACCGCAATATGGATGCATGAAGGACAAAAGCTGGAGATGGATTATGAAACTTGCGTCGTTGAAGTCGGGCCGTGACGGCTATCTTGTCATCGTCTCGGACAACCTGGCCTGGTATGCCGACGCATCGCATATTGTGCCGACACTGCAGGCGGCGCTTGACGATTGGGATGAGTTTGCGCCCCGCCTGGCTGCGCTGGCGACCGATCTGGAGCACGCCGTGATCCCGCGTGAACGCTTTCACGAACATGACGCAGCGGCACCATTGCCACGCGCTTTTCAATGGGCGGACGGTTCGGCCTATGTCAATCATGTCGAATTGGTCCGCAAGGCCCGGGGCGCGGCGCTTCCCGACAGTTTCTGGCACGACCCGTTAATGTATCAGGGTGGTTCGGATGAATTCATGGGTGCACGTGACGACATCTTGCTGGGTGACGAAGCCTGGGGCTGCGACCTGGAGGCGGAGATTGTCGTGGTTACAGGCGATGTCCCGCGCGGGACCACGCCAGCAGACGCGTTGTCTTATGTCCGGCTGGTCGGTCTTGTGAATGACGTGTCGTTGCGCAATCTTATTCCGGCGGAGCTGGACAAGGGCTTTGGCTTTGTCCAGTCCAAGCCTGCCAGCGCACTGTCGCCTGTGTTCGTCACACCCGACAGCCTTGGCGCATATTGGCAGGGTGGTAAGCTGCACCGAACGTTGAATGTTGACCTCAATGGCGCACCATTTGGCCGTGCAGTGGCATCGGACGATTGCACATTCGATTTCGGTATCTTGATCGCGCATCTGGCGAAGACACGCAAAATTGGTGCCGGGTCAATTATCGGTTCGGGAACGGTTTCGAACCGCGATGCGGACGGCGGCCCTGGCCGACCAGTTGCCGAGGGCGGGCTTGGTTATAGCTGTGTTGCTGAAGTGCGGATGGTCGAAAAGATTCAAACCGGCGAAATGGCGACACCGTTTTTGCGTGATGGCGATGTGGTGCGGATTGAAGTGCAAGACGACGCTGGCCACAGCATCTTTGGCGCTATCGAGCAGACCGTTCGCACAAAATAAAAGGGTGGCGCGTGGCCACCCTCGCATTTGCGTTTTACTGTTTCGAAAATGCGTCGGCGATCGAACAGGCCGCTGGCCCAAGGATCACGATGAACAATGTGGGCAGAATGAACAGAATGAGCGGGACCGTCATAATGGCTGGCAAACGTGCTGCCTTTTCTTCTGCGCGCATCATGCGATCGTTGCGGAATTCCGCGGACAAAACGCGCAATGCCGAAGCCAGCGGCGTGCCGTATTTTTCAGTCTGGATCATGGTGGTGACCACGCCACGGATCGAGTCGAGATTGACGCGATAGGCGAGATTTTCAAACGCCATCCGCCGTTCGGTGAGAAAGCCGAGTTCGATTGCCGTCAGCGTAAATTCATCCCCCAGCTCCGGATATCCGCGGCCAAGTTCCTTTGCGACACGGTTAAAAGCGGTATCTACCGTCAGGCCGGCTTCGGCGCAGATCACGAGCAGGTCGAGCGCATCAGGCAATCCCTTGCGAATAGCCGTCGTGCGTTTGTTGACCATGTTCGAAAGATAGATATCGGCCGCCTTGTAGCTGAGGATCATGGCAGCCGCAAAAGCCGCAAATTTCTTGAACGCGCCCCACTCAGGCGTTCCATTCATGACATAAATATAGACTCCCACGCCGCCACCAATCACGATTGGAAGTACCATACGGCTGAAAATGACGGTGACTGCGAGTTCCTTTCGCCGGATACCGGCTTGGGCAAGCCGCTGTTGCACGGTCTTGACCTGGTCATCCTGAAGCACTTGCAACTTCGACAGAAGGTGGCGCATCTTGTCGGTGGTTTCGGTTTTCCGGACAAGCTTGGCGCGCTTTTTGGATGTGGTTGCCGTAATCCCGGCCTTAAGTTGTTCGCGCCGTTCGTTCAGCGCCTTCACGCGCTTCATCATGGGGTCGCGTACAGTGACGGCAGAATAGATGGCAATGAGTACCGCCATGCAGGCCACCGCCGAAAGCAAGGTGGCGACCCACAAAACGTCGATGCCCATCAATTGAGGTCCACCAGCATTGGTCATGTTTTTTGTCCCGCCCCCAACTTAAATTTCGAAATTGACCATTTTGGCCATGATGAACACGCCCAACGACATCCAGATTGCGCCACCAATTCCGGCGATGATCAAGCGCGGTTCATAGAAAAAGCCCGCCAGATATTTCTGGTTCACCATCCACACCATGCCAAAGACGAAGAACGGCAATGATCCGACGATATAGGCTGACGCCTTTGATTCCGACGACATGGCACGTATCTTCAGTTTCATCTGCGAGCGTTTACGCAACACGTCTGCAAGGTTGGCCAATGTTTCGGCAAGGTTACCGCCTGTCTCGCGCTGGATGGCCAATGTGATGACAAAGAACTGGAACTCGGGTGTACCCAGACGGTCCGCAGTGTCCTGCAGCGATTCCTCCATGCTTTTCCCGATCTTAATCTTCTCGGTAACCATTTTAAATTCTTCACCGACTGGTCCGGGAATTTCTTTTGCCACCACGCCAAGGGTTTCTCCAACGGGGAGGCCGGATTTCAGTCCGCGCACCAACAACTCGATAGCATCAGGAAAGTTTGCGGTGAATTTCTTGATGCGCCGTGCGATGAATGAATTGACCACCACATGGGGCAATCCAGCTCCGAGCAGAAGGCCTGCAAACAGCGCCAGAAACAACGGAGCGCCTTTCACCAACAGCATTGCTATCACCAACAATGCAATGCCACCTGAGCTATAAAAATACTGCTGGAGTGTCCATTTTTTGCCTGTTTGTGCTAACCGCAACCGCAATTTGTCCAACCGGCCCATTTGCCGACCGTCGGTATAGATGACCGGGCGGCGCGAGGCGACGGCTTTGCGCAATTGCTGTTCAACGCGGGCATCGGCGCTGTCGGAATGCCGCAATTTTACCGCACTCAGACGTCTTGTGGACTGCTTGCCGACGTTCGGCCCCGCAAAAGCGAGGACTATGAGAACGAGAAACAGGATCGTTCCGGCACCGATTATCAAAGTCTGCATCGTCTGTCGCTCTGCTGTTATGCCCTGAGGCGCTTTTCGAAATTACTTCTTTTTCAACATCGTCTTAAAGCCTGCAAACGCCTTTTTCTTGGGCTTGGCTTTGTCATTTAATACATCTGCGTCGGGCGCGTCGGCAAAGCTTCCCGAGATCATTTCGGCCAATGTTATGATGCCCGTCGACAGCTTGCTGCTGCGTACGGCTTCGACCACAGGCTGCCCAAGCTTTGCCGCCTGAGCGACAGCTTTAGCGTCGGCCGGTAGCATAAGATCAATCTTGCGCTCGATCGTGCCTTCAAAATCCTTGCGGCTGATTTCGACAACGGTACCTTGCACATTGTTTGCCACAACCAGAACCTTGCAGTGTGGCGCATTTTGTTTCAGCCAGGCGAGTACGCGTATGCTGTCGCGAGCTGATGCAAGCGTCAGTTCAGTTGTGACGATCGCGATGTTCACATCATGCATCAAATGTGGATATGCGATCAACATGCTGCGCGGCAGGTCGATAACGGTGTTTTCAAACGCCGCACGAAATTCTTCCTGCAGCTGGAAAAAGGCCGATCCGTCGGTAAGAACCGGGCTGTTCATCGGTGCCTCGGCCGAAAGGATTGAAAGCCGTTCGTTTGCCTTTATCATTGCGCGCTCAATAAACAGGCCGTCGATACGGCTTGGGTTATCGATGGCATCGGTCAGGCCGCGGCCCGGTTCAAGGTCCATTGCCAAAGCCGCTGTGCCGAAATGCACATCCAGATCAAGCAAACCTGTCTGGCGACCCTGGCCTTGGGAAAACGTCCATGCCAGCGATGCCGCAATTGTAGAAGCGCCCGATCCGCCCCGCGTCCCGATAACCGCAGTCGAAACATGTTGCCGGTCTGCGGCATTTTCATCATGCTTCGGCGCGTTAAGCATCGCCATCGCGTTGGCAAAGGCATCCCGCAAAGCATCCGGGCTTAGCGGCTTGAGCAAATAATCCTGCAAGCCCGACATCAAAAGGTCGCGATAAAGCCGCACGTCGTTGACCTGGCCCACGGCAATAACGATCGTGCCAGGTTCGCATACTTCGGCGAGGCTGTTGATGTCGCTGATCGGATCACCCGATTCCGATAGATCAACGAGCAAGATTTGCGGGCTGGCCGATACCGAAAGCGACTGGATGGCATTCCGCAATCCGCCTTTATAGGCTTTTTCCTGGCTCCAGCCCATTTCCTCACAAACGCCGCGAATGACTTCAAGAGTCAGGTCGTCGCAGACATAAGCGTGAATGGGGTCGCGTGTTCCGGCTACACCGGATTTCCAAGGAGCGTTCATTAATTGCCTCCGGTTTTCGTTCTGTACGCGTTGACTGCCGCTTTTCCGCTGTTGCGATCAAGCCGCCCGTTTTCGCGGCCACGCACCAGATCTTCGGGATCTGCTACCATCGCTGCGAGGTTGGAATTGGTGGCACAGCCATGATTGCTGTGGTTTCCAGCGTTGAAATTGCTTTCGGTTGTCGTGCTCCAATCGGGGCAGGACGGCACCGAAGCCTGCGATCGTGTGACGACTACCCGAATGCTGCCGGGTGCAATTGCGCCGGGAGTCTTTGGAGCTGTTTCTGTAATCAACATACCGCGCTTTTGCGCCGCAGCTGCTACGTCGCGATAGGCATCATTGCTGGCATAACCATCACCATTGTCGATGGAAATGCGGTCGCCATAGCCTAGGCCAAGCGCGTCAAACCATTCGTTCAGACGGCTTTGGTCTGCAGAAGCGATTCCACTGCCATCTGATGCAAGATCAATGACGAAGTTCGTGCGTTCAACGACGGGTTGATGGACCGAGTACATCGATGTGTTGGTCGATACTGCCCCGCAACCCGCCAAACTAAGGCTCGCTGCGATCAGGATGGTTGCTCTTTTCATAATTCTTCTCCTGGGGTCAGTTATCGAAGCTGAATCCGGGACCGCTTGGCGCGGACACGGATGCCTGAAGTTGTGGTGCTGCAGCCAGTTTCGGAGCGCCCTCGCTAACCGAGCCAAGCGCCGGTCCGTTGGAAACCGTTGGCGCAATAGTGGGCATCGGGCGCGTCTTCTCGCCCTGATTGCTCGACATCTTACCCAACAGCACCCGTTCCAGGTCGTTTGGCGAATGCAGGCCATCAGTAGGTAGAACCAGTTGGTTTTCGGACACAGGCTTGACGAGATAAGGCGTGATGACGATCATCAGTTCGGTCTCGTTGCGGCGCCAGCCGTTCGATTTGAACAATGCGCCAATGATAGGAATGTCGCCTGCGCCGGGCATTTTCGATACCGAGCTGCCCATTTGGTTGCTGAGCAATCCGGCGATCATCATGCTTTGGCCCGAACCGAGTTCAACCGTCGTTTCCGCCATGCGGTTTGTGGTCGCCGGCACTTCAACTCCGCCAATCCGCACTGCGCCCTGAGACGAAATATCCGACACTTCGGACCGTACCCGCAGCGAAATGCGACCATCTGCCAACACGATAGGTGTGTAGGTCAGGTTGACGCCGTAATTCTTATATTCGACGCTGGTTCCGTTGTTCGAAGACGTTATGACGGGGAACTGGCCACCGGCCAAAAATTCAGCGGTTTCACCCGACACCGTTGTTAGGTTCGGATTTGCCAGCGTGGATACCAGGCCAGCTTTTTCGGACATATCAAAGGCCGCGCCAATGTCGATGCCGAACAAACGACCGAGTCCTGCAATTGTGCTGCTACCTTGCGGATAAATCAGCTGATTGGTGTCGGAAATGAAGTCACGGCCTTGCGCGACGCCAAAGGCATAGGGCCGGCCATTATTGTCCAGCCCGCTTTTAAATGTCTGCAGATTGCCGGTGATTTCCTTCGCCAGCGATCGGCTGACTTCGGCGATCCGCACCTGCAAATTGATCTGCAGCGGCGTGGCATTTTTCAGGCGGCTGACAACTTGCGTAGTGCCGCCAGTGAAAGTCTTCACCAAATTTTCGGCTTCGGCCGCCTCTTCAGGCTGGTCAACGGTGCCAGTCAGCAGGACGACCCCGTTCATG
The DNA here is from genome assembly GCA_038217195.1 of Sphingomonadales bacterium. Taxonomy (GTDB): domain Bacteria; phylum Pseudomonadota; class Alphaproteobacteria; order Sphingomonadales; family Sphingomonadaceae; genus Sphingorhabdus_B. The sequence continues at coordinate 37,354 of JBBQPQ010000015.1, read as the reverse complement.
GTCGTCACGACAATTTGCGATTCCGGCATCGCCACGGCCAGCATTTGCGACAACGAGTCCATATTGTTGCCAACGCGGACCGTCGCTTTGTACACTGTGCGGCCGGCGGCATCGGTTGCGTACACCGTTGTCTCACCTGGACCCTTGCCCAAAATATATATTTGGCGGCCGGATTTGACTTCGACGTCGGCAATGGCTGGATCGGCGACTACGACATCCGTGATATTCGCGCCCAGATTGACCTGCTGGCCACGTCCGATGGACAATGTCAGCAACGTGCCGTCTTTTGAAGACTGGGCTGCGGCTGACGTCGGCAGTGCCACGAGAGCCGACGTGCACAGTGCAGCGGTTATAGCTACCGCGGCAAAGCCGGACTTTAATGTGTTAAAACGTGCCATGTCTGTTATCTCCGGCTGATGTCGATTTCGGTCACAGAACCACCGCGCGAGACGCGGACGACTGGGCCCTTCATGATTTTTTCGACTTGTTTTGTTGTGCGCGCTTGTTCGGCGGCAACGGCGAGCGGCATCTGTGCGGGCACGCTGCTGCGTTGGAAGCGCGAGACATCGCCACCAGTGGCATAGCTGCTGCGGCCGGCAGTTGGACGCTGGGCGATCTGGCGCATGATGGCTTGTTCCTGCGCGGCGGTTGCACCTTCGGGAATGCTAACATCACCCGATACCATGGCCTGCTCCAATTCGGCTGCATTGTCAGTCAAGGCGCGTAGCGACAGGCTGAGCGTTCCGATGGACTGTGCGACCGTAATCTTCTCGGCAATGCGGGGGGTAGCTTCGATGGTGACCAGCTTATACTCGGTCACAACGGTGTTGCCCTTTTCATCAAGCGTCGGCGCAGCGCGCTGGTCGGTTGCAAGAACGCGCAGGTTGCGCACAATGGTTTCCGATACTTTTAACGGTGGGCCGCTGCTTGCGTTGACATTCTGGGTCAGAACGAGATCGACGCGGTCGCCAGGGAAGACAAATCCGGCAACGCCCGTTAGCGCCGACACCGGCACAGTCACGGCACGCATTCCAGGTCCAAGCGCAGCTGCGAGGAAACCGCGATCGCCTGGCTTTACAAGCGAGCCTTGTGTCAGTGGCTGGCCAGCTGTAATCGCGTTGCGGACCACAGTGCCAACGAGGCCTTCGACCGAAGCGCCTTCGTCACCTTCTTTGAAATAAGCTTCTTGAACAAGTTCTTTGGGCCAAGGCTGGTAGCGGACACTGTCTGCGGTGATGAGCGTGCCCGGAGGCAATGCCCGTGTCGCGACCAGAACTTTCGGTCCGGTCGGTACTGGCGCTGGCGCCGCGGCTGCTGCAGCCTGTGGTGCTGACGCACCTGTGAACATGCTGCGCGCCATAAAGGCGGTGACTGCTGCGATCAAAAGCGCAGCGACCAGCAATACGACTTTCTTACTATCCATGACAAACTGTCCCCTGCGTGGTACCCTGATTAGAAAATGCTACTTCATATAAAATGGTTAAAAATCCGTTCACCGGCTATCCACAGCCCTGCAATAGAAATGGCTACACCATAGGGTATGCGCGCATGCCCATCTCTTTGTTTCCATTTGTGAATTAGTAGAAAAACGATGGTTACGAGCGCCCCTATTATGGACGCATATAAAATGAGTCGAATGACCTCAATCCAGTGAAACCATAACGCCAACGCCGCAAAAAGCTTCACATCGCCGCCACCCATTGCTCCGAAATGGAACGCGATAGTGAACAAGGCGAAGGTGATCGCGGCGGTCAAAAGATGGATGCCGACATCCTGCAATCCATAACTGCCGGACGCATACCAGAACAGCGGCGCGGCAAGTGCGATTGCTAGCGTTATCTTGTTGTAGATAAGCCGATACCGGATATCGGTATAAATCGAGAACAACAGCACAATTGCCAAGCTGCCTAGGGTTGCGTATGCGAGGGTTTCACTGCTCATATGGTCAGCATTAACCTGAATACATTGCTAAAAGGTAACCATGCCCGCACCAAATATACCGATAAACCGACGCATTATTCCCACTGACGCAGTGGAGAGCGTCTGGAACGCCATGGACGGATGGGCGATCCGCCGCATCGACTGGCAGGGCGCTAACTCGCCCCGCGGGTCTTTATTGTTCCTTCCGGGACGCGGTGACCATTACGAAAAATATCTGGAGACGCTCGCTTATTATGCTGATGCGGGATGGCGCGTAACAGCAATCGACTGGCGCGGGCAGGGGGATTCTGGCCGGTTTCTTGCCGACCGCGAAGTCGGGCATATTGATGATTTCTCGATCTGGATTAATGATTTGCGCAGTTTCTGGAGCAGCTGGAAACAGGAATGCCCGGGCCCGCATGTCGTCATTGCGCACAGCATGGGCGGACATTTGGCCATGCGCGCGCTGGTTGAAAAAGCGATTGATCCGGACGCCGTTGTTTTGAGCGCGCCGATGCTTGGTATTCAAACCGGAGGCCTGCCGCTGGCTGTTAACCATGCTTTTGCAAAGCTGATGGTTCTGCTTGGGAAAGGAGAGGTTGCCGCGTGGAAAGTAAGCGAGAAGCCTTTATCCCCGCTCAGCATGCGCGGCAAAATGCTGACCCATGACGATGCGCGTTACGAGGATGAAATCGCATGGTGGCAACTGCGCCCCAACGTCAAATTGGGCCCGCCAAGCTGGCAGTGGGTGGAACGCGCAATTGCGTCCATTCGCATGCTTGATGCGCCTGGCCTGCTTGAGGGCGTGCAGACACCGATCCTGTTACTGGCGACGACAAGCGACCAGCTGGTGAACACGCCGCGCGTTATAACAGATGCCAAACGCTTGCCGCATGCCGAAACGTTGATCTTTGGCAAGGAAGCCGCGCATGAATTACTGCGTGAGGCGGATCCCGTGCGCGATCAGTGCCTGACGCGAATTGACCAGTTTCTGGATGCCCACGCGCCGCGACCATGAGCGATTTTGACTTTGCCATCATAGGGGCCGGCATCGCCGGCGCAAGCCTTGCGGCGCATCTGTCGGCGCACCGTTCGGTTGTACTGATAGAAGCAGAGGCGCATCCCGGCTACCACTCGACTGGCAGATCAGCCGCCTTCTGGGACGAATGCTATGGCGGGCCGGGTGTGCAACCGCTGACGACCGCGTCGGGTTCGTTTCTGGCAGCGCCACCGGTAGACTTCCATGACGGCCCGCTGATGTATCCGCGTGGGGCGCTGCATATCGGCACAGCTGAACAGACGACATTCGCCGACAATATGCTCGCGGAATTTGCAGCCAGCGGCGTGCGTATCGAACAGAGCAGCCGCGCAGAGCTTGAGGCGCATGTGCCTGGGTTGCACAGTGCATGGACTCATGGGTTGTGGGAGCCAGCCTGCTGCGACATCGACGTTGCGGCATTACACGCCGCCTATCTGCGCCAGGCTAAAAGGCAGGGTGCGATGCTCCAATGCAACAGCCGGCTTCATGCCGCCAATTGGGCCAACAATGCGTGGCATATCAATGCAGGCGGCTTTTCCTGTTCGGCGGGCACTATCGTCAATGCCGCCGGGGGATGGGCGGACGAGGTGGCGCAGATCGCTGGCATCGCCGCATTAGGCATTCAACCCTACCGCCGAACCATCGCGCAACTGGCAGTGTCGCCCGAGGTGCCTGCCGACCTGCCATTGGTCATCGGGCTCGATGGCAGCTTCTATTTCAAGCCTGACAGTGGTGGACGGCTTTGGCTCAGCCCGCATGACGAAAGCGCGACTCCTGCCTGCGACGCCGCCCCCGAGGAAATGGATGTCGCTATTGCCATCGACCGGCTGCAACAGGTGGTCGACTGGGATATTTGCCGCGTTGAACATAAATGGGCAGGTTTGCGCAGCTTTGCGCCCGACCGGCTTCCGGTCATTGGCCGCGATTTCGCCCATGACGCATTTTTCTGGTTTGCCGGGCAAGGTGGCTTTGGCATTCAAACCGCGCCTGCCGCCGCGCAGCTGGCTGCGTCTTTGCTCGATGATCGTTGCGCAGCGCCAGCCAATGTCCATGCGGAAGTTTACACGCCGAGGCGTTTTAACTGAGCCATACCAAATTGACTTGATACGGCGATAAGCTTTGATACACTCACGCCAATCGGTCCGGTCCAGAGTTGGGAGGTTTTTATGGCGCATTATTTCGAAATCAAAGAAAACAAGAAGGGCGAATTCGTCGCGTACTTTAAATACAACAATGAGACGATGTTCTGGACCGAAGGCTACGCGTCGCGCGCTAATGCAAAGAATGCGATAGAGTCGATTAAGAAAAACGGGCCCGAAGCCGAGATGCGTGACGCCTGATCCGGCCTCTTTTGTAAGCGCCGATGGCAGCGGGCGAACTTGTAACCGGCTGGGGACACCCATCGGGATACTCCGCTTCCATATGATGTTATCTCGGCTCAAGCGCATGGCTGCGTTATTGTGACCCCGCCAGACGACAATCCTTCAAATATAAACCCGTTAACGGGCAATGATCTTGACGACAAAAGCGATACGGCTGCGCTGATCGGTTTTCGATTTATCGAACGCGCACTTCTTATTGTCGCTGCAGCCATGACGATCGGCGCCACCGGTATCGAAATCGTGGGTGTGTACCGTGCCCAAACGATCACTCTGGCCGATATTCTCCTCATTTTTCTGTACACCGAAGTCATTGGTATGATCGCCGTGTTTTATACGGGGCGAGGGTCACCTTTTGTCTATCCGATTTTTATTGCGGTCACCGCGCTCGCCCGGCTCATTGTATTGCAGGGCAAAGACATGGCGCCTGAGAATATCCTTTTTGAGGCAGCCGCAATCCTGCTGCTTGCGATCGCAGCCGTCATCATTATTCGCGCCGGAAAAGGATAGCCTGCATAGGTTGCACGTCGTCAGCCCTTGGCAGCAGCAGCCTCTGCGGCGTCGCTCGCCAGCCGGTCGGCGCGCTCGTTTTCGGGGTGTCCATTATGGCCTTTGACCCAAATCCATTCGACCTGATGCCGAGCAACCGCTTCAATCAAGTCGTGCCATAGGTCTGCATTGCGCACGGGCTGTTTTGACGCGTTTTTCCAGCCATTACGCTGCCAGCCATGAATCCATTTGGTGATGCCATCGAGGACATATTTGCTGTCGGTGTGTAATTTAATATGGCACGGTTCTATCAGAATCTTCAGCGCGTGAATCGCGGCGGACAATTCCATCCGGTTGTTGGTTGTATCAGGCTCACCGCCTGAAATTTCCTTTTCATGTTTACCGTAACGGATGACTGCGCCCCAACCGCCGGGGCCAGGATTGCCTTTGCAGGCACCATCGGTAAAAATCTCGAGCTGCTTCACCGATCTTGCCCCAACATGTTTTTAACTTGCTGCGCGTCGCTATAAAACTCCAGCCTGCGCAGGAACGCCAGTGGATCCTTGCGCGTGACGAGCGCGTTGGCAGGTGTGTTGATCCAGTCATAACAGCGGGTGAGCAGAAAACGCAAACATGCCCCGCGCAGCAGGACAGGCAAGGCATCGCCCGTTTCTGGGTCTATTGGCATAATATTGCCATAGCCCGACAGCAAGGCTGCACTGACCGCCGGATCGAAAACCGCGCCGTCGTTTGAAAAACACCATGCGCTGTGCGTGACAGCCAGATCATAAGCGCGGATTTCGGTGCAGGCGAAATAGAAATCGATGAGGCCAGTGACATTGTCCCCAAGCATCAGTACGTTGTCGAGAAACAAATCGGCGTGGATTGCGGCAACGGGTAAATGACTTGGCCAATGTGCGTCGAGATAATCGCACTCGGATAATATCCGCGCTGCCAAACCTGCTGAAATCGCGTCCAGCCCTTCGATTGTGCAGCGCATCGCCAATGGACGCCACGCTGAAATGCCAAGGCTATTTGGCCGGGATACGGTGAAATCGGCGAGCGCCTTGTGCATTTGCCCCAAAGCGACTCCTGTTGCATGCGCCTGGGCAGGCGAAGGCTTTGTTACCGATACCCCGATCAGAAACTCGATCAGACAGGCAGGCTTGCCCGCAATCGACTGAAGCCATTGGCCATCGCGGTCCGCCAGAAATTGCGGGACCTGGCAGCCTGCGTCATGCAAATGTTTCAACAGGGTATAGAAAAACGGCAAATCTTTGGGGTTTACGCGGTTTTCATACACAGTGAGAATGAACCGGCCTTGGGTTGTTTCGACAAAGAAATTGCTGTTTTCAACGCCCTCGGCAATGCCCTTTAGCGCAACTAGTTCGCCTACATCATATTGCGCCAGCAACGCTCCAACCTGTTCTGGACCAAGCTGCGTGTAAACTGCCAAATCAGGCCGCCGCCCCGGCCAATTCACGTGGCAGCTTGAACGTGACGGTTTCTTCGGCGGTGGTCACTTGTTGTTCGTCGAGCTCGAAATGCAGCGCCAGCGCGTCAATGATTTCGCGGACCAAAACTTCAGGGGCAGAGGCCCCTGCAGTCAACCCAAGCGTTTCAACACCGTCGAACCAGTTGAGACTGATTTCCTCGGCACGCTGCACAAGATAGGCCTTCGCGCCCGAGCGCGCGGCGACCTCGACCAGGCGAAGTGAATTGGAACTGTTAGGCGCGCCGATGACAAGCACCAGATCACATTCATGCGCAATCGCCTTGACCGACTCTTGCCGGTTGGACGTCGCGTAACAAATATCTTCGCCTTTTGGCCCAACGATATTAGGAAAACGGTGTTCAAGAATCGACACGATTTCCGAAGTGTCATCGACAGACAGGGTCGTCTGGGTGAGATATGCCAGATTATCCGGATCAGCAGGTGAAAGCGTCTGCGCGTCTTCAGCGGTTTCAACCAATGTCATCGCGCCGGGCTCCACCTGCCCAAATGTACCAATGACTTCGGGATGTCCCGCATGGCCAACGAAAATGATGTGACGGCCTGCCTCGACTTGCCGTTCGGCTTGCTTGTGGACCTTGGATACCAATGGGCAAGTGGCGTCAAAATAGGCAAGCCCGCGCTGCTGCGCATTGGCTGGCACCGATTTGGGCACACCGTGGGCGGAAAATACGACATGGCCGCCATCGGGTACTTCGTCGAGTTCTTCGACAAATATCGCGCCCTTGGCTTTCAGGCTGTCGACCACATAGCGGTTGTGGACGATTTCGTGGCGGACATATACCGGTGCGCCATGCTGTTCGAGCGCAAGCTCGACAATCTTGATCGCGCGGTCAACGCCAGCGCAAAAACCACGGGGGGCGGCAAGCAGGAGCCGAAGCGGTTTCTTGGAGATTATCTGTTCAGTCATCGGAAATGACCTTTAGTTAAAGTCGGCGCATCCGCCAAGACCTTTCCCCTGTTGCACGGCAGGCGATGGGCGGATAAGGACCAGTGCACGTTTCGCGCCCGCGACCCAAGCTATGAAATTCGAGGATTACCCTGTTATGAACTTCGCCGCAAAAGCCCTGACAATAGCACTTGCCGCAGCTACTTTGGCCGGTTGCTCGCGCGATGGCGAGCTCGACATTGCCACTGGCGTTGGCGTCAATGTGACACGTTCGGGCTGCCCAAATGTGGCCATTCCCGATGGTACGGGCGATGTGACGATTTTCAACCCGACCAGCAGCCAGGATGCAAACGCTATCGACGTTGTTGCGAATATCACCAATGTCCGCCCCACCTGCAACGAAGGTGGCGAGAAAATCTACGCGCAGGCGGCCTTTGAAGTGCAGGCCCGGCGCAGCGATGCGCGCGGCAGCCGGACCGTAACCTTGCCGTATTTTACAACCGTTGTGCAGGGCGGCAGCGCTGTGGTGGCAAAGCGCGTCGGTCAGGTCACGCTTCAGTTCGCCGATGGCCAGCAGCGCGCATCGGCAACCGGGCAAGCCGCAAGCTATATTGACAAGTCGTCGGCGAGCCTACCTGCAGAAATCGTGCAGAAGATCACGAAAAAGCGTAAGCCCGGCGATGCCGATGCGGCGCTGGACCCAATGGCGGACCCTGAAGTGCGCGCCGCGGTCGTCCGATCAAGCTTTGAAATGCTTATCGGATTTCAGCTGAGCGAAGATCAGCTGCGTTATAATGTCACGCGGTGATCCGCGTTCGTTTCAAGGCAAAGTCATGACTCTTTTTGAACAATATGCGGCGCATGTCGACCATGCGCTGGACGCACTTGTGGCGCAGGGCGTGCTGCCCGGTGCTCTGGACCGGAGCAATGTCACCATTGAGCCGCCACGCGACGCGTCACACGGCGACATCTCCACCAATGCGGCCATGGTGCTTGCCAAGCCTGCAGGAACGAACCCGCGCCAGCTGGCCGAGGCTTTGTCAACTGAGCTTGCGAAGGTATCTGGCGTCACCGCGGTTGAAATTGCCGGGCCGGGTTTCTTGAATCTGCGGCTTGATGCGTCAGCCTATCTCGATGAATTGCGCGCAATTGCTGAAGCCACCGACGATTATGGCCGCTCGCATCTGGGCGACGGCAAGTCTGTGAACATCGAATATGTCTCCGCCAACCCGACAGGTCCAATGCATATGGGGCACTGCCGTGGGGCGGTGGTCGGGGATGCGCTGGCCAAGCTGCTGGAATTTGCGGGTTACCGGGTCATTCGCGAATATTATATCAACGATGCTGGCGGGCAGGTCGACGTCCTCGCCCGTTCCGCGCACTTGCGCTATCGCGAGGCATTGGGCGAACGCATCGAAATCGCCGAGGGGCTCTATCCCGGCGATTATCTGATTCCAGTCGGACAGCGTTTAGCCGAGCGTTTTGGCGACAAATATGTCGCTGCGCCGGAAAGCGAATGGCTTGCCCTGTTTCGCAAGGTTGCGGTCGCCGAAATGATGGAGATGATCAAGGCTGACCTTGCGCTGCTTGGCATCCACCATGACTTGTTTTCGTCTGAAGCTGAACTGCATGAGGCCGGAAAGGCCGATGTGGCGGAGCGCGAATTGCGCGCGCGGGGCCTCGTCTATGACGGCGAACTGGAAAAGCCAAAGGGCAAGGAAATCGAGGACTGGGAGCCGGTCACGCTGCCTCTGTTCCGCTCCACGCAATTTGGCGATGATCAGGACCGTCCCATCAAAAAATCCAATGGTAGCTGGACCTATTTCGGTGCTGACCTCGCGTATCATTTCCAGAAAAGCCAGGGCGTCGATGCGATGATCGACATCTGGGGCGCAGATCATGCCGGTACGGTCAAGCGCATCAAGGCGGCGGTCAACGCACTGACAGGCGGCAAGGTCGCCTTTGATGTCAAGCTGGTGCAGATGGTGCGCCTGCTGCGCGGCGGCGAGCCCGTTAAGATGTCAAAGCGTTCGGGCAGCTTTGTCACGCTCGCTGAAGTCATTGAAGAAGTCGGCAAGGACGTTGTCCGTTTCACGATGCTGACGCGCAAATCCGATGCGCAGATGGATTTCGATTTTGCCAAGGTGGTTGAAGCCTCGAAGGACAATCCGGTTTTTTATGTGCAATATGCGCATGCCCGCATCGCATCGACGTTGCGCAAGGCGGAGGCCGAAGGGCTTGGTCCCGAGGGCGCGCACATTGCCTTATTGGGCGATGCGGAAATCGGACTTATCCGCGAAGCTGCCAATTTTCCGCGTATTGTCGAGGCCGCAGCCAAATCGGGCGAGCCACACCGAATTGCGTTTTATTTGAACGACCTTGCGGCAGGCTTTCATGCCTATTGGAATTTAGGCAATGACCAGCCCGACAAACGTTTTATATTGGCACAGAATCCGGCGCTTACGGGCGCCCGGCTTTTCATGGCGACCAATATCGGCCAAGTGCTGCGCAATGGGCTGCGGTTGATGGGGGTCGAGGCCGCGTATAATATGTGATGACTGGGGATCGCGTGATGGACAGCAAGGACAATGGGCTAAATCTGGACGACAATGATCGGTTGCCATGGCTTGAAACCGCCGATGGTTATGAAGTAGCCGACGGTGGATCACCGATGAAAGTTGCATCGCTCATGTTGGCCGGACTTTTGCTGATCGCCGCCATTGTCGGCGGGATATATTGGTTACAAAGTAACCCTAATGGCGGCGCAAATGGCACAGGCGAGTTGATCGCCGCGCCAAAGGGTAGTTACAAGGAAAAGCCAGCGGATGCCGGTGGCAAAGTCTTTGAAGGCGAAGGGGATTCAGCCTTCGCCGCGTCCGAAGGGCAGAAAACAGGTGCAGTTTTGGCACCACCACCGCCAACCCCTGCTGCTGCGCCTGCCGCCACTGCTGCCAAGCCAGCGCCGTCCGAAAAGACCGAAAGCGCACCCGTTAACGCCGTGATGGTCCAGCTTGGCGCATATGGCGACACACCAAAGGCGGAAACCGCCTGGGCAGCGCTTAACAAGCGTTTTGGTTTTCTTGCTGGCGTTAACCGCAAAATCGCCCAGGCCAGCGTAGAAGGCGGCCGTACTGTGTTCCGCTTGCAGGCTGTGACTCCGAATTCGACGGCCGCCCAGCAATTATGTGCCAAGCTTAAGGCCGCCGGGGAAAACTGCCTTATCGTGCGCTGATCCCCGGGCATCGAACCGAAAGTTCGCGCCTTTATCAAACAACACGCAATGCTTGAAAAGTTGCAAATTGCAACTTATGTCTGGGCATCATTAAAAGGGAGCCCGAAATGCCAGCATTATATGACGTATCCATCCCCGCTTTTGTCCGCGGATTGCAAAGCCTGTCTATTATTCTTGAAAAGGCCGAGGCCTTTGCAGCCGAGCAGGGGGTGGACGCAGCCGAATTTCTTGATGCGCGGCTGATCGCCGACATGGCGCCGCTCACCCGGCAAATCCAGATGGTGACGGACACGGCGAAATTTGTTGCAGTTCGCGTTGGGCAAGTGGAAAACGAGCCTTGGGCCGACGACGAAGCCAGCTTTGACGATGTGCACGCCCGCGTGACAAAAGCCATCGCATTTCTGCAAAATGCGCCAGCCGCAGGTTTTGAAGGGCGCGAGGACGCAAAGGTCTTACTGACCACGCCAAGCGGCGATATTCCTTTCACGGGAAACACCTATGTCTATGGTTTTGCCATTCCCAATTTTTATTTCCACCTCAGTATGGCTTATGCCCTGCTGCGCATGAAAGGCGTGCCGATCGGTAAGCTCGATTTCCTCGGTCCGATCCGGTAATTATACACAGATTTGGACACGTCCGCCGCTGCTCCGCGCTTGCCTTGGGGCAGCGGCGGCCCTAGCCTGTACCTCATGAAACCGGTAATTTTCGGCCTTTCGGGCCTGACCCTGACGGATGACGAGAAACGCCTGTTCCGCGATGTCATGCCTGCAGGCTACATTCTGTTCAAACGCAATATTGAGGACAGGGCGCAGGTCCGTGCGCTGACCGACAGCCTGCGCGCACTGCATGGCCGTGACGATGTGGCTATCCTGATTGATCAGGAAGGCGGCCGTGTCGCGCGTATGCGCCCGCCCGTCTGGCCCGATTTTCCCGCTGGCGGCGCGTTCGACGCTTTATACGACGTGGCGCCCATCACCGCCATGGAGGCGGCGCGCTGCAACGCAGAGGCGATTGCGCTGTCGCTTAATGAGGTCGGCATTAACGTCAATTGCCTGCCGGTGCTGGATGTCCGTGTTCCCGAAACCCATTCGGCGATTGGCGACCGTGCGCTGGGCAGCGACCCTCTGCGCGTGGCTTCGCTCGGCCGCATTATTATCGACGGTCTTGCAGCAGGCGGCGTCATTGGCGTGGTCAAGCACATGCCGGGGCAGGGGCGTGCCTGCGTCGACACGCACCATGACCTGCCGCATGTGACCGCAATCGATGACGAGTTGGAACAGGATCTTGCGCCGTTTCGCGCACTGAACAATGCGGCGATGGGCATGACTGGCCATGTCGTTTACGATGTCTGGGACGACCAGAACACCGCAACTATGTCGCGTTTTGTCATTGAATCCATCATTCGCGGACGCGTCGGTTTCGACGGGCTGTTGATGAGCGACGATCTCGACATGAACGCGCTTCAGGGTGATGTCGCGACCCGCGCGCTGCGCTGTGTCGAGGCGGGCTGCGATATCGCGCTCAATTGCTGGGGCCGGTTTGACGAGATGGTGGCGATTGGCGAAATGCTGCCCGAAATTTCAGACGCGGCGCGCGCGCGGCTTGACCGTGCAATGGTCCTGCCGGCAATATCCTTCGATGCGGACCGGCTGGCACATGTTCTGTATAAGAGGGACCAGTTGCTTGCGCTCACTGACACCAAAGCAAAGCTGACAAGCGGAGCCACCGGGGCGGCATGACCGGGCAAATGCTCTTTGACGAGGAGGATGTCCTTCGCGATCAGGGCGGCCAAGCGGCAGATGTGCTCACTATCGATATTGACGGCTGGGAAGGACCGCTTGACCTGTTGCTGGCGCTTGCCCGGAACCAGAAAGTCGATCTGCGGCAATTGTCGATCCTGGCTCTTGTCGAACAATATCTCGTCTTCATTGATGAGGCACGCGCGCTGAAGCTTGAACTTGCAGCCGATTATCTGGTGATGGCAGCGTGGCTCGCCTATCTGAAATCGGCGCTGCTGCTTCCCAAGGACCCAACCATTGATCCGTCGCCCGAGGAGCTTGCATTGCGCCTGCAATTGCGGCTTGAGCGGCTCAACGCCATGCGCGAGGGGGGCGCGCGGCTCATGGCGCGTGACCGCATTGGTCGCGATGTCTTTCAGCGCGGAAGTCCCGAAGGCCTCCGCGTGGTCAAGGCGCGGGCCTGGGAATGCGACTATTTCGAACTGATCACCGCTTATGGCCAGATCAATGCGCGCAGCCAGCCGGCAATGCACATTGTCCAGAAACGGCAGGTCATGACCATTGAACAAGCGCTCGATAGGGTGTCGGCGATGATTGGCCGTGCGATTGACTGGACCGCGATCGAGGCGTTTCTGCCACCCATGGCGAACCCCGCGTTGCGCAAATCTGCGCTCGCATCGAGTTTTGTCGCTGCGCTCGAGCTGGCGAAACGGGGCGTGGTGGATTTGCAGCAAGAGGCGACCTTTGCGCCATTGATGTTACGGTTGAAAGCAACATGACAGAACAGGATCCCGATTTGCGCGCGGTCGAGGCTACCTTGTTTGCCAGCGACCAGCCGATGACCATTGAACAAATTCGCGGCTATGTCGGCCACACGGTAGATATTGCGGCTGCGCTGAAACAGCTGGAGGCGCATTATGCCGGGCGCGGTATTGAGCTGGTCCAGCGCGGCAAGAGTTGGCATTTTCAAACCGCGGCTGACTTGGCCCATCTGCTGCGCCGCGCGCGCGAGGAAAGCCGAAAGCTTAGCCGCGCCGCGGTCGAGACGCTGGCCATCATTGCCTATCACGAACCCGTCAGCCGCGCCGAGATTGAGGCTATTCGCGGCGTGCAGATTTCAAAGGGCACACTGGATGTCCTCATGGAGGCTGGCTGGGTCCGTCCAGCAGGGCGACGCGAAGTGCCGGGGCGTCCATTGATATACGCCACGACGCCCGGCTTCCTCACGCATTTCGGGCTTGCCAGTCGAAAGGATCTGCCCGGTCTTGCCGACCTAAAAGCCGCTGGGTTGCTTGACCCAATTGAAGAAGCAATGGGTGAAATGCTGTTTAACGGCGAAGAAAGTGACAGCGAACTGGAAATTAACGAAAACAACGCTTAAATAGTGTATGAAAGCACTATAGCAGGGTTCGCATCATCCGGGGGTCACCCCGTTAGGAGTTTGAAATGGGTGGTTTTAGCATCTGGCATTGGCTGATTGTTGGCATTTTGGTGTTGCTCTTGTTCGGCAAGGGGCGTTTTTCCGATATGATGGGTGACGTCGCCAAAGGCATAAAAAGCTTCAAGAAGGGCATGTCCGAGGACGATGAAGCGCCTAAGGTTCCACCGCAAATTGGCTCGAATACCGTTATCGACGCCGAAAAACAGACTGATAAAACGCAAGGCTAAGCCGTTGACAGTGATGCCAACTCTGCCCTCGCTGCCGGGGGCCTGACGTGTTTGACGTCGCTTCGTCGGAGCTGATGCTTGTTGTCCTTGTGGCATTGCTGGTCATTGGGCCAAAGGATTTGCCCCGCGTTTTGCGCGTCGTAGGCAAATGGGTCGGCAAGGCGCGCGGTGTCGCGGCTCATTTTCGTTCCGGTTTTGACGAGATGATCCGCCAGTCCGAACTCGAAGAATTGGAAAAAAAGTGGAAGGCAGAGAATGAGCGCATCATGCAGGAGCATCCGGCTGATCCTCCGTCTGATCCTCGTTCGGAGGTCGTTGGCGCTGACATGAGCGCCGAAATGACCGGTCATACTGCTTCTGACAGGGCTGCTGACGTCATGCCGTCGCAGCCTGAACTTCCCATTGATTCACCAGTTACCGAAGCGGCGCCCAAGACATGAACGATCTCGACGACAGCAAAATGCCGTTGCTCGATCATCTGATCGAACTACGCAGCCGTCTGCTCTGGAGCTTTTTAGCGCTTGCGGTGGCGTTCGGCGCAAGCCTGTATTTCGCACGGCCGATATTCGGGTTTCTTGTGCAACCTTTGCTGGAATCGGGCCAGACGAAACTGATTTACACCGCAATATTTGAGGCATTTTTTGTCGAAATTAAAGTCGCCTTCTTCGCGGCAAGCTTCTTCTCGTTCCCGGTTTTTGCCACGCAGTTGTGGCGCTTTGTCGCGCCAGGTCTTTACACTAAGGAAAAGAACGCATTTCTGCCATTCCTGCTCGCAACGCCGGTCTTGTTCATCATTGGTGCGGCGATGGCTTATTATATGGCGATACCTGTGGCGCTCAAATATCTGCTTGGATTTGGCGGAAATGTCGGCGGCGTCCAGCAAGAGGCGTTGCCGGGGGTCGACAATTATTTGAGCTTCGTGATGAAGTTCATTTTCGGTTTTGGTATCTCGTTCCTGCTGCCCGTGTTGCTGATGTTGCTTGAGCGCGCCGGGATAGTGACGCTTGAGCAATTGCGCGGCGCGCGGCGCTACGCGATCGTCGGCGTGTTCGCGATTGCTGCGGTGCTGACGCCACCCGATATTGTCTCGCAGCTGCTGCTCGCGATCCCGTTGTGCTTGTTGTATGAATTGGCGCTGATCGCGATCTGGTTCACGCGCCGTCGCCGCAATACCGCGGAAGTTGTTGAAGAAGTCGCGACATAGATTTTATACCGTTCGTCCTCCTCCTCCATCTTCCCATTTCGTCATTCTGAACTTGGTTGTACGCTGCACGCCTTCGGCTCCAGGGCGACGAAATGGCGTTCATGATGACGTTGCGGGAAAAACTTCAAACGGGGCTCTCAACTCCCGGGTGGCGGTATGCGTAACGTTGACTCCCCTTACCCAAACCACAAAAAGGGCCGGAGATTCCCCTCCAGCCCTTTGTTCTGATTGGCTAAACTGAGAAATTACATTGCTTTATCTGCGGCAGTGCCAACGGATTCAATATCTTTGCCTGCGCCTTTTACTGTGTTGCAGGCTGCGGCCAGCAATGATGCCGAAAGCAGGATCACGGTTGCAATTTTGCGCATGTTCTTCTCCAAAATTTTGCCCTGACGATTCAGGTCTCAACGAACAACGTGTGCAGGAAGCAAAAGTTCCGCCGGCTTGCCGAGCTTAGGTTGCGCGGTCGCCAGCCTGTCCAACCGATTCAATATCGCGGCCAAGGCCCTTGACCGTGTTGCAGGCCGACACCAGCAACGCCGCCGACATCAGGATGAAGATAGTGACTTTACGCATTTTGAGTTCCCTTTTAATTACAGCGTGTCCTTGCAGCCATATTCATGAACCATTGCTGACAATCAGAAACTCAACCGTGCGGTGACGCGGAAATCGCGGCCGGACAATGGCACGAAGTCCTTCGTGAAGGACGCTGCGCGCCGAGCATCGACGTCGAAGACATTGTTTGCAGACGCGATGATGGAGATGTTGCGATCACGGCCAAAGGGTCGCCAGGTTGCCGACGCATTGACCATCGTAAAGCCATCGGTCGGCGTTTCAAAACTGGCAACGCGGTTTTGGCTGTCGGTCCATTCCACTTCGCCCCGGAGATCGAGACTTGTGCTTTTCAGTTCGGTTCCGCCCAGCAGGCGAAGGGGCGGAATGCGCGGAGCGGGCCCTACGTCGCGGATCGTTGTGCGGACATAATCGGCAACGCCGTCTACCATCACGCTGAACGCGCCAATGGTCGCCAGCCGGGCGCTGGCCTCGGCTTCAACACCCCAGACTCGTGCGCGGCGTTGAAAATATTGAAAGACGGGAAGATCATCTTCGATGGCGACCGTCTGTCCTTCGTAGATGAAGCTGGAAAATCGGTTGGCGAACAGCGTCGTCGCAAAATCCAGTGCATCACCGTCATAGCGGGCATATAATTCGCCGTTCCAGCTTCTTTCGCTGCGCAAGTCGGGATCGCCAATCTCATAGGACTGCGTGGCAAGATGCGGGCCATCTGAATATAATTCCTCCACCGCAGGCGCACGGCCAGTGTGCGACAAGTTTATGCCAAGCTTCAGTGCGCCGATATTGTAACCAACGCCAACCGCCGTTGATATATTGTTAAACCCGCGCTGCAGTCCCAAGGTTTTGGCATCAAGGTCTGCGCGGTCGAAGCGAAGCGCTATTTCCGTATCCAGGTCACCAAAGGCGAATTCCTGAAGCGTGAAAACGCCAAGCGTTCGGGTTTGCGTGGGTGGGACAAAGGCTTCTGCGCCAATCGCGTCGAAATCGCGGGTGAGATATTGCACCCCCGATGCCCCGCGCCAGCCATTGCGGTCGTTTTGAGTCAACTCGGCGCGCGTTTCAATTGCCTTGCTGAGGAACAAAGTGCCGACTTGTCCGCCCTCCAACTCGACATGGCGGTAATCGGCATAGCCTGAGCGGACGCGTAGCTTGTCGAACAGCCCATCGCCCAGCTCGAACTCGCCGCGAAGGTCAAAACGATATTGACGAAGGTCGATGGCGACACCGCCAGCGGCGGGTTCGACTCCAAGCGCCGGGCGCTCGGCAATGCCATAAGTCGTGTCGAAGATATTAAACGACACGCCAAGATTTCCGCCCGCATCGATAAAGGCAGCACCTGCGCCAGCGCTCCAGGTTTTGACGCCGCTATTTGGAAGACGGCCGCGCGAATTTGCAAGATCGCGGGCAAAGCCGGCTTCAGCTATGTTGCCAAGTGCCTGCTGCTGATCCGCAAAATCGAGCGCCTCGGCTCGCGCAGGCCGCGACAGAAGATATCCTCCAATCCGCAAATCGTCGCTTTTGCGGTAGCTTGCATCGGTGTGAACAACGAACCGTTCGCCCAGCGGAACATCCACAGAAGCGCCGCCAGCAAACTCGTTCGAAGCGGTCGAATAGCTCGCAAGGGCATCGACATGCACTGGCTCATCCGGCACCGAGCGGGGAATGCGCTTGTCGATCACATTCACTGCGCCGCCAACAGCCGAGCCGCCGAACAACAGCACTGCAGGCCCCCTGAGAACCTCGATCCGCTCCGTCGTCAGCGCATCAATTGTCACCGCATGGTCTGCCGATGTGTTCGAGGCGTCGATGTTGCCAATACCATCGGTCAGCACCGCAACGCGATTGCCCTGGAAACCGCGCAACACGGGGCGGGATGCGCCTGGCGCAAAACTTGTCGCCGAAACGCCGGGCAATTGCGTCAGCACATCACCAATTTGGGCGCGCGTTTTATCTGCAAGGATTTCGCCGCTCACGGTTGACGTGCCGGAGAGAATATCAAGCCGCTCGACATAAGGCGCGGTCACGACAATTTCGTCGGTTTCGTGGAAATCATCGGCCTGGACATTCGTATTTTGGGGCGTCGCCACATTTTGCTGAGCATATGCAGGCGCAGCCAAGGCCAGTGATAAAGCGGCTATGCTCACGGGGAGGGCACGATGAGAGCTGGGTGTCATAAGGCTGATGTCATTCCAAACAGGTTGCATTGCTAATGCCGTCATTAGACTTGATGTAATAGTATAACAACACCTCACGTATATTTTGCACCGATTCGCTGATTTCGGGGGGTCAGCGCACCTGCTTATGTTGGACTGCACGCCAGACTGGCTTGCGATTGACCATGAACACGCCTAGCTGTCGGCATTATGGATATGCGCGCATCGACCCTTGATTTGATTGGCAATACTCCGCTCGTTCGGCTGAAAGGGCCAAGCGAGGCGGCAGGATGTGATATTTTTGGCAAATGTGAATATGTAAATCCCGGCGCCTCGGTGAAAGATCGCGCTGCTTTGTATATCGTCCGCGATGCCGAGCAGCAGGGGCAGTTAAAGCCGGGCGGCACAATTGTTGAGGGCACCGCTGGGAATACCGGCATTGGCCTGGCGCTCGTCGCCAATGCGCTTGGCTACAAGACAATTATCGTCATGCCTGAAACGCAAAGTCAGGAGAAAAAGGATACGTTGCGCGCGCTTGGGGCGGAACTCGTTCTTGTGCCCGCAGCGCCTTATTCGAACCCCGGCCATTTCGTGCATACCTCGCGCCGTCTGGCCGAGGAAACCAACAACGCAGTCTGGGCAAACCAGTTCGACAATATCGCCAACCGTCGCGCACATATTGAAACCACCGCCGAGGAAATCTGGACCCAGATGGACGGCAATATTGACGGATTTATATGCGCCGCTGGCACAGGCGGAACCATCGCTGGTGTGGGCCTTGGCCTCAAGGCAAAGGACGAACGGGTGACAATCGCTTTGGCCGATCCGCATGGCGCGTCCTTATACAGTTATTTTGCGTGCGGCGAACTAAGCGCGGAGGGCAGCTCGGTTGCCGAAGGGATTGGGCAGGGCAGGATTACGGCCAATCTTGATGGCGCACCCATCGACACGCAGTTTCGCATTTCGGACGAAGAAGGCCTTGTGTGGGTCGAGCGGCTCTTGGCGGAGGAGGGGCTTTGCCTTGGACTGTCGTCCGGGATCAATGTTGCTGGCGCTGTCGCGCTGGCGAAGCAAATGGGACCAGGCAAGCGCATTGTGACGATTTTGTGCGACACTGGCTTTCGCTATTTGTCCACGCTCTATAATCCTGCGTGGATGCGCAGCAAAAACCTGCCCGCAATGCCTTGGCAACGCGACAGTTAAGGGCAATATCGGTTTCGTCGTTTCGGGAGAAAGCAGATGGTCGAACAAAGGCAATCCGCCGTTCAACGTATTCAGGTCGGCGTCATCGGTCTGGTTGTTGTGCTGCTTTTCGTCACTCTGGCCAACATGGTTCTTGACCGGGTAAGCAGTGGTCCGCAAGGCGCTGGAATGCCGGGTGCTACGCCCAATGCGTCAGGGGGTGAGGCCACGCCGGACGAGCCTTTGGCGGAACTGGGCGTCACGCCAGTGGCGAAGGACGATGCTGCACGGCGCCCCGGTGATACGCCGAAAGCGGTCAGTCCTGCGAAATCAGCACCGCAGCGGTAAAAGGTTGATGACCGAAATGCTTGCCCGTTTTAGGCACGCTCGAAGGCTGACTGTTGCGCTGTTGTTGCTTTTGTTCGCCTGCCTTTTGGTGGCGGGCTATGCTTATACGCGGCCGAACGACAGTCGGCCCAAGCCTGTTTTGCTGATGATGACCACGCTGCCGCTCCAGTGGAGTGAAGGCGGCGTAGAGGCCGACCTTGCTCAGGATGCAGCGCCGCATCCCGCCTATGCGCATTTGCGCCGTCAATATGCTGTTCAACCGATTGACGACCTTAGAACATTACCCCAAAAGCCGGCGCAAATGCTGCTGCTTGCGCAACCGCGGGCATTGCACCCGTCAGAACTGGTGCAGTTGGACGATTGGGTCCGCGCTGGTGGTCACGTGCTCATAATGGCCGACCCCGCCTTGCAATGGGGCAGCCTTTACCCGCTGGGCGATAAGCGCCGGCCACTGTTCACGTCCATGCTCTCGCCCTTGTTTACGCATTGGGGGTTAGAACTTGTCCTGCCCATGGCCGATGAAAAGCCCATGGCGCTCCGCAAAATTGGACCATTTAACATTCGCACGCAAACACCGGGTGAATGGTTGCCCAGAGCAAATACTGGCACGACATCCTGCAATATTTTCGCGCAAGGCCTGGTTGCGGATTGTCGCCTTGGCAAAGGTCGTGCGATGCTTGTGGCCGACGCGGACATGCTCGACTCACGCTATTGGGAAGGCCAGGGGATTCGGATGATCACAGGTGGTGATGAATTCGCCAACATGGATTGGATTGAATCGCTGTTGGCCGCATTGAGCAGCGGCAAAAGCGTACACAGGGATTTTATGGGAAAATGAGGAATGCTTTGGAATCTGTTTGGGAAAACGGTCCAAAAATGGTTGATTCATGCAGCTTAGCTGACGCTACACATTATACGTGGCGCATAATTCCTTTTGGAGGCGCAGAAAAATCGGCATAAATTCAGCATTTTCGCTATTTGATATATTGTAATTCCACAAAATCCCTCTTTTAATCCATGAAATCCCTGTTATACACAATCTTCAAGGGCTGGATTCCTGATTCTATCGGTCGTTTCAACGTCCGCACGGCGAAGTGCTTCGCCGTGATCGGTGATCTGCGCCTACTTCGAGGGGGGTGTTCAGACATTGTCAGCTTTGGTGGTCTATGCAGGTTCGGGGGTGTCGAATGTCGACGCCAAAGGCCGCACGACCATTCCAGCCGAGCTGCGTGACAGTGTCCAGCAATCTAGTGGCAGCAACAATGTCTGCATTTCACGCCATTCCAGCCTGCCTTGCCTGATCGGCTTTGGCGGTTCAGAGCGCCTCAAGCTGCGTGCCGATATCGAGGCGCAATGGCAAAGCGCGGTTAACCGCGGCACCGACTTCGACCGCGAACTGGCCGGTGTCTCCGCCTCATCCATTTTCGAGACCGCGTTTGAAGCCAGCGGCCGCTTCGTCCTTTCGCCCATGCTCAAGCATTTCGGCCGCATCGATGACCGCGCCTTCTTCTTTGGTGCGACGACGCACTTCATGCTGTGGAACCCCGACGTCTTCCTTAAGGAAGCGCCCGCAGCATTCAATCCAGTCAAGGACGAGCTGAACTATTGGCTGTCCCAGGGCAAGCGCGACAAATGAGTGCGCTCGCCCCCCATATTCCAGTCTTACTGGATGAAGTGATTCACGCTCTGGCCATCACCCCTGGCGCTGAGATTGTGGATGGCACCTTTGGTGCAGGTGGATACAGCCAAGCGATACTGGCTGGCGGTGCGCGCGTTTACGCGTTCGACCGCGATCCCGATGCACTACAAGAAGGTGTGGACCTTGCAGGCCGCAGTGAAGGTGCCTTGCGCCTTTACTCGGCCTGTTTTTCTAACATGGACAATGTCCTGATCGCTGATGGCATAGCATCGGTGGACGGCGTTGTGCTCGACATTGGCGTTTCGTCAATGCAACTTGACCGTGCCGAACGCGGCTTTTCGTTTCAAAAAGACGGCCCGCTCGATATGCGGATGGGGCAGGACGGCATGACCGCCGCTGACTTTGTCAACGAAGCCGAAGAAGCCGACATTGCCGACATCATCTATCGGTATGGCGAAGAGCATCGCTCGCGGCGAATTGCGCGGGCGATCGTTGCTGCCCGTCCCATTGAAACAACAGCGCAACTTGCAGCAGTCGTCCGCAAGGCGGTGGGCCACAAGCCCGGCGCGCCGAAGGACCCCGCAACGCGCGCGTTTCAGGCGATCCGCATTCATGTGAACCGCGAACTCGACGAGCTGACCGACGGCCTTGAAGCTGCCGAACGCATGTTGAAGCCCGGCGGGCGGCTTGCAGTGGTTACTTTTCACAGTCTTGAAGACCGCATCGTGAAGCAATTTCTGCGCCGCCGCAGCGGGGCGGAAGCCGCGGGATCCCGTCATGTGCCAATGGTCGGCAACGATGGACCCGCGCCCACTTTTGACAAGGCTGACAAGGCAATTCGCCCTTCGAACGCCGAACTGACCCGCAACCCGCGGTCGCGGTCAGCAACCTTACGTTCCGCAACCCGCACACATGCACCCGCTTGGGCAACAGGAGGACTGGCAGCATGAGTCTCGCCATGAAAAGACTAAAAAATCTCGGCTGGTTGGCGCTGGTGTTCATGGTGGCGATCCTGCTGTATCCTTTGTCGCTGAACGTTGCCGCGACGCACAGCGATCTTGTCTCGGTTGATCGGGATATCCTGGAAACAAAACGCGAAATCAGCTTTCTTCAGGCTGAAATCCGGACCCGTGCAAGCCTTCAGCAGCTTGAGGAGTGGAACGAGCTTCTATACGGCTACCAGCCGCCAACGGCAGAGCAATTTGTCAATGGCGAAGCGGCGCTCGCCGCATTGGCCGGTGACCAGCAACAGACAAAGCCCGTGATGATGGCATCTGCAGACGTTGATGGTTCGCCAAGCGCAAACCAGGCCAATGCAACGCCCACCTTGGAAACTGTCGTGAAAACGTCAGCCGAGATTGCCACGGCTGTAGCGAAACCAATCTTTGCCGAGCCTGCCAAATCGCCGGCAAAGTCACCTGAGGCGCCAAAGGTCGAACAGACCCGGACAGAACGCCTGGCACGGATGGACGAAAAGCTTCTGTCCGATGACCTTTTGCGGGATATTTCGGCCAAGGCCGCAAGCGAACGCCGCCGTTAATGTCCCTCCAGATCGCCCGCACCACAACTCGGAAAAGCGGCGTTAACCCCCCGCCATTTGCGGCCCACGGGTTCTGGCGGATGCTTGTCCTGCTGCTGGCGTTCGGCATGTTTGTCATCCTGCTGATCGGCCGCCTTACAACATTGGCACTGTTTGAAAGCTCGCGGGCTTATGGTGCGACAAATACCGATTATGTGCCCGAGCGTGGCGATATCGTCGACCGGAACGGCATTCCGTTGGCGCGCAGCATTTATGGCTATGCCATCTGGGTCAAACCATCAGAGCTTCTGGGCGACCGCAAGCAACTGGCGACTCAGCTTGCGGCGATATTTCCAGACACCCCGGCCGCCGAATTTTATGCAAAACTGACCGATGACAAGCCAGGCAAATTGCGCAAACGCGCGCTGCCAGAAGAAGTGCGGCTGGTGCACAATCTTGGCGAGATCGCCATCGAGTTCCCACGCGAGGCAACACGGCTGTATCCGCAGCATGACATGGCCGCGCATGTCCTTGGCTTTGTGAACCGCGACGGCAAAGGCGCGATGGGCATGGAACGGGTCATGAACGACTATCTGCGCGATCCGAGCAAACGCGCCGCGCCGCTTAATCTCGCGCTTGATGTACGGGTGCAGGCCGCGCTTGAAAGCGAACTGGCGTCGGGCATGTCCGCGACGGCAGCCAAAGGTGCCGCAGGTGTCATTCTGGATGTGCAAACCGGCGAAGTCATTGCAATGGCAACCTTGCCCTCATTCAATCCCAACCGGCCTTCGTTCGCCAACATCCCTGATCTGGGCCAGAATATCGTCGACGGTCGCTACCCGATTTCGCGGCAGACCAACAATGTTACCAATCGCGTGTATGAATTGGGTTCGACCTTCAAGCCGTTAACTGTGGCCGCTGCGCTGGATGCTGGCACTGTGCGCGACCTTTCGGTGCGCTATGACGCAACCAAGCCGCTTCAAGTGGGCAAGTTCAAAATCCGGGATTCGCATTCCTCGGGCCGCTGGCTCAATACGCCCGAAGCACTTGTCCACAGTTCGAATATCGTCACGGCGCAGATCGCGGACAATTTGGGCGCGCCGCGATTGGACGCCATGTTGCGTACAATGCATTTTAACATGCGCCCTGACATCGAACTGGCGGAAAAATCCATGCCGCTTTATCCCAAGACCTGGGGCCGTCTGACCACCATGACCGTAGGATTTGGGCATGGCATCGCGGTTACGCCCATGCATCTGGCGAGCGCGTATGCCGCGATGGTCAATGGCGGCATCTATCGCCCCGCGACCATGTTCAGGACGAAAACGGGTGCCAAGATACCGGGCAAGCGTGTATTCAGTGCGGCGACAAGCGCACGGATGCGTCAGCTGATGCGCATGATCGTCGTTGACGGCACCGGCACGCAAGCCAATGCCCTTGGATATCGCGTTGGGGGAAAGACCGGCTCAGCAGAAAAACCAGGCGTTGGCGGATATAGCCGGAACCTGGTTGTCTCCACCTTTGCAGCCGCATTCCCGATGGACAACCCGCGTTATGTGGTGGTCGCCATGCTTGACGAACCGCAGGGTACCGAGGCATCGAGCTTTCAGCGAACCGCCGGCTTCACCGCTGCGCCGGTTGTGCGCAAGACGATAACCCGCATTGGGCCGCTGATGGGAATTATACCTGACATGAAACGCGATGTTGATGTATCCGAACTGATGCCTTTATTGTGGAAGGCGAAGGGAGAGCAATAGTGAAGCTCGGGCAATTGGTGCGCGATGCCGATGCGGCATCCGCCGACAGAACAGTCACCGGCTTTGCCATCGACCACAGGAAGATTGCGCCCGGCACCATTTTTGGTGCTTTCGAAGGCGCTGCGTTCAACGGCGAAGATTTTATCGACGCAGCGATTGCTGCTGGCGCGATCGCCATCGTCGCGCGACCAGAGGCGGTGGTGCAGGGTGCCGTGCACATTGCCGATGCCAACCCGCGCAGGGCATTCGCAAACCTAGCGGCACAATATTTCCGTCCCTTTCCCGCACATGTTGCCGCAGTCACGGGCACCAATGGCAAGACATCGACCGCCGAACTCACGCGGCAGCTCTGGCGCATGGCGGGGCACAATGCCGCGTCCATCGGAACCTTGGGCATCACCACCGCGAGTGATCAGGCGACCACCGGGCTGACCACCCCCGACATCGTGACATTTTTGGCCAATATGTCGGGCCTTGCGCGCGAAGGCATCAGCCATGCGATATTCGAGGCGTCGAGCCATGGCCTGTCGCAATATCGCAGCGAAGGCGTGCCCGTTTCGGTTGCGGCCTTCACAAATCTGAGCCGCGACCATCTTGATTATCACGGCACGATGGAAAATTATTTCGAAGCAAAGATGCGCCTGTTTGACGAAGTGGTGGATGCAAATGGCCGCGCGGTTATCTGGGCGGACGACGTCTGGTCGGATCAGGTCATCGTCCGCGCGCGCAAGCGCGACCTTGACCTGATTACGGTAGGCGAGAAGGGCAGGGGCATTCAGCTGCTTTCGCGCGAGGCAACCCAGCTTGGGCAAACGCTGGAGCTGCGCATCCAGGGTGATGTGTACAAGGTCAAGCTGCCGCTGATTGGCGCCTATCAGGCCGCCAACACGCTCGTTGCGGCGGGCGTCGTGATGGCGAGCGGCGGTGATGTCGAAAATCTCCTGTCGCATCTGGCGCGGTTGCAGCCCGTGCGCGGACGTTTGGAACGCGCCGTGATCACAAAAAGCGGCGCGCCGGTCTATGTCGACTATGCCCATACGCCCGATGGCCTGCGCGCAGCGATTGCGGCGCTGCGTCCGCACACAAAAGGCAGGCTGATTACGGTATTCGGCGCGGGCGGTGATCGCGACACCGGCAAGCGTCCGGAAATGGGCGCGGTTGCCGTTGCAGATTCGGATATCGTCATTGTCACCGATGACAATCCGCGCAACGAGGATCCAGCGCTGATCCGGGCTGACGTCATGGCAGGTGCACCTGGCGCGCATGAAATCGGTGACCGCCATTATGCCATTGCCTTTGCCATCGAGCATGCTGAGCCCGACGACATCGTGCTCATCGCAGGCAAGGGCCATGAACAAGGACAGATCATCATGGGCCGCGTCCTGCCTTTTGACGATGTCGAAGTCGCACGGGAATGTGCCGCATGACCCCGTTGTGGACATTTGATGAATTGCTCGCGGCTACTGGCGGTACCGCTTCTGGAACATTCGATGTCACTGGCGTTGCTTTTGACTCGCGTGAAATCGGAAAAGGCGACCTGTTTCTCGCGCTGAAGGGCGCGGAGACCGACGGACATCTGTTCGTGGACAAGGCCTTTGCCAATGGCGCGGCGGGTGCCATCGTCTCGCAGCCCGTGGAATATCCGCATATTCTGGTCAGCGACACGATGCAGGCGCTTGAGGCACTTGGCCACGCGTCACGCGCGCGCACCAAGGCAAAGATTATCGGCGTTACCGGTTCTGCCGGAAAAACGGGCACGAAAGAAGCGCTGTTTGCAGCGCTTGACCGCTGTTCGCGTGGCCGTGCCCACCGCTCGGTAAAAAGCTACAACAACCATGTCGGTGTGCCCTTAAGCCTCGCGCGGATGCCTGCGGATTGCGATTTCGGTGTCTTCGAAATGGGCATGAACCATGCGGGCGAGATGCGCGCGCTCAGTCATATCGTTCGGCCCGAGGTGGCCATCATCACGACGATCGCGCCAGCGCATATCGAATTTTTCAAGGATGAAAGTGGCATTGCCGACGCCAAGGCCGAGATTTTCGAAGGGATGGTCGAAGGCGGTACCGCCATCATACCCGCCGACAACGTCCATTATCCCCGCCTGCGCGCTGCAGCAGAATTATACACGGATTCAATCCTTTCCTTCGGCTTCAGCGCCGATGCCGATGTCCGCGTGGTGGACCATCTGGCAATCCCCAATAATGGCACGCATATCACGGCTAAGGTCAGTGATGCGATACTGGCCTTCACCTTGTCGCAGCCGGGCGATCACTGGATTTCCAACAGCATGGCGGTTTTGGCCGCAGTTTTGGCGGCAGGGGGCGATCTGGCGTCGGCTGGCCTCGCACTGGCGGAGATGGGCGGCCTTGCCGGTCGCGGCGCGCGGCATGACATTGCCATCGGCGATGGCACGGCGCACCTGATCGATGAAAGCTACAACGCCAACCCGGCCTCCATGGCGGCGACAATCGGGCAATTGGGTTTGTCCAGCAGCGGACGACGCATTGCGGTGCTTGGCGCGATGAAGGAACTGGGCGACAAAAGCGGACATTATCATCGCGCACTTGCCGCGCCTTTGGCAGATGCCAAGGTCGATTTTGCTATCCTTGTCGGTAAAGAGATGGAAATTCTCGCCGAAGGGTTGAAAGCAGGGGTTGAGGGACCGGCGGAATTCGCGCATTGCGCGACCGCACAAGAGGCACTTGCTCTTTTGCAGAATTATGTTTGCGCATCGGACACGGTTTTGGTGAAAGGTTCCAACTCAATGGGACTTTCCACTATCGTCAGCGCGCTGACGGGTGGGAAAAACTGATGCTGTATATTTTGGCCGAATATCTTGGGTTCCCGGGTGTTTTAAACCTGATCCGCTATCTCAGCTTCCGTTCGGGGGCTGCGGTTGCAACCGCATTGGTCATCGGTCTGCTCATTGGACCGCGTTTCATCAGCATGTTGCGCGTGCGCCAGGGCAAGGGCCAACCCATCCGAAGCGACGGGCCGCAGTCGCACCTTGCCAAGGTCGGGACGCCAACAATGGGCGGACTGATGATATTGGTGTCGGTCGGCATTTCGATGTTGCTGTGGATGGACCTGGCAAATGTCTATGTCTGGGCCTGTTTGCTGGTCACGGCAGGATTTGGCACGGTCGGCTTTCTCGACGACTATGACAAGGTCAAGAAGCGCAGCCACAAGGGCGTTTCAGGCAAGGTCCGCCTGCTGATGGAGTTTGCCATTGCGGGTGTGGCGGTGTCGCTGATCGTCGCGAAATCGGGCGGCATGCTGTATCTGCCCTTTGTCAACGGCCCCGTCGTTGACCTCGGTTGGTGGTATGTGCCCTTTGGTGCTTTTGTCATCGTCTCCTTTGGCAATGCCGTGAACCTGACCGATGGCCTTGACGGTCTTGCAACCATGCCAGTCATCATTGCCTCGATTGCGTTCATGCTGATCGTCTACATGGTCGGCAACGCCAAATATGCGGAATATCTGGGCATCCCCTTTTATCTGGGCGCTGGCGATCTGGCGATGTTGTGCGGGGCAATTGTGGGCGCTGGGCTCGCGTTTCTCTGGTTTAACGCACCGCCTGCCGCCGTCTTCATGGGAGATACCGGAAGCCTCGCCTTGGGCGGGACGCTTGGCGCAATCGCCGTTGTCGCACATCATGAATTCGTGCTAGCGATAATTGGCGGGCTTTTTGTGGTCGAGGCGTTGTCCGTGATCATTCAGGTGTTCTGGTTCAAGCGGACCGGCAAGCGCATCTTCCGCATGGCGCCCATCCACCATCATTTTGAACAGCTCGGCTGGTCAGAGCCAACGGTGGTGATCCGTTTCTGGATCGTGGCCTTCGTGCTCGCGCTTGCAGGGCTCTCGACCCTTAAGCTCAGATGATCAGCACCCCTGCCTTTAAAGATCGGAAGTTTGCAATCCTCGGACTTGCGCGCTCTGGTCTTTCTGCGGCGCATGCGCTGGTGGCGGGCGGCGCGGAAATATTGGCCTGGGACAATGACGAAGGCGCGCGGGCAAAGGTTACGGATATTGCGACGGTGGCTGATCCGTTGCTGAGCGATTTGTCGGGTTATGAGGCCATTGTCGTTTCGCCCGGTGTGCCCATCAACCGCCATCCGATTGCCGACAAGGCAAAGGCGGAAGGGCTGCCGCTGATTGGGGACATGGAATTGTTCGCGATGGCGCGGCCCAAATTGCCGCCGCACCGCGTGGTTGGCATCACCGGCACCAACGGCAAGTCCACAACCACTGCTTTGGTGCACCATTTGCTCAAAAGCGCTGCGCTGCCAGTGCGCATGGGTGGCAATATCGGTTTGCCGATATTGTCACAGGCGCCATTGCCCGCAGGCGGCGTCTATGTGCTTGAGCTTTCGAGCTACCAGATCGACATTACCCATACACTCGCATGCGATGCGGCTGCGCTGATCAACCTGTCACCTGACCATCTTGACCGCTATGACGGATATGAAGGCTATATGGCCTCGAAAGCTCGCCTGTTTGCCATGCAGAAAGGCCACGAATATTCGGTTTTTGGCAAGGGCGATGCGGATACCGAGCGTATCTATCACGACGTGCTTGCCCGGCGCGGTGCAGAATATGTGACCTTGGCGGACCCGCTTTCGGTTGTCGGGCAGGCGGAATGGCCTTCGCTGCAGGGACCGCATAATCTGCAGAACATCGCCGTGGCGATTGCGCTAGTGGAATCGCTTGGCGTGACCGAAGCGCAATGGCGGCCCGCAATGCGCAGTTTCAAGGGCCTTGCCCACCGGATGGAAGTGGTGGCTGAACGCAATGGCGTGTTGTTCATCAATGACAGCAAGGCGACCAATGCGGCGTCAACCGCGCCAGCGCTTGCCGCCTATCCGCGCGTGCACTGGATTGTCGGCGGTCTGCCAAAAACCGACAATCTTGACGAATGCGTCCCCAATTTCGGGCATGTCGTGAAGGCCTATACGATCGGCGAGGCAGGTCCACTGTTTCACGAAATATTGTCGCCGTTCATGCCGGTCGAACGCAGCGAAATGATGGGCGCTGCAGTGCATTCGGCGGCGGCGCAGGCCAAGCCAGGTGACGTCATCATGTTGTCCCCGGCATGCGCGTCCTTTGACCAGTTCAAGGATTTTGAAGCGCGCGGTGACGCATTTCGCGCGATTGTGGAAGCATTATGAGCGACCGTAAGGAAGTCCCCTGGGTCTTGGCGGCCAAGACCGGCAAGATCGGATTTGCCAACCGGCTTGGCCGTGGCGACCGTTCGCCGCTTGGGGTCTGGTTCTGGGAACTGGACCGCGTTCTATTGTCTCTGATGATGGTGCTGATTGCGATTGGCCTGCTGGCGGTGGCGGCTGCGTCCCCCGCCGGCGCGCAGCGGCTGTCCTCCACGACATCGCAACTGACACCGCTCTATTTCTTTTACAAGCAGCTGATGTGGGTCGTGGTTGGCGTCCCGCTTATGCTCGTCGTATCCATGTATCCGCGCGCGCAGGCCCGCCGTTTTGCCGTCTTTGGCTTTTGCGTGTTTTTCGTGCTGCTGGCGCTGGTGCCGCTGGTTGGGCGCGAAGTGAACGGGTCGCAACGCTGGATTGGTCCGGGCTTTGCAGGACTTCAGCCGTCTGAATTTCTCAAGCCATTTTACGCGGTCATGATGGCCTGGGTCATTAGCTGGCGGTTGAAAGACCCATCCTTGCCTGTCCTGATCATCAGCAGCGTCCTCACAGGTTTTGTGTGCTTCCTGCTGTTGATTCAGCCTGATCTTGGGCAGACAATATTGTTCATGGGTACATGGTTTGCGCTCATGATGGTCGCTGGCGTTCCTGCGAGCCGGCTCTGGGGCCTCGTCATCAGCGGCGTCGCGTTCATTGTACTGGCCTATAATTTCTACCCCGTCGCCACACAGCGCATCGATGCATGGATCTTTGGTACCGAGGGTCTGACGCACGACAAGATGGCGCTGGCGACGCTGACCAATGGCGGGTTCATTGGGTTGGGACCAGGGCTTGGCGTGAAGAAATACTCGCTGCCCGAGGGGCATACCGACTATATCTTCTCGGTCATCGGTGAAGAGTTCGGGCTGCTTGCCTGCATGGTCATCGCCATTTTGTATTTCGCGATATTGGTGCGTATCATCATTCGCCTGCTCGATGAAAAGGACCAGTTTGTCGTGATGGCCGTCACTGGGCTCGGTGCACAATTTTGCGGTCAGGCGATGATCAACATCGCGGTCAATCTAGGTGTTTTCCCTTCAAAGGGAATGACCTTGCCCTTCATCAGTTACGGCGGATCGTCGATATTGGCGCTTTCGATGACCTGCGGACTGATCCTCGCGCTGACAAAACGAAACCCGTATCTTGACCGGTCGCTGTATATGGTGAAGGGACAACGGTCATGACCATTTCTCGGCATTATGTGCTGGCTGCGGGCGGAACTGGGGGGCATCTGATCCCGGCTTTTGCGTTAGGCCAAGAGCTGTTGAACAGGGGGCATCATGTGGCCCTCATCACCGACGCGCGCGGCGCAAAAATCCCGGGCTGCCCCGACAGGGTCGCAACCCATATGCTGCCTGCTGGCCGTATCACCAAAAACCCCGCAAGCTGGCTTCCCGGGGTGAAGGCGATTGCTGAAGGCCGGATGATGGCCCGGCGACTTTATGACAGCTTTGAACCCAGCGCGGTTGTAGGCTTTGGCGGCTATCCAGCCTTTCCCGCGTTACTGGGTGCGTTTGCCGAAAATATCCCCGCAATCATCCATGAACAAAATGCCGTGCTTGGCCGCGTGAACCGTTTCACCGCGCGGCAAGTCAACGCCATCGCCACTGCCTATCCCGACGTCCTTCGCCTGTCGCCGCGTTATGCAAACAAGGTGCATCTGGTCGGCAACCCCATTCGCGAAGAAGTGCTTGCACTGCGCGACGAGCCTTATCCGCCGCTCCTTGCTGACGGCATCTTTCGCGTGCTGGTGACAGGCGGAAGCCAGGGTGCAACTGTCCTTTCCGATGTAGTGCCCGACGGCCTGTCACTGTTGCCGCTCAATCTGAGGCGGCGGTTGCAAGTGACTCAGCAATGCCGCGCCGAGGATATCGAAAAGGTGCGGGCGGCTTACGCCGCGCACAATATTCCGGCGGAACTCGCGACCTATTTGCCCGATCTGCCTGAACGGCTTGGCTGGGCCCATATCGTGATCGCGCGGGCAGGGGCGTCGACGATATCCGAGCTGACCTGCGCCGGTCGTCCCGCCATCCTGGTGCCACTGCCAAGCGCGACCGATGATCATCAAAGCTATAATGTAAAAGAGATGGTTCAGGCCGGCGGTGCACGCGCCATTGCGCAGCCGTCGTTCACGGCGGTGGAGCTTGCCAAGCAGATCCAGAAAATCGCGCTTGAACCCGGCGCGCTTGAAAATGCGGCCAAGGCGGCAAAAGGATGCGGCCGGCCAAACGCGGTCGCCGATCTGGCGGACCTGGTGGAATCCTTTGGCCGCGCACCCATTATGCACGCCATACATTCGACACCAGACTCGATGGGTGCATTTAATCCATCGCCAGCACTCGCCAGAAAGAGGGCATCGTGAAGGGTGTTCCGACCGATATTGGTGTTGTCCATTTCGTCGGCATTGGCGGCATTGGCATGTCAGGCATTGCCGAAGTCATGCACAATCTGGGCTATCAGGTGCAGGGCAGCGATATTGCCGACAGCTATGTGATCGATGGTTTGCGCAAGCGCGGCATCAAGGTGATGATTGGCCATAGTGCTGACAATCTGGGCGATGCGGCGGTTGTCGTGACCTCGACCGCAGTGAAAAAGGGCAACCCTGAACGCGACGCTGCGCTTGAGCGGCGCATACCTTTGGTGCGCCGGGCGGAGATGCTGGCCGAACTCATGCGGCTGAAAAACACCGTGGCTGTGGCAGGTACGCATGGCAAGACCACGACGACCTCGCTTATCGCGGCCATGCTTGACCACGGCGGCATTGACCCAACGGTCATCAATGGCGGAATCATCAACAGCTATGGTTCGAACGCACGCCTTGGCGCGAGCGACTGGATGGTTGTCGAAGCCGACGAAAGCGACGGCAGCTTCCTGCGGCTTGACGGCACGCTGGCGGTGGTCACCAACATCGATCCTGAGCATCTTGACCATTATGGTGACTTTGACGCGATCAAGACCGCGTTTGTCGAATTTGTCGAAAATGTCCCCTTTTACGGCGCGGCGATCATGTGCCTTGACCATCCCGAAGTGCAGGCCATTTTGCCCAAGATCCGCGACCGGCGGATTATCACTTACGGCTTTTCGGCGCAGGCGGATATTCGTGGGGAAAATGTGACACCGCATCCCGGCGGCAATCGCTTCGATGTTGTCGTGCGCGAGCGCGACGGCTCACAGCGCACGATTGAAGGTATCCAATTACCCATGCCTGGACGTCACAATGTACAGAACGCTCTGGCCGCAGTTGCTGTCGGCCTCGAAATGGGCATGAGCGACGCCGATGTGGCGCATGGCTTTGACAAATTTGGGGGCGTCAAACGCCGCTTTACCAAGGTTGGCGAAGTCGCCCTCGATGATGGCGGGAGCGTCACAATCATCGACGATTATGGTCATCATCCTGTCGAAATCCGCGCCGTGCTTTCGGCCGCGCGTGAAGGCGCGCAAGGCCGTGTGATTGCCGTGGCACAGCCGCACCGTTTTACGCGACTGCGTGACCATATGGATGATTTTCAACAAGCGTTTAACGACGCCGACATGGTCTTCATTTCGCCGGTCTATGCTGCAGGCGAAGGCCCGATCGATAGCATTGATGCCGACGCGCTTGTGCTTGGAATAAAGGCACGTGGTCACCGCTCGGCAGCGGCCGTAACCGACGCGCAGGATTTGGCGCGCAGGCTGGCTGAAATTGTCCAGGACCAGGATATGGTCGTCTGCCTTGGCGCTGGCGATATCACCAAATGGGCAGCGGGCCTCGCAGATGCCATTCAGGTAGAGCGTGCATGACGACGCTGGTTATGCCGCATGTGGAGGGACGTTTGACCGAACGCGCGCCACTATCTCCTTTGGTGTGGTTTAAATCGGGCGGCTGCGCCGATTATCTTTTTGAACCGAAGGACATCGCAGACCTGCAGGCATTTTTGCGCGATCTTGATCCCGTTGTGCCTGTGATGGCGCTTGGTCTTGGATCCAACCTGATTGTGCGCGATGGCGGAGTCAAAGGGGTCGTGATCCGGCTAGGTAAGGCCTTGGCCCGAGTAACCCCAATCGATGCCGTGACGCTGGATTGTGGAGCGGGGGCGTCGGGCATATTGGTGTCCTCGACCGCACGGGATAACGGCGTCGCCGGCCTTGAATTTCTGCGCTCCATTCCTGGCACCGTCGGCGGCTTTGTCCGGATGAATGGCGGTGCCTATGGCGGCGAAGTGAAAGACATCCTGAGGGGTTGCGATGTGGTGATGCGTGATGGAACGATTGCAACATTGTCGGTGGACGAACTGCATTACAGCTATCGTCACTCGGAACTTCCCGATGGCGCGATTGTAGCGGCCGCGCGGTTCGAGGGGCGTCCCGGCGAGCCGGACGCCATTCAAGCCGAAATGGACCGGATCAGTGCATCGCGGGAGGCTTCGCAGCCCTTGCGTTCCAAAACCGGCGGTTCGACCTTCAAGAATCCCGTTGGGCACAAGGCATGGCAACTTGTTGACGCTGCCGGTTGCCGCGGCTTGCAAATCGGCGGTGCGCAGGTGTCTGAGAAACATACCAATTTCCTGATCAACACAGGTGATGCGACAAGCGCCGACATCGAGGCGCTTGGCGAAGAAGTGCGTGCCCGCGTAAAGGCACATTCGGGCGTTGATCTGACATGGGAAATCCAGCGCGTGGGCGAAGCGGCATGAGCGAGCAAATTCACGTCGCAGTTCTGATGGGCGGATGGTCCAACGAACGGCCTGTATCGTTGATGAGCGGCAACGGCGTGGCCGATGCTTTGGAAAAGGTTGGCTATCGGGTCAGCCGCATCGACATGGACCGGAATGTTGCGCAAGTGCTGGCGGCTCTCCGGCCCGATGTAGTGTTCAATGCCTTGCACGGTGTACCCGGCGAAGATGGCTCGGTTCAGGGCATGCTTGATCTCATGGGCATCCGATATACCCATAGCGGCATGGTGACGTCGGTTATAGCGATCGACAAGGAATTGACCAAACAACGGCTCGTCCCCGCTGGCATCCCCATGCCCAAAGGCACGATGGTCGACAGCGAAAGCCTGTATGCCGCTGACCCGCTGCCACGTCCTTATGTGCTGAAGCCAGTCAATGAAGGCAGCTCGGTCGGGGTGGCGATCGTCACTGATGACAGCAATTATGGCAACCCGATTGCCCGTGATGCCAATGGCCCATGGCAGGAATTTGACCGGTTGCTGGCTGAGCCCTTCATAAAAGGGCGCGAGCTGACCGTTGCGGTATTGGGCGACAAGGCGCTGTGCGTGACTGAGCTTAAGCCCAAAAGCGGCTTTTACGACTTTGATGCAAAATATACCGACGGATTGACCGAGCATATCTGCCCTGCAGAAATCCCGGCAGACATTGCGCAATTTATGCTCGATACCGCGCTAAGCGCGCACCGGCTACTTGGCTGCAAAGGCGCGTCGCGCACCGATTACCGCTGGGATGACGAAGCTGGATTAAATGGTGTATTCGTTCTTGAAACCAATACGCAGCCTGGCATGACACCGCTCAGCCTCGTCCCCGAACAGGCGCGCCATGTCGGGATAAGCTATGAACAGCTTGTCGACATGATTGTCAAAGAGGCACTGGCATAATGGCAACCGCCACACGCAAACCTGCTGCAAAGCGCAAGGCGGCTGCATATACCCCCCGTCAAAAGGTGCGCCAGATATCGTGGGTCGACAAGATCATGCGCACATTGCCTTTTTCCGAAGAAGAAGTGCAGCGCGTCTTTACCTGGATTTTTCTGGCGGCTTTGACGGTGTTGGCGTTTGCCGCCGCGCAATATGCAGGCCTGACCGCAACCGCCTATCAGCAATATGCCGCGCTCGCTGCGAAGGCAGGTTTTCAGGTGCAGCGTGTTGAAGTGACCGGCATGCAGCGGGTGGACCAGTTGAAGGTATATAAGCTCGTGTTGGCCGAGAAAGACCGAGCGATGCCGCTTGTCGATATTGAAAAGGTGCGCGCAGATCTCCTGGAATATGGCTGGATCAAGGATGCCCGCGTCGCCCGGCGCTTGCCCGACACGCTTGCTGTCGAAATCATTGAGCGCAAGCCCGCTGCTATCTGGCAGCGCGACGGCAAATACTCGCTTATCGATGCAGATGGAATCGTTCTGCAAAATGTCCGTGCTGGCGAAGGCGGCGAATTGCCAACGTTGAACGGCAATGATGCCAACCGGCAAACGGTTGCGCTTAATGCTCTACTTGATCAGGCTTCGGCGTTGAAGGCACAGGTTTCAGGTGCAACCTGGGTTGGGAACCGGCGCTGGGATCTGCAATTCGAGACCGGGGAGACGCTTGCACTTCCTGAAGGCGATGCTGCTGCTGCAAAGGCGCTACTGAACTTTGCGCGGATGGATGGTGTCCATCGTTTGCTTGGCCGCGACCTTATCCATTTCGATCTGCGCGATCCGGACCGGGCTTATTTCCGCAAGGCACCAAAGGTGGAGCCGGTAAAAGCTGAAACCAATCAAATTACCTCGAAAACAAATGGCAAGACGGTATGAAAGCGGCACGCGTTGAAAAGCTGATTTCCGCCATCGACATTGGCTCGTCGAAGGTTTCGGCGTTGATCGCAGGACTGACAGACAGCGGCGAATTGCTCGTCTTGGGTACAGGGCAACGCGAAAGCCGGGGCGTTACCCGCGGCTGTATCGCCGATGTGGAACAGGCCGAGCTTTCGGTACGCCATGCCGTCGAACAAGCCGAGCGCATTGCCGGACTAAATATCGACCGTGTGTGGGTGGGCATGTCGTCCGGTGGCCTCGACAGCATGTTGGGTCCTGTCGAAATCGAGTTGGGCGGTGACCGTATCACGCAAGAGGATGTGGACGAGCTTCTGCAGGCTGGACGCGCCAATATCCAGACTGGCGGAAAAATAGCCCTGCATATCCAACCCACCCTATATGCACTTGATGGCGTAGGTGGCGTTGCCAATCCAATTGGTCTGCATGCCGGGCGGCTTGGCGTTGATGTGCATGTCATCCTTGCCGACCCGTCGCCCGTGCGCAACATGGATATGGCTGTCCGTGCCGCACATCTTGATGTGGAATCGCTGGTCGTTGGCCCGGTGGCGACTGGCCTTGCCTGTCTGACGTCCGAAGAGCGTGAGTTGGGCGTGGCCTTGGTCGAATTCGGCGCTGCGGTTACCAACGTGTCGGTATTCATCGGCGGGATGCTGGTTGGCCTTGAGACGATCCAAAAAGGCGCATCGGACATTACCGACGACATTGCGTCGGTTTTTGGCATTCGCCGTGCGCAGGCAGAGCGGCTCAAATGCTTTCATGGATCAGCGTTAACCAGTCCGCGCGACCATCAGGAAGTGCTCGACATTGGCCCTGACGAAAATGGCAATGAGCCTGGCAATCAAGCCCCTCGGATTACCAAGGCGCAGCTAAATGCCGTCGTGTGCCAACGCGTGGACAATATTGTGAGCAACATTGCGCAGGCACTGAAGTCGCTCGGGTTTTCCGGTCCATCCGGGCATCAGGTGGTGCTTACCGGCGGCGGCGCGGAATTGAAGGGCATTGCCGAACATATGCAAAGCGCACTTGGGCGGACCGTCCGCATTGGCCGTCCGTCAGGGCTTGCTAGTATCCCTGAGGCGCATTCCGGTCCGGCATTTTCCACGCTGGTCGGGTTGATTCATTACGCTGCGTCCGAACGGCTGGACATGAAATCAGGCTATGATTTGCGGGGCGAACAGTTGGGCGGAACCATGCCAAGTTTGATTGAACGTATAAAACGGGCCGTTCGTGAGAATTTCTGACAGAAAACTGTGTAAAAGGGTTAATTTTTAAGTGTGCGCCGTGTCCTTTTGTGTCACAGTCGTGAAAATTTCGAACAAGCCGGGATGGCTAGGGGGATAAAATTATGAGCATCAATATCGGTCCACCAGTGGTTGACG
>JBBQPQ010000014.1:0-45434 GCA_038217195.1 Sphingomonadales bacterium | reverse complement strand
CTTGCCACTTCTTCGCGTTTGCGCAATTCGGCTTCATATAGCCGCGCTTTCAACATGCCCATCGCGGTGGCGCGGTTTTTGTGCTGGCTGCGATCATTTTGGCTTGCAACTACAATGCCTGAGGGTTTGTGCGTAATCCGGACCGCGGAATCAGTGGTGTTCACGTGCTGCCCGCCTGCGCCCGACGCCCGGTAGGTATCAATCTTCAAATCGCCTTCATTGATTTCAATATCGATATTGTCGTCGATAACCGGATAAACCCACACGCTAGAAAAGCTGGTGTGGCGCTTTGCGGCACTATCATAAGGTGAAATGCGGACCAAACGGTGGACGCCGCTTTCGGTCTTGGCATAACCATACGCATTTTCGCCCTTAACCAACAACGTAGCGGACTTAATGCCTGCTTGATCACCAGCCTGATAGTCGACCATTTCGACTTTATAGCCGCGTTGTTCGGCCCAGCGATAATACATGCGCTGAAGCATTTCTGCCCAATCCTGGCTTTCGGTTCCGCCTGCCCCTGCATGGATTTCAATGAAAGTATCGTTGCTGTCTGCTTCGCCGGATAGCAATGCTGACACCTTGTCTCGGTCAGCGCGGTCTGCCAGCACCTTTAACGACGCAGCGCCCTCGTCGCCAAGCTCGGCGTCGCCTTCCATTTCGGCCAGTTCGATAAGCTCAACCGTTCCTGCCTTATCAGCATTAATCTCACGCACCGTGGAAATCGCCGCATCCAGCCTGCGGCGCTCGCGCATCACCTCTTCGGCAGCCTTCGGATTGTCCCATAATGTCGGGTCCTCGACCTTGGCATTGAGTTCATCAAGGCGGCGCAATGCACGATCCCAGTCAAGTGACATCTTGACGAGGTTGAGGGCGGCATCAATGCGGGCAACATAGCCTTCTGCGTCGGCGCGCATAGGAAACTCCAAGGGAATGAAAAGGTCAGCCGCGGCCTTTAGCTGATTGGACGCTCAAGTCAAAGGTAGCTAATTGCGTGGTCGTTCGTTCAGAACTTCGACAAGGCGCGCGATTGCGCCGAATTGACCAATTGTTTGGCCGAGCAATTCGCGGTCCGCATCAGGTGTCAGCGTCGCGCTTTCAAACAGATTCCCGGTATGCAGCGTAACAATCAAATCACCGCCGAAAAATAATGCGGCCAGCTTTTCGCCCTGAAATTCATTTTCCAGATCAATCAGACGCTCGCAATAAGCCGGATGCACCAGATAGCGGCCCTCGACCTGATCGGTTCCATACACGTCAAATGCGTCCTCGAATCGTGGATCAACCATTTTGATACGTTCCAGCTCATATCCCGCAAAAGATTTACTGTCCCCGAACAAGGTGAATTTAAAACCGTCACGGCGCACAAGCGTCGTGCCGAGAAATGGTCGCGCGAACTGAAAACGCAAAACGATACCATCGAAAACAGTTACCCGTCGCCGGTTTTTCCCCGAACCACGCACTTCGGTGAGCTTCGCCTCATATAAAAGGAAAGCTGTACCATCGATGCTGCCGTGCCATTGGTCTTGCAAGCTACTGTCATCATAAGAAGGCAAAAGTTGAAAATGACAGGCATGCTCGAATTCTTGACCTGAAAAAGCATCCACCGAATAATCTATTTGTAGCGCCTTTGCGAGCGCACCATTTATTTCACCTTTGAGCGAATTGACCATTTTTTGTCGGATGAGATTTGCCCAGCCAAACGCACCTCCTGCAATAAGCACGCCGACGCCAATCGCAAATTGCTGCGCGCCAAACGCAAAAAGAGTGCTTCCAATTATAAGTCCGGCGACGACACCACCACCTGCGGTCCAGGCAACTTTTTCGCGCGCTTTCGCCCGTTCATCGGACAAAGCGTCAAGTCGCTCCTGCAGCCCGTCCGCCAAGAGAGCATCGACATCCGGCAGCAATATCATGTTTTGCAATCCCCCCACCGCATGATATTCCATGCTATCGACCGTTTGAGGGGGAGTAAAGCAAATGGCTCTGTGGATAGTTCTAGCTGTATTTGTACTCGGTCTTGTCGCGATGGTGATTTACAATCGCCTTGTCGGCTTGCGCCAGAATGTGCGTCAGGGATGGGCGGACATCGACGCCCAGTTGCGCCAGCGACATGACCTTATTCCAAATCTCGTGTCTACGGTTCAGGGGTATGCAGCACACGAAAAGTCGACCCTTGATGCCGTTATTTCGGCCCGCAACTCCGCACTGAACGCAGCAGGGCCTTCTGCCGCAGCCAGCGCAGAGGCCGGCCTGTCCAGCGCGCTCAAAGGCCTGTTCGCACTGGCCGAGAGCTATCCGGATTTAAAGGCCAATCAAAATTTCCAAACGCTACAGCACGAGTTGTCGGACGTAGAGGATAAGCTTGCCGCATCCCGCCGAGCTTATAATGCTGCTACGGCAGACTATAATGGGGCACGTCAGGCTTTTCCCGCCATAATATTCGCCGGTACGCTCGGCTTCAACGAGGAAAAATTTTGGGAATTGGGATCAGAGGAACGTGCGGCCGTTATCGCAGTGCCTGAGGTCAAATTCTGACGCTTTGATTCCCAATACCCAAAGAACCAAGAGGATTAGTATATTCCGCCTTCTTGCTGGATGAATTCCTGGTCTCGCTTGGTGCCGACACTCGTACTTGACGATGCCGATAAATCCGAGGACGTCGCGGACTGCGATGAGTCCTTTTTCTTCGGTTTATCCCCACGCGCAGCCATTTCATCCTGCCGAATAGAACGCTTAGGTTCAGTCTCGGCTTTAAATGCTTCCCAAATCACTGCGCCTTTGGGGTCTTCGCCAGGCCAAGCTCCATAAACACGTTTGCCGCTTTTTCGGTCAATGCGCACAAGCCGCGTCCCGGCTGGCGCAATAAAAGGCGTTTTGGGCATGTCGGCCATGGCCGTACGCGCAAATTGTTTGAAGACTGGCGCAGCAAGCGAGCTACCTTGCGCATATCCGCCCATGTTGCGCGGTTGATCAAAACCCAGATATAGACCCGCAACTAGATGCGGCGATCCGCCGATAAACCAGACATTGGTAGGTCCAGTAGTCGTTCCTGTTTTGCCGAACAAGGGTCGATTGAGATCGCGCAAGGTGACTGCTGTTCCGCGTTCAATCACACCTTCAAGCATATGCACGACTTGATAAGCCGTGACCGGATCCATCACTTGCTTGCCGGCAGGCGCAAAGCGCGGCATCGGCTTGCCGTTCCAGTC
Source organism: Sphingomonadales bacterium (assembly GCA_038217195.1). Classification (GTDB taxonomy): domain Bacteria; phylum Pseudomonadota; class Alphaproteobacteria; order Sphingomonadales; family Sphingomonadaceae; genus Sphingorhabdus_B. Next base: position 42,222 of record JBBQPQ010000014.1, on the reverse strand, counting down.
TGGCGCGCGGCAGCCCTTGCACGGCTTCCATTTGGCTGGCCAAATGACCTTGCCTTTGCGGTTCTGCGCAAAGTCGATCAATGTCGGCTTAAGTTCGCGCCCTTGGTTTACGAGCATGGAATAGGCATTCACCATTTTCAGCACGGTAGTGTCGCCAGCGCCCAAGGCATAAGCAAGATAGTCCGGATAATCGCCGATAGACATCGCGCGGAATGTGTCTGTAACATTGTCCATGCCCGCTTCGGCTGCAGCACGAACGGTCATCAGGTTGCGCGATTGTTCAAGGCCCCAGCGCATGGTCTGCGGACCTGCGCCCCGGCCACTAAAGTTACGGAAACATTTCTGTCCGAGATTGGCGCCCTGCCACACGCAATAAGGCCCGTCGACGATAATGGATGTGGGAGTCATTCCGTTGTCCAGCGCCGTCGCATAAACAAATGGCTTGATGGTGGAGCCCGGCTGACGCTGCGCTTGAGTGGCGCGATTGAAGCTGGAAATACGGTTATCAAAACCACCCTGAATAGCAAGCACGCGGCCGTTTGTGGGGTTCTGGACGACCATGCCGCCACCGACCTCAGGTACGCTGCGCACGACGAAACTGTTTGTCCCATTGGGTGCAACAGCAATAACATCGCCTGCTTTCATCGCGGCGGGCGCACCGTCCAGCTGGGCGATAGTGCCGTCAGCAAAGCCGACGCGATTTTTGCCGAGTGCAACACCCGCACGCCAATTGGCGTAATCAATGCCAATATTGGTTGCGGCAAAACGCGATGACCAATTGTCATCCTTCACATCAATCTTGCCAAGATTGGCTTTCCATGCCTTGCCGGCATTGTAGCGCAGCAAGCCGTCACGCAACGCCCTTGTTGCAAGCACCTGATATTCGGGGTTCATTGACGATCGTACCCACAGACCGCCCGAATACACACTATAAGGCCCGGCACTTTCGGTTTCACCGAACTTTTCGATTAATTGGCGGCGCACTTCCTCAGCAAAATATCCGCCAATATTTTTGTAACCAGTGCCGCGTTGTGTGACGAGACCAAGTGGCTGTGCCCGTGCGGATACCAATTGCGCATCCGTAATCCAGCCGTTCGCCCGCATTTCGCCAAGCACCCAGTTGCGCCGCGTAATGGCGGCATCGGCATTTTTCGCGCGGCCATAACGTTCAGGTGCCTTGGGCAATATGGCGAGAAACGCCATTTCATGGAGTTGCAGCTGGTCGACGCTTTTCCCGAAATAGGCTTGCGCAGCGGCTTCGACGCCAAATGCCTGCCGGCCTAACGCGATTTCATTGAGGTAGAGCGACAGGATTTGAGGCTTGGTCAGCGCACTCTCTATCCGCTTTGCCAAAATGGCTTCCTTGACCTTCCGCGTGTAGCTATATTCGTTTGTTAACAGCAGGTTTTTTGCAACCTGCTGTGTGATCGTAGATGCGCCACGCGAGCGTTTACTGCTCACAATATTGTCAAAAATCGCAGAGACGATACCGGGATAATCAATGCCACCATGGCTGAAAAACGTTTTGTCTTCTGCTGCAAGATAGGCGTGAACTAACATTTTCGGAAAGTCGGCATATTCCAGCTGAACGCGTCGTTCGCGCGCGTAGCTGTGAAACGGTTCTCCATTGACGTCACGGACAACTGTTGGCAGCGGCGATTCATATTCGATGAGCGCATCGGCATCGGGAAGATTTCGCGCAAATACGGCCCAAAAAGCAAGCATAAGGAACAAGAGACCACCCAAGGCGTAAACGGCCAAGCGAAAGCGTTTCCGTTGCCAATATTTTTGCCAGCGGCCCTTGAACCCCTCGGAGTCGCGTTTCAGTTTGTAGCTGAGCGATTTGGGCTCGTCGGCAGGTAGGGGGGCGTTATCCATTGCGGGCCCTATCTAGCCGATTTGCCGAGCAGGTCCAGAATCATAATCAGCAATTGTGCGCGAAATTGGCGATATAACATTCTTACTTGGCTTAGCGTGACGAGGCCCGTCGCGCGAAATGGACTGCAATGGCGTTTGCCATCGTCCTGGCGACCTTGCGCTGGCCATTTTCAGACGACAAGAAACGGACGTCCGCCTCGTTGCTTATATAGCCTGTTTCAAAAAGCACCGACGGCATATCTGGTGCTTTCAAGACAATAAACGATGCGAACCGGTGCGAATTGCCACGCATCCGCATATTTGGTACAGCCTCACGAAGAAGCAATTGCGCAAAATCGGCGGAGACATTCATTGTCTCACGCTGTGTAAGGTCAATAAGGATGGAAGAGACATTGGCGTCTGCTCCGCCCAAATTGACCCCGTTAATGATATTAGCCTTGTTTTCACGGGCTGCTAGCCGCTGTGCTTCCCTATCCGAGGCCACTTCTGACAATGTGTACACCGTTCCGCCACTGGCTTCCGGGCTTTCTGCGCTGTCGGCGTGAATGGAAATGAACAGATCCGCATCCATTTTGCGCGCGAGTTGATAACGGTCTTGCAGAACAACAAATTTATCGGATTCACGTGTCAAAGCAACGCGCACCCGTCCAGTTTTGAGAATTTCGTCCCGTACTGCCTTTGCAATCGCGAGCGTTAGGTTCTTCTCCTGCTGTCCTCCATAGAGGCTGACCGCCCCGGGGTCGTGCCCGCCATGACCTGGATCAATGACGACGAGCGGCAGACTGTTGTCAGGAGGTCCGCTTATGTTGGGCAAGCCAGTGCCTAAATTGGTCCGAATCGGCGCTGTAACTTCGTAGCGGCGCTTTGGGGGTTCTGCGCTAAATGCCATTTGGGAAAGGATAAGCGTCTTGTTGTGCGCTTCGCTGTCCCACAACGCTGTCGACCTGGCGGGCGGCACGCGGGAAGAAACAGCGCCACGTGCATCCGACGCGATACGATTGGATATGGCAGGCTGCCATTTACCTGTCTGAGCTGCAGCTTGGCCGTATTGGACATTCCCTGACGATATTGGCAAAATAGCACCGCCCATCGCCGGCGTGGCGAAAATCGACAAGGCAGCAAATAGCACAGCACTCCGCATGCGCCGCTTGTGCGACGTTGCCATGTCGTTCGTCCAGTATTTTATTTGGCTGCATCGCAATGTCGCTCGACGAGATTGCCCAAAATGGTCCATTACAGACTGGTTGGCATCAAACCAAAGATTGCTTACGACCATATGAGCGCAAAAACGAATGCCTTCGCTGCTAATAGGTTGCTATTTCGCTTGATGCTCTTGCCGACTACCTGTGGGAGTGCTAGCGAACACGCTCGGGGAAAATCTAAAGAACTTCCCTTTACGCCGCCGCGTGGTCATTACTGCGCGGCAATTTAACAGGTTGACGCTACATGAGGCATGATATTTCCACCAACGCCGCCCAGTCAGGGAATGGCGCATGGGCTGGAAATCGAGCGCGCGCGAGACACGCCCGCCATGCACAAGCAGCAGACGCAATTCTTACATTCCCACCATATCGCTTTGCCAACATGAACGCTGTGCGTTTTGTCTGGCAACGCATCAACAATGAAGCGAGCGGCCCTTGGCTGACAACCGGGCGCCCGGCTCGCTGGAGTAAATTACATGACAACGCGTATGCTAATCGACGCGCGTCACCGGGAGGAAACCCGGGTCGCAGTCGTAACAGGAACCCAGATTGAGGAATTTGATTTTGAATCGGCGGAGCACAAGCAGCTCAAAGGCAATATCTACCTCGCAAAAGTAACTAGGGTCGAACCATCGCTTCAGGCGGCTTTTGTCGACTATGGCGGCAACCGGCACGGATTTTTGGCCTTTGCCGAAATTCACCCTGATTATTACCAGATTCCAAGAGAAGACCGAGAACGGCTTTTAGCTGAAGAAGCTGAAGCTGCTGCTGAAGAAGCTGCACTGCGCGAGCAGGAAGAAGAGGAAAGCGACGAGCCTTCCGACATCATGCAGGGCTCAGCCGAACGCGAAGACGACGTTACTGACCTTATTGAAGTCGACAGCGACGACAGCATCGACACCATCGACATGACAGAAGGGGAAGAACCCGACCTCAACGGCAATGGCGACGATTCTGACGAGAATGAGCGTGATGACAACGCCGGTGACAACGGCCGTAACAACCGCCGTCGTCGCGGACGCGGTGGCCGCAATGGCGAGAGCCGCGCGCCAAAGGCCAGCGACGAGGTCCGTGCAAAGCGCATGAACCTGCGTCGCCGTTACAAGATTCAGGACGTGATACACCGTCGGCAGGTTCTGCTGGTGCAGGTTGTGAAGGAAGAACGCGGCAATAAGGGCGCTGCCCTTACCACCTATCTCAGTCTTGCCGGACGTTATTGCGTGTTGATGCCCAACACGTCGCATGGCGGCGGTATCAGCCGCAAAATCCACAGCGCCGCCGACCGCAAGCGCTTGAAATCCATTATTTCCGACCTCACGTTGCCATCAACCATGGGTTGCATCATCCGGACTGCGGGCCTTGCCCGGACAAAGCCCGAGATCAAACGCGACTTTGATTATCTGGCGCGACTTTGGGACGAAATCCGCGAACGCACATTGCGCGGCGCGGCACCTATGCTGATTCACACCGACAGCGATCTGATCAAACGTGCCATCCGCGATATCTATAACAAGGATATTGACGAGGTCTTTGTCGAAGGACCCGACGGCTACAAGGCCGCTAAGGACTTCATGAAACTGCTGATGCCAAGCCATGCAAAGCGTGTGCAGCATTATGCCGACCCTGTACCCTTGTTCCAGCGTTACCATGTCGAAGACCAGCTGAACGCAATGTATCAGCCCATCGTCCAGCTGAAATCTGGTGGTTACATCGTCATCAACCCAACGGAAGCTTTGGTGTCGATCGACATCAACTCCGGCCGCTCGACCAAAGAGCATGGCATTGAACAAACCGCACTTTCCACCAATTTGGAAGCGGCGCGCGAGATTGCCCGCCAATTGCGTCTGCGTGACATGGCTGGTCTGGTCGTGATCGACTTCATAGACATGGAGCATCATTCGAACGCCCGCAAAGTCGAGCGCGCGATGAAAGAAGCGCTGAAACATGATCGCGCCCGTATTCAGGTCGGCCGTATTTCAAGCTTCGGCTTGATGGAAATGAGCCGCCAGCGTTTGCGTACGGGCGTGCTTGAAGCTTCGACTCGCGAATGCCCGCATTGTGAAGGCACCGGTCTGGTAAGGACTGCTTCTTCGGCTGCCTTATCGGCACTTCGCCTTATCGAAGATGAAGCCGCAAAGGGCCATGGCAACCAGATCGTGCTGCAGGCGAGCCAAGAGGCGACCATCTATTGCCTGAACAACAAGCGTGCAGAACTGGCGGCAATTGAAGACCGCTACCATGTCCGCGTTCTGATCGTGCCCAATGGCGAAACCGAGGGCGCTAAGCTTGCGGTTTCGAGCTCAGGACCGCGTCCGGAACGCCCAGTGGCCTTACCGCCCATCATCGACATCGAGGAAGACGATATCGAAGATGAAATCGACGATTTCGATGACGAAATCGAAGAAGCCGAAGAAGTTGCCCGCGAACCACGCCGTGCCCGTGAAGAACGCCCCCGCGAAGACGGCGAACTCGGCGAAGGTCGTAAACGCAAACGTCGCCGCGGTCGCCGCGGTGGCAAGGGTCGCGATCGCGATGGCCGTCCTGAAGGTGAAGAGGGCGTTCCGGCCGATAACGCGGCGGCTGTAGTCCAACCCGAAAGCGACAATCCCACGGTCATCGCTCCCGGTGATGAGGATAGCAAGCCTAAGGCCCGCCGTGGCCGCCGTGGTGGCAGAGGGCGCGATCGTCAGGAAGCCGGAACAGAAACTGCAGTCGAGGCGATCGCTGCTGTTGAACCGCGGTCTGCTGAGGTTGATGCTGCGGTACCAGAGGAGGTTGATGCAAAGCCCAAGCGCCGGAGCCGCGCTAAGCCTAAGGCAGAGACTGTAGCCGTTGAAAATCAAGCTCAACCTGCCGATGCGCCAACGGTTTCTGATGAGGCACGTGCCTCTAAAGCCAAGGCCCCAGCCAAACCCCGCGCAAAACCAAAGGACAAAACGCCTGCTGCTGAAGCTGTTGCAGAAGTGACTGCCGAAGTGCCCACGGCCAAGCCCAAAGCGCCACGTAAGAAAGCCGCTGCAAAGGATGCTGCGCAGGACGTCGTTTCTACCGAGACGGAAGATGGTGCGCCACGTACAGGCTGGTGGCAGCGCACGTTCGGCTAACAGATCTTATCCAACACAACGATGCCCCGTTGGTCATTGACCGGCGGGGCTTTGTTTTGCGTAACTTCTTCATTGCGCGTTCATGCATATCCGGTCATTCAGGCGACATGAACAACATTGCGTTTCGCGCCGTCCGAGCGGTGTTTATCCTGTTCCTAGCCACATTGGTGTCGGTTCAGCCGGCAATGGCGCAGTCGATTTTGCGCGACGCAGAAACAGAGGCCTTTTTCGATGAAATTTCTGCGCCCTTGGTTGAGGCTGCCGGATTAGACCCCAACAATGTAGACATCATTCTGATCAACGACAAATCGATCAATGCTTTCGTCGCTGGAGGCCAAGCCGTTTATATCCATAGCGGCCTGATTGACGCGGCGACTACTGCAAATGAAGTGCAAGGCGTCATTGCACATGAACTGGGGCACGTCGCAGGCGGTCACGCAGTGCGTTATAATGAAGGCGTGTCGGCGGCGAGCGGTATCAGCATTGCTAGCCTGATTCTGGCAGCGGCTGCGATTGCAGCCGGCGCGGGCGAGGCTGGCATGGGCATTTTGTCCGCTGGTCAACAGGCCGCTCTGGGTAAATTTCTGGCTTATAGCCGGGGGCAAGAGGGCACGGCAGACGCATCTGGCGCACAATATCTTTCGAAAGCGGGAATTTCTGGCCGGGGGTCGATCAGCTTTTTCAAAAAGCTCCAAAATTTCGAATTCAGGCTCGGTATCCCTCAAGAGGACAGCTATGGGCGCACGCACCCTTTGTCGGGCGAACGTATTGCCGTGCTTGAAGATACCTACTCCGTCGACCCCGCTTGGAACTCACCGTTGAACCAAAAATGGGAAACGGATTTCAAACGCATTAAGGCAAAGCTCACAGGATATCTGGCTGACCCAAAAACAACTTTGAGGGATTATCCCGAAACAGACAAATCTGTCCCGGCCCGCTACGCCCGTGCTTACGCCTGGCATAAATCAGCCTATCCACAAAAGGCGCTCGATGAATCATCGGCGCTCGTTGCTTCGGCGCCTGATGATCCCTATTTTCTCGAATTGCACGGCCAAATCCTGCTGGAGTCAGGGCGACCCGAGGACGCTATTGTTCCATTGCGCAAAGCAGTGAGCCTCACGGGCAACCAGCCGCTGATAGCCGCGATTTTTGGGCATGCCCTGATTGCCACCGAGGACAAAAGCAAGTTGGATGAAGCAGTCCAAGTGCTGAAAGCGGCCGTTACCAAAGACAATCAGAACCCATTTGCTTGGTATCAACTTGGCGTCGTCTACGAACAAAAAGGCGATACGGCGCGCGCAGCGCTTGCGAGCGCTGAGCGCTATTTGATGGAGGGTGCGCCGCAGTTTGCGTTGCCGAATGCGCAGACTGCAATGGCAGGGCTGGCCGAATATTCACCGGACTGGATCCGAGCGCAAGATATCAACATGGTAGCAGAAGCACAGTTGGCATCGTTGAAAAAGCGCCGTCGCTAAAATACTGGCAGAAAGAATGCTTCGCAGCTAACCAACGATATGAACAATAATGCCAATCACCGCCCGGTCGTCATCGCCTTGATCATTGGCTTAGCTATGTTGTTGGCGCTTGGCGGATATATACTTTGGTCTGCCTCGGTGAAGCCCAGCCCTTTTTCGACTCCCCAAATGACCAAGAGCGCTACAAAATCCGCTGATGAAGCTGTTGCAGCGGCCGGGATGTCGAGTGCACAGCGCAAGGCTACCGAAGCATTGGTCAAGGCCTATATTCTGGAAAATCCTGAAATCATCACCGATGCTGTGGCAATTTTGCAAAAGCGAGATGCTGCAAAGCGGCTTACCGAGGCAGGCGACGACATTGCCAAGGCTTTTCCCGGAGCGGAGGCCGGAAATCCAAAGGGTGATGTCACGATCGTCGAGTTTACTGACTATAACTGCGGCTTCTGCCGTGCCAGCGTCCCGGATGTGCAGCGATTGCTGAAAAGCGATCCCAATATACGCCTGGTATATCGTGAGCTGCCTATCCTGAGCGCTTCAAGCCGCAGCGCAGCCTTATGGGCTCTTGCCGCGGCCCGCCAGGGGAAGCACAAAGCATTTCATGATGCTCTTTTTGCAACCGGGCGTGCCGATGAATCAAATATTGCCGTCGCCGGGCAAACCGCGGGACTGGACATGGCGGCAGCACGCAAATTTGCGGCGTCACCGGAGGCGTCAAAGGAGATTGAGCGTAACCTAGCGATGATGCAACAAGTCGGGTTCAACGGTACGCCCACATTCATTATCGGCGATCAGTTGCTAGAAGGTGCGCTGGGATATGAAGCTTTGAAAAACGCAGTGGAAAAGGCCCGCACACAGGGATAATTTCGCGCTTTGCTTTTAGGCTTTTTTACCTTGGGCGATCACATACCATTCAACTGAACCTTTGCGACTTGCAGGCGGTTTCGCATGTTTGACGGTAGTGAAATTTGACTTGAGTATGCTCAGCATCGCTGGATCGGTGCCGCCTGCGAACACCTTCGCCACAAAGTCGCCACCGGGCATTAGCACCTTGACAGCAAAATCTACTGCCGCCTCGACGAGACCCATAGTACGCAAATGGTCGGTTTGCTTGTGCCCGACAGTGTTCGCCGCCATATCCGATAATATGAGATCGGGTGCACTGCCCAGTTCGGCAATCAACCTGTCAGGTGCGCTGTCGTGCATGAAATCCATTTCGAGCAACACGACACCTTCCAGTGGATCGACCGGAAGTAGGTCAATGCCAACAATGGCTGCTTTAGGTTGTTGCCTACGCACAACTTGCGCCCATCCCCCGGGGGCAACGCCCAAGTCAACGACCGCCTTTTTACCGCGCAATATGTGGAACTTCTCGTCCAGTTCGACCAGCTTATAGGCTGCCCGGCTACGGTAGCCTTCGCCATGGGCACGCTTCACATATGGGTCATTCAATTGCCGCTCAAGCCAGCGGGTTGATTGCGCGCTCCGCCGCTTTGCGGTCTTCACCTTTTGCTTACCTGCAAGCGTCCGGCCTGAATTTTTTCCACCAAAAAGATTTTCTGCCATGATTTAGTTCCGCCTGTTGCGGCGACTGGCATCGCTAGCCATCAACGCGCGTAATATGCCCTCGCGAATTCCACGATCGGCTACACCAAGTCGCTCGCCAGGCCATATGTCAAAGATAGATTCAAGTATGGCACATCCCGCCACCACAAGATCGGCCCGTTCATGCCCAATCGTTGGAAACTCCGCGCGCCCAGCAATGTTTCGATGTGCCAACTCGGTGCTAATCTCACGCATCGCTGTGGTCGGCAGGTGCAGTCCGTCAACCGCACGTCGGTCATAGCTGTTGATCTTCAAGTACACACTCGCGAGCGTTGTTACTGTTCCTGATGTCCCCAACAGCCGCCGTTCACCGCCATCTTCGGGTAAGCGCCCTGCAAATTCTGCAAAACTTGCCATGACCTTGTCGCGCATGGATTGGTAATTCTTTTTCAAATTTTCGGGGCTGTCGCCGTCAACCCTCTCGCTCTCGGTTAGGGACACTACCCCCCACGGAACGCTGACCCAATCGAGAATTTCCGGGATAACACCGCTGGTGGATACAAGGACCAGTTCGGTCGAACCGCCGCCAATATCAAAGATCAGCGCAGGGCCTGCGCCATCCTCAAGCAATGCATGGCAGCCCATTACAGCCAGTCGGGCCTCTTCTTTGGGGCTGATAATGTCTAAATGAATCCCGGTTTCGCGTTTGACGCGTTCGATAAATTGCGCGCCATTCACCGCCTGCCGACATGCTTCGGTTGCCACGGACCGGGCAAGGACGACATTTCGCTTTTTAAGTTTCTCTGCGCACACCGCCAGGGCTTCAACGGCGCGATCCATTGCCTCGTCACTCATACGACCAGTGGAGGTCAGTCCCTCCCCCAACCGCACAACACGGGAAAATGCATCAACGACCGTAAAATCATCACCGCCGGCGCGCGCAATCAGCAACCGACAATTGTTGGTGCCAAGATCAAGTGCTGCATAAGCAGTACGCTCCAGCCAGTTCCGCCGTAACCCTGCCTTATCGCCTTGCGGCGATACGTTGAGTGATTTTGGCGAAACTTTCGCTTCATCGGCACGCGCTGCGCCATCCGCTGAGGCCTGCTGCAACTTCGCAGCCTTGGGTGCCGCATTTTTGTGACGGGACGGTTTTTTCCGTTTTCGCCCGCGTCCCTTTTGCGGCGATGGCGCGACATTCTCGCCCATAGCCGTTAACTCGCTTCTTATTTTCTATCCGGGCGAATGTGTCGCCGGTACCTGAGGATGGTGCTACGCGCTGGATAGAAAAATTTCAAGATTTTTGAGCATTGCGGCGAGCTACGCTTTCAGTGGGTTGACCACGCATACCCAGCGGCATATACGCCCAACCCTTGTTCCCCGGTCGTCTAACGGTAAGACTACGGACTCTGACTCCGTCTATTGAGGTTCGAATCCTTACCGGGGAACCAATTTAACTGAACGTCTGTATTTGTAATTTTTGGTAATCCCAGTGCAAGCTCGCGTATGGGTCATCAATATGAATTATCACGTATTTTCGAGGTTTTCCCTACATTACGACACGGTTCCACTACTCCATACAACGTGGATGCAACATGAGATCGATGCCAATCCGACAATTTGGCGGTGTCGCAATTGATCGCGACATTCTGTTGTCACTACCGACAGTTTGGTCGGACGTTCCTGACAGACAGCCATGCTGATCACTACGGCAAAATAGACATTCGTTCATCGCGGCGCAACAGCAGCGTCCGAGACATTAAAGACGTTGCTCAGGATTAGCGGCGTTGTCTGAACGCGACATTCGTTTTTGGCCAGTACTGCTAATATAATTACCCAAATCACCGATTTATTGTTTCATCACTGAACAATGCCACTATTCCGTCGTTTGCACGTCGCCCGCTAGAAACTGCCTTGGCTGCGAACATATTCTGGTCGGTTACGTTATAGTAAAAGCGCCGCTGCAAGTTGCCGGTGCTTGGGCCGCCGAACAAGGCCATTCCTATTTTTAGCGCTTTGTCGATTGCCTTGTTTGCATCGCCGGTCTTGTCTTCAATATCGGCAAAATTGCCGCCTTCGATAATCGGCGCTGTCAGAGTTGCGTCGCCATATTTTCCCTTCGGCAGGCTAAATCGCATTTGCGTGCCGAACGTCGACATCGCCAGTTCCGCCTTTACCTGCATATTTTGGAAAAGACCGCCACCTCGGCTTTTCGCGGGCGCTGCAAAGTCGACCACATAAACAATGTTAACGACTGGCATTCCGCTTTCATTGGCTGCCATATACGAAGCAGTCGCCATTTGGCCCATGCTGAAATCAAACATGCCGGACTGTAGGATCATGTTACCGGTATGACCGATCGCGGTCGGGAAATAGGCCAGCCCGTCGGCCTTATCCTTCTTCTTAAGCATAACGAACACTTCACTGCCTTGGCCGATTTGCTTCACCTTCGCCCAATTACTAACAGCTTTAATCGCGCTGCCATTATCGATGACGATGCCATTTTTCCCCATGCCCGTGGTGAAATCGGCGTAAATATCATCGGTAATTTTTTGCATGGTGGCGCCCGACACGCCCTGCAAATGCCCGACAGCCTTGCCTTCGCCGCCGACAGACAAAAAGCCGCCGCCGTCATAATCGATCTTTTTGGTCAGGAACACGACGCTGAACTGGCCGATGCCAAGAGCGCGTCCGTTTTTCAACGATAATGCCGACTTGCTGGCTTTGAAGATACCAGCGGGAAGCGGGGTAGGCAATTCAGAGGTGCTTGCAGGGGTGCTTGCAGGGGTCGAAGCTGTCGGCGCCGCCGGAGCCTCTGCCAAAGCGGACATCGACGAAGCCAGCAATAAAATGGCGACCAAATTTCTCATGAATAACCCCCCAAAAAGCATGTTTACCCTGCCGGTGTTTGGCAAAGCTTCATTCAGGGGTCAAATTGCAAATAAACCGCTTGATAGAAAGCGACAATAAACATGCACTTTCACTCCTGAATTGCGCGGCTTCTGCGCGTAACGCATAAAGGTAGGGCGCGCTAAAGCACCGGATATGTATGGCCGGAGCTGGTATATCTGACGAGGTAGCTGCTTTTGGTGCCTCCCCAATCATGGTCACAATATTATTGATAGTCCCAACTGTTCCGCTATCCGGTAGGGCATCAGGGGAAGTACGGTATGAAGCGATCGGTTGAACAACAAGCAATAATAATTGCGTTTTTATTTACAGTTATGTCCGCGCTTGCATTTATTGCCCTGCTTTCGACTCTTGGGCCAACTTGGGCAGTCTTCGCTCCTGCCACCTGTACCGCCACGCATTGTTTCTGCGAGTTGCCAAGGGTCGGCAACTTGATACTTCAGCCAGCAAATAGCCTATCGTCGTTCGCTTATGTTTTGATAGGTTTCGTGATGATTGGATTGGCAAGTGCGCGCGATACGCCATCGTCTTTGTCACCGCTGGCGATGCGGACCTTGGGGGTGACATCGATCATCGTCGGACTGGGGTCGGCTCTGCTCCACGCGACGTTGACCTTGTGGGGCCAATTCTTCGATGTCGTCGGCATGTATCTGGTCGGCACGTTCTTTTTCGTCCGCGCGCTGGCTCGGTGGCGCAATATCCCTGAAGGGCGCGCAACCTCGTTTTATATAGCACTGTGTGGAATCCTGATTACCCTGCTGATCATGCTGCCCGAGGTCCGGCGTTGGCTATTTGCGGTGCTGCTGATCGCAGCCATAATAGTCGAACTGATATTTGCCCGCCCGCTGCGGCCGCGTGTCCGCATAGAGTATTATCTTGGCGGTATAGTTGCGACAGCAGTTGCGTTCGGGTTTTGGATATTAGACCAACAGCGCATCGTGTGTGCCCCTGAGAGCCTGCTACAGGGCCATGCAGTGTGGCACGTGCTTGGTGCCACCTCGCTTTGGCTGACATTCTGCTATTATCGCAGCGAGCGTTTGCTGGGAGGTTGAGCGTGGGGCGTTCGGTAAGCCAGCACATACTGAACTCTGCTTTATAACGGGTGACCACGATAAATAACGTTTGAGGCCATAAATTCATTTATCGCCAATGCCCTGCATCGCCTAGAATCGGCAATTGGACGATGGCTGAACCTAATGTCGCATGTCGCAAATGCGGCCCTTATTCAAAGCAAACCGAACTGCCGATAACAGCCCAATATCATCGTTGACGCCGCCTGAACAAACGGCGGCTTTGGGTTGATGAACTGAGCACTCGCACGTTCGCAAAGTTAGCGTACTTTGTTCTCGTCTGCAGCTAAAATTGCGGAATAATCGGCGCCATATCTATCGCTTTTCATATGCCGTGCCCTCAGGAGGGTGGGTGGTGATTTGGCTGACCGCAGTGACCGATTATCACTTACGCTCGGTTTACGTTGCCGCCAGACTCTCCATTGCAATCTACTGCGCGGTGCGCCACTCTGAATTTGAACGAGGGCGATACACATGCGTTTCATAATATTTGGTGTTTTAGTAGCAGCAGTCATCGTGCCCGCATCGGCAGCAGATAAACGGTTCATGACTGTCGACGATTTGTCTCTTCTGAAAACGGTCAGCGCGCCTGCGATTGATCCTGGCGGAGACTGGGTTGCCTACAGCGTTGGCGAGGTCGATGCCGAGGGCGATAAGACCTTCAGCCACATCTGGATGACAAGCTGGGACGGCGCACGCACCGTGCAACTTACCAGCCGCAAAGGCGAGAGCGAGTCTTCGCCGCGTTGGAGTTCCGACGGTCGCTATCTGGCATTCATTTCTGCGCGTGGCGACGAAAAAGAACGTGGCCAGCTTTGGCTTTTGGATCGCAGCGGCGGTGAGGCGAAGCGGCCGGCTCAGATTGATGGATCAGTCATCGATTACGCTTGGTCGCCGAACGGCAAGCAGATCGCTCTGATCGTCCTTGATGCTGATCCTGATGAAGCGGCCAATGCAGCGGCACAGGCAACTCTAAATCCACCGCAAAAGCCAGGTGAGCCGAATATCGACACAACTTCCCCTGAACAACCTAAGTCGGCGGACACTGCGTCATTAGCCAAGGCAAAGAAGGACGAGAAGAAACCCAAGCCGATCGTCATTGACCGCTATCAGTTCAAGCGGGACATTGATGGTTATCTAGGCAAACAACGCCAGCGTCTTGTTGTTCTTGATCTTGCCAGTGGCAATTCCCGTCGGCTTACCACTGACGATTTTGATGAGTATCTTCCGTCATGGTCTCCGGATGGAAAGCAGATCGCCTTTGTAAGCAATCGCGACCGGGATCCGGACCGCACGTATAACTCCGATCTGTTCGTTGTGCCTGTCATGGGTGCAGCCACAGCGCCAATAGCTCTGACAAGTTTCAAAGGGGCAGATAACGACCCCTCGTTTGAAAGTTACCCTGCTTGGAGCCCTGATGGAAAAAGCATCGCATATCTGCAAGGGGGGCCAGTCGAACTCTTCTCGTACGGAGTCCGAAACCTAGCAGTCGTTACCACCTCCGGAGGCACACCGAAAATACTGACAGCAGGTCTTGACCGAAATGTATCGCAGCCGATTTGGTCAGGTGACGGCAAATCTCTCCGATTTTTGGTGGAGGATGATGGCGCAGAGTGGCTTGGCCGAGTTTCCCTAAATGGTGGTGCAATCCAACCGGTCCTTACCGGACGGCGCGATGTCCAGTCCATATCCCAGCAGGGCGACAAGACGGCTGTCCTATCTTCAAATGCATTAGCTCCGCCAGAAGTCTACGCATTGGAGGGAAAGAAGCTCCGGCCGCTGTCTAAGACAAATGACGCGTTGCTTGCCCAGCTCAAACTGTCACCCGTCGAGGAAACTCGCTTCAAAAGCACCGATGGTACCGAAATCCACGGTTTCCTGATGCGGCCGCCCGCTGCCGCCCCAGGTAGGTTGCCGACAGTGCTTCGTATCCATGGCGGACCGCAGTCCCAGTTCGGCGCATCGTTTAGCCCAGAATGGCAGATTTTTGCCGCTAATGGTTACGCGGTAGTAGCCGCCAATCCACGCGGCAGCACTGGTCGCGGCCAAGATTTTGCTAAGGCGATTTATGCAGCGTGGGGTTCGGTCGATGTGCAAGATGTGCTCGCTGCTGTCGATGACGCGGTCAGCCGCGGTGTTGCCGATCCTAACCGTCTCGGCGTTGGCGGCTGGAGCTATGGCGGCATGCTGACCAACTACACCATCGCCAGCGATCGCCGCTTCAAGGCGGCGACGAGCGGTGCAAGCATTTCCAATATCCTCGCAGGCTACGGCACCGATCAGTATATTCGTGATTATGAAATGGAACTCGGCAAGCCTTGGGAGAAGCTTGAGCCATGGCTGAAAGTCTCATATCCATTCTATCATGCCAACCGGATTGTCACTCCCACCCTGTTTCTTGCCGGAGACAAAGATTTCAACGTGCCGCTTCTAAATAGCGAGCAGATGTACCAGGCGCTGCAAAGCCAAGGGATCGACACGAAGCTTATTATTTATCCTGGTCAATTTCATGGCCTAGACCGGCCAAGCTTTATCCGCGACCGAATGCAGCGGTATCTGGACTGGTATGCAGCACGGCTAAAGTAGCAGGGCACTATTGCTGAAAATTGTCTCGAGCACGACGCAAGGTCTGCCTCAGGACCATTGCGAAATTTCCAAATCATGTCACTTTCTTCAATGGATGGAAAAATTTTCGCAAGAACGTAAGTTTTTGAGGTTTGCATTTTCAATCAGCTAGTAACATCAACCAAATTGTCATCCGAATTACGGTCGATATAGAAGTTATATGGATCGATTCCCGCAAAGGCTGGCTTGGTTTTAGATTTGATGATTATCACCTGTTGACCGCTCCTGACTGGTTGACGTGCAATTGAGATAACATCCTTCACGCCGAACGCCCCGATGCCAGGGCGCGCAGTGAATAGCCCAATTTCGATTGGTTCAGAAAGCGGAGCTTCTTTTTCAACGCCTTTGCCGTTAGCGTAATATTTCTTCGCCTCGGCGCTAATTGTAGTCTTCCAGTTGCCGTCTGCCGTCTTCACCGACTTAGCCTCTTTTACCTTAAGATCGTAGATGGTAATCCGTTCGAACAGATCGGAAATGAGCGCCTGGTCCTCAGGTGTTCTGGCTTCCTTGCGGAATTCTGAAATCAGATCCACCGAGCGGTGATAAGGCGCACCTTTGAATTTCCAGGTCTGGATGAATCGAGAAAGCGCTCTGTTGACTGCGGGTTCGCCGAGGCGTTCCTGCAACAGGTACATCACGACTGCGCCCTTGCGGTAATGAATATAGCCCTGATCCTCAACGCGGACCAACGGCAGTTCCCCGATGGCATCACCCTTACGACCTGCGAGATATTGGTCGAGTTCATATTTCAAAAAGCGGCGGATTTTGTCGGGGCCGTAAAGTTTCTTCATCACCATCAGTGCCGAATATTGCGCAAGCGTTTCAGAAGTGAGGGTGTTTCCCTGCATATCAGCGCCGATCACCTGATGCGCCCAATACTGATGCGCGAGTTCGTGCGCGGTTACGTAGGTCACATAGTCGATTGTATCCGGATCGGACACGTCAGCAGCAAAACCAATGCTTTCCGAATAAGGCATCGTCCCGGCAAACGCCTGGGCGAAGCTGGAATATCCAGGAAATTCGATAATGCGAGCATGATCGAATTGATAGGGCCCGAAACTCGCCTGATAATAATCCAGCCCTGCCTCAAGCGCCGCGAGCATCTTTGGCACATTCCATTCATGTTTGGCGTCATGATAGATCGTCAGTTTGACGCCATCATGCATTTTTTCGGTCAGCTTATAACGTGCTGACTGGATGGAAAGGAAATTTAAGATCGGTGCGGTCGTAACGAAATGCGCGGTGCGGCGGCCACCATTGGTGGCGTCCGCAACCTTGCGTCCCGGCGCAATCGGCACTTGGTCGGCATCGGTCGTGACTGTAATATCGGACATAACCCAGTCGGTGCGAACATAGTTTTCGCGCGTTGCCAGTCTATCTTCGAGTTTTGCAGGCCGCAATTCCGCAGGCAGACCCTGCCGGCGGCGGACCGTGCGATCCTTCAGCGCCATTTGCCTGTTCATGCCGATAATAGGCGCGAAATCGAAATTGTTCACGAAAGTGCCGTTAAGGGCGACATTCGTCGCAGGTGCACCATTGCGGAAGCCCTGGTTCCATATCCGCGATTTGAAGTTCAGCGCAGTGACGCCGCCGGGCTTCAACGGTGTATCAAAACGAAAAATACGATAGCCAAAGTCTTTGTCGTCCCGAATGAGGCGAGCACCTTGCAGCGCGAGGTTTTGGAACTGAACGTCAAGCCCCCCCTGCCGGACGTGTACCTCGGAAATTGGCGCGTCGGTATCGTTTCGCATTTGATACTTGCCCACGACATCCAACCGGCTGTCGTTGGGAAAAATCTGTGCATCGAGCGTTACCGCAGTGACCACGGGACGCGGCAGGTTTTCATATTTCAAATATCGTTTCTCGTAATCTGCTGTCCATTTCTCAGCTTGGTCGCTGGTCTGGAAGCGGTTCAGCGTCTTAAAATTATAGGTGATATGGATGCCGGTACCGATCATTGTCACAATCGCTGCCAACCCGATTGCCAGAGGCATGCCGCGCAGGCGCTTGCCCATGCCGGCAAAGCGCGGCCTTAAGGCAATGTTGGTGCCTCGCGGCCAAAGCAAATGCGCAATCACGAGCAACAGCGCCGCAAATGCGACCCAATAGGCGCGCAGCCACGCTGCGCCGACCCAAAATCCTCCGGAACCGTTCATATCACTCAGCGGCTCGCTTGGACCGGACGCGTAACGGTAGAGCGCGTTTTCATAGCCCATGTTGCGTAGGAAAATCGACCCGACAAACCAGACGAGGATGAGCCCCCATCCGACATATTTGTTTGGACTCACAACCTGTGCAAATACTGCAAGAACCGCGATGAGGAACATGTCGATTGTCGTCGGAACAATGAACCATTCCATATAGCTGGCGATCCCGAAGCTGTGCGCACCCTTGATCAGCTGATACAATAGCCCAGTCGCCATACCGGCCATATTCATAACCAGCAGTACTGCAAAAATGGCCAATATCTTGGGCAATGTCATGACCCAATTGGATGTAGGCGTGGCGTCGATGATCTCGTTGAACTTGACATCACGTTCGCGCCAAACGAGTTCACCACCATAAAATACAGCGACGATCAGCAGGAATATCGAAAAACTACCCAAGACATTACTGATAATGTTCGCCGTCAGCGGATGCGATGGCGTCCCGTAAACTGTCTGCGAAAGCCAAAGGCTGGCCCCGGTATTGATCACCGCCAGCATCAGAAGAACGATGAGCCCCGGGCTTTTCATCACTTGGATGATTTCCGTGCGAAGCCGAGCCATGAATTGCGCACGGCTGGTAGCCCCGCCAAAACGCGGATTGATTGCGTCCCCGCCAAGAAGCGGTTGGACCGCAGCAGCGCGCTGCTGAATTGCATCGCGTTTGGCAAGCCGTTTCAGCGCGCGTTTGGAAGGCGCCCGTTCAGCCATTGAAAAACGCCAACAGGTCCCCACCAGCAATAATGCGCCAATAGCGAGCACCATCGCGCGATTTATGAGCACATTGCCTTCAAAAGGCAGCAGCTTGCTGTTCATATCGGCTGCAGTCCAATAGCGGGTTGCATCCGAAATCGCACCAAAACCAAGCGGTTCATACAATGCGAGCACGTCCTGATATTCGATGCGGCCACCCAGTGTCGCTGTAACAATGAGATAGCCCATCACAAAAACAACAACACCAACATAGCTCCACAACATCGATCTTGTGGTCGTTGCCATCGCGAACAAGAGCGCGCTTGCCATAAACAAATTCGGAACGGCGATCACTAGATACGGCCAGGCATAATAGGCGGGGCTTTGCGGCCCGACGGTTTCTGCGTCGACCCACGGCATCATCACGCCAGTCGCCATACCGAGCGGAACCGCCAGATAGCCTAGCAACGCGATGATAAACCCGCCAAGGAACCGGCCGTAAACGAACTGGTTTTTGGTTATGGAAGTGGCCCGGATCATTGGCCCAAACCGGGTCGCATCATCGCGGACAATAGCATTGGCAACAAACGATGTTATCACAAAGAGATAGAATAATGACATCAGCGCCAGCGCGCTCGTGATTGCGAATGGCGCATTTTCATGAACCGTTCCCGGAGTCCCGATGCTGACATTCTCGCTGGCCGTCAGGCCGAACCCGAGCAGGAAGAAGATCAGTAGCGAAACCCAGAACACCGGGTTGCGCAGTTGATAGCGGATTTCAAATCCCGCGACGCCAAGCAGCATGTCGGTTCTCCGCCTTACGCAGCGAGACGCGCGGGGCGGCGCAAGTCTGCGAGCGTGGTGAAGTATACGTCCTCGAGCCCGGCGTCGACGGGGTCAAACCCGTCTGGCGGACTGTCGGAGAGGATATGGATAATCGTGCGACCCGCAAACAGGCGGGTCGAGATAACTTGATGTTGGGCCTGATGTGCCTCGAGTTCGTCACGGCGGATCGATTTTTTCCAGACGCGGCCTTTGGTCTGCGTAATGAGGTCAAGCGGTGCGCCTTCTAGCTGCACCTTGCCACCCGCCAGCACCGCCATTCGCGGGCACAGGTCGGCCACATCCTCGACGATATGCGTTGACAGGATAACCACGACATTCTCACCGATGCTAGAGAGCAGATTGAGGAAACGGTTACGCTCTTCAGGGTCAAGGCCAGCTGTAGGTTCATCAACGATAATCAGCCTGGGATTACCTATCAGCGCCTGTGCAATGCCAAAACGCTGCCGCATACCGCCTGAAAAACCGGCAATCGCCTTGCTGCGCACGCTCCATAAATTTGTCTGCTCAAGCAATGTTTCGACCACTGCCTTGCGCTCGCCTTTGCTAGAGACGCCTTTCAGCACTGCCATATGGTCTAACATCTGATAAGCGGTGACACGCGGATAGACACCAAAATCCTGAGGCAAATAGCCCAATGTTCTGCGCAAATCTTCCGGATTTGCCAGTATGTCGAGGTCACCGAAACGGATTGTTCCGGCCGTCGGCGTTTGCAGCGTAGCAATCGTCCGCATCAAGGTCGATTTGCCCGCACCATTTGGACCAAGCAGACCGAACATGCCGCGGGGAATCGACAGAGTTACGTTGTCGAGTGCGCGCGTACCGTTTGCATAAACATGGCTTACCTCTGTAATTTCAAGCACATCGACCCCCTCTGTATTGCAGTTCCAATACACTAGTGGAGTCATTTGGTTACGCCAAGGGGTATCGATCAGCGGTAAGCGGGTTTCTGCAAGCGACATTTCACAAGAGAACGCAAACCTATTGCGTCGTGGACCTGCGAGCCCTTTGTTATCGGTTTAGATCAAGGTCCACTTTGTTAGCGGTTGCAATCAATCCCGTATGCTTCGAAGAGCGGCAGTTCATCAGATGATTTCGGCCCATACCTTTTATTTACGCTATTCTGTGTCAGCTGCAAATTACCGGCACGATGCCTTTTGTGCTGCGGATTGCACAACAACCACATTACATGGCAAGTGGTGAGGCATAGCCTGTAAGTTCAAGATAACCCCTGCCACCCTCGGTCCGCACTAACCCCTCCCAGTAAACCGGAAGACCGCTTGACCGTGCATCAAGTTCCTGATCAGCAAACATCGGCGTGACCGTCAGGCGCTTTTGGCCCTCAGGTAGTTTGATTGTGAGTATTTGCGCTACAGGATAGGTAGCCCCGGTGCGCCTTGATCGCCACGTGCGCGTTGGCGTAAAGGCGACGTCGCCGGGTTTGAGTGTGACTGTCGCCCCGTTTGCGCGACGGAATGTTCCGCCGGCCCAGAGACTGCGGCCATTTGCGCCACGAATGCGGAACGCCATCAACGCAGCCCCATCGTCAAAATTAAGCCCTGCCCAGTCCCAGCCGATAGCTGCCCCACCAAGGTAGCGCGACGACCATTCACGGTCGAGCCAGCTCCGCCCTTTGACCGTCTCGGTTGATGTGCCGCGCGTAATCGTTCCCGTCGTCTCCAATTGTGGCAACGAATAGTAATAGCTCGCCGATTTGGGATCAGGGCCCTTTCGGCTATATCCACCTTCGCCTTGTAGAAGCGGTTGCTGCGTTGGCCTAAACATCAGTTTAAGCGCAAATCCGCGCGCGACAATCCGTGCAGAAAAGCGACCATCGGCAAGCCTTGCGAAGCGCCAACCCTTGATGTGAACATCCGCGTCACCAACCTTCGCCTCGGCAATGCCAAAACCGCCGCGTGCAGCTCGCTGATCATGAAGCAGTCTACCAATTACAGGATCAGATACCGCCGCGTGAGCAAACAAAATTTGTCGCGGCGCAAATTTGCTGGGATTGCGCGGGTCAATACGCGGACGAGTGCGAAAGAAGGTGATTTGGAATCCCAAATCTTTGCCTTTCGCAGTCTTGACCGTTCCCGTCACATACCACCATTCCGTGCGAAAATCGGGATGTGCGCCGTGATCGACTGGAAACGCGAAAGTGCGGCCGGGTTTGACTTCGGGATAAGTGAAGCTTGGCGCTTGCGCGATACTTGCGGACGTGAGCGCGATTAACGCAAGACTGATCGATGTTGCAGGGATCACCAATCGGCCCTCACAGCACGAACAGCATCGATTGACACAGCTCGCCGCCCGGCGAGCATCGCGGTGATCGCCGAGGCCGCGATTAAAGCAGTGATTACCGACAGCATCAGCGTGATAGGGAGCCGCGTAGTCATGGTCCAGTTGAACGATTGCGGATTGATCACATGGATTAACACTTGACTGATCCCGACACCCAAACTTACGCCGACTAACGCCCCAACCGCGCCGAGCAAGGCGCCTTCAACGCCAAGCGTAGCGATAATCTGCCCGCGACCAACGCCGATATGGCGGAGCATACCAAACTCGCGGGTTCGTGCGCTGGCCTGTGCCGATGCAGTGCTCGCAACGCCAGCCAATCCAACGATAATCGCAATCGCCTCAAGCACATATGTAATCGCAAAACTGCGATCAAAAATCGAGAGTGCCAGGGCACGCAGGCTTGCCGGTTCGGCCATTGTCAGGCGCGACTTCAGTGGCGGCGGTGCTGCGGCTATTATCGCCCGCTGAACAACCGCCATATCCGCGCCAGGTTTGAGCAGAACTAATGCATCATCGCGCACGCTGTCACCCGTCAGCCGACTATAGTCCTTGGCATCAATGACCATCGCGCCTTGCTGCCGTGAATAATCACGCCAGATGCCGGCTACCGCAAACCGGGCGTTTTGGCCAATCGGCAAACTAATCGCATCGCCAGGTTTGATAGCAAGAATACGCGCCGCAGGTTCGGAGAGCCATACCGCGATAGTGCCAGGCGGCGGGACAACAGTCTTTCCAAGCAATTCGAGCGTCGCATCGCCCGTGCCGACCGGACGCGCGATCAAGCTCATTGGTGGCTCGGTTGGATCGAGTACAATTGGCACTTGCCGATTGAACAAAATCGATTTGACGCCAGGGATTGCCGCCAGCCGTGCTTGCGTCGCTTGATCAAACCCGCCCCAGCCCGGTTCCGATCGAACGTAAAGATCACCCAACAAAATATCGCCGAGCCAGTCATCAACCGCACCGCGAAAGCTCGTCACCATCACCGCCATTGCGATCATCAGTGCCGTGCTCGCCACGATACCGCAAAGGGCGGTTGCAGCGGCACCCGGCGCACCGTGTAGATGGTTGATCGCCAGATCAATCGGCACATTGCGGCGTGACGCGTGAACCAACGGCGCGAGGAGCGTGCGCGCAAGCCACGGCATCGCCGTTATGCCGGCAGCTAGCAGCAGCGCTACCGAAAGGTAACCGAACAGCGGCAGTCGTCCAACCGCAGGCAGGAACGACGTGCCAACCCCGGCGGCCAGCAGTGTGAGCGGCAACCACGCTGCGAGGGGATCACGCGGATCTACGCTATCACCTGCATTTTTGAGGGCAACAGCGGGTGCGGCACGTGCGCCTTGCAATGCAGGGATAAGACTGCCGCCGACCGCCGCAGCAACACCCAGCGCAAAAAATGCCAAACCTGCTAATGGCTCAAAGATCAACGCCGGCGGCGTATCGCCGAAGATCCCGCTCCCGAGATCACCGCCAAGGATCTTGAGCGCGCCCGCCGCAAGGCCATAACCCAGGAGCAGACCAAACGTTGCACCTATCAGCCCAGCAAGCACGCCTTCGGTCGTCACAAGTGCTACAATACCGCCGCGTTGCAGCCCAAGCGTACGGAGCAGCGCGAAACTTTGCAAGCGCCGGGTGACCGCAAGCGATTGTGTCGAATAAACGAGGAATGTGCCCGTAAACAGCGCAACAAGCGCTAGCATCGTCAGATTGACACGGTAAGCGCGCGAAAGCGAGTCGCTCTGTTGTGCATCGTCGTCCTCGTCGCTGACAACCGCACCATTTGGAATCAGCGGCATCAGGCGCGCACGGACGTCGCTTACTTGTGCGTCGGGGGTCAGTTTGATGTCGATCCGGTCGACCTTGCCAAGCCGACCAAAAAGCCACTGCGCAGCAGCAATGTCGATCATCCCGATACGCCGTCCTTCGGCAATTCCGGGCAGGAGACCTCGCACGACCATCTGCTGCGTCCGGCCATTGGCGTTTATCAAAACACTGTCACCAACGCGCAGTTTTCCTGTGATCAGCGCGGCTTGCGACAGGAACAGAGCATTACTGGCAAACAATTCGTCGCCGTTACCGCCCGGCCCCTGCGCAGCCGCGCCAATCAAGCTGGGCGTGACCACCGCAGCACGGATGATATCCAGCCCGAGCAAAGTGAAGGGTTCGCCGCGCTCAGCGACCGCGTTGAGAACAACAACCGGGCTAGCATCATCTACGCCTTCAACTTCTACGACCCGCGTATAAAGTGCTTCGTCAAAACCAAGCCGGCTGGCCGCCTCGATTTTAAGGTCGGCGGAACCGTTGACGGTGTTCACCGCTTGGTCAAATGCAGTGAGCGCCGATCTGTTGATCAAATGCACAGCAAAGCCAAGCGCCACACCGACGGCAATGGCGATCACGGCGATAGTGATCCTTCCGGGATGCTGACCCCATTCGCCCGCTATCAACCAACGCAGTGCTTGGGTAGGGTTACTAGCCATCAGCGGGAGCCAGCCCGGTAGAGGTCAAGACGAGCGTTCGATCGGCAATCGCAGCCGCCGCCGCTGAATGGGTGACGAGCAATCCTGCCGATCCCGCATTTCGTGTCGAGTCAGCAAACAGTTGTAAAATGCGCGCGGCGGTTTCGGTATCAAGATTGCCAGTTGGCTCGTCGGCCAAAATCAACGCAGGCTTATGGATTAGAGCGCGCGCAATGGCGATACGCTGTAATTCGCCGCCAGAAAGATCGCGGGAATAATCATCGCCCCGGCTGCCAAGCCCAACCAAATCAAGCATTGCGTCGGCGCGCTTTGCGATCTCGCGCTTATCACCGGCCGCTAGGGCAAGTGGCAACGCTACGTTTCGGCGCAATGTAAGATAAGGGAGAATATGAAATGCCTGAAACACAAAGCCGATCCGACGGCGGCGCAAATCGGTGAGCCCGCGATCATCTAACGATGCCAAGTCTTCGCCTCCAATCAGGATCTGACCTTCATCATAAACATCAAGTCCCGCAGCGATGTTGAGCAATGTCGACTTGCCTGACCCCGACTCGCCTACAATGGCGACAAGTTCGCCTGGCGCGACGCTCAGCGATAGGTCGCGAAACAAAACGCGACCGCCCGGAACCGATTTGGTGATCGCGCGCAATTCAAGATGTGAGGCCAACGCCGTTCTTTCCGTTCTATCAGGCAAGAGCGCATAATAGCGCAAGGCCGTCTCAGGAGGCCTTTTGGCATCAAACCACGCCTCTGGCTAGAATGCGTTGTGTCGAGTTCTCGCAAAATTCGATAGTCGGTTTCATAGCATATGGGACGGTCCATTGAGGTTCGCATCGTTCCCGGGGATCCAGTACAAAACACTGATAAACAACTGCTACAAACCAAAGAGTGATGTTGACTATTTGGATTATCTTCGGAAATTTCTGCCATTCCGCGATATGACATCTCTCCGAATTGCGCGTTAGTCCGATCAATGCACTTGCAACGTGCAGCCAGGTGTGGCTCACTGCCCAATCGCCGGAGTGCAACATCTGGGAGCATCCGCGTTTACATAAGGGGGAGGCGCATGCGCATGAAATGTCTGGCTTTGTTGCTGTTAACCTGTTCAACCGCGGCTCTTGCCGAACCAACCCCTAAAGAACAATTGCTCCAGCCGCCTCCCGCATCATTGCACTACACGATCAGTTCAGCGGCCGGGAAGCATGGAGATGTCTGGTCGTGGAAGACCAACGACGGTAAAATCGCATACCGTATGTCGATGTCGCTGCGCGGCTGGATTACCGAGACCGACCAAATGACGACGCTGGGTCCTGACGGGCGACCGACCAAGATTGCCATTCGCGGCTATACTGACTCCGGCGATGCCACCGAAGATTACCAGGTTGACCAAAATGGCATCGCCAGTTGGAAGACCGTAGTAGACGAAGGCAGCGCGCCTTTGTTGAACAAACGTTACTTTAGTTACGGCGGGCCATGGCTGTCGGGTGCACTTGATGTTGACGCGCTCCTGAAAGCAGGCAGTAAAGGCATCGAGCTGCTGCCTGGCGGGAAAGCCACTATATCAATTGGCCCACCCGCGGAAATTGATGGGCCCGCAGGCAAGGAAATTGTAACCCTCGCCTACATGAACGGGATCGGCTTCAGCCCGTCGCCCGTATGGCTCAAAGACAATAAGTTTTTCGGTAGTGCCGGAATAATTTCGCTGCTGCCTGCTGGATATGAAAAAGTAGCGCCAAAATTGAAGGAAATCCAGGAAGCAACCGAAGCCGTCATGGTGCGCGATGTTGCCCACAAATTCTTGAGCGCCGCGAACCGCACATCAACGCTGATCGATAACGTACTGCTTTTTGACTCAGTAGCAGGTCGCTATGTTCCCGGCCGTGCCGTGTTTGTTGAAAACGGCAAAGTTACAGCTGTCGGGGCCGCTGGATCGATCAAACCACCTGCTGGAACGACAACGATCGACGGTCGAGGCAGAACGTTGCTGCCCGGATTATGGGATTCCCACCTGCATGTCGGCGGCAGTGACTGGAATCTGCTGCAGAACGTGGCGACTGGCATTACCAATTACCGCAGTCCTGGCTCCATGATTGGAGAAGCGTTGAGTATCATGAAGCGGCGCGCAGCAGGCGACCTCCTCGCGCCAGACGGCAAAGTTGCCGTGATCATTGATCGAAAGGACCCGCTGGCCGCGCAAGGAGCTTTGACAGTCAACTCTGCAGACGAAGCAGTGGCAGCGGTCCGGAAGATTAAAGAAGCGGGTCTTTGGGGTGCAAAATTCTATACGTCGATGACGCCCGCGTGGATTGCGCCTGCCGCTGCTGAAGCGCATCGACTTGGATTGCACGTCAACGGACATGTTCCGGCAGGCATGCGGCCAATTGACGCCGTGCGCGCTGGCTATGACGAAATAACGCACATCAACTTCATCATGATGCAGGCGATGCCGCAGGAAATAGTTGATAAGGCCAACACGGCTGCCCGGCTGGAGGGGCCAGCGAAATATGGCAAGGATGTCGATCTTGATTCGCCAGAAATGCGGGCGTTTTATGCCGAACTGGCCCAGCGCAAGACCATTATTGACCCTACCATTTCGGTTTGGGAAGGCAGCCTGGCGTCAGACGGCACCGAAATTCTTCCATCTTATGCGCCATTCGCAAGTGTATCGCCTCCAGCGGTAGCGCGCAGTTGGAAAATCGGTGGTTATCCGTTGTTCGACGGATTGACGCGAGCCGATTTCAAGGCAAGCTTTGCGAAAATGGTCTCTTTGGTTGGCCATTTACAAAAGGCAGGGGTGCGCATCGTTGCCGGCACCGACGGATCCGGGCTGGAGCTTGTTCGTGAACTCGAACTTTACCAGCAGGCAGGACTTACAAACGAAGAGGCGCTGCAAACCGCAACAATTATCCCTGCGAGGATGACTGGAATGGACGACCGTTTCGGATCAATCGAACCGGGCAAAACCGCAAGCATGATCCTCGTAGAAGGTGACGCATCCAAGGATATGGCGGCACTGCGACGCGTGAATACCGTGTTCCTGGACGGTTACCGGCTTAGTGCCGACGCATTGCGCACTGCAAGCGGGTTTAGCGGCGCGCCAAAATAGCGAGGCAGAAACGATAAAAGCAAGGTGTCTTGGGAAATTGGCACCAGTTCCTTGCTTTCACGTGTATGGCCATTATGCAACAACGCAGTCCGCTTGCCGCCCCCGTTAGAACGGCTCGGATTCCACGGTCACCCCAATGTCTTGATGATTGCAGAAAAATCGAAGCCGCCCTGCCCAGCTTTGTCAAAAGCTTCGTACAGTTCAGCGGCCCTTTCCCCCATGGGCACCTGAGCATCGACCGACCGTGCAGCTTCCATCGCCAGTTTGAGATCCTTGAGCATTAGCGCCGTTGCAAAGCCGCCTTGGTAGTCTTTATCCGCAGGCGTCGTGGGCCCAACGCCTGGAACTGGGCAATAGCTCGTCATGGACCAATTCTGACCTGAAGCCTTTGACGAGATATCGAAGAAAGTCTGAAGATCGAGACCGAGTTTTTCAGCCATGGCAAATGTCTCGCATGTGGCAATCATCGATGCACCAAGTAGCATGTTGTTGCATATCTTGGCCGCCTGCCCAGCGCCGGAAGCGCCAGCGTGAATAACGGCCTTGCCCATCGCGGCTAATATCGGTTCTGCCCGCGTGAATGCATTATCGGTGCCCCCAACCATGAAGGTCAGCGTCCCGTCATTGGCAGCGGCAATGCCGCCTGATACCGGCGCATCGACCATCTCATAACCTGCCTCCGCGGCCGCAGCAGTTACCTTGCGTGCAGTGCCGACATCAATTGTCGAACAGTCCAAAAGCAACGCCTCTGTCGGCGCGTGACCAACGACATCCTTTTGATACAGACCGTCGACGATTTTGCCATTTGGCAGCATCGAAACCACTGCTTCGACGCTGGCCACAGCCTCCTGCACGGACGTAAATATCGCACATCCGTTTTGCTCGGCTTTGGCGAGTGCCTCGGCTGACAAGTCAAAAGCGTTTACGTGGTGTCCAGCCTTGACCAGATTTGCGGCCATTCCGCCGCCCATGTTTCCCAACCCGATAAATGCGATTTTCATGATGCTTATCCCATTGTTGGAATGACGAACGCGTTACCACCGTCAGGTGTCCCGTCGGGCCACCGCTGGGTGATCGTCTTGACCTTGGTCCAGAACTTGACGCCTTCCATGCCGTGCTGGTTTGTATCGCCAAAGGCAGAACGCTTCCATCCGCCAAAGCTGTGATATGCAACAGGCACAGGGATCGGCACATTGATACCAACCATGCCGACATTTACCCTGGCTGCAAATTCGCGGGCGGCGTGGCCATTACGTGTGAAGATGGCGACGCCATTGCCATATTGATGGTTGCTTGCAAGCGACAACGCTTCTTCAAAATCGGCAGCCCGCACCATTTGCAACACTGGACCGAAGATTTCTTCTTTGTAGCTTTCCATGTCTGTCGTCACATGATCGAACAGAGTTGGACCAATGAAGAACCCTTTTTCATGCCCTTGCAGCGTGAATCCGCGTCCATCGACCACCAGCTCGGCGCCTTCATCGACACAGGTCTGGATCCAGCCTTCGATCTTTTCTTTGTGCGCTTGAGTCACCACTGGTCCGTAATCAGCCTCCGCGTCCGTCGAGATGCCTAGACGCAAAGCCTCGATGGCGGGAATGAGTTTTGCCTTCAGGCGCTGCGCTGTGTCATCACCAACAGGCACAACCACTGGCAGCGCCATGCAACGCTCACCCGCCGAGCCGAAGGCAGCGCCAGCAAGGTCGTTGACCACCTGGTCCAGGTCAGCATCTGGCATAACGATGCCATGGTTCTTTGCACCGCCCATGGCCTGCACGCGTTTGCCGTTGGCGACTCCGCGATTGTACACATAATGCGCAATGTCTGACGAGCCGACAAAGCTGACCGCGCCAATGGCCGGGTGATCAAGAATGGCATCAACCATTTCCTTGTCTCCATGCACAACCTGGCAAATGCCTTCGGGCAAGCCTGCTTCGATAAACAGTTCGGCAAAACGCACAGGGACGCTTGGGTCACGCTCGCTAGGTTTGATGATAAAGGCATTGCCCGTCGCAATCGCGACGCCGCTCATCCACAAGGGGATCATCGCGGGGAAGTTGAAAGGCGTAATGCCGGCCCCAATGCCAATTGGCTGGCGCATCGAATACACATCGATGCCGGGCCCAGCGCCGTGCGTATATTCACCCTTCAGCACGTGCGGAATGCCGCAGCAAAATTCAATTACTTCAAGACCTCGCTGAATGTCACCCTTGCTATCAGCAATGACCTTGCCATGTTCGCTACTCAACAGATGCGCCAATTCATTGATATTGGCTTCAACGAGCCGTTTGAACTCAAACATCACGCGCGCACGGCGTTGTGGATTGGTCATTGCCCATGCTGGCTGCGCGGCTAATGCCGCTTGCACTGCGCGTTCAAGCACCGCGGCATCGCCCAGTGCAACCTGCGCCTGAACGCCGCCATTGTTCGGGTCCATGATATCGCCAAAACGCGCGGCAGTGGTTCCTGACCCGCCGCTGATGAAATGATCAATCTGACGCATGCATCTTCTCCTGATTTGTTCTGATGACAATAGGCCCTATTTATTTGCATATAAACACATAGAATTGCATATATCACCTGCATTTTTGCAGGAGGAAACATATGCAATGGGATGACATGCGTTTCTTCCTTGCCGTGGCGCGCGCACGTACGCTTTCGGCTGCTGCCAAAAGTCTATTGGTCGATGCCACAACGGTGGGTCGCAGAATAGACCGGCTTTCAGGAGAACTCAAAACAACTTTGTTCGAAATCGGGCCTTCGGGGCATATGCTCACAGCAAGTGGCATAGAGTTGCAGAAGCACGCTGAAGAGGTCGAACGCTCCATGATCGCTGCCGCTAGTTCGATAACGGGCGAGCAAAGCAGTTTTGCGGGTACCGTCAGGCTGAGCCTGTCAGAAGGCTTCGCGACGTGGGTGGTCGCAAAACATTTGACCTCGTTCAAGTCGCTTCACCCCGAAATCAAATTGGAAATTGTGACAACAAATGGCTTTCTTAATCCCTCCAAGCGCGAAGCCGACCTCGCCGTTATGCTTGCGCGACCAATCAAGGGCCCGCTTATTGCACACAAGCTCACTGACTACACGTTGGGGCTTTATGCGTCCTGCGAATATCTTGAAAAATTTCCAACGCCGGAAACTGTCCACGATCTTCGTCAGCACGATCTGATTGGTTATATTTCAGACTTCATATATGCAGAAGAGCTGAGATATTTGACCGAGATCAGCGATGATCTCACGCCCAGTATAAGCAGTTCAAGTATCAATGTTCAGCGAGAACTTACCCGCGCTGGTCTTGGCGTCAGCGTATTACCGAACTTCATCGGGTCGATTGACGAGCAGTTGATACCAATCATGCCCTACGTTCAGATACGCCGAAGCTTCTGGATTGTCGTACACCGCGATTTGGCAAAAGTCGCAAGGGTGCGCGCGGTTATCGAATGGCTCGACCAGCTGGTCCACGACCGCACGCTCATGCAGGGAAACTTCAGTTGATCAGGCGTGCCAGTTGTTCTTCAGCCGTGGCGAGATAACCCCTTGTTATGGGTAAGCTTCGGCGGTTGCGGATATACTGGATCTGGTAATTGCACATTCCACCGGATTCAAATGCGGCCGTGGCGCCGGCAAGATAAAATATCCACATGCGGAAAAAGCGTTCGCCGTTTCGGGCAACAATCACTTCGCGGTTTGTGAATACGCGCGCATACCATTCCCGCAGCGTCAGGGCATAATGCAGCCGCAGATTTTCGATGTCGCTATGGATAAGCTTCACTTTCTCGCTTGCCGCCAACGTCTCCGAAAGAGCAGGAATATAGCCGCCTGGAAAAATATATTTGCGCGTAAAGGC
This sequence comes from Sphingomonadales bacterium, assembly GCA_038217195.1. Classification (GTDB taxonomy): domain Bacteria; phylum Pseudomonadota; class Alphaproteobacteria; order Sphingomonadales; family Sphingomonadaceae; genus Sphingorhabdus_B. The sequence goes on along the minus strand of JBBQPQ010000014.1, from coordinate 10,939 downwards.
GTCAGTCGATCCGGGCCCTCCCATCCGGCCGATTGTGTGCATCAACATGACCCCGTCATCCTTCAGCAAATTGGCGCAAGCGCGGAAGAAGGTTCCAAATTGGGGTGCGCCCACATGTTCAAACATGCCAACAGAAACAATCCGGTCAAAATGTCCCGGAGAACGCTCCGCCAAAATTCGATAGTCGAGCAATTCAAACTTTACATGATCTGAAACGCCAGCGTCATCCGCACGTGTGCGCGCCAATTTCAGTTGTTCCTCACTGAGCGTAATGCCAAGCACATCAACGCCAGCAACCTTATGCAGGTACAGCGCCATACCACCCCAACCGCAACCGATGTCGAGAACTCTTTGGCCCGGCTCCAGTGCCAGTTTGGCGGCTATGTGGGCTTTTTTAGCAAGCTGGGCCTCCTCAAGCGTTGCATCCGCCTCGGTCCAGTATGCGCAGCTATACTGCATGTCGTCATCGAGCCACAGCTGGTAGAAATCATTCGAAACATCGTAATGGTGCGCCACGTTCGAGCGGGAATTGCCCAATGAGTTAAGCTGACGAAATGGCCGCGCCAGCTGATCAAGTAACTTTTTAACTGGCTTGCTGTCGCCAATCTCTCCGCCATATTCCCACGGGTTATTGCGGCGGACGAGTTCAACCAAGCCCATGACATCGTCGTCATCAATTGTGACGTCGCCATTCATATAGGACTCGGCGAGCCCGAGACGTGGGTCGAGCAATATGCGTCGGGCGGCTTTAGCCGATCGCAGGCGTAAAGTAACATTTGACCACCCAGCGGTGTCGACACCGAATTTCTGGATTTCACCCGCCGGGCTGACCACCGTCAAGACACCGTTATGAATACGATCGTTTAATATACGTCCGAGTAATGACACAGCATAGTCCTTCGAAAAGCGCGACCCTCCAATCGAACCACAATCTGCCAACGATGTAACCGAAACGGTCATATGCCAAGCATTAATATGGTTTTTTTCAATTGTTACGCATTTGTGCTTGTCGCAATCGTCACGATGCAATCGGCCGGATTTCCCCGGCTGCGGACAAGTTTCTAGCTCTTTGCCTCAGCAATTAATAACCGCACGATGGGGTTTGGAAAGCGCCGCTCCAACGTCACCGCGTAAAAGCTTTCGGTCATGCCAGGCAACTTGTCTGCCTCTACCAACATCCCACTTTGGAGTTCGTCACGAACGGCAATGGGCGGGAGTATCGCCAGTGCAAATCCTTCGCGAACAAGAAGCCGCATCATTGCAATATCGTCAACCTCCGCCGCGATTTGCGGCCGGATCCCAAGCCGATCCACATAGGCATCGAAACCCATCCGGACGCTGCTGTCAGCGGTTGGTACAATGACAGGATGCGCTTCAAGCAATTGCGGTAGCGTTCGCATCTGTCCTACCAAAACGGCTGTGCCAACAAGGCTAACCGGTTGTTCCGACAATTTGTGCGCAATATATGGCGTCAGCAAATCTGTGGGCGGCGGACTGTTAGTCAGCACCACATCCATCTTGAGCGACTGAAGGCTTTGCAGAAGTTCCCCCGGGCTGCCGGACTTCAAGATAACTTCGACATCGGTGCGTTGTAAAACCGGCTTCAAAAAGCTGATCTGAAAATTGCGCGACAAGGTCGCCAACGCACCAATTCGCACGGCTTGCCTGGCAACCCCAGTTTCACGCAGCGTTCCGAGTAATTCATGGCCCGTAGCAAAGATCGTGTCGGCATGGTCGAGCGTGATGCGTCCTGCCTCTGTAAGATGAAGCTGCCGGCCCCGGCGTTCAAATAAAGCGTGTCCCAGTCGATCTTCGAGCTTTTTAATCTGCACTGACAAGGCGGATTGCGAGACGTTTAAAGCTTCCGCAGTCCGCGTAAGATTTCCGTCACGTGCCACAGCCCAGAAATAGCGAAGGTGGTTATAGTTTAGATCAGTCATCATTCTATTAAACAGAATGATTACTAATAAACAATGCATTTTATAAATATGGCTATAACCGATAAGTGCCCACAATCATTTTGTAAAAATGGCGGGGGCACGCATGTTATCAGTTTTATCTACGGTGGCACCAATGTTGCTGATAGCAGCAGCAATAGCAGGTTTTTTTGCGCCCCTTTCCAAAAGCAGAATGTCATTAAGACTGATCGAGCTGCTTTCGTTTGGCGCAATGCTCATATCGCTATCGGCGATATTTTCACTGGTTATGGCGCAGCCAACACTGGAGTTGCTGCCTTTAGGGCTCTCTGGCCTTCCAATGGGAACATTCGATGTAGTGAACGCGACAATGTTGCTGCTCGTTTCATTCATCGGCTGGGTCGTTATCCGCTACGCAGCAACATATCTCGATGGTGAAGCGCGGCAGGGCGCGTTTATGGGGTGGATATGCGTAACGTTGGCCATGGTCATGGCATTAGTTGCTGCGGGCAATCTGGTTCAACTGGTGCTGGCATGGATCGCGACTAGTCTTGGTCTTCATCGGCTTCTGCTTTTCTACCCCGATCGGGTCGCGGCGCATCGGGCCGCACGCAAGAAGTTTCTGACCGCGCGGGCCGCGGACGCATGCCTCATCATTGCCGCCATGTTGTTGGCCCGAAGCTACGATAGCATCGACATTGCAACGATCTCGGCTGCGGCGCGCCAAGGCGAAGGCGGCGTGCTGGCCATCATTGCCGCAGCGTTCCTGGCAGTGGCGGCTCTGCTCAAATCTGCCCAGTTCCCGTTGCACGGCTGGCTGACAGAGGTCATGGAAGCGCCGACGCCCGTGTCCGCATTGCTCCATGCTGGTGTCATTAATGCGGGCGGATTTGTGCTGATCCGTTTTGCCGACGTCATGTTGCTCGCGCCCGGCGTATTGGCCGTCCTCGTCATTATCGGCGGGTTCACGGCATTATTCGGCGGGCTTGTGATGCTGACTCAGCCAGCGGTTAAAACCTCGCTTGCTTGGTCCACTGTGGCGCAAATGGGTTTTATGATCATGCAATGCGGTCTTGCATTATTCCCGCTCGCGCTTCTCCACATCGTCGCTCACTCGCTATACAAGGCGCATTCCTTCCTTGCATCGGGCGGTGCTGTGGAACGGATCGCTGCATCCCGGCGACCCGGAGCGGTTGCCATTCCAAACGCAAAAGCAGTTGGCAGGGCATTCCTGGCGGCACTCGTCATATACGGATTGATTGGAGCAGCCTTTGGCTTTCACAATAAGTCACCCCAGGCCATCGCGCTTGGCGCAATCCTGATTTTTGGCGTAGCATATCTGCTGGCTCAAGGTTTGGCAGACCGCGCACCAAGACAACTGACACAGCGGATCGCCGTATTTGCCGTGGTCAGTTCGGTTGGCTATTTCATTCTTCACGGCCTCGCAACTTGGCTCACAACCGGGACTCTGCCTGCCACCCCCTCCCCGGGTCCTTTGGAATGGGCGCTGATCGTCCTTGCCGTCATCAGCTTTGGCATAGTGGCGGTGGCTCAGGCCATGTTTCCCTTATGGGCATATCACCCCGCAGCCGCCGGATTGCGAGTGCACCTGTCCAACGGGCTTTATGCAAACGCCATGTTCGACCGACTCATCGGTGGCTGGATGAGACAACCCACGCCGCAATCTGAAGGGAAAAAATGATGGCCAATTCAACTTCTGTGCAGCATTCAAATATCGACAATGTGCGGGCGGCGGTGGATAGCGCCATTGCTGCTATCCCACCCGCTTGGCCGCTTGCCTCCAGCGTCGCCGTAAATCCCTATCTGGGTCAGACCCAAAAGACCTTGTCGGAAACAGGGGCGCTGCTGGCGAGGGTGGCAGGCACTCCGGTTACGATGCCTCGCGAATATTTTCGCGAAAGGGTCAGCGCAGGCGACGTATTGGACGAAGACATCACGAAAGTCCTAACCTCCAACCCCGCATATCAACGGCGACTTACTTTAGCCGCGATCAAGGCTGCACTTGACGAGCCGTCCACCTCAGCGGCGCCTTTGCCGACGATGGCGGACCTGGCCGCGTCGGTGTCGGGCATCGATTGGCCACAGATTATCGCCGAACGGTTCGGTGCCTGGGCTGCAGGATATTTCGATGAAGGTCAGGCGCTTTGGTCTGCACCAAAAATGTCGAGCGCTTATGCAGCGTGGACGGCTGGCGCAACGCACGATCTGACACCCGAAATCGCTGGCTTGAAAGGCTTTGCCGCGTTCGTGGCTAGCACCCCATTAACAGGCGAAGAATCGATCGCAGCTTCAACCGAAGCCCTCGGGCTCACCGCGGAATCAATGCCAACATATTTCCATGCATTGCTCATCTCACTTGGTGGATGGGCGCAATACGCAAGGTATGAATTGTGGCAGGCGACGCTCGTGGGCAAAACCAATATTGTCATCAACGATCTGCTGGCCATCCGCCTTTTGTGGGAGCATGCGCTTTTTGCGCAATATGCCGATCAGTTGGGGACGGAGTGGCTGAGCGTCGTGGAGAAGCATGCGGCTCCGATCGAGCCATCGCCAGAGCATATGGTGGATGCAATCATGCAGGAAGCCTGCGAGCGCGCAGCCCACCGCAAGCTGGCAACCACGCTGTCTGCGTCGAACGACATAAATGAAACCGCGCCCGCCATCCAGGCCGCCTTTTGCATAGATGTGCGGTCGGAGGTTTTTCGACGTGCGTTTGAATCGGTCGACCCCGGGATTCAGACCCTCGGATTTGCCGGATTTTTTGGCCTTACGACATCGCACAAAAGATTTGCCTCCGAAGTATCCGAACTGCGTTTGCCTGTTCTGCTCAACCCAGCGTTGCACTCACGGTCAGGAACCGCGAAAGACAGCAGCGCTGACAATGCAGCCCGATACAGCGCGCGGGCCACCCGCGCATGGGGCCGGTTTAAACTGGCTGCTGTATCTTCGTTCGCCTTTGTCGAGGCCGCCGGCCCAATTTATATAGCAAAGCTCTTGCGCGACACTTTTGGTCTTCCGGCCAAAGGCGCCGCAACTGATCCAGCGCCCAGCTTCGACCCGCCCCTGGATTTGACCGCACGGGCAAACGCAGCAGCGTCTATTTTGCGCGCTATGTCTCTAACCGATGGTTTTGCGCCGCTGGTTCTACTGGTTGGACATGGTGCCAATGTCGTGAACAATCCGCACGCAAGCGCCCTACATTGTGGCGCCTGCGGTGGCTATTCCGGCGAAGTGAATGCGCGGCTGCTGGCAGGATTGCTCAACGACCCGGAGGTCCGGGAATCGCTTGTTGCCGACGGCATCAACATTCCGACAGCGACATTGTTCGTCGGCGCGTTACACGATACCACAACGGACGCTGTAAGCTTATACACACATGATCATGTGTCAGCGGCACATCGCACCGACATCGAACGCGCGGAAACTTGGCTGGCGGCCGCCGGCGTGATGGCACGCGGGGAACGGGCATTACGTCTGCCACGCGCGGGGTCAGGGAAACAAGTGACGAAGCGAAGCCACGACTGGGCAGAAACCCGTCCCGAATGGGCTTTGGCGGGATGTAGCGCCTTTATCGCAGCGCCGCGGTCGCGAACGAAGGGCAAGTCACTTCAGGGCCGGGCCTTCTTGCACGACTACGACTGGCGTGCCGATTCAGATTTCGGCGTGCTCGAACTGATCATGACTGCGCCGGTGGTCGTGGCAAGCTGGATCAGCCTGCAATATTATGGCTCAACAGTCGCGCCTGCACTTTTCGGAGGCGGGAACAAGCTGCTGCACAATGTGGTCGGCGGCATTGGTGTGGTTGAAGGTAACGGCGGTCTATTGCGCGCCGGGCTACCGTGGCAGTCGGTTTTTGACGGCGAGAAATTGGCGCATGAGCCACTGAGGCTTACTGTTTGCATTGAGGCGCCACGCGAGGCCATGACCGCCATTCTCAAAAACCATCCTGGGGTAGGCGCCCTTTTCGACAATCAGTGGCTGTACCTGTTCGCGCTCGACGACAACGGTGCGCTGGCGTGGCGCTACTGCGGAAACAACGCATGGGACCCCGTCGAACGCGGTCAGGCAGGCACGGAACCAGGTGCATTGGCCGCCTGATCTGCGGTTGCCAGACCTGGACGCTTAGCGCGCTTTCCTTTTCAGTGGCGTAATGCGCCAAATTGTGTTCGACAAGTCATCGGCCACAATCAGCGCTCCGCGCGGATCCATGGTTACACCAACAGGTCGGCCGAAGGTTTTGCCGCCGGCTTGAAAACCGGAAACAAAATCGACGGGATTTCCAGTTGGACGGCCATTGTTAAAGGGCACGAATACCACTTTATATCCCACAGGCTTATTGCGGTTCCAGCTGCCGTGCATCCCGACAAAAACGCCCTTTCCAAAAGCCTGTCCCATGGACGGGTTGGAGAAAGAGAGGCCAAGTGGTGCTGTGTGCGAACCAAGGGCGTAGTCTGGCCTTACCGCTTTCCGAACCATATTCTCCTTGAATGGCTGCACCCGCCGGTCAGCGTTAGGCCCCCAATAGGCATAAGGCCAGCCGTAAAAGGCTCCTTCGCGTACAGACGTAAGATAGTCGGGAACCAAATCGGCGCCAAGTTCGTCACGCTCGTTTACAACAGACCAAAGTTGGCCGAGGCCCGGCTCAATGGCCAAGGCCGTTGGGTTCCGCAATCCAGTTGCGAACTGCCGCGACGCGCCAGTTTCGGCGTCGATCTGTAGAACCATTGCACGGTTTTCCTCAACAGCCATGCCGCGTTCACCAATATTGCTGTTGGAGCCTACGCCGACATAGAGGAAGCGCCCGTCGGCGCTGGCGGCAAGCGACTTGGTCCAGTGATGGTTGATGGCCGATGGTAATCGCGTCACCAATTCCGGCGGGCCTGCCATCCGAAGCTGCGCATCAGCATAGCGAAAGCGCACGAGCGAGTCCTGATTGGCGACGTAGATAAATCCACCTGCCAAAGCCAGGCCATAGGGGGCGTTCAAATTTTCCGCAAAGACGGCGCGGCCTTCATAGGTGCCATCGCCATTGACATCGCGCAGAAGCGTCAACCTGTCGCCGCCTTTAATCGGGCTCGTCCCTTTCTTCTTCAAATAACCAGCAATGATATCCTTGGGTCGCATTACAGGGGCGTCAGCACCGCCCTTTCCTTCGGCCACCAATATGTCACCATTTGGCAAGACCAATGTCTGCCGCGGAATTTTCATATCGGTTGCGATCGCACGGACGGTAAAGCCTGCTGGCACCTCGGGCCGCCGCTCACCCCATCCAGCCGGTTCGGCTATTTTCATATTGGGCAGCAGACCGCGCTGCTGTTTCGGCAACTCCGGATGTGCACCATAGCGTGTCACTTCTGCATCTTGTTCGCAGGAAACAAGCAAGAGAGCGACGAGCGGTAGTCCAATCATCCGCGCGTTCATTTCACCTCTCCTGCGCGATGTTCGGCAAAGCCAAGCCAGATGGTGATGACGGTCAAGATCAAGACACATGCGGACAAATATAGTCCTGTCGGCATTGTTGCGCCTGCATCTTTCGCATGGACCAAGGCATCGATGAACCCGACAACGAATGTCGCGCCAATTGCGCCAGCGAAAATCCAAGTCGCGCGACGGGCTTGTGCCCTTGATTGCAGTGCTGCCACAACAGACCAGAGCAATGCCGCCCCCAGAAACACAAGCGCGCCCGCGTTAAGCCACGCAGCGAAATTGATCCACTGAACCTGGAAGCTTGCCGAATAGGCCCAATCGCTCAACAGCGCGCCTAGAAACAGCGGCAACGTTGAAACCACAAGTACTACCTGAACAGGATGGGTCAGCGGTCGGTGAAAGTCTGTTCGTGCGATTGCCAAGGCTGCTTCCTCTTTCTGCAGAGTAGATTGTTGTCCCGCCCGTCATGGTCGACGGATGCTATCCCTTTGCGGCAGCATGCCGGAATTACATGGGCGAATGAGGCTAACGCAGATGGCTTTGGTTGGTTCCGGAAGACATCGACATGTTGAAGAACAATCTTCCACATGAGACATGCAAAACCGGAGATATGCGAAGATGCAAAGCGCTGAATTCAGCCCTCGATCAACACACCTTGATAGGCGGAATCTTCAAACGCCTGCCCTGCGCCCATGGCAACGCAGATAAGGGCATCCTCCGCAATTTTGACATTAAGTCCCGTAGCAACAGCGATTGCTTCGTCCATCCGGCCAAGCAATGCGCCACCACCTGTGAGCGTAATGCCTTCGTCAATGATGTCAGCAGATAGTTCGGGCGGTGTCTGTTCAAGCGCCGTCATCGTTGCGCCAATAATCTGCGCTACAGGGTCAGCGAGGGCTTCAGCCATCTCTGCTTCCGAAATGGTAATTTCGGAAGGTCGACCATTAACGAGATCGCGTCCCCGCACGCTGATAATCTTGCCGCTCCCCTCGGGCGCAATGGCACTACCGACCGCAATTTTTACGCGTTCGGCGGTCATTTCGCCGATCATCAAATTATGCTTGCGGCGGATATAGGATGAGATGGCATCGTCCATCTTGTCCCCGCCAACACGCACCGAGTTGCTATAGGCAACCCCGCTCAATGACAAAATCGCGACTTCGGTCGTACCTCCGCCAATATCGACGACCATTGCGCCTATAGGTTTGGTGACGGGCAGGCCCGCGCCGATGGCAGCCGCCAAAGGCTCCTCAATCAACTGAACGCGTGCAGCACCGGCATTCGATGCAGCGTCCCTGATTGCTCGACGTTCCACCATAGTCGAACTTGACGGAACGCAGATCACCACATTGTATCGCCGCGGCAGACGTGTCGCACCGCCAAGCGCCTTGTTGATGAAATGCTTGATCATTTGTTCGGCGACTTCGATGTCAGCGATGACGCCGTCGCGTAGCGGACGAATGGCCTGAATATTATCTGGCGTTTTGCCCATCATCAGCTTGGCTTCATTGCCGACCACTTTCACCCGCTTGATGCCGTCACGCGTTTCAAGGGCGACCACAGAAGGCTCATTCAGGACAATGCCCTTGTCGCGCACATATACGACGGTGTTTACTGTGCCGAGGTCAATGGCCATATCATGGGCAACAGATGAGAACATACGAAAAATATTCATATCGGGTTGGTTAGGCCTTTTAATCGATTGATGGAGTTTGGCCTGGCAGCCCGGAATCAGTGTATTTCGCCAAAAATGAGCGCTTTGGAACGTCGCGCGATTCCTGTTGTCGATGGATATGTGACCGCAACATGAACAAACACTGCAATTTGGACAGAGCGCGCCGATTTATCGCCGGACTTAACAGATTATGGGTCGGGCCAGGTGGAACAGGTCGCGGCGGGCAGTGTTTTATCGTGACATGACATCCCGGCGTCCTTCAAGTCGCATTGCGACAATTCGTATCCTTGCCCCACATGACATATGAATTTTCATCTTATCATATCGTGCTGGCTATCGTTGGTTGCGCGATATTGCTTGCCCATTGGCTGCCGCGCTGGATATCGGGCCGGGAACCTGCTGCGTCGGCGCTACTCATTGCCGCTGGCTATGTATCTTTTACGTTGGTGCCAGGCGCGCCAAGCGCGTTCAATCCCATCAACGCGCCCAAAATATGGGAGATGACGAGCGAGATCTGCGTTGTCATCGGGCTGTTTGGCGTAAGCATCCGCATTGATCGATTGCGCGATTGGAAAAATTGGCAAGCGACGGTTCGGCTGTTGGCGATTGCCATGCCGCTGACGATCATCGCGTTGGCACTCATGGGTATGGCCGTGGCGGGCATGACGCTAGCCGCAGGTTTGCTTTTGGGAGCAGTGCTCGCGCCCACTGACCCAGTCCTTGCCTCTGATGTTCAGGTAGGTCCGCCGCTGGAAGGTGGTGAGCATCCCGTCCGCTTCACATTGACGACAGAGGCTGGGCTCAACGACGGGCTCGCCTTTCCATTCTTGTATCTGGCGATGTCCGCGATTGCCGCTGGTGGATGGTCCGTTGGCCTGCTTGGGGAGTGGTTGGCCATTGACGTTGCTTACCGGAGCGCTGTTGGCGTTGGCAGTGGCCTTGTGCTTGGCTGGCTGCTGGCGAAACTATTATTCGACCTCCCGCGCGAAAATGCCTTGTCCAAAACAAAATCAGGATTGGTGGCGTTTGCAGGCGTCCTCATCATTTACGGTATAACCGAACTGATCGAGGGCTTTGGTTTTATCGCCGTGTTCGTTTCGGGGCTGACTTTGCGCCGATTCGAAACAGACCACGAATATCATGCCAAGCTGCATGATTTCGTCGAGGCACTTGAGCGCGCTCTTACCGCATTGTTGCTCATTGCACTTGGCGCTGCGATCCCAATTCTTCTGCCCCATCTAACATGGTCTGTGGCCGCCATTGGACTGGTTTTGGTTTTCATCATCAGGCCAATGGCCGCTTGGCTGGCGCTATATCGAACCCCGTTACCATCGCGCGTGCGCGTGGTCGTTGCCTTTTACGGAATTCGCGGCATCGGTTCGATTTATTACCTCGCATATGCTGCCGCGCACACCATCTTGCCCAATCCGTCACAATATTGGGCCATCATCGCGTTCACAATCATCATATCGACCGTCGTGCATGGTTTCACAGCCGGCTTGGCGATTGACCGCGCGACTGAATAGCCCCCTACCACAGACGCTGCGTTGATGTTATATTTCAACGCGTGGCTTCATCGTGACAGGGCACGATGCCGCGTAACATCCGAAGACCATGGCGGAAAATATGAACGCAGTGTTCATCAACTCGCCCCACCTCGGTCTCGGTCTAACCGCGTTGGTTGCGTTTTACCGCGCACGTTCATCCGCCAGAAAGGATAAACGCACCAGCCGGTAATCGCTGCCTCGCCGGACCCAAAGGGTCGTCAGCCGGAGGCAATTCTATATTTGGTTCAATCAACAGATTTTGGAGTGACTTTACATGACCATAACATCGAAACTGTACAAGAGCAGTTGCCTGCTCGCCCTTATTGCAGCCCCAGCGTGGACTGGCGTGTCAG
>JBBQPQ010000013.1:0-48937 GCA_038217195.1 Sphingomonadales bacterium | reverse complement strand
GCTTCCAACATCTTTGCTCCGGCAATGAAAACGGCGGCGGTACACAGAAGGAAAAACACTTTTCCTATGTTACCGGGATATTGAATCATATATTCTTCGCCACGCTTCACCGCACCGAGCCCAAGCGCATAAGTGATCATGAAGACCTCAAACTTGGTCTTTATGGTGAAGAGGCGCATGATCATTTTCATCGTTAACACTCGATGCAGCAATGGCCGTGCCAAGTCAGGATTCAGGCGGGTTTAAATAGTTAACGCTGTGCCGTTTTGTAAAGAATTTCGACAGTTTAGGCTAGCTCGCCAAGGTGGCACACCTGCAGCAATGCGAGACGAGCCGCGCGCACCTTGTCAGTTAAGCTCGGATCACCCAGCTCATTGGGGGCGATGGACTCGGGCCAATGCGCGGTGACCGTGCGTGCAGCCAGATCCAGCTTTGTTTCGTCTGCTATAAAGCGCGGGTCAACGGTGTTAGGATCGGCAACGACGCGTAGCCGCAGGCAAGCCGGACCACCGCCGTTAGCCATCGACTGGCGAACATCGACGGGGAGAAGTTTGCGGATGGGACCATTGCCAGCCACCATTTCATTTAACCAGCCCCAGACCCGTGCATTTCCTTCAGCTTCGCTGGGCAGAATGAGCGCCATTCCGCCATCGGGGAGTGTGACTAGTTGGGCATTGAAAAGGTAGCTTTGAATGGCATCAGCTAGGCTTATGCGGCCCGCTGGAACGACAATTATTTCTGCTTCTGGCATCAGCCGCTTGATATCAGAATAGGTCTGTTCGGGGTGCTCGAACGCATGTTCGTGCGTAAACAGAACCCGTTCGTTTGCAACGGCGACGACGTCATTGTGAAACGCGCCTGCGGCTATTGCCAATTCCGATTGTTGTACGAACAACATTCGTGCTTGATCGAGCTTGTGCGCGCGCGCGATGGCCTTTGATGCCTCAAGATGCTGCCGTGCTGGGAAGGGGCCGCCCGCTTTTCCGTAGACAAAGATTTCGATGCCCGGTTTGTCATGTCGCGCGCATAACCGCATAAAATTGGCAGCGCCCTCATCCCCAAATGGTGGGGGCACAGGGCCGTGCACCGCAAAATGCGTATCATTGGCAAAGGCAAGTTGAAGCTGGGCGAGCGTGCCGGTCCACTCATGGCTACGGTGGGCCATCGTTAGAAGATTGGCGGCGGACAAATGACATTTGCCATCACTTGTATCGGGCGCGGGTGACACTGTCGCTGCGTTCGCCGCCCACATGGCAGATGCGGAAAAAGCGGCCGCACGTATATGTGGTTCTGCTGATTGCATATCCGTTGCTAAATCGCCCAGCCAGTTCAGGTTAGGCCGATCAAGCGGCAAGAAAAAACCCTGCGCCAGCCCAAGCCGAAGATTGGCACGCATCTTTTCTATACCCTGCAACGCAGCGGCTTTGGGATAAGAGGATGCGCCAGCGTTGTTAGATGACGCGATGTTACCAAGGCTTAAGCCAGCATAATTGTGGCTTGGTCCGATAATTCCGTCAAAATTGATTTCCACCAGGGCCATATCAGGACCGCTCCACATAAGTAATCTGGTCACCGGCAGAAATATCCAGCGCACGCGCAATGTCGGCATCAATGATCACATCGCCATTTTTATCATCTATCCAGCCATAGGCGGCTTTGAATGCATGAAGGCGCCCAAGCGTGATCAATTTCTTCTCACCAGATTTATGCTCTCCGACCGATTCGCTCACGGCCGTCACCGTCACGTCCCTTGCATCGCGAATGCTTTTGATGTGATCGGTTCGTGCTGTCATAGTTGGCCCGCCATCGAAAATATCGACATAATTTTCCCAGGCAAAACCCTCATTTTCAAGCATACGCATGGCGGCGCGGCCAGATGGATGCGGCACGCCAATGACCGTTTTCGCGCTTTCCTGAAGCATGGCGATATATACCGGATGCTTGGGCATGAGGTCAGCGATAAACTGGTTGCCGAATTTGGCATTGAACTCGTCAGCTTCCTGAAAGCTCATGCCAAAAAACCGTCCGGCGACACCGTCCCAGAAAGGAGAGCCACCCGCTTCGTCGATCACGCCGCGCAGTTCAGCAATCGTTCTGTCGGCAAATCGTTGGCGATGGTTGCGAATGAAAAGATAGCGGGTGCGCGCGATTAACATACCAAGCCCGCCGGCGCGTTCACCCGGGTGCAGGAAAAGCCCGCCCACCTCAGTTGTGCCCTCCAGATCGGTGGACAGGTTCAGAATGTCGGCACGAAAAGTACGTTCAAGTTCGACGCTATGTTGCGTCAGCGCACCGATGCGGTAGCTATAAAATGGCCATCTTTGTCCGACCTTTCCGAATATTTGGCATGTGCCGCGGACTTCACCGGTCACGCTGTTCTGCAACACGAAGACATAGAGATCGTCAGCGACTTCATCTTCCACGCGGCTAAAGCCCGCTGCAGACCGTTCCAATTTCGCAGAGAGCGCTTTTTTGTCAGGCGGTAGGTTCGTAAAACCGCCACCAGTGCGTTTGGCCATTTCATATATCGGCTGAAGATCGTCCATATTTGCCGGACGGATAACGAAAGTCATAAGGCCCCTTTTTCTGATAAACGCATGATGGTCAGCGCTGACAATTGGGCGCGCTCCAATAAACTTTCGACGATAAGGAATTCGTCCGAACTGTGAATATTCCCGCCACGCACGCCCATAGTATCCACCACCGGCACGCCGCACGCCGCGATGTTATTACCATCGCAAACACCTCCGCTTGCGCGCCAAGATATTGGAAGACCAAGGTCTTCACCGCATCGTTTAACCAGACCAAAAAGCTTGGCTGCATTATCATCAATCGGTTTGGGCGGCCGCCCGAAGCTGCCATGAAGATGCGACTGCACGTCATGCTCTCGTTCAATGTCGGAGATGATTCGCCGCAAATCCTGTTCGGTCTGCACTACGATTTTCGGCGTGCGTGGTCGAAAATTCACGCGCAATATTGCGTGATCGGGCACCACATTATTTGGGCCTCCGCCATCAATTTTCGCGGGGTTTACCGAAAGACCGTCACGCGAAAGCTGCTTCAACCGAAGGGCAAGATCCGCCGCGGCTAGGACTGCGTTGCGGCCATCATCTGGATTTCGGCCAGCATGCGCGGCTTTGCCCGTAAAAATTACCGAGAAATTTCCGCTTCCGCCCCGCTCTCCGGCAAGCGTTCCGTCAGCCAATGCTGGCTCGTAGGTTAAAGCCGCAAGCTTGCCTTTTGCTAGTTCGGCAATCAGACTTGCCGATGACGGTGAACCCACTTCTTCGTCGCTGTTGATGAGAATTTGATAGCCACTATGGGCAAGGGCTCCAGAGTTCTCCGCGGCGCACAATGCGGCGAGCATCACGGCAATACCGCCCTTCATGTCGGCAACGCCTGGGCCGTTCAACGTTCCATCGTCAATCCAGCGTAATTCCTGAAATTCATGGTCGGCCGGAAAAACAGTGTCCATATGACCGGTAAACAACAACTGCGTCGCTGATCCCGGACGCACGGTGACAAGCAAATGATTGCCGTGGGTAACGGTTTGGATAGAGCCGTTGGTCAGCACGCGGTCGACTGGTTCAGGCGCAATCAGCTCCACCTCGCCAGGTAATGCCGAAAACGCATCCGCAAGCATTCTGGCTGTTATGGCGAGTCCGTTCAGATTAGCCGATCCGCTGTTCACGGCGGCCCACGTCTGCACCTGACCAAGCAGGTGCTGGCGATCAATAGTGTCAAGAGCGTTTTGTTCGCTGGCAGAAAGCGTGTGCATAACACGGTCTTAGCTATGGAAGCGGTAAAGAACCACCCCCAGCTTGGCTACTAACCAACTTGTCGTGCTAGCGCGCACCATTCCGCGATGCTGACAGTTTCTGGACGGCGGTCTTCGGCTATCCCGGTGGTTCTTAAGGCTTCCAATGCGCCGGGCACGCCCTTCAAACTTTGGCGCAACATCTTGCGCCGCTGGCCGAATGCAGCTGCAGTCAGCTTTTCGAGTACAGACATTTTGACGCCTTCGGGTGCATCCTTTGGCGTGATATGCACCACAGCCGACATCACCTTCGGCGGTGGCGTAAAAGCAGACCGGTGAACCGTCATCGCAATCGACGCCTGCGCACGCCATTGTGCCAATATGGCAAGGCGACCAAAAGCGTCGGTGCTATGCAACGATACGATCCTGTCGGCCACCTCGCGCTGGAACATGAGTGTCAGACTTTTCCAATTGGGCGGCCAATCATCCCCACTAAGCCAGCCTACAGCCAGCGCTGTACCCACATTGTAAGGCAGGTTGGAAACGATATGAAATGGTGCACCGATTTCGGCAAAAGCATCGATTTTCAGCGCGTCACCTTCAATCAGGCGCAACTGGCCAGGAAATGCCTCGGCCAGTTCCGCCAGGGCAGGCAGACAGCGCCTGTCGCGCTCCACCGCTAAAACCTGGGCGCCAGCCCGCAACAGTGCACGGGTCAGGCCACCCGGGCCAGGGCCAACTTCATATACATGCGCGCCAGCCAAGGGGCCCGGAACCGCGGCAATCCGGTCGAGCAGCTTTTCGTCAAAAAGAAAATTCTGTCCAAGCGCCTTGCTGGCAGACAAACCATGGCGGGCAATCACCTCGCGCAGTGGTGGTAATAACTCTGACATCAGCCACAATCTGTGGCAGCAAGGCGATTCAATGCAGCAGACTCAGCCATTTTTATCGCCGCTATCATAGAATTCGGCAGCGCTTTGTTTTGACCCGCTATGCCGAAGGCTGTGCCATGGTCAGGCGACGTTCTTACGACAGGTAAACCCAGCGTGATATTCACGGCGTCATGAAAATATAGCGTTTTCAGTGGAATAAGCGCCTGATCATGGTAAGCGCACAGAGCTACGTCGTAATGCGCGCGCGCCTCGGCATGAAACATTGTGTCGGCGGGTAGGGGACCTATGACGTTGAACCCTTCGCTTCGGATCTGGGCAATGGCCGGCTCGAATATGTCCAGTTCTTCACGGCCCATATTGCCCGATTCACCGGCATGCGGGTTGAAACCAGCCACGGCAAGCCTTGGATTGGAAATACCGAAATTACGTTGTAATCCCTTAGCGGTGGCACGCAAACGCTGACGAATAAGTCGTCCATCAAGCTTTCCGGCAACGTCAGCCAACGGGATGTGGGTGGTCATTGGCACGACGCGCAGGTCCGGGCCAGCCAGCATCATGACAGCGTTATTCTTGGATACGCCGCATCGCTCGGCAATGAATTCAGTCTGCCCCGCATGGGTAAAGCCGACGGCGTACAACTGAGATTTAGATACTGGGCCAGTCACCAGCGCGGCGCTGCTACCTGCGCGCGCAAAGCCTATTGCCATTTCAAGCGCTTGATATGCGCAATGCGCGCCATCGAGGTCAGGAATCCCTGGAATGACTGAAATGCAATTGTGCAATTGAATGACAGGCAACGCGGTATCGAAATACTTAAATGTATCCGCAGGGTTCTCGATGCGGACGACGGGCCCATTCCAATGCGGCGCAAAGCTTGCAATATCGCCAATGGCAAAAAAAGGCGCCAACCCCTCTGAGTGGCGTGCTTCCCACGCTTTTCCGATAATTTCGGGCCCTATGCCTGCTGGGTCACCGACCGAAACGGCCAGCGGCAGTTCCAGTCGGCCCTTTAGCATCAGTTATATTCAATGACAGCGTCGCGGCGCAAATCCCGCAGATAGATTCGCGCCCGTTTGTTCACACGTTCGTCTTCCAACCGGGACATGATTTCGTCAAAGCTCTCTGACGCGGCCTCTTGGGGTGCGTCGCGTCCACAAAGCACGAATACGCGAACACCGTCCTCCAACGAACCGTATGGAGGCGTGGATTGGCCGACCTGGAGATCAAGCATGACTTGCTGCAACGGAACGGGAAGATCGCGGATTTTGATCCCGTCGCGGTTCACGACGTCGGCGCCGAGGCCTCGAGCCATTTCATCGGCCGCACCACAGCCAGTGATCTTCTGAGTTTCTTCGCTAAACCTCTTTATGAGGGGCGCAACTTGGGGTTCGGTCGTACCTTTCGGGAAGGTAATCGCAACTTGCTTGAGGCTTAATATAGAATCGCGCGGATCAGATGTCGCAACCTGACGCTTGTCGATCAGTAACAAAACGGAGATGCCGCCCGGTGACGCAACGGCCTGAACTTCGTTCGCGTTCATACCTGCCGCAGCGGTGGCCAGCGATGGCGGCAACTGTCCAAGCGACAGCCAACCAAGATCACCGCCTACAGACGCGGTGGATGCCTCCGAGAACTGCCGTGCATATGCGACAAAATTTCCGCCCTGCCGAAGCTGATCGATAATTTTCTTTGCGTTAGCGGTGACAGCAGGCAGCGTTTCAGGCGTTGCCGCCAGATAGATTTCACCCAAGCGATATTCGGTTGTACCCTTGGTCGCCTTGATGCGTTCAATAATGGCATTGACTTCATCATCGCTGACATTGGCGGATGGACGTACGTTGCGGGACAATAAACGGGTCCACGAAAGCTCGCCCTTGATCTGGCGTTTCAGCGTTGCGACCGATGCGCCAATCGAGGTCAGATATTTCTCCACTTCGCTCGCCGGGCGCTTGAAATTCTGTTGCGCCACGCGGTCAAAGTACTGATTTACCTCGGCATCGGTTATTTCGATTTTATTTGCAGCCGCCTCCTGGATCTGCAGAGTCTCGTCAATCAAATTGGTCAAAATCTGAGCTCGAAAGCGGGCAATTTCTTCAGGCGGAAGCTTGTTATCATTCGCCGCCAAAATCAACGCGAGGCGTTGATCAATATCGGTGCCAGTGATGACTTCACCATTCACCTGCGCCGTTGCACGCCGCAGATTTGGATCATTTTTACCGAAGAGTTGCTGGCCCTCAGGGATGTCTATTTTGGCGTCAGGCCCGGCTTCTTGGGGAGCCTGCTGGGCGACTAGCGGTGTCAGCGCCGTGGCGGAAACAAGCACGGCAGCAAGGGACAAACGCTTGAATAGCTTCATTGATAATAATCCAGTACACAGTCAGTTCAAGCAGCTCGATAGCCATTCGCTGGTGAACAGCAGATGAGCGGCAACCAGCCCATTTAGGAAATGATTAGCGTTCCCTTACACACCCAGATTGCGAAATGCCAGACGGAACAGGAAGCTGTTGCCGCGCTGCGAATCCCCAACTGGCTGATAGTCGCGGCGCCATGTCAGGCTGAGCGATAAGCAATCGTCATCATATGAAACGCCAAGTCGGTGGCGAATGGGGTCGAAACCATCCGAAAGGCTGGTAGGGTCTTCGCTGGTATTGGTAAGATCAATAATTGTCGAACCGAAAACCGACCAATATCGCGCTACACGAACGCGTCCTGCAAGTCGGATTTCTTCGCGGTCCGCGAGATCTTCCACTGTCGGGCCGATATTGCGGTTCAATTTGAGATATCCCGCCTGCACATAAGTGCCGCGCGAGCCAATGGTGGCATCAATCTCGTTGCGGCGAATGGCAAGATTGTCTTTATCCAAACGGAACCGATGAGTCAGTTTAACGATATTTTTAAAACGGAATTCGGACCGACCGACAATATCCGACGCCTTGTCCGATAAACCTGTGCCATCCGGAAAGATTGATATTTTGTTGGACAGCCGATAACTCTGGCCCAGGTTTATGTCAGCGCTAAAATCGCTTTTGCGTAAAGCCCAGTCAAAACCGTACGTAATGCGGTAATTGTCTTCAAATCGATCATAGCCGGGAAAACGGTTGAGAGCGAATAGGTTGCTATCTTCCAAATCAACCGCACGCGAATCTTCATTTGGAATGCTAAGATTCTTTAAAGAAGGCGCTGCCACCAACTGCACGCGGGGTGTAAAGATTTGCGTGCCACCAAACGCCTCTCCCACAAAAGGCCATTTTACGTCGGCGGCGGCAGCAAAAACGCCGCGCCCTTGCCATCCTGAGTCGCCCCTATAAATGGCGGTAAGCGTGCTCGCGTTTTCGTCGCTATGATAGACGTCACCGCGCGCAAGCATGGTAAAAGTAACCTCCTGCCCAAGACCAGTGATTTTGCGCAAATCCCATTTGGCGGAAGCAAATGCCCGCTGGGTATCTTGGCCTTCGGTGCGGCCAACGGCCAGACTATTTGCCTGAAGTTGGATGATACCGCCCACGACAGGTGCGTCCATACGCAACCGGTAATCGATTTCAGGCAATGCTATTGGCGCAAGGCCTTGCCGGTCCCCAGTGCGCAACGTCTGCACAGCCCAGCCAGCGAGTGAAAAATAGCTATTTTCGCCGATACGCTGCGCTGTAAAAGTCGAACGCAATCTGTCATCGCGGCTTATCCCATAGCGGCGGAGAAATGTCCGGTCCGTTGCATAGCGTCCGGAGGCGGAAACGGACCAATAAGGATCGAACTGGAATTTGCCGACGCCTTCTAAATATCCGCGGAATACGTTGGAACCAGCAGGTGTAACCGCCCCACTGGTTAGGATACGGTTGCTATAGGTTCCATAAGCGCTCAGGTCTATTGCACCTTTTTTCTCCAGCGACCGGAAACTGAGACGTCCCAAGGGCGCGTCACCGGAAAAAACGGTTACTGCAGCCGTCAAATCCCGGTTTTCGGCCATGCGCCAATAATATGATTGCTCCAATTCGGCGCCATTGTTGCGTGAAAAACCGACGCTCGGAACCAGAAAGCCGCTTCCAGCCTTGGCGTCTACGGGATGCGACAAAAACGGTAATGGAATGACCGGTAGCCCGAAAAGTTCAATGCGTGCACCCTTGTACACCACCCGCTTTTTGGCTGGGTCATAAACAACTTTGACGGCCTTGACTTCCCAACTTGGCTTTTTGGGACAGCCATCGGCGGTTACCACCTTGCACGCTGTATAAGCTGCATAATCTAGGGTATAGATCCCGTCTTTACGGGAACCCCGGTTGGCCGCTAGCCGGCTTTCATCTGCAAGCACAACCAACATATTGTTTATGACGCCGTCTTTCAGTGCGTCAGTGAGTTCAATTTTGTCACCATAAGCGACATCGCCCTCCGGTCCGACCGCACGGATATTGCCTTCTGCAATCACTTGGCCAGTGGTGCGGTTCCAGACCACCGTATCAGCTCGGACCGAATAGCCCTCGCGATTTGCAATAACGTCGCCCTTGGCTGTCACGATTTCCGTATTGGAATCGTATTCAACAACAGCAGCGGAAAATTCGATTTGGTCGCTGGATTGCTCAGCTGTTATGACCGGATCAGCGTCGGTTTGAGCCATTGCTATAGACGACACAAAACCGCCCCCGAGCAAAATCGGCATAAGCAGAACGCGGAACAAGGATGGCCGGGGGCAGGGCATATTCATAAAAACCGTTAAGCCCTTTATCGCTCGTATCGCCTTGGGTCCACCCATGTTGCCACGCCTGTCTTTATTTGCGGTAAATTGATGGCGTGATAGTGGTATGTTTTGCTTTAAACTGATCGACTATTAGGCCTATAGACCCCCAAAGATGAACGACACTCAGCGGAAAGGCTGCTTAATTCCATGAAGATCAATTTTACCGATGAGCGCCCGCAAGACTCTGATGTGCTCGCTTTCATTGTTACCAAAAGCACATTTGTTGATTTCAAATTTCCGTTGGAGAAGTCAGATATCATCCATGCGACTGCAAAGCTGGCGCGTTTTGAAGGCGCAGCTGGTCAAAGCTTTCTGTTGATAAACGAAGAAGCCGGCAAGCTTGTCCGGATTGTTCTGCTTGCCGTCGCTGACGGTGAGACCGCGGACTACCAGAAGGCTGGCGGCGATATCGTCGCGAAAGTGCAAACCTCGGGCGCGAAGCATATTGCTGTCCATGGCGCGAATTTGAGCGCTAAGGCTGCCGCCGAAGTTGCCTATGGTGCTACCTTGCGCAACTGGCGCATGGACAAATACCGGACCAAAATGCCGGAAACGTCGAAGCCTACGGTTGAATCGTTTACGCTCGTCGCTGCACCAGGCGACTCGGCTGGTCATTGGAAAAGTTACGAGGCTGTCGCAGACGGCGTCGCCTTCACCAAGGAATTGGTCACAGAGCCAGCGAACATCATATATCCTGAGAGCTTCGTTGAGCGTTGCCAGCATTTGAAAGATCTTGGCGTCGAAATCAGCGTACTCGACGATAAGCAGATGGCTGCGCTTGGCATGGGCGCCTTGCTCGGCGTGGCCCAAGGGTCGCGTCGGCCTGCGCGTTTGCTGGTGATGAAGTGGGATGGCACCGGCGGCAAACAAGCGCGCCCGGTGGCCTTCGTAGGGAAGGGCGTAACGTTCGACACTGGGGGTATATCTATCAAACCCGCAGCTGGCATGGAAGATATGAAATGGGACATGGGCGGGGCTGGCGCCGTCGCAGGTACCATAAAGGCGTTGGCCGGCCGCAAAGCTAAGGCCTATGTGGTTGGCGTATGCGGACTTGTCGAAAATATGCCCGACGGCAACGCGCAGCGGCCAGGGGATATTGTGACATCCATGTCGGGACAGACGATCGAAGTGTTGAACACCGACGCCGAAGGCAGGCTCGTCCTGTGCGATGCGCTTCATTGGGTGCAGGAAAATTATAACCCTGAGTATATCGTTGATTTGGCAACGCTGACAGGTGCCATCATCGTTTCACTAGGCAATGAATATGCAGGTTTGTTTTCGAACAGCGACGAACTTGCGGACAAGCTGACCGCTGCTGGCAAGGCATCGGGTGACCCTTTATGGCGGTTTCCGCTGTCGAAGGCTTATGACAAGATGATCGACAGCCCAATTGCTGACATGAAGAATATTGGCGGAAAGGGCGCAGGCTCGATCACCGCAGCACAGTTTCTTGGCAGGTTCATCAAGGACGGCGTAAAGTGGGCGCATCTCGATATTGCCGGCACGGTCTGGGCCGACAAGGCAGGTCCCGTATGGGACAAGGGCGCAACTGGCTTTGGCGTCCGCTTGCTCGACAGGTTCGTCGCTGACAATTTCGAAGGCTGATGCAGCCACATCATGCAGGTCGATTTTTATCAGCTTACCCGCGATCCTGCTGAAAAAGTGATTCCTATTATTGCCCAGCGCGTGCTGGACGATGGCGGGCGGTTGCTTATTGTTAGCGAAGTTAGTGCGCAGCGTGACCTGATATCCGCATCCTTATGGAAGGCACGGCCGGACAGCTTTCTCGCAAATGGGATATCGGGCGATGGCGATGACGGTTTTCAGCCGATTTTGCTGTCGGACCAGCTGCTGGCGTCTAATGGCGCTAGGCTGCTGGCTATTGCCGATGGCAAATGGCGGCCGGTCGGAAGTCAATTTGACCGCATTTTTTACCTTTTTCCGCCGGAATTGACGGACAACGCCCGCAGCGCGTGGCGCGGTCTCGGCGAGGGGGTTGAGAAACGTTACTGGAAACAGGACGGCGGTAAGTGGACCCAAGGGCCATAAGGCGAGCCGTCTTAATACTTGCACTCAAGCGCAAGCATGGTTAGAGGCGCGCCCAATTCCCCCCTTAAGTAAATGGAGCTTCTCATGGCGATTACGCGCACCTTTTCAATCATCAAGCCTGATGCGACCCGCCGCAACCTGACCGGTGCCGTGACCAAGATGCTGGAAGAGGCCGGCCTGCGAGTCGTAGCGTCCAAGCGCATCCACATGTCACGCGAGCAGGCCGAAGGCTTTTACGCCGTGCACGAGGAACGCCCTTTCTTCGGTGAACTGGTTGAATTCATGATCAGCGGCCCGGTCGTCGTCCAAGTGCTTGAAGGCAAAGACGCCATGCAGCGCAACCGTGACGTCATGGGTGCGACCAATCCCGAAAATGCTGAACCAGGCACCATCCGCAAGGAATTGGCTGAAAGCATTGAAGCCAATACGGTTCACGGTTCGGACAGTGATGAAAATGCCGCGATCGAGATCGCGTATTTCTTCAAACCTGAAGAAATCGTCGGCTGAATATGTTCAGTTCAAGGTAACTTGAAAGGCAAGCGCGTAGCTCGTGCTTGTTCCAGTGCACCGATATTCGCTGTGATCGTGCTGCCTGTAATGGAAGCTTGTGGCTCATTATTCGATGCGTCGGCGCAAGTCGTTCCTTTTTTGAAGCTGTTTGAAACGATGCTGGTTTGGGCAGGCAAACTGTCTGCTAAAACGACGTCTGTCGCGTTGCCACCCCAATTGTATCTATAAAATATAGGATTTTAATTTACGAGGTGCGACTGCGTGCCAGCTGTCAGCGATCCGTTCGCCAATATGCGCCCAATCGGTATCGCCAAGGTCAAGTCTGATCCCAATCCAACCATCACCAAAATAAGCAGGCCGATAATATCGTTCCGCGTCACTTTCGATCAGCATTGCCTGCTCTTCGACGCCGCTGATTTTCACCAACAATGCAATTTTGCCATCATTGTGATGGTCGACGGACACATAAGCGAATTTCTTGCCGCCAACGATTCCGAAGCACGGCATGCCATGTGAAAGGACTTCGTCCGAAGACAGCTGCGCGAGCGCAAGCGCTCGTACTTGCGAAATCAGATAGTCCGGATTTGAATCCCGGCTGACATAATCGGAGAGTATTTTGGGGAACAATTGATGTTCCGCCATCTGGACACGGGCAGCAAGACTTTCTGCTGTGTCACCAGGTTGAATGGCCACTTCCATTTGGCCCAGCACGGGACCATCGTCGAGCGCAGCCGAGACTAGGTGGACACTGCATCCAGCAAAGCTGTCGCGCGCATCTATAGCCTTTTGATGGGTGTTGAGCCCCTTATACTTTGGCAGCAGTGACGGATGCATATTCAACATGCGTCCGTCCCATTTTTCAACAAAATCTGGTGTTAATATGCGCATATATCCAGCCAATGCGACATAAGTAGCGCCAGCTTTGCTGATGTTGTTGTGCATGATTAAATCATGAGCCGCGCGGTCAAGGCCAACATGCGATTTTGCGAAGGCCGGTATGCCCTCCGTCGCCGCAATCTTCAGACCCTCTGCATCCGGATTGTTACTCGCGACAAGAACGATTTCGTAAGGACAATCGGGAAATTTCGCAGCGTATAACAATGCTGCCATATTGGTGCCTATGCCGGATATGAGGACGGCGACCTTTGCTTTCACGCCATTACCATATCAGCGGCATGCTGCACCTGAGCCAGCTTCCATTGCGCAACCAGTACCAATGCCATGTGGAGAAATACGCCCCGAAACATGTTCAGGGTGACGTGCCTTTGCTCAGCCATTATGCGTCGCCGTCCAATCGGATTGCGCACTCCATGTTTCTATCGAGCCGGTAACGGTGCAGCCTTTGTCGCCCTCCGCAATATGCCCGATCGCGTGAACAGTCTCACCAGCAGCTTCAAGCGCCGCGGTCACATCTTCGGCATCAGCCTTCGCAACAATGACGGCCATACCGACGCCGCAATTGAAAGTGCGCGCCATTTCCTCGGGTTCGATATGTCCCTGCGCCTGAAGAAACGCCATCAAGCGAGGCTGTGCCCATGCATCGGCGTCAACATGCGCATGCAGGCCATCAGGCAAGATACGCGGGATATTCTCCAGCAAGCCGCCACCTGTAATATGCGCCATGGCGTGGATCTTTCCTGTTCTGACCAGCGGCAACAGCGATTTTACATAAATCCGCGTGGGCGCCATGAGCGCATCAATAAGTATCACATTCTGGTCGAACAAAGCGGGGCGATCCAGTTTCCAGCCTTTGTCTGAGGCCAACTTTCGGACAAGTGAAAATCCGTTTGAATGCACGCCGGAGGACGCAAGACCAAGGATAACATCGCCGTCGGCAACTTTGTCCGCTGTCAGTACCTGATCGCGCTCGACGGCGCCTACGCAAAAACCGGCCAGATCATAATCGCCGTCGGAATACATGCCCGGCATTTCCGCCGTTTCGCCGCCTATGAGGGCACAGCCAGCCAGTTTGCAACCTTCCGCGATGCTGGCAACGACCGACGTCGCGACGTCATTATCCAGCTTGCCGGTTGCGTAATAATCGAGAAAAAACAGCGGTTCAGCGCCTTGCACGATTAAATCATTCGCGCACATGGCGACGAGATCAATGCCGACGCCTTCGTGCCTTCCTGATTCTATTGCGAGTTTCAACTTGGTGCCGACGCCATCATTGGCGGCAACCAGAAGCGGGTCGTTGAAGCCAGCTGCTTTCAAGTCGAAAAATCCTCCAAAGCCACCCAAGTCTGCATCTGCGCCGGCGCGCCGGGTGGCCTTCGCCAATGGTGCGATCGCGCGCACCAGGGCATTGCCGGTTTCAATGGAAACACCCGCCTTGGCATAAGTGTAGGATTCGGGTTGCTGATCTTTTGCGTCCATTTATCGCCGTTAGCGAGAACAGGCTTGGAATTCCACGTCTATGTCGCCTAAAGGTGCCGCAATGAAAAATTTGCGTGGAAAATGGTTTCGGGTCGCAGCAATCGGCTTGCCGCTGGCGTTGGTAGGCGGCGGAATCGTGTTGGCGCAGATCGAGGGACCCAAGCGCGGAATTGCGCCAATTGCCAGCGCAGGTGACTTCGAAGTGACTGGTGTGTCGGTCAACGTGGTTGGCAACAACGCGTTTGAAGCAAGGCAAAAGGGTTGGGAGCAGGCGCAGCGTATTGCCTGGTCCGCGTTATGGCGCAAAACCCATGGCAGCGCTGGCGCTGGCCTGTCCGATTCGACTTTGGACGGGATCGTTGCCGCAATTGTCGTGGAACAAGAACAGATCGGCCCTCGGCGCTATGTCGCAAAGATTGGTGTCCTGTTTGACCGCGCGCGGGCGGGGCAATTGCTGGGTGTCAGTGGCGTTACCCGGCGCTCTGCGCCCTTATTGTTATTGCCCATAACATATACTGCTGGTGCGCCGACGGTGTTTGAACAACGCACGTCGTGGCAACGCAGCTGGGCCAAATATCGCACCGCCGACAGCACCATTGATTATGTGCGCCCAAGTGGCGCGGGCGGTGAGTCGCTCTTGCTCAATGCCGGCCAGCAGAGCCGCCGCAGCCGCATTTGGTGGCGCACGATGCTTGATCAATTTGGTGCGGCCGATGTTGTGATCCCGATTGCCCGGATTGAGCGGCAATGGCCCGGCGGACCGGTCGTTGGGCATTTTTCAGCGCGCTACGGGCCAGATAACAAGTTTCTCGGCTCCTTCACGCTTCGGACAACGAGCAGTGCGGGCATACCGGCGATGATGGATCAGGCCGTGGCAAGAATGGACCAATTGTTCCAATCAGCGTTCACATCGGGCAGCCTGCGTGCGGATGCTTCGCTCGTGCTTGAGCCTGAGGTTGTCGAAGACGAGGACTTGGCGAGCGAAGTCGAAGATAGTGCCGTAACGGACGATATCGAAGGTGCAACAACGCCCGACGAAGCGCCCTCGCGAACACTTGATGACGTGGTAAGATCAATTGCGCCAGATGCTCCAACGCCGCGCGAACCAGCAACTGCCACGCCGCCACCGCCGCAGCCCCGTCCGTAATTCTATACAGGCATATTCATGCGTCAGATTGCCTTACCTTTGGATGAGTTGCGTTCAGGTGCCTCCTCGAGCCTGATTATAACGGCATCTAACGCAACGGCATTTGCGGGCCTTTCCAGCGCTGAACATTGGGACAAACGATGTGCAATACTGACTGGACCAGCCCGGTCGGGAAAAACATTGATGGCACGTTATTTTTCGGGACAGAACGGTATCGTAATTGACGATGCCGAGGCGTGTTCTGACGAGGTCCTGTTCAACGCATGGAACCGCGCACAGGAGAGCGGCGTTTCGTTGTTGCTTATCTCCCGCTGGCAGCCTGCCGAGTGGAATGTGTCATTGCCGGACTTGAAATCGCGATTGGGCACAGCAGTGCTGCTCGACATTGCGCCGCCGGATGACGAAATGATTGAACAATTGCTTCAAAAGCAGCTTGTGGACCGCGGCGCCGCGATCAGCATCGATGCCTTAAGCTTTGTAAAGCGCCGGATTGAGCGCAGCTATGTCGCTATTGAAAAATTTGCGCGCGCCGCAAATGCCATGGCTCTGGCCGACAATGCGCCTGTTAATCTGACTTTGGTAAAGCGCGTTCTGGACAGCTAATTCAAGCAGCCGTTTCACGCACCATGTCTTCTTCATGGGTATGCGTCATCTTGAGCTTGCCGTTTACAACGGCGAAAGCCAGCCTTCCTTCCACCAGATCGAGCGCGTCGCGGCCGAATTGTTCAAAGCGCCAACCGGTCAGCACCTCAAGGTCGGTTCTTTCGCCAGCAGCGAGGCGTTCCAGCTCCTCCGTCCGCACAATGAGGCGCGGAGCCACATTGATTTCGCGCGACCGGATCTTAAGCAGCAGTTTCAAAAGGTCGGCGACAAGTGAGCCATCCTTTCCGCCGCCTGGCGCCGAGCGACCACGGTCAGGCATGATATCGCGCGCCATTGGCTGGCTGCCTTCAATCACGGCAAGGAGCCGAGCGCCGATTTCATTGTCCCGCCATGCAGGCGAGAGGCCACGGACTTTTGGCAGGTCTGCCTGAATTTTCGGTGGATGGGCGGCGATGTCGGCGAGCGTTTCGTCCTTCATGATCCGTCCGCGCGGAATGTTTTTACGCTGGGCTTCCTTTTCGCGCCAGGACGCCATGGCCTGAAGCCGGCCCAGAACCTCTGGTTTGCGGGATTGCACCTTAATTCGTGACCATGCATTCTCGGGATCATTGCGATAGTTTGCTGCGTCCGAAATCCGCTCCATTTCGTCATTAAGCCATGCGCCACGGCCTGTGGTCTTGAGCTTTTCCAGCATCATCGGGAAAATGACCGACAAATGCGTTACGTCCGCAATCGCGTAGTCAATTTGCCGTTTGTCGAGCGGCCGCCGCGACCAGTCAGTGAAGCGGGCACCCTTGTCCAATTGGATACCCATCCAGAGGTCAACGAGGTTTGAATAGCCGATCTGTTCGCCCTGACCCAATGCCATGGCCGCGATCTGCGTGTCGAACATCGGGTACGGGGTTTTGCCGGTCAGGTTGAAGAAAATCTCGATATCTTGGCCACCGGCGTGAAATACCTTCAAAACATTCTCATTTTCGCACAGCAGTTCAAGCATCGGTGTCAGGTCAAGACCTTCGGCTTTGGGGTCAATCGCCGCTGCTTCGTTCGCGTCAGCAAGTTGCACAAGACACAGGTCGGGATAATAGGTATTTTCCCGCATGAATTCGGTGTCAACCGCAACAAAGGGCGATTGTGCAAGTCTGGCGCATATTTCGGCGAGACGTTTGCTGTCGGTGATTAAGTGATGAATCTGCATTGGGCGTTGCCCTAGCACCCATTCACGACTTGACAAAGTGCCGCTGCACTGTTGACAGGCGCGCTTTCCACAGCTTTTTTGAATTGAGTAAATAATGCACGATTATCGTACGCACAAATGCGCCGAACTTCGCGATTCCCATGTGGGGGAAAATGTCCGCCTGTCCGGCTGGGTCCACCGTAAGCGTGACCATGGCGGCGTATTGTTTGTCGATCTGCGCGATCATTATGGAATGACTCAGATTGTCGCCGACAGTGACAGCCCTGCTTTACCCATTCTCGAAGCCTTGCGGCTTGAGAGTGTCGTTACGATCGATGGCGAGGTAAAGGCCCGCAGCGCGGGAACCGTGAACACGAATCTGCCGACGGGGCAGATCGAGGTTTTTGCCCGCAACGTTACTGTGCTCAGCAAATCGGAAGAGTTGCCCTTGCCTGTGGCAGGTGAGCAGGAATATCCCGAGGAAACGCGCCTCAAATACCGGTTCCTCGATTTGCGTCGCGAAACGCTACACGCCAATATTGTGAAGCGCACACAGATCATCCGCGAAACGCGCCGCCGGATGGAAGATATCGGCTTTACCGAATATTCGACGCCAATCCTGACCGCTTCAAGCCCTGAGGGCGCGCGGGACTTTTTGGTCCCTAGCCGGATCCATCCCGGCAAATTCTTCGCATTACCGCAGGCCCCGCAGCAATATAAGCAATTGCTGATGGTTGCCTGTTTTGACCGCTATTTCCAGATCGCGCCCTGCTTCCGCGATGAAGACCCGCGCGCCGACCGTTTGCCTGGCGAATTCTATCAGCTCGACCTCGAGATGAGCTTCGTTACTCAGGAAGAAATCTGGGACACGATGGAGCCGGTGATGGCGGGTGTGTTCGAGGCGTTTGCTGACGGGAAAAAAGTAACGCCAGCAGGGGAGTTCCCGCGCATTCCCCATTCAAAGGCAATGCTGGATTACGGCACGGACAAGCCGGATTTGCGCAATCCGCTTGTTATCCACGACGTCACCGACCTGTTTAAAACATCAGGCTTTGGCCTGTTTGAACGCATTGTCGAGGGCGGCGGCGTCGTCCGCGCTATTCCTGCGCCCAACACTGCCGACAAGAGCCGCAAATTCTTCGACGACATGAACGAATGGGCACGCAGCGAAGGCCATGCAGGTCTGGGATATGTCACCCGCAAGGCTGGCGAGTTTGGCGGTCCAATTGCGAAGAATCATGGTGAGGAGGGCATGGTCGCCCTTTACAATGCTATGGGACTTGGGCCCGATGACGGCTGCTTCTTTGCAGCCGGCAAGGAAGAACAAGCGGCAAAGCTCGCTGGCGCCGCACGCACCCGCACGGGCGAACAGCTTGACCTGATTGAAAAAGATGCCTTTCGCTTTTGCTGGATCATCGATTTCCCGTTCTACGAGTGGAGCGAAGAGGACAAAAAGGTCGACTTTGCGCACAATCCGTTCTCGATGCCGCAGGGTGGCTTAGAGGCGCTTGAAACGCAAGATCCGCTCACCATCAAGGCCTATCAATATGATATGGTCTGCAACGGCTATGAGCTTGCCTCTGGCTCGATCCGTAACCAGCATCCGGACCTGATGGTCAAGGCGTTCGAACTGACCGGTTTGACTCAGGCCGATGTCGAGGACCGCTTTGGCGGCATGTATCGCGCATTCCAATTTGGTGCACCGCCCCATGGCGGCATGGCCGCTGGCGTCGACCGCATGGTCATGCTGTTGTGCGGTGTGCAGAATCTGCGGGAAATCACGCTGTTTCCGATGAACCAGCGTGCGGAAGACCTCCTGATGGGGGCACCGTCACCGGCCATGGCCAAGCAACTGCGCGAGCTGAACATTCGCGTTGTGGAGCAACCGCCAAAGGCGTGATCTAAAGCAGGCATTTGCATCCGATTTGTCCCTTTTAGGGACAGGGGCTTCGCTTTGGCTTGTTTGTGCGCGCAATTGATGCTGGAAGGCGGAAATGTCCATTGACCTTTCCCAATTTGAATCCGGCGCAAAATATAGCGGGAGCTATGACAAGGACCTGAAGATACTTCAGGACCGGCTGGCGACGCTTCAGGCGCTGCATATTTTGCATGGCGCGCGCACCCTGATAGTCATGGAGGGCTGGGACGCAGCGGGCAAGGGCGGCGCCATCAAGCGCATGACTGCCCCGCTTGATCCGCGATATTATCAGGTTTCCCCGATCGCGGCGCCAACGATCGAGGAAAAGGAAAAGCATTTCCTGTGGCGCTTCTGGAACAAATTGCCGGGCAAAAAAGAAATCAGCATTTGGGACCGAAGCCATTATGGCCGCGTGCTTGTCGAGCGCGTGGAAGGTTTCTGCAATGAAGCCGAGTGGCGCCGCGGTTATGACGAAATCAATGAATTCGAATCGCGCCAGGGCGAAATTGGTACAAAGATCATCAAGATATTCCTGCATGTGACCGCAGAAACGCAAGACAAGATTCTTGCCGAGCGTCTTGATGACCCCGCGAAAAGGTGGAAGGTCACCAAAGAGGATTTTCGCAACCGCGCCAAGCGCGATGATTATCTTGTTGCGTTAAAGGACATGTTCAAGCGCACGCACACCCATTGGGCCCCCTGGACCGTCATTGATGGCAACAATCAAAAGGCGGCGCGCATTGCGGTGCTGACTCATGTGATAGAAGAGCTGGAAAAAAGCGTGCCGCAGGATTTTCCCGAGATTGACCTGCAAATCGTCGCTTTGGCCGAGCAGATGATTGGCTATACGCCAAAAGGATAATCGATCGCCAATATCTCCCATTCCTTAGGACCAGTGGGAAGATTTACCGTTTTGACGTCGCCAATGCCCGCACCCCGCAACGCGCGGGATAGCGGCGCATTCCAGCCAATCCGGCCAGCAGTAGCGTCGGCTTCATCGTCCCCCACGATCGTCACTTTTCTTTCAATGTCTTGTGCATCCGCGATTGTGACGGTTGCGCCAAAGAAGATGCGGCTGCGGTCCTGCTGTTGTGACGGATCAAGCACCTTGGCGGCCTTCATCTTTTTGGAAAGCTGCCCAAGCTCCCGGTCAATCGCGCGCAGTTTCTGACGGCCGTAAATATAATCACCATTTTCGCTACGGTCGCCATTGCCCGCTGCCCAGTGGACGATTTCGACGACCGCAGGGCGGTCAACGGCAAATAGCTGTTCGTAGCGGGCGCGTAACGCCGCGAAGCCTTTGGGTGTAATGGGGTTAATGCGTTCGGACATAGAGCTCACTTACGCGCAGGCTGCACCCGGTGTCGAGATTGTACAGCGACGGCCGCGAACTCAACCTATCGGGTGAATGTCGTTTGGCGACGCCTTGCCGAGATAGGTCGTGAGCGGCGTCGCCGACCGCACCCGCGCTTTTTCGGGGTGCAGATGGTCGTACATCACCGCATTTTCCAGCACGCGATAAACATAATCACGGGTTTCGCTGAGCGGGATTTTTTCGATCCACTCCATCATGTCGATGCTGCCCGTGCGTGGATCGCCGTAAGCCCTGAGCCACTTGTTCACATTGCCCGGTCCGCCATTATAGGCGGCGATGGCGAGTGGATAGCTGCCGTCGAAATAATCGAGCATGCGTTCGATATAGGTCGCGCCAAGCGCGATATTATAGTCGGTATCGACGGTCAGGGCGTCGGGGCGATAGGCCATTGAGATCTTGCCGGACGTCTCGCGCGCGGTTCCTGGCATCAGCTGCATCAGACCGCGAGCGCCAGCCCCGCTAACGGCAGCGCGGTCAAACTGGCTCTCCTGGCGCATGATCGCGTGGGCAAGGGTCCAGGTTTGGCTGTGGTCAGCTGGTACATTGACCGTGGGATAGCCATTGCCAAGCAGATCAGGGAAGCCCGCCGTCCGCGCACTGCGTCCTGCCATTACTGCAAGATCGGGGCGACCAAGTTTTTCGGACAGCCCGATGGCGGCAACATAGTCGTTTCTACCGTTTGCGTTACGCGCGATTGCGCGGAAGAAATTGCTCTGGTCTTTCCAACTTCCATATTTTGACGCGAGCGCAGCGGCCAGCTGAATGGTCGGCATACGGCCTTCCGCAATCACGGGCGTGGCGGCAGCAACGCGTGGAACCTGCGGCATCGGACGGCGCAATTGTTCGAGCGCCAATTGGCCAAAAAAGCTTTCGTAAAAAACGGCGGCCTGTTCATGGAATTTTGTCGCGGACACCGAGTCACCAGCTTTGGCCGCTGCTTTGCCAGCCCAGTAAAAACCCTTTGATCGAGTCTGGGGCGTCTTGGCAGCGGCGGCATAACGCTCAAACATCGCTACGGCCTCGCGCGGACGGTTCAGCTGCTGCAGGGCAACCGTTCCAGCCAGCCATGTGAGGCTTGTATAGCGGTCACGCGTGGTAAGATCCTGGTCGGCCATATTGAGGCCAGCTGGCAGCGCATCATCAACGCGTGATGCAATACGGTATGCGAGGTCATATTGCCCGTCCTTGGCGGCTGCTTGCGCATGCGTCAGCAACAACTGGTACCAGTCCTTGATGACAGGAACCGGTGCCGCGAGTTTGCCGCGATTGGCCAGCAGATCGCGCACGCCAGCACTGTTTCCGGACGCGCGCATGGCGTCGGCACGCGCTGCAATCAGGCTCGCCTCGAAATTGGCACCCGCGCCAGCCTCCTGAACCTTCATATCGGCATCGGGCGATTTGACTTTGACCGCCAGGGCAGCGCTGAACGCCGTCCGGCGCTGTGGTGATGTGTAGGCAATCCAGCGTTCCGCGGCACGTGTGGAGCCTGTCCACAACAAGCGGTCGACTCGCGCGTCATGATCCTCGGAGGTCAACCGGGACCCGGCAACACGGAACATGTTTGCTTCGTCCTGATCATCCAGCGTACCAGCGCGCCAGGCTTCGCGCGCTTGCGCCACGGCCCGTGCCTTGTCGCCCGACGACTCAAGCGCCAAGGCGAATTTTGCTCTGCCCGCGTTGGTAAGCGGCGGGAGCCGATCGAAATAGGCAACAACCTGACTTGGCGAATAGGAAAGCGGATTTATCGCCTGTTCGGCTTTTTTACGCATATCTTCCGTATTTGGCCAATCAGGATAGAGCATGAGGAACGACGCATAGTCACCAAAACCGAAGCTCCCGGGTCCGCTCAGCATCTTCCAGCGTTCCAGCGCTGCCGGGATCTTCCCTTCATTCGGGTCATAGACCACAGGCGCTGGCAACATTGTGCCGACCTGCGCGGAAGGCTGGCCTGTGCCTGTTCCGGGCTGCATGATGATGACGCCCGGTTGCTGCGCGTATGCAGGGGCCGTAAAAGGAATTAACAGCACTGACGCTGAAATGAGATGCTTTACCATGCTGGACATATTATGTGCCCCATCCTTATCAGGTCGTGAACGAACGTCTATATAAGTTATAGCAGCCCAAATGGCCTAGAATGAAAGTCATATATTATGTTTTCCGGATCAATACCGGCTCTGGTGACTCCTTTTTACGACGGAGCGTTTAGCGAAAAGCATTTTCGTGCGTTGATCGACTGGCAAATCGATCAGGGATCGAGCGCGCTGGTTCCGGCTGGCACGACGGGCGAGGCGTCGACTCTGTCCAATGCAGAGCATCATCGTGTCATTGAGGTGTGTATCGAACAGGCCGGCGGACGAGTCCCGGTCATTGCCGGATGCGGGTCGAACGACACCAACAACGCCATCCTTCATCTCAACTTTTCCAAGAAAAGCGGTGCAGCGGCGGGGCTGGTGGTCGCGCCATATTATAACCGCCCCAACCAGGATGGCATTTACGCGCATTTCAAGCACATGACGGAAAAGAACGACTTACCTATCGTGCTCTACAATGTCCCTGCGCGTACGGTGACCGATATCGAGCCTGAGACAGTGGCGCTCCTTGCGCAGTTGCCGACAGTCATTGGTATCAAGGACGCAAGCGGCGACATGCAGCGGGTAACCGAACACCGATTGGTATGTGGACCTGAGTTCTGTTTGTTGTCTGGTGTTGACGAACAATCGCTCGCCTTCAATGCAGCAGGCGGAAAAGGCTGCATTTCCGTGACGGCGAATGTCGCGCCTAAATTATGTGCGGAGTTTCAGGCCGCCTGCGCGTCAGGCGATTATGCACTGGCCCGCGAATTGAATGACAAGTTATATCCCTTGCATAAGGCGCTGTTTTCAGATGCATCGCCTGGGCCGATCAAATATGCATTGTCGCGGGTGATTGAAGGTTTCCCGACCGAATTACGCCTCCCCATGACTCCCCCAAGCGAGGCAAGCCGGCGTCAGGTTGACTTCGCCTTGGAGAATGCAGGTCTCATCTGATGGCGCGTCCAAAACCAGAAGCGTTTAACAAGGTCAAAACGGTCGCCGAAAACCGGCGCGCCCGCTATGATTTTTTTATCGATGACAAATATGAAGCCGGAATTGTCCTGACCGGAACAGAAGTGAAGTCGCTTCGCTTTGGCGAAGGGTCAATTGCGGAGAGCTATGCCGAGCTGCGCGATGATCAGGTCTGGTTGATCAACGCTAACATACCCGAATTCAGCCACGGCAATCGGAACAACCATGAGCCAAAACGTCCCCGGAAACTGCTTCTTAACGTGCGTGAAATAAACAAGTTGCATGGCGCAGTCATGCGGCAAGGGATGACACTTGTTCCGCTCTCGATTTATTTTAATGGACGGGGCAGGGCGAAGGTGGAATTGGCGTTGGCAAAGGGCAAGAAAGCCCCTGATAAGCGCGCAACCGAAAAAGAGCGTGACTGGAAGCGGGAACAAGGACGAATCATGCGGGATCGTGGATGAGCAAATTCAACGCCTGGTTGCATCGGCAAGCGCCGACGCGCGACAGCTTTGAACGCAGCCGCTTCCTGCGTCCATTTGCACAGCGCGTTTTCCACCCAGCACTTTGGCGTTTTACGCGTCGTTCCGTGCCACGCGGGGTCGCTTTAGGATTGTTGGTTGGGATATTCCTTCTGATACCCGGCGTACAGATTGCAGGTGTTGCGCTTCTGGCGCTCCCGTTTCGGGCCAATATACCAATTGGTGCTGCGATGACCTTTCTCAGCATGCCCGCAACGACTCCGTTTATTCTGTTCGGATCGGTCTATGTCGGGGAATCCGTGCTGCATTTGAACAACGGGTCCGGCCGATTTTATGAACTGATCGAGACGTCCGCACCTTTATCAGCTTGGGTAGACTATGTTTGGACCGAGGCGCCGCTCGCGCTTGTCCAGGGCATCGCCGGTCTCGCGATCATTTCGATAGTCGCTGCTCTGCTGGGCTATTTCATTGCCGCATGGTTTTGGCGTTGGCGCGTGAGCGTCAAATGGCGACGCCGGTCGAACTCAGTTGCGTCTGGTGGATAAAAATTTGTCGGGCACGCGAGTCCGGGCATAGCGACTCCCCATAGCTTTCCGGGGAGTATCAACATGAATTTTGCAACCAAACTGGCGCTCGTCGCGTCCGTGTCACTGGCGTCGTTATCGCTTCCTGCCTTTGCGCAAGAAGCGCTAAAGCCATCGCAGGAAGCCGGCAAAGATGGCCCGCGGCTTGGTACATTTGGTTTCGACACCGCCGGAATGGACGCGAGCGTCTCCCCAGCGGATGATTTTTATCTGTACGCCAATGGCAAATGGGCCGCGCAAACACCTATTCCTGCCGACAAGTCGAATTACGGCATGTTCACGGCGTTGGACGATTTGTCCAAAGATCGCGTCAAACTTGTGCTGGATGCAGAAAAGGACCGCAAAGGCAGCAAAGCGGGTGACATTTACGCAAGCTATCTCGATCAAGCTGCTGTGGAAAAAATGGGCCTTAAGCCCATCCAGCCTTGGCTGAAGACAGTGCGCGGCGTCAAAACCAAGGCGGCATTTGAAAATCTGCTACCAGTTGCAGCGCGCAACGGTGTTGGTGCCTTGTTTGGTGGTTATGTCGGGCAGGACGACAAAAATCCGGACGTCTACATCTTCCAGATTTATCAGGGCGGCACGGGCTTGCCTGACCGCGACATGTATCTTGTTGAAAATGATAAATTCGAAGGTATCAGAAAAGCTTATATCGAATATCTTGCAAAAATGCTCACCTTGGCGGGGGAAAAGAACGCGGCTGGCCGCGCTGATGCGATTTTTGCGATGGAAAAGAAGATCGCGGCTGTTCAGTGGACGCGCGAAGAGTCGGGCGACGCCACGAAAACCTACAACAAGATGACATTGCAGCAGCTGGATGCTCTTACGCCAGGCCTGAAAATGTCGCCCATCCTGACCAAGGCAAGCCCCAAGATACGCGAAGTCATCGTAAGCCAGCCAAGCGCGCTGACGGGCATTGTCAAAATATATGCTGAAACCGATCTGGCGGTCCTCAAGGACCAGATGATCGTCAACAGCCTCTCTGGCTTTTCCAATGTGCTGCCCGATTCAGTGTCGGATACGGTTTTCGCATTTTACGGCACCACCCTGCAAGGAACGCCGGAGCGTGAACCCCGCTGGAAGCGCGGTGTTGCCCTGACTGAAGGCACAGTTGGTGACGAGGTCGGTAAAGTCTATGCCGCGCAACATTTTCCGCCGGAAACCAAGGCAGCGATGGATGTGCTGGTGAAAAACGTTCTCGCTGCCATGGGCCGACGGATCGACAATCTTAGCTGGATGCAGCCGGAAACCAAAATCAAGGCGCGCGCGAAGCTAGCCAATTTTACCACCAAGATAGGTTATCCTGACCGTTGGAAGGATTATTCCAAGCTGAAAATTGTGCGCGGTGACCTGTTCGGAAATGATTTGCGGTCCAACCAATGGGGTTTTGACGACAATATGTCGAAGCTGGGCGAGCCGATCCGCCGTTGGGAATGGGGAATGCTGCCGCAAACGGTTAACGCTTACGCCAATTTTGGCATGAACGAGGTCGTTTTTCCAGCCGCGATCCTGCAACCGCCATTCTTTGACGCAAAGGCAGACGCGGCGGTCAATTATGGTGGCATTGGCGCAGTCATTGGCCATGAAATCAGCCACCATTTTGACGATCAGGGTGCCAAATATGACGCGACTGGCAAGCTTGCGGATTGGTGGACGGAAAGTGACGTTAAGGCATTTGAGGCTGCGGGCAAAAGGCTGATCTCGCAATATGATGCGTACAAGATTTTCCCTGATGCATCGGTCAAAGGCGAATTCACGCTCGGCGAGAATATTGGCGACCTTGCCGGATTGTCCATCGCCTATGACGCTTATCGCACTTCGTTGAATGGCAAAGAGCCGCCTGTCATTGATGGTATGAACGGCGATCAGCGCTTTTTCCTGGGATGGGCACAGGTTTGGCGGCGTAATTACCGCGAAGCGAACTTGCGGCAGCGGCTGATCACTGATCCGCACAGCCCTTCGGCCCAGCGTGCTTGGGTGGTGCGCAATCTTGACAAATGGTACGATGCGTTCCAGCCGAAAGCGGACGGAAAATTATACCTCAAGCCTGAGGACCGTGTTCGTATCTGGTAAGGAGCCGCTTTGAACAAGATATCCCCGCCAACTGAGTTTCAGATAGCTGGCGGGGATGTCGATATGTCTCCAAAGCCCGACATCAAACAGATTGCGGTGCTATCGCTGGCGACATTGCTGTCGCTCGCGATACTCTGGTTTGTCACCGGGAATTTTGTCCTGCTGGCAGCTGCGGCTGCTGCGATCATTGCCGCCGCCGGGCTTGTCCACTACTTTCGAAACAGCCATTCAGTCGAAAGCTCTACCGAATTGGCAATGCCTGATTGGTCGATCACGCACGCCGCGACTCAAATGAGCAACGCAGCTATTGCGATCAGCGACCGTGCCGGGCGCCTCGTATGCGCAAATGATCATTTTACGTTTGCCTTTCCAGGGCTGAAGGCGCCACCGGATCTGGGCGTTGATGACATAAACAGGTCTTTGCTTGTTGCCGCAGGTCGCGCGGCCTGGCGCGATGGAAGCGCTGAAATCGCGGAAATTGCCAAGGACGGACGAAGCTTCGGCGTAAAGATCGCGCGTGCCGGCGGGGCCGACGAATATCTTCTGTGGCGGTTTGCCAAAATAGAACAACTCGCGATTGAAAGCCGGGCGCTTGAACTCATCAAAGGCCGAATTGGACGGGCAATGTCCAGCAGCGGGGTCATGGCGGTCGCGCTTGACCAGGACGGCCGCGTGCAGGCCGCCAACGCGGCTTTCGAATTGCGGGCGACCGGCACGGATTTTGAACCCATCACTGGCAGGCTGTTCGCGGATTTTGTGCGCATGGATGAAAAAGGCAGCGTCTTTTTTGAACGTGAGGGACGGCGCGGCTTGCCCATAAGATTGCTTCACGTGCCATTGAATGAAGGTGATGCGGATGGCGCTGCGTTGCTGCTCGCGGTCGATGAAGAGGGCGCGAAAGTGGATCGGGGCCTTGCATTGGCACATGTTGAGCAATTGTTGTCAACGCTGCCATTGGGGCTTGCGCTGGTGGACCGCGATGGCAGGTTTTTATTCGCAAATGACGCATTCGCCCGCGTGCTGGATGTTGAGCCGACCAAATTGCCACCTTATCCTGGCGATCTCGTCATCAGCGAGGACAAGGGCGCAGTGCTTGACAGCATAAGGCGCTATGGCAGCGGTGCCATGACCTCGGGCGATATCGCCATTCGCCTGAAGGAGAGGCCCGATGAAGTTATCGCCTTGTCCATAGCGGGGGTGCGCGGGCTTGGCGACGCGGCCGTGCTGCTTGGGCTGAAGGACAATAGTGAAGAAATTACATTGAAGCGGCAGGTGGCGCAGCAAACGAAGATGGAATCCATCGGCCAGCTGGCCGGTGGCGTTGCGCATGATTTCAACAATATTCTGACAGCAATTATTGGTTATTGCGATCTGATGCTGTTGCGGCATCAGCCCGGCGATAGCGATTATGACGATATTCAGCAGATAAAGAACAACTCCAATCGCGCGGCGAGCCTCACCCGCCAGTTGTTGGCCTTTTCGCGGCAACAGACGTTGCGTCCACAAATCCTGCAACTGGCAAATGTCGTTGCAGATGTTTCCAGTCTGCTGAAGCGGCTTTTAGGCGAAACGGTCCGGCTCGAGGTCCATCACGGACGGGGGGTAGGGGCCGTGCGTGCTGACCCGGGGCAACTTGAGCAAGTCATCATCAATCTGGGTGTCAACGCGCGTGACGCCATGCCCAAAGGCGGCGTTGTGCATATCAGCACGGCAGCGGTCAGCCAAAGCGAGGTTTCCGCAATGGGCAGCGAGTTCTTGCCCATAGGCGATTACGTGCAATTATCAGTCGAAGATAGCGGCGTTGGTATCCCCAAGGAAAATCTGTCGAAGATATTCGAACCATTTTTCACCACCAAAGAAATGGGCAAGGGCACAGGTCTTGGCCTGTCGACGGTCTATGGTATCGTCAAACAATCTGGCGGGTTTATTTTTGCAAACTCAAAACCAGGGGAAGGCACGCGGTTCGATATTTTCCTGCCTGTGCATAGGGGGGAAGTGCCAGCGCCCGAAGTCGCCAAGCGCGATTTGTATAAACCAAAGGATCTTTGGGGCAGTGGACGGATACTGATCGTCGAGGACGAGGATATGGTGCGCGCCGTCGCCGAGCGGGCACTCGTCAGGCAGGGCTATGTGGTGGAAACCGCAAGCGATGGCGAGCAAGCGCTTGAGCTTTTTGCGGATGGTAAGCGCTATGATCTTGTGGTGTCGGACGTCGTCATGCCCAATCTGGACGGCCCGTCGATGGCGCGGCAGCTGCGCGAAATCTATGGCGAAATCCGGCTTTTGTTCATGTCGGGCTATGCCGAGGAGCAACTGCGCGAGACCATTAGCCTCGACAACGTATCGTTTTTGGCCAAGCCATTTTCCGTGCAACAAATTGCAGAAGCGGTGCACGACGCCCTTGCGAAAGGGGATTAGTCTAGATACTGAAAATAAACATATAAATTTACCTGTTCTGCTCTTGTTCTTTTGGAACATAATGTGTACATAGTGGATGGTCCGGATGATAAGCCGAATCAGGCATGGCGCTAAAGGAGTGGAAAAATGGCAGCAAGTCTCAAGATCATTGATGGGAATCAGGCAAACGGTATGAAAAGTTCGGAACGTGAAAAGGCGCTCGAAGCGGCCTTGGCGCAGATTGATAGAGCATTTGGCAAGGGTTCGGCGATGAAGCTGGGCAGCCGCGAGGCCATCAGCATTGATGCTGTATCCACGGGTTCGCTCGGGTTAGACATTGCGCTTGGCATTGGCGGTTTACCCAAAGGCCGCGTGATTGAAATCTATGGTCCTGAAAGTTCAGGCAAGACGACGTTGACCTTGCATGTCATTGCAGAGGCACAGAAGGCAGGCGGCACTGCTGCCTTTATCGATGCGGAGCATGCGCTCGATCCGGGCTATGCGAAGAAACTCGGCGTTGATGTCGACAATTTGATTGTGTCACAGCCTGATACAGGTGAACAGGCGCTTGAAATCGCCGACACCTTGGTGCGCTCGAACGCGGTGGATATCATCGTGATCGATTCGGTTGCCGCGCTCGTACCACGTGCGGAAATCGAAGGCGAAATGGGTGACAGCCATGTCGGCTTGCAAGCGCGGTTGATGAGCCAGGCGCTGCGCAAGATTACGGGTTCGATAAGCCGGTCAAATTGCATGGTTATTTTCATCAACCAGATTCGTATGAAAATTGGCGTGATGTATGGTTCGCCTGAAACCACGACAGGCGGCAATGCCTTGAAATTCTATGCTTCTGTCCGTCTCGACATTCGTCGCACGGGCCAGGTCAAGGCGGGTGAAGATATTGTCGGTAACACGACCCGCGTGAAGGTGGTGAAGAACAAGGTAGCGCCGCCGTTCAAGCAGGTTGAATTTGATATCATGTATGGAGTGGGTATCTCCAAAACTGGCGAATTGCTTGATCTTGGTGTAAAGGCCGGCCTAGTTGAAAAATCGGGTAGCTGGTTCAGCTACGACTCGATCCGGATTGGCCAAGGTCGCGAGAATTCGAAAAACTATCTGAACGAGAATCCTGAAGTCGCAGCGCGGCTGGAAGCAGCCATTCGCGGAAAGACTGACGAAGTTGCCGAGGTCTTGATGACAGGTCCCGATGCGGACGACGACCTCTAAGAAGATAAGTGCAGTTTTTTAAGAACAAGCGTGGCCTTGCCTGAGGCTGCTGCTTTCGACCCGTCCTGGTCCACCCCGGGGCGGGTCATTTGCGTCCAACGCAAGCGGACGAAGTTCCGTGGTGGTCTCAGCATCCATGCGTCTGCCGTCGCTGGGCCTTGACAGGCGCAATGGCTGCGGCGCAACTGCTGGCATGAAGCCGCTTGTCCATCTCATAGGATTGCCCACCGACCAGAACAGCTCCTTCGAGCGTGGGGCAGCCTTGGCGCCGGCGGTGATCCGCGCCGCCTTGTGGAGCGACCGAGGTAATCTTTCCGCTCAATCCGGTGATGAGATTGGCACCGACATCGCCTTTGCGGACCAAGGCGATTTACACCTGTCAGACACAGATTGCCCGGCCGATGATGCGTTGATCGCACAGGCTGTCACGAAAAGCATTGATGCGGGCGCCATTTCGATATTCCTCGGCGGTGATCACGCAGTGACCTATCCCGTCGTGGCGGCGCTGGCCGAACGCCATGGGCCGCTTAACATCCTGCATTTTGATGCCCATCCGGATCTCTATGCCGATTTCGAGGGCAACCCGCGCAGCCACGCATCGCCTTTTGCCCGCATTCTTGAAGGCGGCCATGCCAGGCATATTGTGCAAGTCGGGATCCGCACGCTTAATCGCCATTGTCGCGAACAGGCGGAACGATATGGCGTGCAGATCTTGCCCATGTTGGATTTCCGGCCCGAGCAGCTACCGGTGCTTGAAGCACCCTTATATATCAGCATTGATCTGGACGGAATTGACCCTTCGGAGGCACCCGGCGTTGCGCATCCCGAGCCAGGGGGTCTTTCGGTGCGGGAAGTGCTCTCCATTTTGGCGAGGCAGAAAGCCTT
This sequence comes from Sphingomonadales bacterium, assembly GCA_038217195.1. Classification (GTDB taxonomy): domain Bacteria; phylum Pseudomonadota; class Alphaproteobacteria; order Sphingomonadales; family Sphingomonadaceae; genus Sphingorhabdus_B. The sequence continues at coordinate 17,711 of JBBQPQ010000013.1, read as the reverse complement.
CATTGTCGGCGCAGATATTGTTGAGCTGAACCCGGCACGCGATATCAACGACATCACCGCCATTCTTGCGGCTAAGCTGGTGCGCGAGCTGGCTTCACACATCCATCACAACAACAAGTCCCAATAAGGCTAACAATTATGACCATCACCGTGCATCATCTCAACAATTCCCGTTCGCAGCGCATATTGTGGCTGCTTGAGGAGTTGGAACTCCCATATGAAATTCGACATTACCAGCGTGATCCAGTTACCAACCTTGCGCCCGAAGCACTTTTGAATATCCATCCTTTGGGTAAATCTCCGGTTATTGAAGATGACGGGCATGTGATTTTTGAATCGGGGGCAATCGTCGAATATCTGTGCGAACGCCTCGGTGGCGCTTCCCTCGTTCCGGCACGGGGCACGGACGCACATGTCCGCTATCTTGAGTTTTTGCATTTCGCCGAAGGGTCCGCGATGACGCCGATCCTCTTGAATTTGTATACCGCGCGTCTGGGCGAAGCCGCAGCACCTTTGCACGCGCGCATCAGCCAGCAGCTCGACTGCCATTTTGCGTTCATGGAAGACAGCCTCGCATCAACAGGTTGGTTTGTCGGCGACTGCTTGACCGCGGCCGACATCATGATGAGCTTTCCCGCCGAAGCCGCCGTGAAAATGGGGCAGGCGGCCAACCGCCCGCATCTCACCGCTTATGTCGAGAAAATACATGCGCGCCCAGCATATCAATCTGCGCTCGAAAAGGGCGGGCCTTATGCTTATGCCTAACCAAAGCGGAAACTGCATATCCGGCTTGCAGCAAGGCCAGTCGTTCCCTAAGTCGCGGACATTATGACATCAACCAATGACATCCGCCGTGGCTTCCTCGATTATTTCGGTGGCGCCGGCCATGACGTAGTTCAGTCTGCGCCACTCGTGCCGTATAACGATCCGACTTTGATGTTTGTCAATGCGGGGATGGTGCCTTTCAAAAATGTGTTCACCGGACTTGAAAGCCGTGAAACCCCGCGCGCTGCATCGAGCCAGAAATGCGTGCGTGCTGGCGGCAAGCACAATGACCTCGACAATGTCGGATACACCGCGCGGCATCATACCTTTTTTGAAATGCTGGGGAATTTCTCGTTTGGCGACTATTTCAAAGAGCAGGCGATTACCCATGCCTGGACCCTGTTGACCAAGGAATGGGGGCTGGACCCGTCGCGTTTGACGACAACGGTCTACCATACAGACGATGAGGCATTTGACCTGTGGCGCAAGATTGCCGGCCTGCCTGAAGAGCGTATCATCCGTATCGCGACAACGGACAATTTTTGGTCGATGGGTGATACGGGGCCTTGCGGGCCATGCAGTGAAATCTTCTATGACCATGGCGACCATATTTTTGGTGGCCCTCCCGGGAGCCCTGATGAAGATGGCGACCGGTTTGTCGAAATCTGGAACCTCGTGTTCATGCAGTTCGAACGTCAGGATGACGGATCAGACGTGCCCTTGCCGAGGCCATCGATCGACACGGGCATGGGGCTTGAGCGCATCGCCGCAGTCATGCAAGGCGTGCATGACAATTACGACACCGACACCTTCAAGGCCCTCATTAACGCGTCTCAAGAACTTACCGGTACAAAAGCAGAAGGCAAACAAAAGGCCAGCCACCGCGTGATCGCGGACCATTTGCGGTCGACCAGCTTCCTTTTGGCAGATGGGGTGATGCCATCCAATGAAGGGCGCGGCTATGTGCTGCGCCGAATCATGCGCCGCGCCATGCGCCACGCGCATATTCTCGGCGCAAAAGAGCCGTTGATGCACCGTCTCGTAAATAGCCTTGTTGCCGAAATGGGTGCAGCTTATCCCGAATTGCTGCGTGCGCAGCCGCTGATCGAGGCGACACTTCAGCAGGAAGAAACCCAGTTTCGCCGGACGCTGGACAAGGGAATCAAGCTGCTAGATGAAGCGACAGGAGGCATGGCGCCGGGTGACGTGTTGGCGGGCGATACAGCCTTCAAATTGTACGACACTTATGGTTTTCCATATGACCTGACCGAGGATGCATTGCGTGCGCAGGGCTTTGGCATTGATCAGGCCGGTTTTGAATCCGCGATGAACAATCAAAAAGCTATGGCGCGTGCTGCCTGGAAGGGCTCAGGCGCGAAGGCGTCGGACGACGTCTGGTTCGACATTGCAGAGCGTGTCGGCGCGACCGAGTTCACTGGGTATGCCGCAAGCGAAGGCGATGGGCAGGTTGTTGCACTCGTCAATGACGGCGTTGAAGTGCAATCGGCTGTTGGCAGCGATACGGTAACCGTCATTACGAACCAGACGCCCTTTTATGGCGAAAGCGGCGGCCAGATGGGTGACGCTGGAATTATCTCCAGTACCAACATGGTTGGCGAAGTCACTGATACGGCCAAGCCATTGGGGCGGCTGCACGCGCATCAGGTCACCATCGGAACGGGCGAGATCAAGGTCGGCGATTTCGTTACCTTGAAAATCGATACTGCCCGCCGCGACGCGCTGCGCGCTAATCACAGTGCGATGCATCTGCTGCATGCGTCGTTGCGCCACCGCCTTGGCGGGCATGTTACTCAAAAGGGCAGCCTCGTCGCGCCCGATCGCCTGCGTTTCGATTTCTCGCATAATCAGGCGCTCGCTACCGGGGAAATTGCCCAAGTCGAAGCAGATGTGAATTCCCAGATTCGCGGCAATCAGCCGGTGTCGACGCGTTTGATGACCCCGGACGATGCCGTCGCCGCTGGCGCATTAGCATTGTTTGGCGAAAAATATGGCGATGAAGTGCGTGTGTTGTCGATGGGCAGGACGGACGGCGCGAATTATTCGGTTGAACTCTGCGGCGGCACGCACGTGAATGCGCTGGGCGACATCGCATTGTTCACTATTGTGTCCGAAGGCGCGGTTGCAAGCGGAATACGCCGGATCGAGGCATTGACCGGGGAGGCGGCGCGTCTGTGGCTGGTTGGCCGCGAAACGCAGCTGAAGAATATTGCCGCGTTGTTGAAGACGGCGCCGGATGAAGTCGGCGCACGCATCGAGACATTGATAAATGATCGCAAGCGGATGGAAAAGGAACTGTCCGAAGCGAAAAACGCGTTGGCTCTGTCCGGCGACGGTGGCCCGAGGGCAGAGGCCGAGCAGATTGGCGACGTTACCTTCATGGGGCAAGTCATCGCTGGCATTGAACCAAAGGCATTGCGCGGCCTGGCCGATGACCAGATGAAGGCCATTGGCTCAGGCGTTGTGGCGATTATTGCCGCCAACGAGAACAGCAACACTGTTGTGATCGCTGTTTCACCGGCTCTGCACCACATAGTGACGGCGCCTGAGCTCGTTCGTGTGGCGACGGGAGCAATGGGCGCTCAAGGCGGCGGCGGACGTCCCGATATGGCACAGGGCGGTGGTCCAGCAGGTGCTGAACTCGCGCAAGCGGCGATTGACGCGATCAAGGCAAAGCTCGCAGATTAACTCGTCAATTTTAGCTTGGGCGCCTCGTCGAGGCCTCCGGCTTCTTTGATTTGGCGCCGGAACTCGTCTCGCTTATCGTGGATGGATGCGATCACCGGTCCCATGGCAACGCCCAAGTCGACAAGAACGGCTTCCGACAATTGCAGCGAGCTTTCGAGTGTCTCGGGCACGGCGTCGCTTGCGCCGGCCTGATAAAGCCGTGCGGCATGGTCAGGGTCGCGTGCACGCGCCACGATGGTGATTTCGGGCAGCCACGACCGCACGCGCTTGACAATATGTTCGGCCAGAACAGGCTGATCCATGGTGAGGATGAGCGCGCGCGCATAGGCCAAATTCAGCCTGTCGAGTGTCTCGGGACGCGAAATGTCGCCGAACAATATTTTGTACCCCTTTCGCCGCGCAGCGGCCACCGCGTCAATATCCGATTCTACGGCAATATAAGGTTGGCCATGGATGATCAGCATATCGGCGACCAACTTGCCTACACGACCAAAGCCTATGATGACGGTGCGCGGGTCGGTGGTCGCATCATTTTCATATGCTGCGTCATCGGATTCGCGCATTTCGAGCCGTGTCGCCATGTCATGTCCGATGCGTGCCAATATCGGTGTGATCGTCAGGCCAATCGCAGTAGCAACCTGCCAGAAATTGATCGTCGCGCTGTCGATGATCTGTGCTGCACCGGCGGCGCCAAGCACGATGAGCGTCGTTTCGGACGGGCTGCCCATAAGAACGCCTGTCTCGGTCGCCGTGCCCGTCCGTGCGCCGTTCAGCTTCAGAAGCGATGCCGTTACCAACGCCTTGATAATAACCACCCCGGCGACCGCGCCGACCAGAGCAGGCCAGTTATCGGCCACGAAGCCAAGGTCGATCTGCATGCCCACGCTGATCAGGAACACCCCGAGCGCGAGTCCCTTGAACGGGGCCGTCATTACCTCGACTTCATTCTGGTAATCGGTCTCCGCGATCAATAACCCCGCAATGATGGCACCCACGATTGGGGAAAGACCGACAGCGCCGGTAACGAGGCTTGCGACAATTACGACGAGCAAGCTCACAGACACGAACAACTCGGGGCTTTTCGTGCGCGCAGCCTGGCCAAATAAGCGCGGTAGTAGAAACCTTCCGATCACCAGCATCGCAGCGATGACTAAGCCACCCTGCCATAAGACTGTAAATAGCCCTTCCCATGAGCCGTCGCCCGCTTTGGGTGCGAGCGCGCCCAGAACGAAAATTATCGGGACAATCGCGAGATCCTCGAACAGCAACATCGCCAAGGCCGATTTGCCAACGGCGGAATGTGTCCCGGCAATGGGAAGCACTAACGCTGTTGATGACAGCGCCAATGCGATGCCGATACCGATGGAGGCCGTTGCACCATAGCCAAATTGGTAAAGACCAGCGGCGATGACCAGACCAGCACCAAATAACTGGGCTGCACCTACACCGAAAACCAGGCGGCGCATCTTCCAAAGTCGGCGAAATGACAGTTCAAGGCCGATGGAAAACAGTAGCAGGATGATGCCATATTCGCCGATCGGATGAATACTGTCCGGCCGGGAAATGGTAACCCATTGCAGCGGCGGATATTGGTCGACCAATGCGCCAAGGCCCATCGGGCCGACGAGGATACCGACCAGAATAAAGCCGATAACGGGCGTTACGCGAAAACGAGCAAACGCGGGAATGACGATACCTGCAGCGCCTAGAATAACGACTAGGTCGCTTAAGCCGTCAGTATAAATTTCGGCTGCCATGCCTCCTTTTACGCACATGCAGCACGAGAAGGGAAGGGTGGCACAACAAAAAAGCGGGGGAGTTGCCCCCCCGCGCTTTAACATGTCGGGTAGCGTTGGCTTACTGCCAGCTGCCCATTTTTACTTCGAGGTTCGCGCGAACCTGCTCAAAAAATTGTTCAGTCGTCATCCAAGCCTGGTCCGGACCAATAAGGATGGCAAGGTCCTTGGTCATGTGGCCATCTTCAACGGTCTGGATGCATACTTCCTCGAGTGTCTCCGCGAAACGTGTGACTTCGGGGGTTTCGTCGAACTTGCCTCGGAATTTCAGCCCACCGGTCCATGCGAAAATCGACGCAATCGGGTTGGTCGACGTTGCCTTGCCCTGCTGATGCTGGCGGAAATGACGGGTAACGGTGCCATGCGCTGCTTCGGCTTCAACGGTCTTGCCGTCGGGCGTCATCAGGATGGACGTCATCAGGCCAAGCGATCCAAAGCCCTGTGCAACTTGATCGGACTGCACGTCACCGTCATAATTCTTGCAGGCCCATATGAACTTGCCCGACCACTTAAGCGCGGACGCCACCATGTCGTCAATCAGACGGTGTTCGTAAACAATACCCAGTTCCTTGAATTTTTCAGCAAACTCGGCTTCGAAAATTTCCTGGAACAGGTCTTTGAAGCGACCGTCATAATATTTCAGGATCGTATTCTTGGTCGACAGATAGACTGGCCATTCGCGGGTTACGCCATAATTCAGAGACGCACGGGCAAAATCACGTATGGAATCGTCCAGATTGTACATCGCGAGCGCGACGCCGGGCGACGGGTAACGGAAAACTTCCTCGTCAATCGTGCGGCCATCATCACCATCCCAAACGAGGCGAAGTGTGCCTGGGCCTGGGACTAGGAAATCGGTTGCTCGATATTGGTCCCCAAATGCGTGCCGGCCAATGACGATAGGGTCGGTCCAACCGGGAATAAGGCGAGGGACATTTTTGATTACGATCGGCTCGCGAAAGACAACGCCACCAAGAATATTGCGGATCGTTCCATTTGGCGATTTCCACATTTTCTGCAGGCCGAATTCTTCGACGCGCGCTTCATCTGGTGTAATCGTTGCGCATTTCACGCCAACACCAAATTCGCGAATGGCGTTGGCGGATTCGACGGTGACCTTGTCATTGGTCTTGTCACGATGTTCCATGCCAAGATCATAATATTTCAGGTCAATGTCGAGATACGGCAAAATCAGACGCTCGCGTATCCACTCCCAGATGATGCGAGTCATTTCGTCGCCATCGAGTTCAACGACCGGATTTTTGACCTTAATTTTTGCCATGGCTGAAAGCACTTTCCGTGAGGGAGGTGATATATTGAGCGGTGCCATAGCAAAGTCTGCCATATGTTCAACTACTCCCCGCGATTGTCGGAAAATGGCGGAAATGGCATCTAAGGTTGTAAGATTGGCATGTATCCCCTAGCTAGGCGCTATGAGCAGACAAGAATTGACAAACCGGGGTACCGGGGTCGCGAAATGGTCGTTTCCACCCATTCATCCTGAGGGCCGCAAATTTGGCCTCATCGCCGCAGGGATCACCCTGTTTTTTGCCTTCATGGCTTGGGAAACGCTTGCGTGGCCAATGGCCGCGGTAACGGCTTGGACGTTGGCCTTCTTCAGAGACCCCGCCCGGGCAACACCTATTGAAGACCGCTTCGTCGTCGCACCAGCCGACGGATTGGTGACATTGATTGAAAAAGTCCCGCCGCCAGTCGAATTGCGCGGTCCCGATGGCCTTGGCGATCAACCCATGACACGCGTGTCTATTTTTATGAGTGTGTTTGACGTGCACATCAACCGGACACCCATTCGCGGAACGATCAAGCGGGTTGTGTATATTGCCGGCAAGTTCCTGAATGCTGACCTCGACAAGGCCAGTGAAGAAAACGAACGCCAGCATTTCCTTGTGGAACGCAGCGATGGCGTCCGCATCGGCTTCACCCAAATTGCCGGGTTGGTCGCGCGCCGCATCGTTGCCTTTGTTAAAGAGGGCGACAGCGTGGCCAATGGCCAGCGGGTCGGCCTGATCCGTTTCGGCAGCCGCGTCGACGTATATCTACCCCACGGCACGTCGTCCCGCGTTATCAAGGGGCAGCGTTGCGTTGCGGGCGAAACGGTTCTTGCTGAACTGGGCGTGGACCAGGACCTTTTAGCCGTCGCCCATTGATGGAACCGCATTCTAACCGTCCTGGAATTTCCTTGCGGGCGCTCGCGCCCAATGCCGTCACCGCGCTGGCCTTATGTACCGGATTGTCCGGGGCATGGTTTGCCATGCAAGGCCGTTGGGAAAATGCAGTGGCCATGATCGTGATAGCGGGTGTACTCGACGCGATGGACGGTCGCATCGCCCGGATGCTAAATGGCGAAAGTCGTTTTGGCGCCGAGCTCGATTCATTGTCGGACGTTATTGCCTTTGGGGCAACGCCTGCACTTGTTGTTTACATGTGGGTAATGCAGGAAATGCCCCGCTTTGGCTGGACCATATCGGTGTTTTTCGTGCTGTGTGCAGCACTTCGTCTGGCGCGGTTCAATGCGCGGATCGATACCGACAACCAGCCGCACAAGTCCGCTGGCTTCAACACTGGCGTTCCGTCCCCTCCGGGCGCTGCGCTTGCATTGCTGCCAATGATGATCTGGTTTGAAACCGGGGCGGAATGGGTTCGCGATTATCGCCTGATGGCGCCTTGGCTGTTGCTGTGTGCGCTGTTGATGATCTCCAATGTCGCGACCTATAGTTGGTCATCGATCAAGGTGCGGCGAAGCCTGCGATTCATGGCGCTTGCCGCCGTGGGCCTTTTTGCCGCGACTTTGGTGGCCGCGCCTTGGGTGGCGCTGATTGGCGCAGGGGTTCTGTATGCAGGATTATTGCCACTGAGCATGATGAGCTATTCCCGCGTCAAAAAGGCGCAACGGAACATAGCTCCTAACTCTTGACCTATCCTATCTGACCTATGGCCACTTGACCTGTGTCCACTGCGGTCTATGTTCCGCATTCGTTCTTTTTCTGGAGATTGGTGTTGGAGCCATTGCTTGTCATAATTATTGTCGTGTGTGCTTTGCTGGCAGGGCTTGGACTTGGCTGGTTTGCTGGCGGCCGTGCAGGCAGGGGTGGGCTTGAGACAACTGCCCAGTTGCGCGGTATGCTTGACGAAGTTGTCGTCGAACGTGACAGCGCCAAGGACCGTCTCGCGAGACTTGAAACAAGCTTGGAAGAACGCGAGCGCGGCTTTCGGGAGCAAATCGCCGCGTTGAGCGATGCCAAAGAGACATTGTCTGCGCAATTTGGCGAAATTGGTCAAAAGCTGCTGGGTGAGGCGCAGGCAGCATTCTTGCAGCGCGCCGATGAACGTTTCCATCAGGCTGGAGAGAAAAATGAAGAACGGTTGAAGCAACTGTTGGGGCCAGTGGGCGAAAAGCTGAAGGCCTATGAAGAGCAAGTGGGCAAGATCGAAAAGGACCGGACGGAGGCTTATGGCGACCTGAAGGGTCTGATCGGCGAAATGCGCCTTGGTCAGGAACGCGTTTCGAGCGTGGCATCTGGCCTTATGAACTCGTTGCGCAACGCACCCAAAGCGCGCGGCCGCTGGGGCGAGCAGCAGTTGAAGAACGTGCTAGAAAGCTGTGGCTTGTCGGAGCATGTCGATTTCGATCTGGAAACGAGCATTGACGTCGGGGACGGTCTGCGCCTGCGCCCCGATGCCATCATCCATGTGCCGGGAGGGCGCACGCTCGTCATCGATGCCAAGGTGTCGCTGAATGATTATCAGGACGCGTTTGACTCGGTCGACGACGATGTCCGTGCTGTGGCAATGACGCGGCACACGCAGTCCATGAAGAACCATATCGATGGACTATCGCGCAAAGCCTATTGGGACCAGTTTTCCGACGCGCCCGATTATGTCATCATGTTCGTTCCGGGCGAACATTTCCTTGCTGCGGCGCTGGAGCATGAACCCCAATTGTGGGATTTCGCCTTTGACAAAAAGGTCCTATTGGCGACACCAACCAATTTGGTGGCGATTGCGCGAACCGTTGCCAGTGTATGGCGGCAAGAAGGGCTGGCGCGCGAGGCCAAGCAGATTGGCGCATTGGGTAAGGAAATGTATGACCGCATTGCTGTCGCTGCACATCATCTCAAATCGGTTGGCAGCGGGCTCTCGTCGGCAGTGAACAATTACAACAAATTTGTCGGCAGCTTTGAGCGCAATGTGATGTCCACTGGACGGAAATTTGCAGATCTGAACATTGAAACCGGCAAACGCGAACTTGAGGACATTCCTCTGGTCGAGGCGCTGCCGCGGCACAGCGAAGGTGATGTGGCAGCGACGCTTGCTGATCAGCGTGATACCGAGGAATAATCCTGCCTGCGGCGCTGTCCTTCGGTCACTTTGACGCTGCTTGCCGGAACTGGTTTAGAACTTCATAGGCCATGACCGCTGTGGCCACCGCTGCGTTCAAACTGTCTGCTTTGCCCTGCATAGGCATTTTGACTAGCAGATCGCACTGGCTTTCATAGTCTTCGGGCAGGCCCTGTGCCTCATTACCGGTGAGGACGAAGCACGGCGCACGATATGCCGCCGCTTGATAATCGGTTTGCGTTTGCAGGCTTGTGCCCACCAATTGGCCTTCGCCGCCGCGCAACCAGGCGGTGAACTCTTCCCAGCGGCATTGAACGACCTTTTGCGTGAAAATGGCCCCCATGCTTGCGCGTACGGATTCAACGGAAAAAGGATCGGTGCAGTCGTCGATTAGGATCAGTCCGCCTGCACCCACGGCATCTCCCGTTCGAAACATCGTGCCTAGATTTCCCGGATCGCGCATGGATTGCGCAACTAGCCAGATCGGGGCTGAATCGCGGTCGAGGTCTGACAAAGCGGTGGCGTGATCGCGATAGACGCCAACAACGGTCTGCGCATTTTCCTTGCCAGACAGTTTGGCCATGATGTCCGCGCTGGTTTCGATGACATCACCGTCATTCCGAAGGACTTCGGTCTCCAAAATAACTTCAAGCGCGTGCACGGGACGGTCCTTCACCCGAAAGAGCATTTCAGGAAGAAAGCCTGCTTCGCGTGCCTCGGTCATGATGCGCAAGCCTTCTGCAAGGAAAAGCCCAGCGCGTTTACGTAGTTTCTTTTCGCGCAGACCGCGAATTTCCTTTAGCAGCGGATTGGAGAATCCGGTGATTTCACGCCGCATCAGTCTTCGCCGAAGCCGTCAACAACCAGTCCAACCAGCTTGTCGATTGCGAGTTCGGCTTGGTCGCCCTCCACATGAATTATGATTTCGCTGCCTTTGGCCGCGCCAAGCATCATGAGGCCCATGATTGAGGTGCCAGTCACCGACTGGCCGTCTTTTTCGACCTCAACCTTGATACCTTCTGGCAGACGGCTCACGAATGTAACAAACTTGGCGCTCGCGCGCGCGTGCAGACCTTTTTGATTTACGATTGTCGCGGTTTTGCTGATGCGAGTCATCGCGACGCCTCAAGTACCTCGGAGGCAACGCTGATATATTTGCGGCCGGCTTCGCGCGCTGCGGCGACCGCCTCTTTCACGTCCATATTCTTGCGTGCACTGTCGAGACGGATAAGCATGGGCAAATTGACGCCAGCAATTACCTCGACCCGGCCACTGTCAAGCAACGAGATAGCCAGATTGGACGGCGTCCCGCCGAAAAGGTCGGACAGGATGATCACGCCCTTGCCGGTGTCGACTGACTTAATGGCAGCCGCAATCTCGTTTCTACGCGCTTCCATGTCGTCATGTGGCCCGATGCAGATTGTGGCGACATCCTTTTGTGGGCCGACAACATGTTCAAGCGCGACAAGAAACTCGTTCGCAAGTTTGCCATGCGTGACTAAAATCAAACCGATCATGTGCTTTTACTGCCCTGTCGCGACGTATCTCTGTTTGCGCCGTTAGCAGGCTCCTCCAGCGCGTCAATCGGTCTTGACGTCAGATCGCGGTGCGAAACAGTGAGGGTGAACCCATCTTCGCGCAACCAAGTGCCGAATTTTTCGGCAACATGGACGGATCGGTGACGTCCGCCCGTGCACCCAAAAGCGATGTTGATATAGGCCTTACCCTGCGCATCGTACAACGGCAGGAGAAAGCGCAGCAGGTCGCGGATCTTGTCCATCGCCGCATCATATTGCGGATCGGCGGCGACATATTCCGAGACCTGGGCATCCATGCCCGTCATGGGTCGCAATGCGCTGTCCCAATGGGGATTGCGCAAAAAGCGCAAGTCAAACACCAGGTCGGCGTTGTGGGGGACGCCGCGGGAATAGCCAAAACTTGTCACTGTTATTGTGGCATGCGGCGATGTTTCACTTATAAATCGCTCGCGGATCGCCTGTTGCAAATCATGCGCCGACATCTTGCTGGTATCGATCACCGTCTCGGCCCAGCGCCGAAACGGCTCCATAAGGTTCCGGTCAATGGCAATGCCGTCCATTGCGGGACGATCTGGTGCCATGGGATGACGGCGCCGGGTTTCGGCGTAACGCCGCTCGATTTCCGCGCCCGCACAATCCAGGAAAAGTGTCAGAATTTGAAGATTTGGTTGGTTCTGCAGCCGTGTAATCTGCGCGATCAATGCCTCTGCATCAAACCCACGCGTCCGGCTGTCGAATCCAAGCGCCAAAGGTATGCTTGGCCGTTCTTCACCTCCCGACACCGGAATTTTTAGCAATTGCCCCGCCAAGTTGATCGGAAAGTTGTCAACGGCTTCCCAGCCCAGATCTTCCAACGTTTTGAGCACAGTCGTCTTGCCCGCCCCGGAGACGCCGGTAACAAGCAATATTTTTTGTGGCTCGGAAGACGTCGCTCGGTTCAAAATCCTGTGCTTTCATTTACGTTAATGCCTTGCCTTGCCATTGGCAGCAGTCCGGCGTCAATCACTGAGCGGAGCGCCAGTTCTACCTTCAACGCACTGCTTTGCTGAAATGGGTCAATCCTCACCAGCGGAACCAAAAAATCTCCGACTGATGTACGTACATCGTCAGGCGGCATCCTTTCTATGTCACCGGCGAATTCCACGACCAGGCGCATTGGCGCCGATTGCACAAAATCGACGCTGCATATACCCACACCGCGGACCTCAATCTTGCCTGCAATATTGGGAACGGACCACAATGAAAGGATGTCTTCGGCAAGTCCGATGCGCACGCCGTCATCGCTAATTAGCTTTGCACCCCGATCAATCAAGCGCAATGCAAGGTCGGACTTGCCGCTTCCCGAGTGGCCGCGCAACAGCACGGCATGGCCATTAATGGTGATAGCCGTGCCGTGTAGTATCGCAGCCATCAGCTTGTTGCTGTCGCAGCGCAGGGAAGGGCGATTTCAAAACAAGCCCCGGCTTTGCCATCAACCCTGTCGCGTACCGCGATGCGTCCATGATGCCCTTCGATGATGGTTCGCGCGATTGCCAAGCCCAATCCGCTATGTTTTCCAAAATTTTCGCTTGCTGGCCGTTCACTGTGAAACCGGCGAAAAATAGCCTCGCGTTCCTGCGGAGGGACACCTGGTCCTTCGTCACTTATGCGGATGATAACTTCTTCTTCTGCCAAAGTTGCCGAGATTTCGACGACGGATTCAGGCGGGGAAAAGGATACCGCATTGTCGATCAAATTGGTGAGCATACGTTCAAGGCGGACATCCTCACCCATGACGGTAGCAATTGTCCTGCGAGGTCTTGCAAAGGCGATGGTAACGTCTTTGTCACTTCCCCGGTCTTCGCGCGCCTGAAGCAGCTGTTCGATCATGTCACCTAAATCAATGGGTTCGAATTTAGCTTTAGCCAGTTGGGAGTCTACCCGGCTTGCGTCTGAAATATCGCTGATTAGTCTGTCCATGCGCTGCACATCGGCCTTTGCGACATCCATCAACTGTTTGCGCAATTTTGGGTCATCGATGCGTTCTGCGCCGTCCAGCGCCGACCGCAGCGACGCAAGCGGGTTTTTTATCTCATGCGCAACGTCCGCGGCAAAGGCCTCCGTCGCATCAATACGCTGGCGAAGCGCAATGCTCATGTCGGACAGAGCACGCGCCAACAGGCCTATCTCGTCGCGGCGCGAGGGCAAGCGTGGGACAGTAACCTCCTGCGCACGCCCGAGCCGGACTTTCACGGCGGCGCGCGCAAGATGACGCAGCGGGCGCACAATAGTCCGCGCAAGGAATACCGAAAGTAAAACGCCTATGCCAAGTGCAAATAGGAAAAACATTCCTACGCTGAACCGTTCTGCCCTGACATACAGACGGATATCGCGCTCGTTTGCGGTGGTCAGCACGGTGTAGCTGCCGTCGCTGGATTGCGCCGCGGCGCTAACGACATGAGTTAGGTCAGGAGCAAAACGTACCGCCGACAAGGCTTCTCTTGGTGTCGCCTCGGCTGCTTCCTGCCATGCCTGCTTGTTATCCAATTTGGGTTCGACAAATGGCTGAAGCACTTGAGCGCCGACTAGAAAGTCGAAGAGTCTATCAATTCCGCGCGCGGCAACTTTGCGCCATGGTTCGCTATCAGGGTCTCGAAAAACATATGTAGGTCGATGATTAGCAAAGCTGTCTTCAATCTTGATACCCAAATCATCGTAGATGCGAATGCGGGATTGGTTCTGTTCGCCAAATTTAACGATATATGCAGTACGGCTGTCCGGCGCGACCAATGGCAAGCTGCGCGCAAGGAATGTTGCTTGGTTGCGTGCGGCATGCTCACGTTCCGCAATCAAGCGGACACGGTAGCTGTCGAGAAAGAATAGCCCGGCACCAAGCAAAGCGAGTACGAACAGGTTCACGGCAAGAATACGGGCGGTCAGTGATAACCCCCGGCTCCATCCCAACTGCAGTTCAGCGGGCTCAGCTGTCGGCGAAGCGATATCCAGCTCCATAAAGCGTATCGATGGCAGTAAATTCCGGGTCGATCTCGCGGAACTTCCGTCGAAGACGTTTGATATGACTGTCGATCGTCCGATCATCGACATAGACATCGTCCTGATAGGCCGCGTCCATCAACTGGTCTCGCGTGCGGACGACGCCGGGCCGGTTGGCCAATGCCTCAAGGATCATGAATTCGGTCACGGTCAAAGTAAGTGCCCTACCGTCCCATTTTACGTGGTGGCGGGCAGGGTCCATCTCCAGCTTTCCGCGGATCATGGGTTCGGGCTCGACCTCTGCCGTACCGCCTACAACGGCCTTGTCATATGTAGCACGCCTTAATATGGCTTTCACTCGTGCAATTAGCAGACGTTGCGAAAATGGCTTTGTGATATAATCGTCGGCACCCATTGCAAGGCCAAGCGCTTCGTCCAGCTCTTCGTCCTTTGACGTCAGGAATATGACAGGCATATCGCTTTTCTCGCGCAACCGACGAAGTAGCTCAAGCCCGTCCATGCGCGGCATTTTTATGTCGAAAATTCCCAAATCTGCCGGATTTTCGAGAAGAGCTTTCAACGCAGCCTCGCCGTCAGAATAAATACGCGTCACATATCCTTCCGCCTGCATCGCGATCGATACAGAGGTCAGGATATTGCGGTCATCATCGACCAATGCGATTTGGGCACTCATCTTGTGACTATAGTGGTGCAATGGCGACGGTTCAATGTATTGCTATTTATGCGCAAAGTCAGCGGTGGATAACGACGATATGCGAAAATCATGCTTACCGTATTTGACGTTGCTTGGCGCTTCGTATACCGGCGGCGGCATTAGCATTGCATACGTATGCCTACAGATTCGCAATTTTGCCGGAGCCGCCAATGTCGACACCACTGAATATCTCGCTTTCGCAACAGGGTTTTGACACAGATGCCATGTTGTATTGCAATTTGGGCACTGCGCCACTGGTGGAGGCAGCCCTTGCCAACAATGAGGGCATATTGGCCAAAGACGGCCCCTTGGTCGTTAAAACCGGTACCCATACAGGCCGGTCGGCCAAGGACAAATATATCGTCCGCGATGCGGAAACCGAAGATAGCATCTGGTGGGGAAAGACCAATGTGGCGATGGACCCGGCGCATTTTGCAGCGCTGAAAGAAGATTTCATCGCTGCGCTTGGTGGCAAGGATAAGCTTTACGTTGCCGACCTGTTCGGCGGGTCGCAGCCGGAGCACCGCGTCAACGTACGCGTCATTAACGAGCTTGCATGGCATAACCTGTTCATTCGAACGTTGCTCGTACGGCCAACGGAAAATGAGCTTGCGGGCTTCGTTCCTGAATATACAATCATCGACTTGCCGAGCTTCCGCGCCGACCCCGCGCGCCATGGTTGCCGCAGCGAAACCGTCATCGCCGTCAACTTTACAGAAAAGCTGATCCTGATCGGTGGGACCGCTTATGCAGGTGAAATGAAGAAGTCGGTTTTCGGCATTCTCAATTATCTGTTGCCGGTAAAGGGCGTGATGCCGATGCATTGCTCGGCCAATATCGGTCCTGCCGGGAATACAGCGGTGTTTTTTGGTCTTTCGGGTACGGGCAAGACGACCTTGTCCGCCGATGCCAGCCGCACCCTTATCGGCGACGATGAGCATGGCTGGTCCGATACCGCCGTGTTCAATTTTGAAGGCGGCTGCTACGCCAAGATGATCCGACTGTCTCCCGAAGCTGAGCCGGAGATATTCGCCACAACGAAGCGTTTTGGCACCGTTTTGGAAAATGTCGTTATCGATCCCGACACCCGCGAGCTCGATTTCAACGACAGCAGTCTCGCTGAAAACAGCCGTGGTTCGTACCCAATCGAATTCATTCCGAACACGTCGGAAAAGAATATGGGGCCAGTGCCCAACAACATCATCTTCCTGACCGCTGACGCTTATGGTGTCCTGCCGCCGATCGCGCGCCTGACACCGGATCAGGCCATGTACCATTTTCTGTCAGGCTACACAGCACGTGTTGCCGGCACCGAAATCGGCGTGACTGAGCCCGAAGCGACTTTCTCGACCTGCTTTGGTGCGCCGTTTATGCCGCGCCATCCAAGCGTCTATGGCAATTTGCTCAAGGAGCGCATTGCAAAGGGGAATGTGGTTTGCTGGTTGGTCAACACGGGCTGGACCGGAGGCAAGGCAACGATGCCTGGCATCAGCCGGATGCCAATCAAGGCGACCCGTGCATTATTGAATGCGGCGCTTGACGGCAGCCTGAACAATGCCGAATTCCGCAAAGACCCCAATTTCGGCTTTGAATTCCCGGTTTCCGTTCCCGGCGTGGACAGTGGCATTCTTGATCCACGCGCCGCTTGGGAAAACACTGCGGAGTATGACATTACCGCGCAGAAGCTGGTGCAACAATTCATCGACAATTTCGCGCAATTTGCCGATCATGTCGATGAAGGTGTAAGGCAGTCCGCACCCAAAGCAGCATAACAGCCCGGACATTTCCGGGCCTAACTAAAAGGCCTGGAAATGCCGGAATTTGAAATCCGTCTGTTCAAAGATGACGCAACAATCGAGGCGATTGGCGAGGGCTTGCTTGCCCGCACGCTTCCCCGCGAAGAATGGACGCATGAAGCACATTTGGCCGCGTGCATCTGGATAGTGCGAGATCGCCCCGATATAGCCCCAGAGCGCGACATGGCGGCCATCATATCGGGTTACAACGAAGCGGTAGGGGGCGTGAACGACGATCACCAAGGCTATCATGAGACAATTACGCAGGTTTATATCGCTGGCGTAAAAGCGCATTTATCCGAAATTCCTGATGAAACACCATTGCGAGAAGCAGTAAACAATCTGCTGCTTTCGCGGCGTGGCCGCCGTGACCTCGCGTTGAATTTCTATTCGAAAGAATTGCTGTTTTCGGTTCCAGCGCGGCGGGGATTCGTCGAACCCGACCGCGCGTCATTGTCCGCCATTTAAGGAAAGTTGAGAGTGACGGGTGTCGGGGAGGGTTGAAGCGTTGGGGCTGGATTTCGTCTTTGGGGACTTCATGCCGAGTTTCAACAGCCATCCCTCTCCTCACCGTCACCCTGAACTTGTTTCAGGGTCCATTGTGCAGTGCCCCCCTTGCGTGAGGAGAAACCCAACCGCGCGTGACTGTTTGGCATGTCACTACAGGGCGGGAATGGGCCGACAAATGGACCCTGAAGCAAGTTCAGGGGACGGGTGTGGGAGGGGTGAAATATTCTGCGTCCTTGACGTTTATACTTTTTCCACCAACAAAACTGCGCCGTCCGCACCGGTCACCCGGACGCGTGCGCCGATGTCTGCATCAGTCCCGCGTGCCGACCAAACTGAATCTCCCACTTTGACCCGTCCATGACCATCGGCAATAACCTCAACTACGGTAACAATTTCCCCGGCCAACCGAGCGCCCCGGTCATTCAACTTGGGATCGTCAGTTTCAATCGGGTTTTCTGTCAGGAATTTCTTGCCAGCGAATACGGTAAGCACCGAAAGGATCGCGAACATCGCGACCTGATAAGCGACGGTGATTGGTAGAAAATAATCCAGC
>JBBQPQ010000012.1:0-50601 GCA_038217195.1 Sphingomonadales bacterium | reverse complement strand
ATGACGAAAGCCATCGCGCAGGAGCTTGCAAGCCGCAATGTCACCGCCAACTGCGTTGCGCCGGGCTTCATCGCCACGGCCATGACCGAAAGCCTGCCAGATGCACAGAAAGAAGCGCTGAATGCCCGTATTCCGATGGGTCGGATGGGCGAAGGCGCAGATATCGGCGCAGCAGTCGCCTATCTCGCATCAAAGGAAGCTGGCTATGTTACGGGGCAAACAATTCATGTGAACGGCGGCATGGCGATGCTTTGACGCATAAGCGTCGCTTGCCACTTGCCAGCGGCTAATCTGCACATTAGGGCGATAGCAGAAATTCATCCTCCCAACCATTAAGGGGCACAAAAATGAGCTATACCGCGGAACGGGTCAAAAAGATTGTAGTCGAACATCTCGGCGTTGAAGCTGACAAGGTCACAGAAGCGGCAAGCTTCATTGATGATCTCGGCGCAGACAGCCTCGACATCGTTGAGTTGGTCATGGCGTTTGAAGAAGAATTCAACGTCGAAATCCCTGACGATGCTGCTGAAAAAATCGCGACTGTCAAGGACGCGATCGATTTCATCGACAGCAACGGCTAAACCGATACGCGCAGAACTTGCGCGGTCAGTTTGAAATTTAAACGGCTTTCCGACCAGCGTTAATGGCGCTTTCGTCGGAAAGCCGTTTGCTTTTTGGCACCTGTTCACAGTAATGGGCTGCAAAGAATAGCTTTTGGAGATAGCGTAATGCGTCGTGTCGTGGTCACCGGACTGGGTCTGGTTACGCCCTTGGGTGCCGATGTTGAGACCACCTGGTCCAACCTGCTTGCCGGAAAATCTGGCGCCGGCATGATTACGCATTTCGATGCGAGCAACCAGAAATGCCTGATTGCTTGCGAGGTCAAGGCAAAGGACCATCCATGGGGTTTCGACCCCGACAAGCGCGTTGACCACAAGGTCCAGCGGCAGGTCGATCCTTTCATCATCTTTGGCATTGATGCCGCCGGCCAAGCCTTGGAAGATGCAGGCCTTACCCAATTGACCGAAGAGCAGAAGGTGCGCGCTGGTTGCTCGATCGGGTCAGGGATTGGCGGCCTTCCCGGTATTGAAAGCGAAGCTTTGCTGCTGGCGGAAAAAGGCCCCGGCCGCGTGAGTCCCCACTTCGTGCATGGCCGTCTGATCAACCTGATTTCGGGTCAGGTCAGCATCAAATACGGTCTGAAGGGACCTAACCACGCCGTCGTCACAGCCTGTTCGACTGGCGCGCATTCGATTGGCGATGCAGCCCGAATGATTCGTGACGATGACGCAGACATCATGGTTGCCGGTGGCTCGGAAGGGACAATAAACCCGCTTGGCATTGCAGGGTTCGCGCAGGCACGCGCGCTGAACACAAGTTACAACGACCGTCCCGAGGCTGCGAGCCGGCCCTACGACAAGGACCGCGACGGTTTTGTGATGGGCGAAGGCGCAGGCGTTGTCGTTCTGGAAGAATATGAACATGCCAAGGCGCGTGGCGCCAAAATATATGCCGAAGTGGTAGGTTATGGTCTGTCGGGGGATGCCTATCACGTGACCGCGCCGCATCCGGAAGGCGATGGCGCATATCGTTCGATGCAGATGGCATTGAAAAAGGCAGGCATGACGCCAGGCGACATTGACTATATCAACGCCCATGGCACGTCGACCATGGCGGACACCATTGAACTGGGGGCGGTAAAGCGCCTGTTTGGCGATGCGATATCGCATGTGTCGATGAGCTCGACCAAATCCGCCATTGGCCATTTGCTTGGCGGCGCTGGCGCGGTGGAGAGCATTTTCTGCATCCTTGCACTGCGTGATCAAATCGTTCCGCCGACGCTCAATCTCGACAATCCGGACGAAGGCACCGAAGGCGTGGATCTTGTTCCGCATGTCGCCAAGAAACGCGAAGTCAAAGCGGTTTTGAACAACAGCTTTGGCTTTGGTGGCACCAACGCCAGCTTGATTATGAAAGCCATCTGACCATATGGGCCGCCTCGCCAAATGGGCGATCATCGCGGCTGGACTGCTGCTTGTCGCTGTCGCTGGCAATTTCATTTATGGCTGGACTGCGCCCGGGCCACTTGAACGCCAAACCACGATCGTCATCAAGCCGGGATCAAGCATCACTGCGGCTGCAGGGCAGCTCGAAAAAAGCGGTGTCGTCAAATCCGCCGACGCATTTGTAAGCCGCGCGAAACTTTTTGGCGCGACCAGCACGATCAAGGCAGGCGAATTTGTCATTCCGGCAGAAGCCTCCAATTCGGAGATTTTGACGATCCTGACAGGCGGCAAAACAATCCAGCGGATGGTGGCCATTCCGGAAGGTATGCCCTCGATCATGGTATATGAGCGGCTCATGGCGAATGACCGCCTGACCGGCAAAATCGCGATGCCCGGCGAGGGATCGGTCTTGCCTGACAGCTATGCCTTTGACAAAAATGAACCACGCGCTGCTGTCCTGAAACGCATGCAGGACGCCATGACGAAAACGATCGCGGAACTCTGGCCCAAGCGAAGCCCGAACGCGGTAGTCAATACGCCGCTTGAGGCACTGACACTTGCATCGATTGTGGAAAAGGAAACGGCACTAAAATCCGAACTGCGGATTGTAGCCGGCGTATATGGCAATCGCTTGCGCACGGGGATGATGTTGCAGGCCGACCCAACGATCATTTACCCAATCACGAAGGGAAAACCGCTCGGGCGGCGCATTCGCCAATCCGAAATTGCCGACGTCAACGATTATAACACCTATGCCATGACTGGTCTGCCAAAAGGCCCAATTGCCAACCCGTCGCGGGCCGCCATCGAGGCTGTGTTAAATCCCCAAAAGACCACTTTTTATTACTTTGTTGCCGACGGCAAGGGCGGCCATGTATTTGCCGAGACCTTGCAGGAGCATAACGCCAATGTGGCAAAATGGTACGCCCTGCGTCGCCAGCGCGGGGAAATGTAAGCCAGCCGTGCCCGCATATAATATAGGCTTGAGTGAAGCCGTAACGCATATCACATTCGTCACTCTTGCAGTATAGGATTTGGCCTGCCACGTTCAGCAAGACACATCGTTATTCGCCCAGAGGCTGTAAGGGCATGCAACCAGCCACGAGACAATATTCTTTGATTCAACAAAGGCATTCAGCTTCGGGTGGGTTATTGGCACCTTTTGCCTCTTTAGAGAACTTTTGCTGTCGTTTTAAGTGAGACCTTACTGTGACCTCTCGTGCTCCCTTACACGAACTGCGTCCCTTATTTACCTCATTGCCTTACGGCTCGACAATATTGAATGGACCCGGCATGGGATCGAGGGCAGCCTGAAGCTTTTCCAGAACGGCGCTGTCGCCTTCAATCCTCAATCCCGCAAGCTGCAACTGTGTCGGTGGCATCTTCAGGAACAGCAAGGCCAGAAACAACTGGCGGGGGCCAGACACGGTAACGCCGGGCAATGTATGTGCTTTGCCCATTTCACTCATCATTATTGAATTGCCAACAGTGATTTTCGCTGTCTCTTTCCGGTCAGAAAACACGAAATTCAGCGTCAGGGCCGCATCACCGATAATCTTTGGGTCCAACCGGGTCGCCACCGAGTCGAGCAGCAGACCAGTGGGAATCGCCGAGATCATGTCGATGCTTTGCGCGCTAATCCCTGCCTTCATCCCCTCGCGCAGGTCGTGCGCACCCGACAGGAACATGTTGCGCCATATAGCGGATTCAGCCTGATAACCTTGCTGTTCATAGCTGTCAGCGAGCATTGCCCGGCCTTCGAAATTTTTGGGGTCGGCAAATACCAATTGATTGAGCAGGTCGGATGACCAGCGATAATCGCCCGCTTTCATTGCCTTCTTGGCCTCAGCCAAAACCTTTTTCGCGCCGCCTATGGCCGCCACCAGCTTGGCCGCGCGGATTTCGGGCGGGTGCGGGTTCAGATTGGCCGGAACGGCATCATACCAGCCGAGATAATATTGATAAATCGCCTTAGAATTGTGACTGTAGGTTCCGTAATAGCCTTTGTTGAACCATTGATCGCTAATGGAGGGCGGCGCTTTGAGCACTTCGGCAATTTCCGCCTGAGTCATGCCATTGTTCATCATGCGGACCGTCTGGTCATGCAGATAACGGTAATTGTCCCGCTGCCCCGACAGCGTGCCCTTGACCTCCGACTGCCCGAAACGCGGCCAGCAATGGCTGGAAATAATGGCATCGCTGCGGTCGCCATACAGGTTGAGCGCCTCGTTCAGAAATCCAGACCAGCCCAGTGCATCACGCACCTTCGCGCCGCGAGGCGTCAGGATATTATGTAGCGAACATGTCGCAATCTCGGCGGCTAGAAATGTGCGCGACGCGGGCATATACACGTTCATTTCAGCAGGCGCCTCGGACTGCGGCACCATCTGGAACTCAAGCGTCACGCCGTCGACCTCGCGCAATTCGCCCGTTTTGCGAATATCGATTGTGGGCGAAATGAGCGTGATATCGCCGCCGCCTATACCCTTGCCAATGCCGCTACCCATTTGTCCCTGCGGACCTGGCGCAAGGTTGCTGCCAAACTGGAACGTCGCGCGCCGGCTCATCGCTGAGCCAGCCATCACATTTTCCGATGCAGTTTCGGCCAGAAAATGTTCGGGTGCAATGATAGCAACTTTACTGGCTTTCACATCGGCCTCGTTGATAATGCCGCGGACCCCGCCAAAATGGTCGCCATGGCTGTGGCTGTAGATGACCGCCGTAACGGGGCGTGCGCCGAGCTTGTCGTTGACCAGCTTCATGGCCGCCGCTGCGGTATCACGGCTGGTCAACGGATCGATGATGATCCAGCCCGTTTGCCCTTTGATGATGGTCATGTTGGACACATCGAAGCCGCGCACCTGCCAGATATTGTCCGTCACCGCATACAGCCCGTGCTTGCGCAGCAGGCCCATATGCCGCCACAGGCTAGGGTTGACGGTGCCAGGCGATTTGCCGTCCGCCATCCAGTCATAGGCGCCGAGGTTCCAAACGGGCTTGCCATCTTTATTGGTGATAACAGGATCAGCCAGCGTACCGATAAAGCCGCGATCAGCAAAATCGAGGTCACGGCCATCTTCAGCGGGCAATTGAGCAGCGGCGCTGCGTTGCGCCGCTATCGTGGCGTCAGAGGCGGGTTTAGCCTCCTGTCCGAAGGCGCTGGTGGCCGATGCCGTGCTCAGCAAAACGGCCCATATCAACTTTGTCATGATGTTTCCCCCCCACAATTTGTTTTGCCGCCAGAATGCAACATTAGAAGCAGCAGGTAAATCCGCTATTTGGCCTGGCCTTACGCCCTCGATATGCGCCTAAAGGAAACTGTAGGGATCGACATCGACGCCGACCCGCACGCCGCGCGGAAATTGCAGGCCGCCCAGCCATGCGCGGATGATGGTCTGGACCTCGATCGATCTCTGGGCGTGGACCAGCAAACGCTGGCGGTAGCGGCCGCGCAACATCGCAAGCGGTGCTGGCGCAGGACCATAGACATGCATACCCTCGACCTGCGGCGCAGCGCCGCCGACCGCGCGCGCCGCTTCAATCGCCTCACGTTCGTCCTCCGACGATATAATGATCGCGGCAAAGCGTCCAAACGGCGGCGCGCCTGCAGATTTGCGCTGTTCGGTTTCGGCATCGTAAAAGGCATCGCGGTCGCCCGCGACCAGGGCCGCTATCACCGGATGGTTGGGATTGCGTGTCTGGATGAAGACTTCGCCAGGCTTTTCCCCGCGGCCCGCCCGCCCTGCAGCTTGCGCAATTTGCTGAAAAGTCCGCTCCGCCGCGCGCAGATCGCCGCCCTCAAGCCCCAGATCGGCGTCAATGACCCCAACCAGAGTGAGTTCGGGGAAATGATAGCCCTTGGTCACAAGCTGCGTACCGATAATGATGTCGACTGCCTTGCTTTCCACGCGCGAGACGAACTCTGCGGCTTTTTCGGGCGACCATAAGGTGTCGGAGGTAGCAACGATGGTGCGCGCGTTGGGTAGCATGCGGTTGACCTCGTCACTGATGCGCTCGACGCCAGGACCGCAGGCAACCAAAGTGTCGCTTTCACGGCATTCCGGGCATACTTCGGGTGGTGGCATGACGTGACCGCAATGATGGCAAGCAAGCCTGCGGACCAACCGATGTTCTACCATCCAGCTGGTGCAGTTCGGGCATTGAAACCTGTGACCGCAGGTGCGGCACAGCGTAAGCGGCGCATATCCGCGTCGGTTCAGAAACAACAGGCTTTGTTCGCCGCGATCAACTCGTTCTTCCAGCGCCTTCAACAACGTAGGCGCAATCCAGTGTTGCCGGTCGGGCGCATCGAGAGTCAGGTCGATCGCCTTGATCTCGGGCATCTTCGCTGCGCCAAATCGTGATGGAATTTCAAGCCCCTTGTAGCGCCCGATCGCCACCATATGGCGCGACTCAAGCGCGGGCGTCGCTGAGGCCAGAACCACCGGGAAGCCTTCGAAACGGCCACGCATGACGGCAACGTCGCGGGCATGATAGCGCACGCCGTCTTCCTGTTTGAAACTCGTTTCATGGGCCTCATCGACGATGATCAGCCGCAGATTGGCAAAGGGCAGGAACAAGGCAGAGCGGGCACCGACGAGCACCTTGGCGCTGCCTTCGGCAACCGCGCGCCACACACGGCGGCGCTGGGTCGAGCGCAAGTTGCTGTGCCATACAGCGGGCTCGACACCGAACCTGTCTTCAAAGCGCGCAAGGAACGGCGCGGTGAGCGCGATCTCGGGAAGCAAGACCAGAACCTGCTTGCCCAGCCGGATCGCTTCGGCAACCGCTTCAAAATATGTTTCGGTCTTGCCCGAGCCTGTCACGCCATCCAAAACAAATGTGTCAAATCCACCTGTCCCGACGGCGTCAACCATCGCCTTAGCGGCGGCCGCTTGTGCCGGATTCAGTTGCGGAACGGCAAAGTCTGCGAACGGTTCGGGCAAGGGCGAATCGACGCTGATGGTGATGGGTTCAAAGGCACCTGCTTTAATTAGCCCACGAATGACCGCGTCGCTTACGCCAGCTTCGACCGCCAATTCGCGCACCAGGCCCTGCGCGCCTTCCAGTGCATCGAGCGCCGCCGCTCGCTGTGGTGTCAGCCGTGCGGGTTCAAAACCGGTGCGCCGATATTCGGTGATGGTGCCTGATGTGGAAAACGCCGCAGACGACGCCAACACCATGCGCAGCACCGCCGCGTGGCTTGTGAGATAATAATCCGCCACCCAATTGACGAGATGGCGCAGTCCCGGCCCGACTGGTGGGCATTCGACGGCTTCAAGCACGGAGCGCAGCTTGCTTGCCTCGACAGATTCATCGCCGAAGACATCTTCATCCCAGATGACACCCGGCAATTTCCGGGGCCCAAGCGGAACTATTACCACTGATCCAGGCCCCGCATGCATGTCGGCCGGCAAACGATAATCCAGTGGACCAATGGCTTGCGTCAGCAGGACGACACGGACGCGGTTGGTGGGCGGGTTCATGACGGGCATATAGGCAATCATGCTGCTAGCGTCACCATCTCGATGAAACATTCGGTACGCGCTTTATGCCCTGTTATTTCATCGACAACTTTGCCAAGAGGCAATGGACCGAATCTTCATTCAGGATAACGCCCCATGAAATTTTTTGCCGATACTGCCGACATCGCCGACATCAAGGATCTGGCAGCTACAGGTCTGCTTGACGGCGTGACCACCAACCCGTCGCTGATCGCCAAATCGGGCCGCGATTTCATTGAAGTGACGCGCGAAATCTGCGCATTGACCGATGGCCCGGTGTCGGCGGAGGTCGTTGCTCTTGATCATTCGACGATGATGAAGGAGGCCGAAATTCTCCGCAAGATTGCCGACAATGTCTGCATCAAGGTGCCTTTGACCATTGACGGGCTGAAGACATGCAAAGCGCTGACCTCCGAAGGCACATTGGTCAATGTCACATTGTGCTTTTCCGCCAATCAGGCACTTTTGGCCGCGAAAGCCGGAGCGACATTTGTCTCACCCTTCGTCGGGCGTCACGACGATAACGGCTTTGATGGCATGCAGTTGATCAGCGACATTCGTCTGATTTACGACAATTACGCCTTTGAAACCGAGATTCTGGTCGCTAGCGTTCGTCACGGTATCCATGTGCTTGAAGCAGCGAAAATTGGTGCGGACGTGATGACTGCGCCGCCATCTGTGATTAAGGGTCTGTTCAAACATATACTGACTGAAAAAGGCATTGAGGGTTTTCTGGCGGATTGGGCGAATACCGGTCAAGCCATCGGCTGATTTCAGGAGCGAACAGCAAGATCATTGGCGTTGAGGAACGGCCCCGTCGCGTCGCATAGCCGAACATAACTTGCAGCCTGAAGCCTATGGGTTATTGTCCGTATAGATTATTGAGGCGGGTGGAACTATTTCAAGAGGCGAAAATGCGGGCAGCCGGCCCGCCGGAGCCTTAAGATGAACAAGCCCGAGAAGGTGTTTCCCATCGCGCATATACATTATCAAGATGAAATCGGTGAGAACGGCAAAATCGTCGTTCCTGATGAGGTTCAGGACGCCATTCGCACACTTATTCGCTGGTCCGGTGATGATCCGGAGCGCGAAGGCCTGCTTGATACGCCTGCCCGCGTGGGACGGGCATGGCGCGAATATTGCTCCGGCTATTCGGAAAACCCCGCGACTCATTTGTCACGCACGTTTCAGGAAGTCGGTGGATATCATGAACTGGTTCTGTTGAAGGACATTCCCTTCCAGTCGCATTGCGAACACCATATGGCGCCTATCATTGGCAAGGCTTCGATTGCCTATATGCCGACTGACCGAGTGGTGGGTATTTCAAAGCTTGCACGCGTCCTGCACGGTTTTGCTCAGCGGCTTCAGGTCCAGGAAAGGCTGACGGCCGAAGTGGCTAATTGCATTTGGGAGCATTTGAAACCCGAAGGCGTTGCGGTCGTTATCGAGGCGCAGCATGGTTGCATGACAGGGCGCGGTGTGAAGGTGCATGGCGTTGGTATGGTAACGTCAAAGCTGATTGGCTGCTTTCTGGACGATCAATCAAGCCGCAAGGAAGTCATGAGCCTGATGGGGTACTAAGCCCAGTTGATCGTTCATCTTTTAGGTTTTGATTGCGCATCAGCAATTGCTGCGCAGAACGAACGCACCTATGGATGATGGGTAGCCGATATACTCAAGCCTAGCCGGACAATACCCTCATGGTCTTTCACATTCCCCATTTTGATATGGACGCCTTTGTCCGCACCGCACTGGCAGAGGACCTAGGACCATCGGGCAAAGACGTCACCTCTGAAAGCGTTATCCCGGCTGACGTCCGGTTTGGCGGCGTGATGGACAGCCGCGATGCCATTGTCGTCGCCGGCTTGCCAATTGCGCTTGCATTTTTCCGGTCGCTCGACCCCAGTATGGAATATGAGATTTACGCCGAAGAAGGCGCACAGGTACCAGCAGGCACTGATCTTATGCGCCTTATGGGAAATGCGCGGGCAATGCTGACCGCCGAACGGTCTGCGCTTAACACTGTGCAGCATTTGTCGGGTGTTGCGACCCTGACACGCAAATATGTCGATGCCATCGCAGGGACTGGCTGTATCCTTCTTGATACAAGGAAAACCCTTCCGGGCCTTCGGCTTCTCGAAAAATACGCAACCCGCATGGGCGGCGCCACCAACCATCGCATGGGTCTTTGGGACGCTGCCATGATCAAGGACAATCATGTCGCAGTTGCCGGCGGCGTCGCGCAAGCCGTGGCGCGTGCCAAAGATGCGGGAGTTGACCGCATTATTTTGGAAGTGGACAGCATTGCCCAGATCGCGCCAGGGCTTGCCGCCGGAGCCAGCCATTTGCTGCTCGACAATATGGACGCTGATACGCTGCGCGAGGCGGTAAAGATCGTTGCCGGACGTGTACCGACCGAGGCATCAGGCGGCGTGACGTTGGAAAGCATTCGCGCCAAGGCAGAAACCGGCGTGACCTACATCTCTGTTGGTCGGCTTACCCAAAGCGCACCCGCGGCAGATATCGGATTGGACTTTGCGCAGGCTTAAATTTCTTGCCCCGTTATGCGCGACAGTTGCGTTCCAGCCAGCCCCGCTAATGGCGCAAGCGTGGCAATGCCAGTCCCCAAAATTCTTGCCCCGGCCCGCTTTGGAAACGCCAGCACCCAACCAAGTGCGCCGGACGGCGGTCAATGGATATATGCTGGTGCTGAGCTGGAGCCCCGAACATTGCCGCAATCGGGAACGTGTGCCAAACGCCCGTTTCCAATGTTCGGGGAAAATCGGCGATTTTGGCTTTATTCTGCATGGCCTTTGGCCTGAAGCAAAAGGACCAAATTACCCGCAATATTGTCGGACGGTCGGAATTTTACCACGGCGACTGGTGACCGGGAATATTTGCCTCAGTCCATCGCCCCAGTTATTGCAACATCAATGGGCAAAGCACGGCACATGCATGGCAAAGACCCCCGAGGCCTATTTTGCGGCTGCGCGTCTGTTGTTCAATGCCATTGAATTTCCGGACATGGCCCGCCTGTCCCGCGAACCCGAACGCGGAACCCCACTTACGGCCGGCATTCTGGCCGAGAGATTTGCAGACCTTAACGAAGGCCTGCCACCCAGTGCCGTGATGGTAAAGACGAAACGTAACGGATGGCTGGAAGAAGTCCGCATCTGCCTCGGGCGTGATTTCAAACCCAAGTCATGCCCTGCATTCAGTCGGCTGACGCCTGCGAAAACGCCGATCAGAATCTGGAGGAACCGTTAGCCCTCAATAATCCGCGTGGCAGGATGGTGCCGGTCGAGATGCTTTTTAATGATCCGCAAATTCTTGCTGTTTGAACGCCAGACAAGGTCAAATGCGTCCCCGACAACGGGGATCGCTCCAATCGCGGCATCGATACCGACATTGGCGGTCATCCGGATCAATTGCCATTTGGACATGCCAAGATTGCGGGCCTCCCAAACCATATAACCGCCCATTACTGCGGTCACGACATCGCCGAGAACAGGGACCAAGCCAATGACGCTGTCCAGACCGAATGGTATCTTCGTTCCTGGGATATGAAAGGCACGCTCAAGTAGCTTCTCTAGCGCTTCGACACGGGCACGCACCGAATGGGGATCATTACCCATTCCGGGCAAATCCTTGGCAATCTGCGCAAATTGTTCCTGCGAAATAGGCACGTATCTTACTCCTTTTCGCCTATGTCGGGTCCCGCCCAAGATATTGCAACAGGTGCCACCCACGCCCATTGGCAAAATGTCCCAAAAGGCCGGGTCTTACAACAGACCAACGCAATGGGTTGGCGATCGGAATGAACGCAACCGTCGACTGCAATTCCGTCTCAGCATCACCCAACAGACGCGCGCGCTCAGCAATATCACTGGCAAAGCGGGCCTCACCGACAATCGCGTCCGCACGCGCGCTACATATCGTCGCAAATTTGCACGAAAGCTGATCCAAATACCAAGCCGGACTGGATTGTTCGGCAGTTATGTCGATGAGCCGGAGATCATGCGGTCTATCCGGGGTCACGCGTTCAACATCGATCCCGATGGGCGCGAGATCGGCCCGCAGTCGTGCAAAAAATATCCGGCTGCCATAGCCACGCGGCAATGCCACTCGAAGCGTCGGGACAGTTCCATTTGCCGACTTCCATGTGGCCACAGTTGCCGCAGCGACAGACTTGCGGTCATCCATCGAAGGAGATGCCCAATCGGGGCGCGCGATGTCGGCGCGGTTCGGCAAGCTTTCGGGTACCAATGTTACTGTTTCACGCCATGCAACAATATCGAATGCCGTCAGCAATTTAGGGCGATCAATCGCCATGGCAATTGCCGCACGATTAGCCCTATCTGCCAAAAATGGGCCGCTTCCGACGACACGCAACCCGAACAATCCTGGGACCGCATCGAAGGAGATCTCATCGGCCCTGATTTTAGCAGCTTCTAACAGCGGAAAGCTCTCAAATCGACCACCTTCGACAAGATCGGTTTGCCCCTGCACATAACGCGCCAGCACAAGCGACGCTGCACCTCGGCGCAACGTCACGATGGCATTTCCCAAGCTTTGCACGCCTTCGGCATCGGTTTCGTTGCGCCGCAATTGCATTGCCTGTCCGATTTTCTTAGCTTGCATCGGGCCTGATCCGGCCCCCCTGCTCAGAAGCCCGAATTCCGGCAATGCCAGCAACTCAAGCAGATAGGGCATTGGCGCCTTTAATCGGATTTCGACAACCTTGCCCGTCATAGCCACGATGCGGTCAATGACTCCGAGTTCCGCGCCAAGGGGGCCCTTTTCCAATTCCCGAATGCGCGCAGTCAGCAGCCGAGCTACCTCCTGCGATTCCAAGACTCGGCCATCGTTCCACTGCGTCTTGTTCAGCCGGAAAATATAGCTCATACCATCTTCTGTGACAATCCAGCGATTTGCCAAGCCCGGCGCCACCCTGCCTTTTTCATCGAATGTGACGAGCCCTTGGGCAGTGGCCGCGCGCAGATAGGCAGAGGCCAAAGGCAGCGGCGTAGCAGACACATTGAAGGGACGTGGCCGATCCTCTATGACGTCGATGCGGACCCGTTCGTTGTCAACTCCTTCGGAACAGCCGGCAAGCGTTGCTGATGTCAGCAACAGCAGGTATAACAGGGATCGGGTCATTCCGGCACCATAAGCTGAATGTCCCCGCGCACAATGCACGATTCAGCCGCCCGAGCAGGTGAACAGCAATATCTCGTTCGGAGCGGTGGGAAGCTGGGCGGCGATGGCCTTGTTCATATTCTCAATGTTGGTCAATTGGCCCGGATCTGCAGTGCAGGTTTTGACATCATATAGTTGACGGGACTCACGCGCAGACACCATCGCATCATTGCCCGGCAAGAAGCGTTCAATGCGGTAAATATCGGTGTCTGGCGCATAGCTGATGACAGATATCTGGGCGTCATTAGTGGGCACAAAGCTGCGGACCCAACGGCCCCCGCTTTCGGCATATTGGGTGCGCCCGTTGACGCATCCGTCTTGTTGCCATGTAAATTTCACATCTGCTGTGTCGGACATGGTGACCCGGCTGCGCTGGGGTTGCAGGA
Source organism: Sphingomonadales bacterium (assembly GCA_038217195.1). Classification (GTDB taxonomy): domain Bacteria; phylum Pseudomonadota; class Alphaproteobacteria; order Sphingomonadales; family Sphingomonadaceae; genus Sphingorhabdus_B. The sequence continues at coordinate 37,506 of JBBQPQ010000012.1, read as the reverse complement.
CGCAGGTTTTTGTCACAGTTTTATCAATACTCCCAACTTTCTTGCTCGTTGCTTTATCTGGCGCATCGGCCGTCAGAGCCGCACGCACACGGTCATCCACCTCGTTGAACGAAGGACGGGCGGCAAAAATGCCTATTGCTGTCGCAAACAACAGCACGCCCGCAGCAGTCGCCGCCTTGAACCGGTCGCGCTGCTCTCGTTCTGCAAACTGCCAAGCACCGCCGCCCGCAACAGCGCTCATCAACAACAGCACCATTGCCAGCGCCAAATGATTTTCGCGCTCACCTATGACAGCATGCTCGGCATCGCTGCGCACTTTACCTTCACGGCTGCGTTGCAATTCCGCGGACACACGCGCTTCTTTCTCCATCTTGGCTCGGGTGGATGCCTCGAGTTCTGCTTCGGCGCGCGTCAATTCCGCAACCGAGCGACAATCCCCTCGAACCGATCGGAAATCGACGCCGCGATTGGACAAAAATGAGGACAGTTCCCGTGCGGATATCGCAAAATAGAATTCTGCACCTCCGTCGGTTGGCACTGATCCAAAGCTGTTAATGCCCAAAACACGGCCACAGGAATCGACAATTGGTCCGCCGCTATTCCCTGGCGCGATGGGGGCCGTATGCAACAGCGACTCAACGGTCTTTGACGTGCGGCCCGATGATACCGTTCCGCGTGTCTTCACAGGTTGCTGCGGGCGAAGGACATCCGCTTCGCTTTGTTCGAGCGCAATATCCACGCTGGCAGGATAGCCAATAGCGAAAACATCCGCGCCGTCGGCGATGATCCCTGTATAGATACTTGCAGGGACAAGTGCGCCAGATGTCAACTGAAGTAGCGCCAGATCCTTTGCGGGCAGGCTTGCGGAAACGACCGCGCGATAACTTTGTGCGCCATCCGAGGGAACGATGACAATCTGCACGCTGTCATCGCCTTTCGCCATTTCGACGACATGGGCGTTGGTGACAATTTTATCGCGTGCGACCGCAACCCCGGAGCCAATGCTGACAATCGTCTGCTGGCCTTCGGCCGAGCTGAAAACAACCACACGCACCACGCTGCGCGATGCAGCGCTTATATCACTTGCGTCCGCGAATGCCGGGGCGGTCAGCCCGAGTGACAGGAACAGAAACAGCGCCGCCGTGAATCGCAAGACACTATTATCCATCGCTGCAAAGACGCGCATTATCGTGTCTCCGGCGCGGGGCGTTCTGGTGGCGACGCAGCTTGAACCCTCGCGCCATCCCGATCGAGTTTGATTTCGAGCGGCACACCGCCGACTTCAGTATTCACAGTCATGCCTTGACCATCATCCACGCGCACGTCGGTATTGCTGATGTCAACTGGCAAGTCCTGCAAATCGGGCAAATCGAGCGGTTCAATGGGGCCCTCTGGGTCGGGTGCCTTGCGCGGCTTGGGTGCTACTACCGGCGCAGCATTGCGAATTGATTGCGCCATGAAATCACGCCAGATGCGGGCCGGCAGACCGCCGCCATTGACGCCCTGCAGTGGCGTATTGTCGTCATTGCCAATCCAGACGCCAACAACCAGATCGCCTGCAAAGCCAATAAACAGCGCGTCGCGATTATCTTGGCTGGTGCCGGTTTTGCCATAAGCGGGAATGGACAATCGGGCCGCACGGCCAGTGCCATCATTCACCGTTGCACCCAACAGATCGAGCAGCATGCCGTGCGTACGCCCACTAAAGGCGCGCGGGCCCGAAAACAGCCACTCGACCCAGCCTTGCTCTTCGCGCTTGAATGCATGTGGCTCAACTGGCCATTGGTTCCCGGCGACCCCAGCATAAGCAGATGTCAGTTCCATCAGCGTGACTCCCGAGCTGCCGAGCGCAAGGCTTTGGTCGAGTGTCAACGGGCTGCGGATGCCAAGATCAAGTGCTGCTTGCTCAACCTCTTTCCCACCCACTTTCTGGTAAAGGCGCACCGAAGCAACGTTGCTCGACTGGGCAAATGCCTGTTCAAGAGTGATATCGCCACGGTAGCGCTGGCCCGAATTTTTGGGACGATAGGCCCCTTCGTTGATAGGCGTATCTGCAATCAACGACTGCGGCGTCATGCCATTGCGAAGCGCCGCCAGATATACGAACAGTTTAAATGTCGAACCTGGCTGCCGTTTTGCCTGAGTCACCCGGTTAAAGGCCGAATCCTTGTAGCTTTTCCCGCCAACCATGGCGACAACCTCGCCATTGGGCCGCATGGCAACCAACGCAATTTGCGCGCTGCCAACGCCCGACCGGGCCACGACCTTGCGGGCAATATTCTGCAAACGCGCATCCAGCGTGGTGGTCATGCGGACATCGGCATAGCCGCTTTCGGTCAGCAAACGGGCTTGGGGCAAAGCCCAATCGGCAAAATAGGTTCCCGTCGGCAAAGTCTCGCGCACGCGGACATCCAGCCGCGCTACAGGCGTTGCATCGGCTTTTGCCTGCGTGATGACCTTATTTGCCACCATTGCCTTCAAAACGAGCCGGGCGCGCTTTGCGGCGCGCTCTGGGTTCTTGGTTGGGGCCAAACGCGACGGGGCCTGCACAAGACCGGCCAGCATGGCGGCCTGGCTTAATGTCAGGCGTTCAGGTTGGCGGTAGAAATAATGCAATGAAGCCGCGCGCAATCCGTAGACATTATCGCCAAAATAGACGTTGGAAAGATAACGCTCGAGAATCTCGTCCTTCGTCAGCCGTGCCTCCAGCCAGAAAGCGATAAGCATCTCGCGTCCCTTGCGCGTCAGGCTTCGTTCAGGTGTCAGGAACGTGAATTTGGCGAGTTGCTGGGTAATCGTGCTTCCGCCCTGAGTCATGCTGCTGCCAAAGGCATTCGACCAGGCGGCACGGGCCAACCCGCGCGGATCAATGCCAAAATGCGAATAGAAGCGCCTGTCCTCGATCGACAGGAAGGCCTGAACAACATGCGGCGGCAATTTGCTGACATCAACGGGCGCATCGACAATCGCTCCGTTGCGCGCGATTGGGGTACCGTCGGAGGCCAGCAGCGTGATGCGGGGCGGGGCAATTGGCTGCAGCGACTTTGACAGCGGTGCCGTAACCGCAAGCCACAGCAAAACCAGGAAGAATAAACCGAGGATGGCCGCGCTGCCCCGCACGACCCACCACCAGCGTGTTTTGCCCAAGAGTAATCGTTTGGGCGGAACAGGCGGGGTGTTGTTCCATGGCTGCGGGTCATCGGGAAAGCGCTGCGCATAGCTTTGGTCGAAAGCGGCTAGCCGACCATCGATATCCGAAGGAATGTCAGAAGAGGAGCGCCAGAAAAGCATCGGTTGGCTGTATTATATCGATATAACGGTGATGGCGAGTGTATATTTGCGAAGGTGCGATAATGGGAGACTAACGCAAGTTCAACGCAACAGCTTCACTTGCGCTAAAGGCCCCCAGCGGCCAGCCAATATCGGCCAAACTCTGTATCAAGAGCGACGGGATTGAACTTGTCGAGGCCTGAACCCGGATAAAATGTCATTTCGCCAAAAACTGGTTGGCTAACAACTTCATAGAAATCACATCGTACAAAATCAAATCCGCGCGACAGCAATTCTGCCGCATCGAGCATCCGGCCTAGCGATTTAGGCGGAGCTGGATCTTCATCTTGCATGACAGCCGACACTCGATTCCAATTGCGGTCAAACACAAGCCAGCGGTGGCCATTTTCGCGCTCGAGATGGACCTGAATATGCGTTGCCGCGCCGCCGAAAACATATATCTTATAATCTATTGGCAGATGTCCCTGCGTGCCAATAAATGGTTCAACCAATATGCCGCGCGGAATTTGGCTATAAAGCCATTCGTCCAACCATTGGCCATAGGCTTGCTGCCCCCATTTAGCAGCGCGCGCGCGCAAGTCGGCCCAATCAAAATTTTCATCGCGTACGAAAATAGTCTGGTTGCTGCCGTGCCGGGATTTTACCACAAATGGATGCGTCCAACTGGGCCGGTCGGGCAAAATCGTGCCATGCCATATTGTGGGTGTAACCCATTCTGCGCCTAACACATTTGCTACATGGGCCTTCACCGCAACCTTGTCGGCGCGCGTGACCATGCGCATGTCCCGGTTTTGCAGTTTTCGCCGTTGAACAAGTTCCGTAAATGTCGTTGGACTGTCTAGATTGGCCAGTCGTTGATGCCGAAAAAGATAGCACAGGTTAATCCGCAGTCTCGCCGCCGCACCCGCAGTATTGTCTCTTACAAGGTCAAACCCGCCTGAAAGCGCACGCAACCCGTTCAAGCGACGGGCTCGATATCATATTGGATTGGCTTGAACGATCCGTTATTAGATTGCAGTGCCGAACAGGCCGTCAGGCCGATAATCAAGTCGGCATGGGCTAAAAACCGTATACTGTCCCCGGCCTTGCTCAAAGGCGGGTCCACGCTGAGGACACCAGTGTAGCCATCCACGGCGACATTCATAAAGCAGTTGAATGCAACGGGAATCATGTCTTCGGTAACGCCGAATGGCGCCAGCGCCCCTGCCAGATTTCCAAAGCACCCCTGATGCGGATCGGTGTCTCCGTAAATGATCCGAAATGTATCCTTGCTGCATGGCGTCAGCAGAAAATCATGCCGTCCCACATCGTCCGAAATAATTTCCAGCATGACGTTGCTCCGGTTGGAATATAACAGGTCTCCCGTCGTTAAAAACAATCGGCTGGCATAATCCAGCGTCCGTCCAGACGAGATGACTTCACCCATCTCCCCTTGTTGAAAGGCCAGAAGATCAGCAACCTGTTCGCCATTTGGATCTGTTACCGTGAGTACATCGCCGCGGTTAAGCGTGAACGCTACGCCCGACCTTGGTTCAATCAGTGATGGCATCGAACAGCTCCAAATCGGGATGCGTGGCTGGCCGCTGATACGGGCATTTCCAGCCACTTTCAACAGCCCGGCCGCTGTACTGCCGTGCGGCTGACACTTCGCCGTGCTTTGCCAACATCGGGTTTAAATTACCGGCAATCTTGACGTCGCGGTCAAGAATGGAAGCGCGCAGTTTTTCATATTGGTTTGTTTCGCGCAACAGCTCGAACTGGTCATGTAGATTGAAGATCATTGTTGGACGAATGAACCTGCGCGCTGGCCTGCTTGCCTGCGGATGAAGACCTACGATAAAAAACGCCTCGCCGCCGAAACTTAACGAAAACTCGGGATGTTTGGGATCATGCGCCACGCGGGCATCTCGCTCCTGGCCTAACCAGACATCCTTATCGCTCAATGACTGCAGCCGTTCCCACAAATATTGTTCAAATGCCAACTCATCCGGAACAGTATTGTCTTCAAAGATAACAGCAAGCGAACGAAAAGGCGCGCGATTTTGTCGGTAGAGGTCAACAAGAGCCCGCACCTGCGCGTGGATTTCTAGATCATCCCAGGCAGATGTGATGTCTCGCGCGATGACAAATGTCATCTGCTCTTTCGATAATGCGGCCTTTGCACCCACGCACGGGAAAAGGGGATCGCGTACGAACGTCTGAAACGCCGACACCAGCGGATGATTAATTGCAGATACTGTTTGGAGCATCTTCCAATAACGAATATTCCTTCAATTGGTTGCAAGATGAACCAATTTTGAGCGCCGTTCGTCGAAAAGCGGATTTTGGGCGCGGCCCGTCATGATAGGCCATTAGCGAGAACGTCTTGGAGCGCAGCCCGTATGCTGACGAATTATAAATGAATAAAATACCATCGAGCAATTCGACAGACAGCAGCAGAAATGAGCGCGAGGTTTTATGGTTCGCCGCCATATTTGCACTCGTCACATATTCGGCCCTGTCAACAAGAGCAATCCTCAACCCTTATGAAGTGCAGCATTTCGTCGATTCGAAGCGGCTGCTATCCGTCGTGGTTGGCGCGTCGGTATTGTGGTTCGCTATTCGTACTGCATTGGCAGAACAGACTTATGGTTTGCGCGGACAGATTTCGATCGTCATCCAAATTTCGATTTTGGGCAGTATTATCGTTTTCCTGTCGCGCGAGGTTTATGATCTTGCCGTGTCTGGTGAATTTGCGCAGCAGATCGGCCGCAACTTTCGATGGTTGCTGAGCTGGATCGGCTATTTCGCGGCTGCCGTCGCCTCTTTTTTTGCCCTGTTCTTTTATCGCCAGCTAAAAGCAGTTGGCGGCCACAATGTTCTAGCAGAGTCTCGGAGCGTTAAAAACGATGACGTGGCAGATCACGAGAAGATCGCGGGCTTGTTGGCGCTGCTTCAGGTGCAAACCGGATATGAAACCGCAGATGTAGATATTCGGCCAGAGGCCGAAGCATTTCGCCAACGTCAGCGTCGTATCGAGCAACTTCTCGTCAGATTTACGGAACCAAGGGAAAGCTAAGCCCTGCCGAGATCGCCTCGGCCCACAGTTCCGCTTGCCATTTCGAGCATCCGGTCGAGGCTTTTCTTTGCGGCCAATCGCACCGTTTCCTCGAGTTCAATCTGCGGCGTAAGGTCACGCAGCGCCAGATAGAGCTTCTCCATCGTGTTCAGCGCCATATAGGGACAGATATTGCATGCGCAGTTTCCGTCGGCGCCCGGTGCCCCAATAAATTTCTTACTAGGTTCGGCCTTTTCCATCTGGTGAATGATATGCGGTTCGGTTGCCACGATGAGCGTGTCGCCTTCCATCGTTTGCGCATATTGCAATATGCCGCTGGTGCTGCCGACATAATCCGAATGGTCGATGATGTGCGGCGGGCATTCGGGATGTGCTGCGACCGGGACGCCTGGATATTGCGCCTTGAGTTTCAGAAGCTCGGTTTCGGAAAATGCCTCGTGTACGATGCACACGCCCGGCCATAGCAGCATTTCGCGATTGAATTTACGGCTGAGATAGCCGCCGAGATGGCGGTCAGGGCCGAAAATGATTTTCTGCTCCGGCGGTATTTGACTCAAGATAGTCTCGGCACTGCTGCTCGTGACGATAATGTCGGACAGTGCTTTCACTTCGGCCGAGCAGTTGATGTAGGTCAGTGCAATATGGTCAGGATGTGCCGCACGGAAGGCTCTGAATTTGCCTGGGGGGCAAGCGTCCTCCAATGAACAGCCTGCGGCCATGTCGGGCAATATGACGGTTTTTTCAGGACTTAAAATCTTGGCAGTTTCGGCCATGAATTTAACACCGCAAAATGCGATCACGTCAGCATCGGTTTCTGCCGCGCGCTTGCTGAGTTCAAGACTGTCTCCGACAAAATCAGCCAAGTCCTGAATTTCCGGCTTCTGGTAATAATGCGCAAGAATGACGGCATTACGTTCTTTTTTCAGTCGGCTGATTTCTGCAAGCAGATCCAATCCTTGCAGATTTTCACGGGGCGTGGGCGCGTTCATGGTTTTATACCTTTGCAACGCCGAAATGTTCTCGGCAGCTTGTTTCAACGCCTATGTGGTCGATATTTTGCCATGAAACAAGGCCAGCATTTTGCCTTTACTGGCTTTTCTGCTGGCGTTTCACTATTTCCTGCAGAGGCGTGGAAAGATCCCAACGGGTTGAAACGTCCCCCCCTATTTCATCTGCGAAATAGGTCTCTACCTTTGCGTTAATTTCTGTAGCACGCAATGGTGCCTGGAAATTCTGTGCCACTGCGCGTTTAAAAGCATCGCGGGCCAATCGCATTGGTACCGGACCTTTCGCCTGTCGAACGAGTTCGGCCTGGCCCTTGGACCGGTTGGCCTCGTCCAACATGTCATCCACATCGGTAAAGGCACGCAATATGCCGTTTTCGCCATATTCCTGAATAGAATTCAAATCGATTTGCGGCGTCGCGACTTCAATTGGCGGTATCCTGACCCGCAGCGTTTGGGAGTCCGCATCCCAACGCACATCGTCTTCCGTAAGCTTCGCAAGATCGACTTCGTAGCGCACCAGACCCTGCATGATCAGCGTCTTCTTGGCGCTGAGGCCGAAGCGCTTCTGTTCGGTCGTCACCACAGCGGCATAATTGGCTGCAAAGGCGGACAGTCGATTTTGTTCGCGAATGCCTGTGAGACTGGCGCTGGCAATGGTTTCAGGTGACGGCCCATCGCGCCATGAACCAATACTGTTTACCGCCAACCAAACCAGCAGGGCGGACGAGAAAAGCAGGCCAAGTGCCGCGAAGCGGGGCATCCAATTTTGCGGAGGTTGAGTGGTCATATAAGCCAAGATAGTTGCAAATACTATCCGGGCAAATGCTTATGGCATTATTTCGGTAAATCGGGCAGCGGTGCAAATGCCAGTCCTGCGACCTGAGCGCCGGGATGTCCGGCAGTGACTTCAGCATATATGGCGTCACCTAGCGCCGAATTCGCGATCAGATGCGAGACGGGAATTACCGCAATTATCGCTGCTATACCCCAGAACCATGCCGGATGGGCGCGGCCATATTTACGCCGGTCATAGATGATGCCGGCAATCGGGAACACCAAACTCGCAATTCCGGCGCTTTCAAATGCGTAGGGTATGAGCAAAGGCATCGGCAGTAACCGGCCGATTCCAGGTCCGAGAATCGCAGCCATTGCGCAAATTTGCAAGCGCAGATGCCAATCGGTCTGCCGCCGCAGCCGGATCGCTGTCCATGCCAGAGCTGCGAAGACGATAGCAGACAGCGGGTTCGCAATCAGGAAGTTTTGCGGCTGAAAAAAGAACGGTGCTGTTCCGCGCTGGGTGACATCGATACTGATCAAGCTACCCAGCACGACAAGGACAGCAATCCAGCCAGCCCCTATCCAGCCAAGCGTGCGATGCAAGGCCCGCGGTCCATGCGTACCGAGCCAGGCTTGCGTAACAAACAGACCAACCCATGCCATGAATGCAATGCCATGCATGTGAACGAGCGGACGCGCGCCAAAACTGCTTCGCCCCGCAAGAAACTGGACGGAAAAACCCGCCACGATTACGAGCGCCATCAAGATGGCCATATTGCGAAAAAAATTATCGGCCTCGCGAACTTGCAATGGTGCCGGAGCCAAAGTAGCCATGCGCTGTACCCCCCTTTTGAGACATCGCGACCTTTCACCTTTGTACCACGCCTTTGTCGACGCTTCAAGCTTACGCCACGTAATGCCAGCCATCGCCTTGTGCAGAGACACGACCCTGATTTTGTAAATCGATCAGATGCGCAAGGACGGACCGGCCCGCCGCGCCGACCAAGCGCGAGTCGAGGCCCTTATACATCGCCGCAACCATGTTGGGCACGTGCCCCTCACCTGCCTCGAGCAGCTTTAATATCTGACGTTCCCGTTGCCGCCTATGTCCAATCATCCCGCGCACAAGCTGCTGCGGATTTTCGACCGCGGGGCCATGCGCCGGATAATAAATGCGGTCTTTGCGCGCATATAGCTTCTGCAAGCTTGCCATATAATCGCTCATATCGCCATCGGGCGGGCTGACGACGCTGGTGGACCATTTCATCACATGGTCGCCGGTAAACAAGGCGCCGCTCTCGCGCAGCGCGAAACATATATGGTTGCTGGTGTGACCTGGCGTCGTCACTGCCTCTATTGTCCATCCGTCACCCGAGACGCTGTCACCGTCGGTCAAAATGCGGTCGGGATGATAATCCGGGTCAAACGCGCTGTCGGCACGCGGTCCGTCGTCGCGCAGAACCAAAGGTGCACATCCAATGATTGGCGCGCCACTTGCCGCTTTCAGTGGTGCTGCCGCTGGTGAATGATCCCTGTGCGTATGTGTACACATGATTGCCGTGACGCGCGCATCGCCTATCGCGCGTAATATGGCCTCAACATGTCCCTCTCCGCGGATGTCTGCTGGATCGCCGATGCTTTGGCCACTGCCGAAAGGGCCCGGATCGATCACTGCAACATCCTGCCCATTGCCGACAATCCAGGTTTGCGTCCCGGTATAGGTGTAAGGCGATGCATTTGGCGCCAGCACCCGCCGAACCAATGGCTCATGCTGCTCAATCTCGCCTGCTTTAATCGTATCGGGCCATTTCATCGATGCGGTATGGCGCAGATCGGGCAAAAGAAAAAGGGGCGGTTCTCGAATACCGCCCCGGCCGAGTTTCCAACTAGGTGAGCACGGTTTAGCCTGGTGCCAGTTTCCCCGTTAGTGCGTTTGAGCGCTTTGTGCCTCCAGCTTGCGGATTTGGGCATCGAGTTGCTTCACTACATCTTTGCGTACGCCGACTGGCATATCCTTATCATTGCCAATTTCGTTCCGGGCCTCGCGCAGTCCCTTTATGGCTTCGATCTTGGCCATGCGGGACTGACCTTTGCCGCACATGACGAGTTTAATACGCGATTTGTTGGTCCCATCAAAGCCCTCGACTTCAGTAGTCACTGGCTGGCCGGCGGCACAGTTTTTGGTTATCTCTTTGATGTCAATTTCGGGCACATAAGCCGATGCGACACGCATGGCGCGGATGCGATGATCTTCAGCAATGCCGCGCGCCACGTCTGCCGATGCCCCTGCTGCACCTGCCTCACCCTGCGCGCCATTAGCCTCTGCCATCGCTTTGGCGGCTTCACCGCGCGCCTTATCGGCCTGTATCATGGCGGTATCTGCTTCGCCGCGGGCCTCTTGGGCATCTGCGATAACTTTTGCCATTTCAGCTTGCGACAGTGGCTTTTCACTGTGGAAAACAAAGGTCGTGCCGTTGCGAATGATTTTTTGCACATTCTTGCCATTCGCCTTGCCATCGGTCGTGGTACCAATCGAAATGGTCACGATTTTGACCGGGGCGGGGGGTTCAGCAGGCGCAGCAGGTTCTGCTGGAGCAGCCGGAGCATGGGGCGCGGCGGGGGATGCAGGTACAATAGGCGCCACAGGTTCGGAATTGGCAGCCGTATCGGCATCCTGCGCACGTAATGCCGGAACCACGGTGGCCGTAAGCGGCAGGATGAGGGCGGCAGTTGCCATTATACCCAATTTGCCCATCCGTCGTTGCGTTTTGCTGGCGTCATTCATTGTTAGTCTCCTCAATCTTTCAATGACCGTCTTGGGGGAATTGAGCGCGGTCGCAAATGTCGGCACGCCGTCAAAGGCGGTCCGTGCAAGCGCACGCCCGTAAATTTCGCGTTGGCTTGGATCCCTGCCGGCCAGGACGCGCGCGTCACATGCCGCTTCCTGGTCAAAGCGGAAAGCGCTCCAGCTCATCCACGCTACAGGATTGAACCACAGCAGACACAGCAGTCCATAACCGGCGAGATTTGCGAAAAGGTCGCCCGATTTGTGGTGCGCCATTTCGTGGGCAAGCGCGAGTTCGCGTTCAGCCGGCGAAAAAGTCTTGGAGAAATTTTCCGGCACGACGATGTAGCGTTGAAAAAGACCGAAGGCGAGTGGACCCGCGACCTGATCCGACGCCACTATCCTAATACCATCAACCGTTGAGACATCGCTTGCCTCCGCCAAAAGATCGTCGCGCATGGCAGCGTATCTGATCATCTGGATGACGAACAAAAGCACAGCACCGCCAAGCCAAAGCGTCAGACCAAGCACCACATAATCAATGGTCGGAGCCGCTGGCATCTGGGCCGAGGTGCTCACAACAGCATGGTCTGTCGCCGTTATGCCCGCAAGGACTGAGTCTCTGACGGTATCCTGCACAGCAAAATTGCTATTAGCAGTTGCTACCGCAGGTCCCTCGACCGTTGGCATCAGAACGCGGGCGGCTGGAATGGTCCACAGCGCATAAGCAACGCCGGGGCCGAAATTTTTGGCTACCGGACGGCGCAGGAAAAGAACTACAACCATCAACAGCGTCGTGGTCCATAAGGTGTCGAACAACCAAGCGCCCATGAAGTCAGTGTTCATGATTTCATCTCCTGCAGCAGCCTTTCAATTTCAGTGATATCGGCGTCGCTCAGCTTATCTTGCTCAGCAAGGTGTGCGAACAGTGGCATGAACCGGCCGCCAAACAGACGATCAACAAGCCGTTTGGATTCATGCGTCACATAATCGTCGCGACCGATGCGCGGCGCATAGAAAAAACGCCGCCCCTCTGCACGATGCTCAATGGCTTCTTTAGCCAACAACCGCGAAAGCAATGTCTTGACGGTAGGCAAAGACCAGTCGCGCTCGTCCGGCAAGCGGGCCGCAACGTCAGTAGCCGTGAGGGGTGCCTGTTCCCACAGGATTTCCATAATCGCCAGTTCGGCGTCACTAATGCGTTCTGATGACATGTTCGATTCTCCGACTACAGACGTAATCGATACGATTACACTTGTAAACGTCGTTGGTCGGCGTCCGGGTGTATTTTGTCGAACTATTTTACAGTAGCCGCTTTGAAAATAAGGCGGAGATACGCTAGTAATCTGATTTACCGTGATTTTACCGAACTGGCACAGCCAGTGCATAGTGTTGGATGTTCAACACCCACTTCGCCAGGACGGGTTGGTTGCTACTGGTCTCGCACCGCCCGTCCTCGCAGGTTTCCCCAAAATCATAAAGAAAAAGGCTGGAACCCCTGATGGATTCCAGCCTTTTGCGCGACCCTGAGGGCTAATGCTTAGTTTCCGCCGAAATTGACCTTAGCGTTGATGCCGAAATAGCGGTCGGCCTCGCGCGGAATGATATAGCGATAGCTGGAGCTGCCCGTGTTGCCAGCAGACAAAGGTCCGCCATCAACGATCGAGGCAGCAAAGCTCGTATCGAACACATTCTTCGCAAGGAACGAGATGCGATATCTGTCATCGGCACCGACGAGTGCAAGCGACAGATCAAGCAGGCCGTAGGACTTGATCGTACCGTTATCGCGGATCAGTGGGCTCGCAACCAGCAATGACAATTGCTTGGTCTGGTAAGAACCCTGCGCGCCCAGTTCGATATCGGCAAACCCACCGGTACGAATGGTGTAGGTTCCGCCAAGCGAGGTTTTCCATTTTGGCGAGAATGGCAAAACCGTTCCAACTGGAATCTCGTCGGTTGCAGGCGCGCCGGGAGGCAGACGGAATTTGTCCACCTTGGCGTCAGTATACGCAACACCACCCGAAATTGTGAAATCATTCGACGGGCGATAGAGCAGATCGGCTTCGAACCCGCGGGTCGATACGGTTCCAGCATTTGTGAAACGCGTAACGCGCTGACCCAGCACGAAATCCGGATTATTGGCCTGGAAGTTCTTATACTTGGCATAATAGCCCGCAATGTTCAGCGTCATTGCACCGTCAAATAATGTCGTTTTGAGGCCACCTTCATAACTGTCTGCGCTTTCTGGCGCGAGCGGCGGCGTGCCGTTAGACTGCAGGTTGAAGAAGATATTGAGACCTGGGCCCTTATAGCCACGCGAATAGGTCGCGTACGCCATCACGTCGTCCGAAACGTCGAACTGCAAGCCGGCCTTGCCCGACCAGTTGTTGTTTGTCACTTTTTGGCGGAACGGCTGACCGTTCGAAAGCAACACAGCAGCGGCCTGTGCGGCGGCAGGCGTTGCCCCCAGATTGATCTGGCGGATATACTCATTGTAAACGCCCTGATCGAAATTGGCGTTCGCCGCGCCTGCTACAGGATTGGTGCGAATCTCAAAGCCATCCAATTGGTCATGCGTGTAACGCAGCCCAACGATACCGCGGATTCGATCGCTGAAATTCAGCGTCGTTTGACCGAATGCAGCCATATTCTTGAATGTCGTGCCAAAGTTGGCCGTACCGATCGGGAAAGTGACCGTTGAAGCACCCGGCGCGGTCGAGCAAGGCGTCAGCACGCCCTGGACCGGCAATGTCGATGCGCTGCAGGCGATGTTGGAACGTGTAAAGGTGCGCTCCTGCGATGCATTGTAATAATAGAGCCCGGCGACATATTCGAAGAATTCACCCGTCGGCGACGTCAAACGCAATTCCTGCGTGAAGGTATCGCCGGTCTGCGGACCGAAATCATGGCTTTGCGAGATCCCGACATAAGGCGTTGATAGGAAATCACCGTCGCGAATTTCGTTGCTGTCATATTTGCGGTAGGCGGTGATCGATGTCACGGTCGGGCCATCGTCACTTTCAATATCTGCCTGAAACGAAACGCCCCATGCCTTTTCGAGCGACTGAGTCAGCAAATTCTGCCGGACACTGCGGCTCCTGTCGCCAAGCAGTGGTGGCAGCGCCGTTGCGGCCCGGCTGGAAAAGGTTGCGTATGTCGAATTGTCAGCATTGCGCGCTGGCGAACCGATGACCTCGGCACAGCAATCGTCATTCGATTTGCGCCAGTCACCGATCAGTGTCAGCGTGACATTATCATTGGGTCTGGCTTCGACGATACCGCGGAAGCCATAACGCTCATATCCGTTGACGCGGCGGCCAAGTGTTTCGTTACGGACGTTGCCGTCCCACTTCGAATAGAAGCCAGTAACGCGCGCACCGATTTTTTCAGACAGGGGCGCATCGACGCCGCCACGGACGCGATATTCCTGACCATTGCCAAACAAGAAACCGCCTTCGACCGAGGCGCCAAATGTATCGCTCGGGCGGCGGCTGATGATATTGATCACGCCGGCACTCGCATTTTTGCCGAACAACGTGCCCTGTGGGCCGCGAAGCACTTCGATACGCTCGATATCGACCAGATCGCTGAATGCTTCACCGGAGCGCGCAAGTACAACGCCGTCGAGCACAGTACCGACCGAAGGCTCACCGCCGATGGAGAAAGTCGTGGTGCCAACGCCGCGCAGGTAGAGCGACTGGTTAAGCGCGCTACCCGATTTGCGGAAGTTAAGGCTGGGGACGAGATATTGTGCGTTCTCGATATTGACGCCGCCCTGCTGTTCAAGCGCTGCACCCGAAATTACCGAAACGGCAACTGGCACATCCTGAACATTCTGCGACCGCTTCTGCGCTGTCACGATGATTTCGGCATTGGCCGATTCGCCATCCGCAGGCGTATCCTGCGCCATGGCCGAAGCGCTTACACCGAGTGCGAGCGCCGTGCTGCCAAGCAAGGCGACGCGGAAGAATTTGGCTGATTTGGAATTGAAACTGATCATGGTGAACCTCCCTAAATTTGGTCACGCTCTTCTCAACTAATATACTTGAGTTTAAACAAGCAAGAAAAGCTATTGCGGCTTATACCGTCGATGACATCGCTGCTCTAACCAGATTGACTCAATATGTCTAGCGGTGTCATATGGCGATGACGAATAGCCGGCGATTGTGGCAATCATGCCATAGTGGTGAAACAGAACGACGAAATAGTCGAAGAGGATGGCCGTGACCGTAAGGTTCGAAGCAAGGGATGACGGATTCGACCTCATGCTGGGTGCGCGGGTAATTCTGCGACACCGTGTCGATGCGCCTGCATTCCGGATCGCAAAGGGCGACCCGTCAGTCACTATGGTGCGCGGGAATTTCCGGCATGAAGATGCGCCTACGGATGAACGGGTGCTGCGCTACATGGTGCTAGCGTCGATGAAAATGACTAATGCCGGTTGGTTTGCCAGACTGCGCAGCACACAGCCCGAGCCTCTATGGTTAAGCGATGTTGCGAAAAACTGCGAGAACGGGTTTGTCTTCCTGTCGGACAAAGAGGATGGCGAACCCCTTTTGGCCATCTGGTTTCCGGACGATTTGCCTGTTGTGAAAGTCCAAACCCAAGGAAGCCATGACCGCATCAGCGTGGGCTGGACTGTCGCGCCCAATGAAGTCGTCTGGGGCGGCGGCGAACAAATGAGTCATCTGGCACTGAACGGACGCATATTCCCGATGTGGACAAGCGAACCAGGCGTTGGTCGTGAGCCCGGGACAGCATTAACGGACAAAATGAGTGCCGACGGGTCTTTTGCTGGCGGCGATTATTGGACGACCAATTATCCGCAACCCACAATGTTGTTTTCAGGCGGCCATGCCGTCAGTCTGCAAAATGCCGGTTATAGCGTACTAGACATTACGCTGCCGGATGTTGCCCGCACGAATGTCTGGGATGGCAGCGCAGTTTTCCAACTTAGCTCGGGCGCTACGCCAGCCGAAATCGTGAAGCGCCTGGTGTTTCCCGATTTGGGCCGGCCGCAGACTCAGCCGCCGCTGCCCGAATGGGCCATCGGTGGCGCGATCGTCGGCCTGAAGGATGGCGCGAACAGCTTTGCCCGCCTTGAAAAAATCATCGCTTCGGGCGCTGCCGTGTCGGCTTTATGGTGCGAGGATTGGGTTGGTATCCGCCAGACCAGCTTTGGACGGCGACTATTCTGGGACTGGCAATGGAATGCGAAGCGCTACCCCGACCTGCCCGACAAGATTGCTGCGCTTAAGACGCGCGGTATGCGTTTCCTTGGATATGCAAACCCCTATCTTGCGGTGGATGGACCACAATATGCCGAGGCCGCACGTTTAGGTCATCTTGCCCGTAAACTAGATAGCGATGAACCCTATGCTGTCGATTTCGGAGAATTCGATGCAGGCGTCGTCGATTTCACTAACCCCGCCGCCGCCGGATGGTTCTCCGAAGAGATCATTGGCAAGCAAATGCTCGATTTCGGGTTGGACGGCTGGATGGCGGATTTCGGCGAATATCTTCCAGTCGACTTGCGATTGCACAATGGTGACCCGATGGAGGAGCATAATCGCTGGCCAGTCCGCTGGGCAAAGGTCAATGCCGACGCGGTTGCCTCGCGCGGGCGCACCGGCGATGCGTTATTCTTCATGCGTGCTGGTTATACCGGCGTTCAGGAATATTGCCCTTTATTATGGGCAGGCGACCAGTCGGTCGATTTTTCGCGACATGACGGCATTGGCACTGTGATCACTGCTGCGCTTTCGGCGGGGCTAGTGGGTAATGCCTATAGTCATAGCGATGTTGGCGGTTATACCAGCCTGCATGGCAATGTCCGTACCGAGGAACTGATGCAGCGCTGGTTCGAACTGGGCGCATTCACCCCAGTGATGCGCACGCACGAAGGCAACCGGCCCGGCGACAATCTGCAGATAGATTCGACGCCCGCTTTGCTGGCTGGGTTCGCGCGCTGGAGCCAAGTCCATGCCGCCCTTGCGCCGTGGGTTCGGCATTTATGCGACGAGGCGGCCGCGACCGGATTACCTGCCCAGCGCGCCTTGTTCCTGCATTACCCCAACGACCGCGAGACATTCACCATACAGGATCAGTATCTCTACGGCGCCGACCTGATGGTTGCGCCAGTGATCGAAGAACGCGCGGTCGCCCGCTACGTCTATCTGCCTTCAGGCAACTGGGTACATATGTGGAGGGGCGAGACTTTTGGCGCGGGTTGGCACAAGATCGATGCTTCCATCGGTTCGCCTCCAGTCTTCTGGCGCGAGGGCAGCGATTTCGCCGACTTGTTCGCAAGCCTGGCCAGCGTAAGGGACAGCATTTGATGCAGGACCGCTCCAACATCCGCGATGTTGCAAAACTGGCTGGCGTTGCGGTCAAGACCGTCAGCCGCGTGCTCAACAACCACCCTTATGTAAGCGCCGCAACCAAGGCGAAAGTCGATGCCGCAATGGCCGAACTGCGCTTTTCGCCAAGCATCGCTGCGCGCATTCTTGCGGGCACCAAATCAGGTCAAGTCGCACTGATTTACGATAACCACTCACCTTATTACATGCACCAGATCATGCAGGGATGCTGGGACCGGTGCCATCAGGAAGGCATGCGCCTGATCGCGCAGCCGGTCGACGTGGCTGATCCCGACGTCGGCGAACAGGTGCGCGGCATGGTGCGCCAGACGCATGTAGATGGCGCGATATTGTCTTCGCCAGTGACCGATTGTGTGGCCGTGCTTAACGCGCTTGAGGCGCTCAACATCCCCTTTGTGCGCATTTCGCCTGGCACCAACCATGCGCTGACCAGTTCTGTGTTCATGGACGATATGCAAGCTGCCGATGACATGACGACGAAGCTTATCAATATCGGGCACCGGCGCATTGGCTTCATCAAAGGCCACCCAAACCATATGGCCAGCACGGAACGGCAAGCTGGCTATGAACGCGCGCTTGGCCGTGTCGGCATATCGATTGACCCTGCGCTCCTTGCGGAAGGATTATTTGATTTCGAAAGCGGTGTCGCCGCTACCGAGCATTTCCTGTCGCTTCAACATCCACCAACCGCCATTTTTGCATCAAATGATGATATGGCATCAGGTGTGCTGGCGGTCGCCCATCGACGCGGGATACAAGTCCCCGAGCAGCTTTCGGTCGCCGGCTTTGACGACACCACGCTTGCCCGCGTGGTATGGCCGCCACTGACCACCGTGCGCCAGCCAGTGCGCGAACTGGCCTCGACCGCAGCCGATCTGTTATTTGGCGAGGGCGGCATCGAGCATCGCCGTCTGCCGCACGAGTTAATAAGCCGCGAATCCGTGGCGCCGCCCTATTTTCCCTCACCAAAAAAGAGCAAAAATACATGACGCTTCCTACCCCATCACTGACACGCCCATTGGGCAAAAGCGGAATTGAAATTTCGTCGCTTGCCTGGGGCATGTGGCGTTTCGCCGGCCTTGAGCTGTCCGCCGCGCGCGCCGCCATCGACGCTGCTTTCGAAGCGGGGATCACGCTGTTCGATACCGCCGACATTTACGGATTTGGTGAGCAGGGCTTCGGCAAAGCCGAAGAGCTTCTTGGCAACGTGTTTGCCGAGGCTCCTGCGTATCGCGACCGTATGATATTGGCGACCAAGGGGGGCATCACCCCGCCAACGCCCTATGACAGTAGCGCCGCCTATCTGACGCAGGCGATTGACGACAGCCTGACCCGTTTGCGGACGGACCGGATTGACCTGTGGCAAGTTCACCGCCCAGACGTGCTCACGCATCCGCAGGAAATCGCGCGCACCATCGAAGACGCGCACAAGGCTGGCAAAATCCGGGCTTTTGGCGTGTCCAACTTCACGCAAGCGCAGATTACCGCTTTGGCGCAATTCAGCTCGGTTCCCATCGTCTCCACGCAACCCGAACTGTCGCCGTTGCGGATCGAAACCATCGAAAATGGCGAGCTGGACCAGGCCATGTCGATGGACCTTGCTGTCCTCGCATGGTCGCCGCTTGGTGGCGGCCGAATCGGAGAGCCTGGCGATTCGCGCGAACAGAATGTTGCCGCTGCGCTTTCGGGCGTTGCGGCAGCCCATGGTGTGTCGCGGACGGCGGCAGCCTACAGCTGGATCATGGCGCATCCCGCCCGTCCGATTCCGATTGTCGGATCGCAAAATCCGGCGCGCATCATCGAAGCCGCCGATGCTCTCAAAATCCAGTGGACCCGCGCTGACTGGTACAGCGTGCTGATAGCCGCCAGAGGAGTGCCGCTGCCATGAGCAAGCCCGTCGAAGTCAGCTGGTTCTCCGCATTATGCGATGATGACTATGAATTCCTGGGTGTCCCGGACCCCATGCTGGCATCAAGCTGGGAACATTGCCGCAATATTGTACTCGCCGCCGAAAAGGGTGGCTTCGACAATATATTACTGCCTTCCGGGTATGCGCTTGGGCTTGATACCACCGCCTTTGCCAGTGCAATCGCGGCGCTCACCACGCGGATTAAATTGCTCATGGCAGTGCGCATAGGCGAAAGCTGGCCGCCTCAGCTTGCGCGTCAGATTGCCACGCTGGACCAGATTTCCGGTGGGCGGTTGAACGTCAATATCATCTCCTCTGATCTGCCCGGTGACAAGATGGATTCCGAGCCGCGCTACCGCCGCACGGTCGAGGCCATGCAGATCTTGAAGACGCTTCTCAATGGCGAGCATCTCTCCATTGATGGCGAGCATTACAAGATCGACCTTGACCCACCGCGCATGAAAACCGTGAGCGGGAAATGCCCGCCGCTCTATTTCGGTGGTCTGTCGCCAGCAGCGAAAGATGCTGCGGCAGAAGGTTGCGATGTCTATCTGATGTGGCCGGAAACCGTGCAAGGTGCAAAAGATCTCGTTGACGACATGACAGCGCGCGCCGCCAAATTTGGACGCACTTTGAAATATGGTTTCCGCGCACATGTCATCGTCCGCGAGACCGAGGCCGAAGCGCGCGCTTATGCCAACAGGCTGTTGTCGAAACTGGATGCCCAGCAAGGCGAGGCCATCCGCAACAAGTCGCTCGATACGCAGACATTCGGCGTCGCACATCAGGCAGAATTGCGCGAACAGGCTGCAGCGAATGATGGCTATCTTGAGGATAATTTGTGGACCGGCATTGGCAGGGCCCGGTCAGGCTGCGGTGCAGCGATCGTTGGCGATCCGGATCAGGTGCTCGCCAAGATCAACGCCTATCGCGCGGTGGGCATCGAGGCGTTCATTCTCTCGGGCTATCCGCATATCAACGAATGCGACATGTTCGCGCGTTATGTGCTGCCCAAATTGGAGCATGGCAGGTTGGAACTGTGAGTATGCCGAAATAATGTCGTCATGCTGAACTTGGTTGGTTCAGGGTGACGGAAAAAACGGCAAAAGGCTCAATCCCCAAGTCCCGCCATGCGCTCGGCCTGGTCTTCGGCAATGAGCGCGGCGACCAGTTCGCCCAATCCGCCGCCTTCCAATATTTCCGGCAATTTGTGCAGCGTCAGGTTGATGCGGTGGTCAGTGACGCGGCCTTGCGGGAAGTTGTAGGTGCGAATGCGCTCCGACCGGTCACCTGAACCTACCATCGCTTTGCGTGCCTCGGCTTCGGCGCCCTGGGCTTCCTCACGCTCTTTTTCATACATTCGAGCGCGCAGGACCTGCATTGCCTGTTCCTTGTTCTTATGCTGGCTACGGCCATCCTGACAGGTGACGACGATGCCAGTCGGCAGATGGGTGATACGAACAGCGGAATCGGTCGTGTTCACATGCTGTCCGCCAGCGCCCGATGCTCGATAGACGTCAATTTTCAGATCGCGGGCCTCGATCTGGATATCCACTTCAGTCGGCTCGGGCAGAACCGCAACGGTAGCCGCGCTGGTGTGAATGCGTCCGCCGCTTTCAGTCGCGGGCACGCGCTGGACACGATGGACGCCGCTTTCATATTTCAGCTTCGCAAACACCCCAGTGCCCTTGATGGCAACCACCACTTCCTTGAAGCCACCCACGTCTGAGGCGCTGACCGAAATCGGCTCGATCTTCCAGCCCTGCCCTGCGGCATAGCGTTCGTACATGCGATAGAGGTCGCCCGCGAACAAGGCGGCTTCGTCGCCGCCTGTGCCCGCACGGATTTCCAGCATCGCTGGCCGATCGTCGGCGGAATCACGCGGCAGCAAGGAAATGGCGAGCGCGGTTTCCGCGTCCGACAACTGGTGCGCCACGTCGTCGAGTTCTTCAACTGCCATGTCGTGCAAGTCGGGGTCGGACGAGTCCCCGACCATCACCTGAAGCGTTTCGATTTCCTTGCGCAGCCGCCGGACCTGCGCCGCTGCCTTGGCTACTGGCTCAAGCTCGGCATATTCGCGCGACGCGGCGACAAAGCTGTCGCCTTCAAGCTGTCCCGAAGCCATCCGCGCCTCAAGCTCGGAAAAGCGCGATTCAATCTGCGCGATACGGTGCGGGGAGATTTTCACAGACTGGCCATCTTATCGTTATTCACCTCATGCTGAACTCGTTTCAGCATCCGTCGCGCTACGCAGACCGAAAACACGTGTGGCGAAATAGACCCGGAAACAAGTTCAGGGTGACGTTTTTGTTGGGTCGAGCGAAGGATCATTTACCGCCCGCTATAAGAGCTTCCACACTTGCCGCGCTGTCGCTGCCCTCGCCGCGTATCCGCATCGTCGGACCGTCAGCGGATACCGCCAAGGATATCAGCGTGTGGGATGGTATTTTTACTGCCTTGTCAAAGCGTTTGCGCGGCGATCCCGTTGCCACAATTTCTGTAGCGAACTGGGCATTGCGCAATGTGCGTGCCAGACGAATGGCGTCGCTTAGCCGTTCGTCGCTTTCGACAACAATCACCGCGTCAAACTTGTCCTGCGACTGATACTCAATCAACATTGCCAGCCGTTCAATCCCCGCGGCCCAGCCGACAGCCGGCGTTGCTGGTCCACCTAGATTCTCGATCAGCCCGTCATAGCGCCCACCGCCCAGAACTGTGCCCTGCGCACCCAGCCGGTCGGTTACAAATTCGAATGCGGTGTGGCGGTAATAATCAAGTCCACGCACGAGCGCGGCGTTGCGCGTCCAGGCCACCCCTGCGGCATCAAGGCCGGCAGTGACTAGGTCAAAAAACTGCTGTGCCTCGGCCGACAGATAGTCGTCGATAACTGGCGCAGCATCGGCCACTGGGCGGTCCTTGGGATCCTTGCTGTCCAATATCCGCAGCGGGTTCTTTTCGAGCCGGGCAAGACTGTCTTCGGAGAGTTGACCCTTTTGGTCGTTGAAATAGCCAACCAATGCCGCACGCCAGGCATCGCGGCTTTGGCTGTCGCCCAAAGTGTTCAGCTGCAATGTCACGCCATCGTTAATGCCCAGCTCGTTGAGCAACTGATCAGCCATGACTAATAATTCAACATCGGCCGCGGGTTCAGCCGCGCCGATGATTTCTGCGTCTATCTGGTGAAACTGACGGTAGCGGCCCTTTTGCGGGCGCTCATAGCGGAACAATGGACCGTGCACCGAGAGCTTCATGGGCGCAAATTGCTGCCAGCCGTTGGTGAGGTAGGCGCGCGCAATCCCCGCGGTAAACTCGGGCCGCAAGGTTATCGAATCACCGCCCCGGTCCTCAAACGTGTACATTTCTTTTGAAACAACATCGGTAGCCTCGCCCAGACTGCGCGCAAACACTGACGTCGGCTCAATGACCGGCAATTGAAGGCCCTTAAAGCCATATAGGCGGCGCACGCGCTCAAAGGTCGCAACAACATGCGCAAAGCGCTCTTCGGTCTCGCCGAACATGTCCTGCGTGCCGCGCACGGCTTGGGGTGTTTGTATCTTTGCCATCGACAAGCGCCCTAGCGGCTAAATGTTGGAAGTGGAATAGGGCTGGACGCAGCACGGCACTTTCGGCAGAACTCCATTCCATGACTTCTCTAACATTGTCGCGCCTTATTGCCGCACTCGCCCTTTCCGCCAGCCTAATCTCCGCAGCAGAAGCCCAGAATAGCGCTCCGCAACCGGTCCCGATCGTCTCCACGATTCCCGTGCCGCAAGACCGCCCCTTGTCTGCTCCAATGATATTGCAGGTGGACGCCACCGACATCGATCGCGCCATTTTCGAAGTGCGGCAAGTCATCCCCGTTGAGCAGGGCAAGCCGCTCGTTTTGTTATATCCTCAATGGCTTCCGGGTAAGCATGGGCCACGCGGCGCACTGGCCGAGATGACTGGGCTCGTCATCCGTGCTGGTGGCAAAACGCTGCGCTGGACGCGCGATCCGGTTGAGGTTTACGCCTTTCACGTTGACGTGCCTGAAGGCATAAGGTCGGTTGATGTCGAATTCCAGTTCACTGCCCCCGTGCGCGAAAGCGAAGGGCGAATCAATGTCACGCCCAATATGATGAATGTGCAGTGGGAGCAGGTTGCCCTGTATCCTGCAGGACATTTCACCCGCGCTATCCAGATCAAGCCGTCCATCACCTTGCCAGAGGGCTGGACTGGAGTTGCCGCACTTGATGGCGCAAAACTGACTGGCAACCGTATTGATTATGGCATCACGGACTTCGAAACGCTCGTGGACAGCCCGATGTTTGCAGGGCCGCATTACAAGAAATGGGATCTGGGCAATAATGTAACGCTGAATGTCTGGGCGGACGACCCCAAATATCTTGCGGCGAAGCCAGAGCAGATCGCGGCACACCGCGCACTGGTTGATGAGTCCATTTTGCTTTTCGGATCAAAGCATTTTGACCGATATGAATTTCTGCTTGGCTTAACCGAAGAGCTTGGCGGCATCGGGCTTGAACATCACCGTAGTTCCGAAAATACGCGTGAGACCGATTATTTCACCGAATGGGATGACAATATGTCCGAGCGCGGCCTGCTGCCGCATGAATTCACCCATAGCTGGAATGGCAAGTTCCGCCGTCCTGCGACGATGTGGACGCCCAATTATTCGTCCCCGATGCGCGACAATCTGCTGTGGGTCTATGAAGGTCAGACCAGCTATTGGGACCTCGTGCTCGCCGCGCGTTCCGGGCTTCAGTCGAAGGAAATGGTCCTTGGAGAATGGGCGAAATATGCCGGATTTTATGCCGAACAGCCGGGCCGCGCATGGCGTTCGGTCGAGGACACCACGCATGATCCGATTTTCGGCGCGCGCAAGGCAAAACCGTTTGCAAGCCAGGCACGTGGCGAGGATTATTACAACGAAAGCTCGCTGATCTGGCTTGACGCCGACATGACCATTCGCGCGCTTTCTGAGGGGGCCAAATCACTGGATGATTTTGCCAAGGCATTTTTTGGCGTCCGTGACAAAGATTGGGGCGTGCTGACGTACGATTTTGACGAAGTGGTCCGCACCCTGAATGCAGTGCAGCCCTATGACTGGGCCAAGTTCCTCGACAGCAGATTGCGTCAGTCAAACCAGCCAGCACCATTGGCGGGCCTGGAAAAAGGCGGGTACAGGTTGGTCTGGAAGGAAGAGCCCAATATATTCGACAAAGAGCTGATGAAAGAAGGCGGCAGCTTCAACCTCACGCATTCGCTTGGATTGACACTCGACAAGGATGCGAAGGTCACATCGGTTATGTGGAATGGCCCTGCATTCAAGGCAAATATTGTCAACGGCGCGAAGATCATCGCCGTCGATGGCTATGCATATTCCAAGGAAGGCCTGACCAGCGCTATCAAGACGGCTAAGGATAAAAAGACGCCAATCAGGCTGCTCGTTGAGCGCAATAAGCGCTATGAGCAAATAGACATCGCCTATTCAGGCGGTTTGCGCTATCCGCACGTCGAACCCGTGGGTCAAGGCGAGAGGGCAATCGACCGTTTGTTTAGCCCGCGGCGACCCAAGCAATAACAAAGTGAAAGCATTCTCCCATGCGTATTGATCTGATTCCGGCGGGCGACGATGTGCCCGAAAGCCTCAACGTCCTGATTGAAGTGCCAATTGGCGGTGAGCCGGTGAAATATGAATTCGACAAGGCGTCTGGCGCCCTGTTCGTTGACCGGTTCCTACACACGCCTATGCGCTATCCCGCAAATTATGGCTTCGTCCCGCATACGCTTGGCGAAGATGGTGACCCGTTGGACGCGCTTGTTGTCGCCCGCTCCCCCATCATTGCGGGCGCTGTCGTCAAATGCCGCCCGGTCGGAGTCCTCATGATGGAAGACGACAAAGGCGGCGATGAAAAGCTGCTTTGCGTGCCTGTGAATGCGACCTTCCCTTATTATTCCGATGTCGTGACCTATAAGGACATGCAACCGATCGTGCTTCAGCAGATCGAGCATTTCTTCACCCATTATAAGGACCTTGAGCCGGGTAAATGGGCCAAGCTGAATGGCTGGGGCGATGAGAAAGACGCCAAGCGCATCATAATGGAGTGCGTCGCACGTGCGAAGGCACATGGCATATGAAACGCATCGCGCTTGTCAGCCTCGCCGCATTGGCGCTGTCGGCTTGTGCCACACCTGAAACCCGCATCCGTACGGCATTGATGGATGCGGGCCTGTCGCAGCCGATGGCGGCATGTATGGCCGACCGCATGGTCGACCGCCTTTCGCTGGTTCAACTCAACAGGCTGGGCGGGCTCAAAAAATTGCGCAGCCAGGATATGCGCAAGGTGACAGTTGATGAGTTTCTGCGCCGCACGCGGGCATTGCAAGATCCCGAGATCTTGAGCGTTGCAACATCTTCTGCGGTAATCTGCGCGGTAAGGGTTTAACGCTTACCGCGCGATAAGCTTCTAGCTCAACGCCTTCATCAGGACAGCCAACCAACCTTTATCAGTCGGCGCTACGGCGGGTGGCGCGAAATCACCACATTCAAGACATCTAGCCTGAACGCCCTTCACCCCTGTAAGCATATTCAAATCCGTTACCACGCGTTGCGCAAACAAGGTTTGCTGCCACGCTGCGTGGGCAAATATGTCCATTGGCGCAGTTGCCTGTGCCCGTTTTGGAAACAGCCCGCTGAGCAAAGTGCCTGTAAAACTTACAGGTGGTTCAATATACACGGCGTGCCAACCATCGGGTTTGAGGCCAGCGCGCTTGGCTGCTTCTGCCAAGGCCTCATCCATGCCGCCTGAACGGTCAACGAGGCCAAGCTGGCGCGCGGTGCCACCTGCCCACACGCGGCCTTGCGCAACGGCATCCACCTGCGCCAACGTTTTTTTACGTGCGGTCGCGACGCGGGTGAGAAACTGGTTATATCCGTTTTCAATTGCGCTTTGCGCCACGCGGTCAAACTCTGGGCTAAACCCGTTGAGCACGTCCGGTTCACCCGAAAGCGGCGTCGTTTTTACGCCATCAGCGTTTACGCCAATTTTCGCGAGCCCTGCCTCGGCGCTCGGGATTACGCCAAATATGCCAATTGAACCGGTGATGGTCGCTGGATCAGCAAAAATGACATCCGCTGGCATTGAAATCCAGTACCCGCCGCTTGCGGCCAGATTTGCCATTGAGACGATAACGGGAATTTTCTTCGCTTTAGCGGCATTTATTGCGAGGCGGATTTTTTCCGAGGCCATGACTGAGCCACCAGGCGAATCCACGCGGACGACGAGCGCCTTCAGGTCCTTATTGTCGAGCGCATCATAAATCAGTCCGCTGACCGTGTCGCCTGCAGCGGATCCCGGGCCGCCTTCACCGTCGGTTATGGCTCCGGCAATCGTCACGACACCAATTTGTTTGCCAGCCGATGGCGGGCCATAGCTCGCGAGAAGCGCGTCCATAGGCGTATGCGCAAAACCGCCAGTGGTTTTCTTGTCATCAGCACCGACTTTGCTCCCGATATATTTGCCAAAAGCGACGCGGTCGCCGAGCTTGTCCACGAGCTTGCTCGTCAATGCGAGCTGCCCAAGATTGCCCTTGGCGCCTTCAACCGAGCCCGCCGGATCCATCAGCATCTGTTCCAGCTGAACTTGCGGGCGCGCCTTGGCGACATCGGCTTTCCACTGGCCCCAAATTTCGTCGTATACGCCCTTTATCGCAACTTTCGATGCCTCCGACTGGTCGGATCGCATGAAAGGCTCCACGGCGCTTTTATAGGTGCCGACGCGGTAGATATTGACCTTAATCCCCAGTTGGTCGAGCAAGCCTTTATAATAAGGTTGCGATCCACCAGGGCCAGTCAACATCGCGCCGCCAAGCGGGTCCATCCAGATTTCAGTTGCATGCGCGGCAATCTGGTAACTGTCGTCGGTATAAGCCGTGGCAAAGGCATAGACTGGCTTGCCAGCTTTCTTGACTGCATCAAGGCTTCGGCCAATCGCGGCGAGGCTCGCTTGCCCGCCACCGAGGAACCGATCCATATCCACGACAACAGATTTTACCCGATTGTCTCTTTCCGCCAATTTCAATGCACGGATAATATCGCGCTGGCGAATTTCACCAACCGGGACAGAAGACGATGTCAGCATCGTCAGCGTATCGACCTCTGCTGGTTGCTCCGATACAACGCCGTCGAGCTTCAGCAATAATGCGCCATCGCGCACCATTGCCGGATTGGGACTTGAATTCAGCAACACAAAAACGGCAGCGAAAAACAGCAACATAAACAAAAGGACAAGCAGGTCTTTCAAACCCACCAATATTTTCCAGCTAATCCGCACGAATTGCATTTTTTAACATCCTATTGAGCCTGGAACACGATGTAGGCATTTCCTTAAAATTTGCCACCATTGTTCGACGAAAAACCTTTGCGTCCCGAATAGTAAGGCCGGTGGCCGCGTTTCCCCCCGATTGCGCCGGAATAATTTTATCCGTTTAGGTACGGACGCAACTGGCACCTTAGGTTCTGAAAATTTGATAGATGCCACCGGTACCACTGAAACCAAGTGCGACAACTGGGCTGGATTCCAGGCGACAGAAAAGGGCCGCTAGAGTGATCTAGCGGCCCTTAAACATGGGTCAGCGGTCGGACGCCCGCTGCCGGAAGTTGCTTTCATGCCGTGACCGGCATCGCCGATTTAATCAGCGGCCGATCTCCCGAACGGAATTGCCCGACCTCTTTACTGAACCATGAGACATCGGATCACCTCCTTTCGTTGAATGGAAATTGCTTGCTTCAAACATATATCTGCCCTCCGCAGTTCCGAAAGTGAATCAAACTGCGTTTACAAACAAGTCTTGTAATAAATTTTTTTTCCGGCAAACATTGAGGTTCTGCGCCGAGACATATCGGCCCGGATCCATGGCCGGAAATTATTGCCGACAATCTTCCACAATACGCGTTATTTCGGCCCATGATGGCAAGATAACCGGCGATTGCCCTTCGGTTTCCAATAATATCCGACCTCGGCTGAAGGCCATGGCATCCAAGATCGCATCGTTCGGCAATATTTCCGCCGCAACATAGTCTTCTGCGCCGCCACTCGGCCTTGTCACCATTTCCTTGGTCATCGACGAAGTACGAACCGTCATCTTCTTGCCAAGAACGGCAGCTTCGCGTGACAAATACACACGGAGAGTCTGCGTATCACACCGCAAGCCGACTTTTGCGATCTGGCCCGGTACGCCAAATGCGCCCAGCGAACCTCGTACATCACGGCGATAGGTCCAATCACCCGGCGTGAAGGGCCAGTCATTCCAGTCACCCGTCAAGCGCGGCGCAGTTAACGGCGCTGCAGCTGGCGGCGGGGCGGAGGCTGGTTGAGGCGCGGTCGGAGCGGGCGGCGCAACGCATGCGGCAAGCGCGAGCAATGAGATGAGGGTCAGGTGACGGGTCTGCATGGCTTTGGCTTATGGCCAAATCGCCTTCGCTCCGCTAGCGCGTTGCGACATGGCGACCAAAAAAACACGTCTAGATCAAATAATCGTTGACCGCGGTCTTGCCGAAAGCAAGACGCGGGCCCACGCGCTCGTCATGGCTGGCCATGTCTATATCGGCGAGGCAAAGGCACAAAAACCCGGACAGCAAATTGCCGAGGACGCCGACATCAGCGTGCGTGGCAGCGATCATCCATGGGTGTCGCGGGGCGGCATCAAACTCGCACATGCGCTGGACGATTTTTCAATAGACGTGACGGACAAGGTTGCGATTGACGTCGGATCGTCGACTGGCGGCTTTACCGATGTGCTGCTGACCCGCGGCGCGGTGCGTGTCTTTGCCGTAGACAGCGGCACAAACCAGTTGGCGTGGAAATTGCGGAAGGATCCGCGCGTCATTGTCCATGAACAAACGAGCGCGCGTATATTGACCGACACGCATATCACCGAAGCTGTCGACCTTATCGTTTGCGACGCCAGTTTCATTGGCCTCGCCAAAGTGCTTGAGCGACCAATGTCCTTTGCCAAAAATGGCGCACACCTGATTGCTCTCATCAAGCCACAGTTCGAAGCTGGCCGGGAAGAAGTTGGCAAAGGTGGAGTCGTCCGGGACCCCGAGGTCCACAACCGCGTTTGCAACGAGATAAAAATGTGGTTGGTCGAAAAAAAATGGACAGTGCGCGGGGTGACCACCAGCCCCATCACCGGGCCGCAAGGCAATATCGAATTTTTAATTTGGGCGCAAAATATCTAGCGACCCAAACTTCATTGGGGAGCAAATTTATGAAAGTCCGTTCATTGTTGGTTGCGACTGCAGCATTGTGTGTTGTTGTACCCGTCAGCCAAATCAGCGCCGCAACCGCAAAGGCTGCTCCGGACATCGTCGTGCCGTCGCAGTTGCCCCGCAACGCGGCACCGCTGCATTATGCCATCACCGTTACCCCAGACGCTGCCAAGCTACGCTATGATGGGAATGTGCGCATTGAATTTGCATTAAAGACTGCAAGCAAGTCGGTCACGCTCAATGCCGCCGACATTGAATTTCGCGCGGTCAGCATCTCCAAGGACCGCGCGGCTGCGATGCCGGCCACGGCGACTGTCAATGCCGCCGCACAGACAGCAACCATAGACTTTGGACGGATGCTTCCTGCCGGTCGCTACACCTTGATGATCGATTATGCGGGCAAGATATTGCAGCAGGCAAATGGCATCTTCGCGCTGGATTATAAGGACCCTAAAGGCGCAGAGAAGCGCGCCATATTCACGCAGTTCGAAGCGCCTGACGCTCGCCGCTTTGTGCCCAGCTGGGACGAACCGAATTACAAGGCTACATTTGCTCTGACGGTGAATGTGCCGTCAGAGCAAATGGCAGTCAGCAACATGCCAGTCGCCGCGCGCCGGGATTTAGGCAATGGCAAGGCTGAAGTGCGTTTCGGGACAACACCAAAAATGTCGACCTATTTGCTTTTCTTCGGCACTGGCGAGTTTGACCGTATTACAAAACAGGTCGGGCCAACCGAAGTTGGCGTCATTGTGGGCAAAGGCAACGGACCAAAGGGTCAATATGCGCTTGAGGCGTCTGCCAAGCTGGTTGGCTATTATAACGCGTATTTCGACACGCCTTATCCATTGCCGAAACTCGACAATGTCGCTGGCCCCGGGCAAAGCCAGTTTTTCAGCGCAATGGAAAATTGGGGAGCGATTTTCACCTTTGAACGTGTTTTGCTGAATGATCCGAAAATCACCAGCGCACGCACCCGTCAGGGCATATTTACGACCGATGCGCACGAAATTGCGCATCAATGGTTCGGCAATCTCGTGACCATGGCTTGGTGGGACGACCTATGGCTTAACGAAGGTTTCGCCAGCTGGATGGAAAGCAAGGCCACGGCCCATTTCAACCCTGAATGGCAAAGCGACCTGGATCGCGTAAATGGCCGTGAGGGCGCCATTGGGCTTGATGCATATGTTACCACGCACCCGGTGATCCAGAAGATCACCACCGTCGAACAAACCAGTCAGGCGTTCGACACCATCACCTATCAAAAGGGTGAGGCGGTCATCACAATGTTGGAAGCCTTTGCCGGTGAGGATGTCTGGCGCAGCGGCTTGCGTGCGTATATGAAGAGACATGCGTATGGCAACACGCGCACCGACGATCTGTGGAACGCGGTCGAGGCGGCCGGTGCCAAGGGGTTAGTGCGCGTCGCGCATGACTTTACGCGCCAGCCAGGCGTGCCGTTGATCAAGGTCGACGCCGCAAAGTGCGTTAATGGCACAACTCAACTGAAGCTGAGCCAGAGCGAATTTTCCCGCGACCGCAAAGCGGAAACATCTGCCAAACCACAACGCTGGAATGTCCCGGTGACTGCGCAGATATTAGGCCAAGCGCGTGCAACTTCGGTTGTCTCCGGCGGTGCAGGCACAATGACCCTGCCCGGCTGCGGAACGGTGCTGATGAATGCAGGGCAAAGCGGATATTACCGCGTTTTGTACCCGGCCGATATGATGGCGGCATTGAAGGAAGCCTTCCCCAAACTTGCGCCCATCGACCAACTGGGATTGCTGAACGACAGCCAGGGCCTCGCTTATGCCGCCTATCAGCCAGTAGGCACTGCACTTGCGCTGGTCGATGTAGCTCCCGCCGACGCGAGCCAGCGCGTCACAGAGGACAATGTTTCGACCTTCGCGTATCTTTACGGGCTCTACAAGAAGGACCCCGCCCGACAGGCAAAGTTGGCGAAGCTTGCCGCTGCCCGATTTGGGCCAACGCTCGACAAGCTTGGAATGAAGCAGTCGGTCACGGATAGCACGCTGGACGCAAATCTGCGGAGCGCCCTCATCAGCACGTTAGGCAATATGGGCGACCCAAAGGTAGTCGCGGAAGCCCGGCGCCTGTTTATTGCGCTGGACAGCGATGATGCGGCGCTTGATGGCCCCTTGCGCACCACCTGGCTTGGCGTGATTGCCCAAAATGCCGATCTGGCTGCTTGGAACAAGATGCGCAAACTTGGTCAAAATGCCGAAAGCTATTTGGTCAAATCCAGCATGTACCGGTTGCTCGGTTCGACGCGCAATGTCGATCTGGCCAACCAGGCTCTTGCTTTGGCCCTGACCAAGGAGCCTGGCTCCACGTTGAGCGCCGCAATGATTGGAGCCGTGGCCCAAGAATATCCTGACCTCACGGTTGATTTTGCCCTTGCCAACAGGGAAGCAGTGGAGGCGTTGGTCGACGTATCTTCGACATCCGAGTTTATCCCCGGATTGGGAAATGGCTCGGCTGATCCCGCAATGGTGGGCAAGCTCAACGCTTATGCGGCCGCACACCTCAAGCCTGAATCACGCAAGCCAGTTGAACAGGCAATTGTCGCGATCCAGACCCGCATTACGTCGCAGCCACGCATCCGGTCGGAGGTTAATGCCTGGCTGGATGCCAAATAACGCATAGCTTCGCCTTAATCCTTGTACATGCCGTTCACCCGTGCGGCATAACGTTCGCGAATGACATGACGCCGAATTTTCATACTCGGCGTCATTTCGCCATTTTCGATGGAGAATGGTTCATCGGCAAATTCGAACTGGCGCACCTTTTCGGTGACCGAAACATCGGCATTCACGCGGTCTAACGCTGCACGGACCGCTGAACGAAACTGCGGATTGGCTTGCAACGCAGTGAAATCGTATTTCATATCCTGTGCCCGCGCCCATTCCAGCGCCCATTCGGGGTCGGGCACGATGAGCCCAACGATGTAAGGGCGTTTGTCTCCGGATACCATGGCCTGCAAAATCTCTGGTTGAAGCGTAAGCATCCCTTCGATTTTCTGCGGCGCTATATTGTCTCCCTTGTCGTTGACGATCAGGTCCTTTTTGCGGTCAGTGATGGCGATGCGGCCTCGGTCGTCAATATGCCCAATATCGCCGGTATGCAGCCATCCATCGATGATGACGCGGTCAGTCTCTGCCTTGTTGCGCCAATATCCCTTCATGACCAAAGGCCCGCGCACGAGAATTTCGCCGTCCTCGGCAATTTTAACCTCAGTGTTTTTCAGTGGTGGACCAACGGTATCCATTTTGATGCCGGCACGGGGTCGATTGCAGCTGATCACCGGGCCAGCTTCAGTCTGACCATAGCCTTGCAGCAACGTGATGCCCAATGATTGAAAAAATACGCCAATATCGGGGTTCAACGGCGCGCCCCCCGACACCATGGCCTTCATGCGCCCGCCAAAGCGGCCTTGAATTTTGGGTTTGATGGTCCGTGACAGAAATAATCGCATCGGAGCATCGCTCAGGCGCTTACGGCCGGAATAATCGCGCTCGCCAATGGTCAGCGCCTTGTCGAGCAAATAGCTTGGGACCTTGCCCTGCTTTTCGACCGCCTTGATCATCCGCTGGCGCAGAACCTCGAACAACCGCGGAACGACAACCATGACAGTTGGCCGTGTTTCCTCAATATTCGATGCCAGTTTCTCCAGGCCTTCGGAATAATAGATCTGCGCACCAACGCCGATCGGGAGAAACTGTCCGCCGCTGTGCTCGTAAGCGTGCGATAGCGGCAGGAACGAAAGAAACACTTCTTCTTCATCTAGACCGAAATCTTCGCGTAAGACCGCTGCTGCGCCATCGGCATTGTGCAATATTGCGCCATGCTGCTGCATAACGCCGCGCGGGGCACCGCCAGTCCCGCTGGTATAGATGATACACGCCAGATCATCGCGGGTAACTGTTGCCATCGCTGCCTCGCTGGCGCGCACATCCGCGTCAGTGCCTTTTGCCATATTGGACCATTGATGCACTGACAATTGCCCATGCTGCATGGCGGGTTGTGGCTCCATGGTGATAATGAATTCTGCTTGCGACGACCGCAACGCTGCAGGCATCAATGTCTTGGCCAGTTTCGCTGTTGAAACAACAACAGCGCGGGCGGCGCTGTTGTCCATGATATGTTGATGGTCGCGCTCTGTGTTAGTCACATAAGTGGGTACCGTAACACAGCCTGCTGCCATGATCCCAAGGTCAGCTATGCACCATTCGGGACGGTTTTCAGAAACGAGCATGACCCGGTCACCATTTCCCAGCCCAAGCTGCCGAAGCGATTTGGCAAAACCCGCAACTTGGCGCGCTACTTCAGCCCAACTTATGGATTGCCAACTACCATCATGTTTTGCCCACAAAAATGGTGCGTCACCGCGGTAGCGCGCGCGCGCAAAAAACATTGTGACGAGATTGGGAAAGCTGTCAAAGTCATCAAACTGTTCGGCAGCCATAATGCTCTCCTACGTATACCCGGTCAGGCTATCACCTGTTTTTGTTGTCATTTTACGCTAACCCCAACCGTAGAGCGGCGCAACGCATGTTGATCAGCCAACGCTTGGCAGGGGCACATCAGCAGCGCCAGCAGGGCGGCTGGTAACAATTTTGCCCTTTGCGTCTATCGTGGCCGACACGCCTTCGCTGCGCGCATCAGCAGCCCCCGTCCATGTGCCCTTCAACAGTTGCGCTCCGTTTACTTTGGATCCGAGGTCCGATACCCGAACCTTCTGTCCGAATGCTGATAGCTGGTCTGCCATTGCCGCAAGCGGAGTGTTTTGTTCGACCTCGAGCTGGCGGCCGCTGAAAAAGATATTGGGCAACGTAATCGCCTGCTCAAGCGGGAGCCCGAAATCGAGCACGCCAATCAGCGTTTTTGTAACATGCATGATGATCCGTTTGCCACCCGCAGAGCCCAGGGCAACGATGGCACGTCCGTCCCGATCAAAAACAATTGTAGGCGACATGGACGACAATGGACGCTTGCCACCCA
The DNA here is from genome assembly GCA_038217195.1 of Sphingomonadales bacterium. Lineage (GTDB taxonomy): Bacteria > Pseudomonadota > Alphaproteobacteria > Sphingomonadales > Sphingomonadaceae > Sphingorhabdus_B. The sequence continues at coordinate 3,007 of JBBQPQ010000012.1, read as the reverse complement.
CCACACGGTTGGCGACCGGTGCGCCATCCTTTTCCGGCGCAAAGGTGAAATCAGTCAATTCGTTGTTCAAAAAGAAGCCGCCCGTTGCTAGCTGACTTCCAAACGGCCCTTCAATCGTCGACGTCATATTGGCGATGTTGCCATATTTGTCGACGGCCGTGAAATGCGTCGTGCCGGCAACTTCGCTCGAAATGGCGGCAGTGCGCGGCAAGGCACCTGGCGGGCTACCCGCAGGAAAATCAGTCCGCGCCTTCGCTGGGTCAATCAGCGCAGAACGTTGCTTGATATATTCTAGATTCAATAGCCCGGCGACGGGAACATCCACAAATGCGTCATCGCCGAGATATTTTTCCCGGTCGGCATAAGCCAGCTGCATGGCCTGACCAATCAGGTGCCAGCTTAATGGACTGTCCTTGCCCGACGCGGTCAAGTCGAAGCGCTGCAATGTTCCTAAAATCTGCAACACCGTTGTTGCGCCGGAGGAAGGCGGTGCCATGCCGCACACCACATATACGCGATAGGGTGCGCACACCGCCTGCTGTTCCTTGGCACGATATTGCGCCAGATCGCTCATTGTCATGTCACCAGGGCTAAGCTTGCTGGTTGTGACTGTGTTGACAATCTGCGCCGCTACCGGGCCGGAATAAAACGCCTCAGCGCCTTTTTTGGCCAGCAGCTTCATTGTCGCGGCAAGCTTGGGATTTTTGAGCTTCATGCCCGCCCTGACGGGCTTCCCGTCACGCCAGTAGAGGGTGCGCGCCTCGTCAAAGTTGGACCATAGGGGTTGAATGCTCTGCAGCCGGCTCTCAAGCGTCTTGTTGACAATGAATCCCTTTTCGGACAGCCGGATCGCCGGCTTGAATATCGTTGCCCATGGCAGCTTGCCCCATTTGCGATGGGTCTGTGCCATAAGCTGCACATTGCCCGGCACACCAACCGAGCGGCCACCTTGAAAAGCCTCCAGAAAACCAAGCGCCTTGCCATCAGGACCCACGAACCGGTCAGCCGTCGCCGCCGCTGGTGCAGTTTCACGGCCATTCATGGTCGACAGCACACCTTTCGCGCTGTCCTGATACAAAAGAAAACCACCGCCGCCGATACCGCTGGATTGTGGTTCGACGACGGTGAGTGTCAGCATCATTGCCATCGCTGCATCGGCAGCAGAACCGCCCAGACGAAGCATCTCCATGCCTGCGGCTGTGACGCGCGGGTCTGCAGAAGATGTCACACCGACGTTTTCAGCATTGACGGGCTGGGCAAACAAGAGGGCTGAAGCTGTGATCGCGAATAAGGATTTTTTCATAGCATCAACCTAGCCACCATTAATGTGCAAAGCAAAGCCCAGATTTAGCTATCAACGCCAATCGCGTCGGATATGTTGGCAAAACCATCGGCTTGCAATAACCGATCAAGCTGGTTGTTGATCCTGCGGGCAAGGCCTGGGCCTTGATACACCAGCGCGGTGTAGATCTGCACGAGCGACGCACCGGCACGGATTCGGGCATAGGCATCTTCGGCCGTAGCGATGCCTCCGACGCCAATAAGTCCTATCTGCCCGCCGCTGGCTTTTCGGAAATCACATAGCCGTTGCTGTGCCATGTCCCGCAACGGCGCGCCCGACAAGCCTCCTGTTTCGCTGCTGTGGCGTGACCGCAGCGGCGGACGCGCAATAGTCGTGTTCGAAACGATTAAAGCCGCAATCCCGCGCGCAAGGGCAACAGCGACAATGTCGTCAATATCTGCCGGCTGAAGGTCGGGTGCAACTTTCAGGAACACTGGTGTGTCCTGCGTCCGCGCCTCCATCACTTGTGCCAGCAGGTCATCGAGCGCCGTTTTATCCTGCAATGCCCGAAGCCCAGGCGTGTTTGGCGAACTGATATTTACCGTGAGATAATCGGCCCAATGCTCCATATTACGCACGCCTGTAACATAATCCGCCACGCGGTCAGCACTGTCCTTGTTTGCGCCAATGTTGATGCCAATCGGAGCTTTCAACGCCTTCTGCGGAATGTTACGCAGCCGCTCGATCGCCGCGGCTTGGCCTTCATTGTTAAAACCCATGCGGTTGATGACAGCCTCATCCTCAACCAAACGGAACAGGCGGGGCTTTGGATTGCCGTCTTGCGGCAAAGGCGTCAGCGTTCCGACTTCAGTGAAACCGAAACCCAACTGAAGAATTTCAAATGGCACCTCGGCATTTTTATCATAGCCAGGTGCAAGACCGAGCGGATTTGGAAAATGAAGTCCGGCAAATGTCTGCGCGAGCTGTTTGCTATCTGACCCCATCGATGGAATTGGCGCAAATTTTAACGCTGCGAGCGAGAGATTATGGGCTGCCTCGGCGTCGGCTGTGAATAACAAAGGGCGTGCAAGGCGATACAGCATTCATGTTCTATTCACGAGTCTTGAAGGCGGCGCAATGCCATGCTGGCCCAAGCTTTTTAACATTCATCATCATTTGGCCGAAATTGTCAAAAATATGGGGGTGCAATGACGATTCTGTGCAATCGTGTTTCCACAATATTTTACATACGACAACGGCGACCCGAGGACTTTGTTGTCGAAAGACTAAAGTTCTTTTCCTTAAAAGACCCGCTCGATTTGCGGGTCTTTTTTTTACCCCCAATATGGCGCTGGCCTCTATGCAAGATTCCGCCTCACTTCCCGGGATCGGAGTCCGCTGCTAACGGCCGTCCGGCCGCTTTGTCGGCTGACAATTGCGAAGGCCGCGCCTTACGCCTGCGCAAATTCTCGCGCAGCGCTTCGCGAAGGCGCTCGGCCTTTATGCGCTCCTTGTCTTCTGCGTCTTTTGCCAATGGCTGTCTCCTGAGCTCCGATGCTTGCGTGCCGCCAGATGCCAAAGAGCCAGCCGCGACGCAAGCCGCTTGACATTGGGCCCAAGCCTTCGCATAGGGCCGCACCTTCGGTATTGCTGCTGTAGCTCAGTGGTAGAGCGCGTCATTGGTAATGACGAGGTCGGGAGTTCAATCCTCCCCAGCAGCACCAT
>JBBQPQ010000011.1:0-50833 GCA_038217195.1 Sphingomonadales bacterium | reverse complement strand
AAAGGCATTTGACGACCGCATCATCGAATTTTTTCGGCGTGATGCGGACAGTTTGTAAGAGTATCGGGGATTTATTTTGGCAAGTCGCGCAAACGAAAACGAAGAAGATATGACCGAAAATGGCGATGCCCCGTTGATTGATCTCAACGACGCGACAGTGAAAAAGCTGCTCGCAAAGGCGAAGCGCCGGGGTTTCCTGACATATGATGAACTGAATGCCGCCTTGCCGCAGGATCAAATGTCGTCGGAACAGATTGAAGACGTTATGTCGGCGATCAACGACATGGGTGTCCAGATCGTCGAAAATGACGAAGCTGGCGAAGATGGCGAAGAAGAGACGGAAGAAGAAGTCGAAACCATCGACAACATTTCCGAAAATGATCCCCGTTCGCTCACAAATACCATCAAGAAAACCGGCACGGGCGAACGCACCGATGACCCTGTGCGCATGTATTTGCGCGAAATGGGCGCGGTGGAATTGCTTTCGCGCGAAGGCGAAATCGCCATTGCGAAGCGCATTGAGTCCGGCCGCGACACCATGATCTTGGGTCTCTGCGAAAGTCCGATCACATTCCACGCCATTATCGATTGGTCGAACGCGCTGAACGACGGCGAAATGCAGTTGCGCGAAATCCTCGATCTTGACGCGATGTTGTCGAAAGAACCTGCTCCTGAGTCTCTGACCGAAGATGGCGAAGAAGAAGGCGACGGCGAAATCAGCGAAAAAACCGCTGGGCCATCATATAAAGAGGAAGAAGAAGTCGAAGACGAGCCGGAAGCGGCCAGCGACGATGATGATGACATGACCGAGCGGCGTACGCGCCCTGTCGAGGAAGAGGAGGAAGACAACACCCTCAGCCTTGCTCAAATGGAAGAAGCGTTGAAGCCGGCGGCGCTTGAACGATTTGCCAAAATCACGTCTTTGTTCAAAAAATTCTCGAATGTGCAGCATGAGCGTATGCGCGCGCTGAATGCTGGCGAAGATTTTTCCACAGCTTCGGAAAATAAGTACCACAAATTGCGTGAGGAATTAACTGCGGAAGTTGAGAGCGTGCAGTTCCATGCTAACAAGATCGAGTATCTTGTTGACCAGCTCTATTCGTTCAACCGTCGACTGACGGCGCTGGGTGGCCAGATGTTGCGGCTTGCCGAACGGCATAAGGTGCCCCGCAAGGCGTTCCTTGATAGCTACATGGGCCACGAGCTGGACGAAAACTGGTTGGCCGACGTTTCGAAGGTTGACAAGAAATGGACAGCTTTCGCCACGAATGAAGCTGAAAGTGTTGAGCGTATCCGGGCCGAAATTGCCGATATCGCTGCCAATACAGGTATGTCTCTTGGCGAGTTCCGCCGTATCGTCAACATGGTGCAAAAGGGCGAGCGTGAGGCCCGCATCGCCAAGAAGGAAATGGTTGAGGCGAATTTGCGTCTCGTCATTTCCATTGCCAAAAAATACACCAACCGTGGATTGCAGTTCCTTGATCTTATCCAAGAAGGTAATATCGGGTTGATGAAAGCGGTGGACAAATTTGAATATCGCCGCGGTTATAAGTTCAGCACCTATGCCACTTGGTGGATACGTCAGGCGATAACCCGCTCGATCGCTGACCAGGCGCGCACCATCCGTATTCCGGTGCACATGATCGAAACGATCAACAAGCTTGTCCGCACAAGCCGACAGTTCCTCCACGAACAAGGCCGCGAACCGACGCCTGAAGAAATGGCCGAGCGCCTGTCCATGCCGCTTGAAAAAGTGCGCAAGGTTATGAAAATCGCCAAGGAGCCTATCAGTCTCGAAACACCGATTGGTGACGAAGAGGACAGCCATTTAGGTGACTTCATTGAGGACAAGAATGCCATCATTCCTGTGGATGCTGCAATTCAGGCCAATTTGAAAGAGACGGTGACTCGCGTACTTGCATCGCTTACTCCGCGAGAAGAGCGCGTTTTGCGTATGCGCTTTGGTATCGGCATGAACACCGATCACACGCTTGAGGAAGTTGGCCAGCAGTTCAGCGTGACGCGCGAGCGCATTCGCCAGATTGAGGCCAAGGCATTGCGCAAGCTGAAGCATCCAAGCCGCAGCCGGAAAATGCGCAGCTTCCTCGACCAGTAAAATTGTTTCGGAATCATTGAATAAGGGCCCATTCTTCACGGGAAGTTTGGGCCCTTATTCTATAGCGACGTAGAGGCGTTTACCCCGCCACGACGCCGTTAATTCCTCCAAAATCGACTAAACACATAAAACGTTTCAACTTTTCGTGGTTGTAAACCAGATGTTTAAAACTTTGCGGTAACGCTAAAGCCTTAGGTGTGTCCAGACGCCCGCATTTTGCTGGAGGAGGAATATATGGACAATCTGGCGCGACCGCCTGCCGACAAAGACACCGGCGACGCCTTCGTGCGCCATATATTGACCGATGGTAGCTTGACCGCTGTAACGCCTATCGTGGCATTCTTGAGCAACTTCCAACAGCAGCCGCAGTTGCGCGCTTGTGGAAAAAGTGCACGCACTGGCCTGTTGGCCGATATATCCCATTTTATACACGTCGCTCATGGCAGGCATCCAGGTCTTATTGACTATGCCGCACACAAGATTGTGGATGATGCAGCGCGTGCATGGCTCATCAAGGCCGTGGACGGTATGTCCGTAGAACGCGGTTTTTTGAACAAACTTACCGTGACCGCAGGCCCTATCCGCCGCCTAACAGGCCATGAAAAAGTCAGCGCCCTCGTCGAAGGCCAGGCCAAAAATTTCCAGATGCTTGCCACTTCCGACCGAAGGGGCTGCGCTGCAGGAGCCGCAATCGCATTCGTCCTGGACTGGCATCAAACACGGCCGCTGCTGGAGATCGCAGCCTTAGAAATGGGTCTTGCCACGCCGGAAATTACATTACCTTCTATAGTTGAATGCACAGATCTTGTCGCCAGTCTGGACGGCGGCGCAGCTTTTCGCCGCGCGATGGCGTTTGGCGCTGAACAGACATTGGCCCAACAGCGCGGCCTGTGGCAACTGGTCGTTGCGCGCCACATCGAGATGGTTTCAACATAAACCGTCGCCATAGCTTCGCAATATTATATTGCATATCCCGGTGTGGCCACTTAACGAATTAACCGTTCGATTAATAAACGGGATTTGTCCATGCGCTTTGAAGGCACCGATAATTATGTCGCCACCGACGACCTGAAGGTCGCGGTTAATGCTGCCACGAAGCTGCGTAGGCCATTACTCGTCAAAGGCGAACCCGGCACGGGTAAAACCGTTCTTGCGCAGGAAATTGCCACCGCGCTTGGTGCGCCGCTCATCGAATGGAATATCAAATCCACCACAAAGGCGCATCAGGGGCTGTATGAATATGACGCCGTAGCGCGGTTACGCGATAGCCAGCTGGGCGACGAACGCGTGCATGACATTAAGAACTACATCAAAAAGGGGAAATTGTGGGAAGCGTTTACGGCGCCCCAATTGCCCGTTCTGCTGATCGACGAAATCGACAAGGCGGATATCGAATTTCCCAACGATTTGCTGCAGGAACTCGATCGTATGGAATTCTTCGTTTATGAAACGCAAGAGACCATCAAGGCTGTTGAACGCCCGATCGTTATCATTACGTCAAACAATGAAAAGGAACTGCCCGACGCATTTCTCCGGCGCTGTTTCTTCCATTACATCAAATTCCCTGACAGAACGACAATGCAGGCGATCATCGATGTGCACTTTCCCGGCATCCAAAAGATGCTTGTTTCCAAAGCGATGGACATTTTCTACGAAGTGCGCGATGTCCCTGACCTCAAGAAAAAGCCAAGCACCAGCGAATTGCTGGATTGGTTGAAGCTGTTGCTGCACGAAGACATGCCACTTGATGTGCTTCAGTCGCGTGACCCAACCAAGGCCATTCCACCGCTGCACGGTGCGTTGCTGAAAAACGAGCAGGACATCATGTTGTTCGAACGACTTGCCTTCATGGCGCGCCGCCCCAACAACTGACGCGCCGCATTATCAGACAATATAAGCGAGTTCGAGATCGCCCCAGCGACGTCCATTGATCCGCAGCGGTACATAGACATTCCGAACGACCTTATAGGTCTGGCCGTCGCCCTCATGGCGGTAGACGGCCATCATATAGTCCTCTTCGCTCGCCTTTGCGATGAGATCGATACCTTCAAACAGCACGCGCCCGTTACGGCAATATTTTGTATCGTGCGCGATGTCGCCCGTTGGCCTTTGCGAGAACTCCTTCAGATGCACGGGCAGGAACCCTACGCGGCTCGAGCATACAACGGACAATATCTCGTGCGGATTACTTTGCTTGACGGCCTCCAATACAGGCTGCCAATGCCGCTCCGCCCAGCTTGTCAATTTGCTGGTAAAGCGCGGCGGGTTGCTACCTGGAACGGGTGCCAGATTCGTGTCGAAAAGCGAATCCGCATCAAGCGCGCCATTGGCGATGGCTGCTTCAGTCAAAGCAGCTACTTTATCGGCTTCCGCCTGGGCACGCTCAACAAAGTCAGTGTCGCGAGGCGACAGACCACTGTGTACGATATTGTCGAACATGCGGTTGGCCTGTTCTTCCAATTGACCAATCTGGTTGTGCGCATTGCCGACGGCCGAAAACATTTCGATATTCGCCTGCGCAACGGCATCCCGCACTTTTTGTGAATCAAGCAACCCGCGGTGAATTTGTGCTGTACTTTCGGCAATTTCGCGGTTGTGATTGCCGACTTGGGCAACAACATCGCTGACGCCGTAGATCAACTGCTGAAGGCTTGAAAACTGATGTTGTGCCGCGCCGCTGGTCGCAATGCCATCTTCAATCTGCTCAACAAATTTTGCGGCCTCATGGGACAGGGAATTGACCGTACCCGTAATTTCAACAGCCGCCCGGCGAGTATCATGTGCAAGTTTCTTCACCTCTGCTGCCACAACTGCGAACGTTTGGCCGGCGGCGCCCGCTTTTTCCGCCTCGATGGCAGCATTTAGCGCGAGCATATTGGTTGTGCGCGCGATGGAGTCGATGGATTGCGACACGCGCTTCACCTGTTCCATTGCAGCTGCAAAACCCGTAATATGCGGCCCAAGGCTCATGACCAGGTTGACCAGTTCCGAAAAGCTCGCGAGCGAGAGCTGAACAGTCTCCTGACCCGTCATAAGCTTCGTCACAGCGGCTTCGGCAAGATTTCGTGCCTCGCTCGTTGCGTGAGTTACTTCTGCAATGTCCGAGTCAAGCCCAAGTGTGAGTTCAGTCAATTCGCCGTGGCGCGCCTTTAGCCAGTCGGCTGATTGCAGCGCCTTTTCCAATACGCCGGCGGCTTCGGTGCAACCCACGGTCACGTCCCCGCAGATGCGCGCAGTCTCGCGAATCCAATGGTTCTCTGCCGATGCAATTTTTTCCATTTTCATTGGTGCGCCATCCCGATTTTGACTGATGCGACACGGCCTAAGGCAATTTGGTTAGCACGGGGTTAACCACCAGTTATTGACGCCATGCTTCTGAACCGCCAAAAGCTTAATCGGTCAATTAACGGGAGCCAGCCGGTGTTTTTTTCATTTATGGAAGAGTTGCGAAGTGCGGGTATCTCGGCGTCGCTGAAGGAGCACCTGGCGTTGCTCGCGGCACTTGACGCTGATGTCATTGGTCAAAGCCCGGAGGAGTTCTATTATCTGGCGCGCACGACGTTGGTTAAAGACGAAGCCTTGCTTGACCGGTTCGATCAGGTTTTCGGCAAGGTATTCAAGGGCATATTTACGGAATATGGCCAGAATTCTGTCGATGTACCCGCAGACTGGTTGAAAGCAATCGCCGAGAAATATCTGTCGCCCGAGGAAATGGCGAAAATCGAAAAGATGGGCAGCTGGGACGAATTGATGGAAACGCTGCAAAAGCGTCTCGAGGAACAGGAAAAGCGACACCAGGGTGGCAACAAGTGGGTCGGGACAGGTGGTACGTCGCCCTACGGTAATTCGGGCTATCATCCGGAAGGTGTGCGAATTGGCGGCGAGTCCAAGCACAAGCGGGCGGTCAAGGTTTGGGACAAGCGTGAGTTCCAGAATCTTGACCATACGAAAGAGCTGGGCACGCGGAACATCAAGATCGCCATGCGCCGCCTACGCCGTTTCGCCCGTGATGGCGCTGTCGAGGAACTGGATATTGACGGCACCATCGATGGCACAGCGCGCAAAGGATGGCTGGACATCCAGATGCGGCCAGAACGCCGCAATGCCATCAAGGTGCTACTGATGCTCGACGTGGGTGGATCGATGGATCCCTTTATCAAGCTTTGCGAAGAACTATTCAGTGCGGCTACTAGTGAATTCAAAAATCTAGAATTTTTCTATTTTCATAACTGCCCGTATGAAGGCGTGTGGAAGGATAACAAGCGGCGGTTCAGCGAGCGTACGCAGATGTGGGACGTTCTCCATAAATTTCCGCATGACTACAAGGTTGTGATGGTGGGCGATGCATCGATGAGCCCATATGAAATTACGCATCCCGGTGGCTCGGTTGAACATTTTAACGAGGAATCGGGCTCGGTATGGATGAACCGCATCACCAGCACTTACCCGGCAACGGTCTGGCTCAACCCTGTGCCTGAAAAACAATGGGGCTATTCGCAATCGACAAAGATCATCAAGGAATTGATGAATGACCGCATGTACCCACTGACCCTGGATGGGTTGGACGACGCGATGCGCGAACTAAGCCGCAAGCATGGCCATTAATATAGCAGGAATTTAGAGCGTTCTTCTAACCATTTGCGCTCATCGAATGACGTCATGGCGTCAAATGCGTCTGGCGTGCTGTCCGGTGAATCCACCCATTCGCGCAAGGCTGGTCCACCATTGATGACATCGATGGCAAGCTTTCCGAATTCATATTCATATGGAAAATCGCGCCACAGATCATATTCGGGGCACAGCCGCCGGATCGCCTTGAACGCCAGAGTTTGCAACCGCCACGGCTGAAACGACTGATGGTCGTAGTTCGAGCCTTCAGCATGGATATGAACGCCGTGACACAATGCATGCACATGCTTGTGGAACGTCGGTTCGAACCATATTTCGCGCAAGCTGCATCCTTTGAGCCATTGCGGAGCAAAACTTTGCATCTCGGCAATCAGTTTGCGAGCATCAATGTCAGGTGCGCCGAAAATCTCGAGCGGACGAGTCGTGCCCCTGCCCTCAGACAAGGTGGTTCCCTCAAGCATCACAGTACCGGCATATGCACGGGCCATGTTGATGTTGGGGGCGTTGGGACTTGGATTGATCCACAGCCGGTCGGCTGGCCAGCCAAAGCCGGGCGCGGCATCCGGTTGATAACCTTCCATAGCGATGACGCGATAGTCCACACCAATGTCATAATGGGCGATAAACCAGCTTCCAAGCTCCCCCAGCGTCAAGCCATGCCGCATCGGTATTGGTCCGGCACCGACAAAGCTTTCCCATCCAGAGCGCAACGTGAGCCCCTCTACTGGGCGGCCAGCAGGGTTTGGACGGTCAAGAATACATACCACCTTATTATGTTCGGCGGCGGCCTCAAGCATGTACAATAACGTTGTGATAAAGGTGTAAATTCGGCAGCCAAGATCCTGCATGTCGATCAATAGAACATCGAACATATCCATCGAGGCCGCGGTGGGCCGGCGCACTTCCCCATACAGGCTGAACACGGGGATATTATGGACCGGATCCATGAAATCGGGCGATTCCATCATATTGTCCTGCTTGTCGCCGCGCAGACCGTGCTGTGGGCCAAAGGCAGCCGTGATATTGATGCCATCTAGCGCGGCAAGGGCGTCCAGTGCATGAGTCAAGTCGGCCGTCACCGACGCAGGATGCGCCAGCAAAGCAACGCGTTGACCCTTCAGTGGCGCACGCAGCGCAGGGTCTGACAGTAAGCGATCAATTCCGAATTTCATGCCGCGCTTGGTGCCTCCAGTTGCAGGGCAAAGCAATCCCTATGATGAAAATCAGGCTTGCCGGGCGGATGCGCCACTGCCCAATAAGAAATGTCGCCAGCTTTCGAAGCAATGACAGCACTTAACCCTGCCAGCAGGTCGCCCGTGCGCCAGCCAACGGCTAAGACAATGGAAGCAGACAGAATGAATAGGTCCCCGTGGCGTTCTGTCTGGATTATCGGGGTGGATGCCTCCGCGTCGCCTGCACCTGCGCGGTAGTCATCAAATTGGTAAGTGGCCCACTGGCAAGATGGTGCGAAGTTGTATTCCAGATAGAAAGTTTCTTTCGAATGCTTTATAAATAATTCAAAACATGTTTTTTCCCAAAGAAAATTCGATCTATCTGTATTTTTTGGCGAAGGTATTTCTAAAAGATCGACTTTTCCGAAAACGCGCCATATGATTTCGATAGTGCCGTCAGCGCGGCGAGTCAGGCTGACTTCAATAGCCGTAACGCCGCCCGGATCTGATTGCGGATGGCAATGCAGTGAAATCTCCTTCACCGAAATATTGGCCAATGTAGAAACTCCATGCTAGGCGCGGGCGCGTTATGACTGCTTATACATCCGATCTCCTCCGCTTGCTTGATGCGCGTGGCTATATCCACCAGACAACGGACGCCTCTGCGCTTGATGCATTGGCTTCTAAGGAGATTGTACCTGGCTATATCGGCTTCGACGCGACCGCGCCATCGCTTCATGTTGGTAATCTCGTCTCGATCATGCTGCTGCGCCGGCTTCAGCAGGCAGGACATAAGCCGATTGTTGTCATGGGCGGAGGCACCACGCGCATTGGCGACCCTACCGGCAAGGACGAAGTCCGCAAAATGCTGACGGATGAGACGATCGAAACTAACATAAATTCAATCAGGACCGGTTTTGGGCAGTTTCTGAAATTTGGCGATGGTCCGACCGACGCAGTCATGGTCAACAACCATGATTGGCTTGGCAAGCTTGGATATATTGAACTGCTGCAGCAGGTCGGATCGCATTTCACTATCAACCGCATGCTGACATTCGATTCTGTAAAGCTCCGGCTTGAGCGCGAACAGCCGATGACTTTCCTGGAATTCAACTACATGATCTTGCAAGGTTATGATTTCCGTCATCTTAGCAAAACATTGGGTGTGCGGCTGCAAATGGGCGGGTCCGACCAATGGGGTAACATCATCAACGGCATGGAACTGACGCGCCGTATGGATGGCACTGAAGTATTTGGCCTGACGACGCCCCTGATTACAAAGGCAGATGGGTCAAAAATGGGCAAATCGGTGTCGGGAGCAGTCTGGCTGAACCGCGAACAATTGCCCGATTATGATTATTGGCAGTTTTGGCGCAATACCGACGATCGTGATGTCGGCCGGTTCCTGCGTTTGTTCACAGACTTGCCACTTGACGAGATTGCCCGGCTTGAAGAGCTTGACGGTGCGGAAATCAATACTGCCAAGATTGCGCTAGCCAACGCGGCCACCCAATTGTGCCGTGGCGCCGAGGCAGCCGATCTGGCGGCAGAAACCGCGCGCAAGACATTCGAAGAAGGTGCATCGGGTGACGACTTGCCCCATGTCGAAATATCCGCAGATATTTCGGTGATCGACGCGTTGGTTGCACTTGGGTTTGTGGCATCCAAAAAAGAGGCACGCCGCATGATTCAAGGCGGCGGCGCACGCATTGATGGCCTGGTCGTTTCAGATGAGGATGCGATGATTTCGCAAGGTGGCGCGCCAGTCAAAGTATCAGCAGGCAAGAAAAAGCACGGTTTGATCAACTTCACCTAAGCAGCGCGCCTTTACCAATTGTTCGTAACTTGCCCGTAACGTAAGGACTTAGTCAACAAGTGCACGGGATGGCATGATATGGCGCAAGCCTTACAAGATACGGATATGGATTTACGCCGAGCGGCGCGCCACCGGGCAAACCATAAGGTCATCGCCGAAAGCAAGGCGCATGGCGACAAGACCATCCACATCGTAAATGTGTCAGCCCATGGCTTCATGATTGATAATAATCCAGGCTATGAACGCGGCGAGCGTGTGGAATTGCGTTTACCCATCATTGGCCGAATAGAGGCGCTTGTTATCTGGACTGTCGAGAATCGCGCCGGGTTCCAATTCGAACGCGTGTTGCGCTTGCCCGACTTCATGGCATTGTTGGAAAAAGTTGGCGCAAAGCCCCGTTAGCCGCCACGCAAAGTAGCAACGCCCGCATCTCGCTCAAACAGATATAAGGCAATCCGCGCCGCCTGACCGCGACCGCCTTCAAGACCTCCGTCTCGATCCAGCAGCAAACGCGCGTCGTCCGCGGCGACGCCAATTAAAGCACGCACCTGTTCAGGGGTGGCGATGCGGAACGGATTTTCTCCTGATTGCCGCGTGCCAAGCAACTCGCCCGCGCCGCGTAGCTTGAGATCCTCTTCCGCGATCCGAAAGCCGTCATTGGTCTCGCGCATCAACGCAAGCCGTGCGCGCGCCGTTTCGCCAATCTGCATACTTCGGACCAATATGCACACGGATTTCTCAGACCCACGGCCCACCCGCCCGCGCAACTGGTGCAGCTGCGCAAGGCCGAACCGGTCAGCCGCCTCAATCACCATCAGACTGGCATTGGGCACGTCAACACCTACTTCGATCACAGTGGTGGCCACCAGCAACCGTGTTTCGCCAGCAACAAACCGTTCCATGACGGCGTCCTTTTCTGGTCCACGCATCCTTCCATGGACAACAGCAACCACATCACCGAAGCGCTGGCGTAGTTGCTCTGCCCTTTGTTCAGCAGCAGCAAGGTCGCTTTTGTCGCTTTCCTCGACCAAGGGGCAGACCCAAAATGCCTGCTTCCCTGCAGCCAAGTGGCGGGCAACGCCGTCGACCAGTTCCACCAGGCGCTCCTGCGACATTACTCTGGTTTCGACTGGAGTCCGTCCGGGAGGAAGTTCGTCCAGTATAGAGCTGTCCATTTCTCCATAGGCTGCCAACGCAAGGCTGCGAGGAATCGGGGTCGCCGTCATCACGAGCAAATGGGGCACGCCCCTGCCCTTGCGTGACAGCATGAGCCGTTGGGACACGCCAAAGCGATGCTGCTCGTCAATCACCGCCACGGCGAGCGCTTTGTACGTCACTGCTTCCTGAAATATGGCATGCGTGCCAACCAGGATGTGAATTGAGCCGTCGGCTAGGCCCATCAGCGTTGCTTCGCGCATGTTTCCTTTTTCACGGCCTGTTAGAATAGCGATATTTATCGGCAGGCCTGACAGAAGCTTTTGCAGGCTGGCATAATGTTGGCGCGCCAGTATTTCGGTCGGGGCCAGCATCGCCGACTGCATGCCTGCCTCGACACCCCTTAACATTGCCATGAGCGCAACCATCGTCTTGCCAGCGCCCACATCGCCCTGCAGCAGACGCAGCATCGGCCGAGACTGCGCCAGATCGCCTTCTATTTCGGCAATGGCGCGCTGCTGGGCGCCGGTCAGTGCGAAGGGCAGCCGCAGCTTCGACACCAATGTGCTATCGCCATGCACCGGCACCGCTGTCCGCCGGTCCATAGCGGCGCGGATAAGCCGCATCGCAAGCTGATTGCTGAACAGTTCATCATAAGCCAGCCTGTCGCGTGCGGCTTCATCGTCTTTGAGGTGCACGCCGTGGATCGCAGCAGACCAACCTGCCCACCCCCTACTTGCCAATAAAGTCGGTTCGATCCATTCGGCAAGATCAGGCACATCCTGCAGCGATGCGCTTGCCAGCTGCCCCATGCGTTTATTCGTCAGTCCTTCTGAAAGCGGATATACCGGCTCGGCCAGCCCTGGTGCGCTGTCACTGTCGATTGGCACGACATGATCGGGATGCACCATCTGTAACTCGTCACCATATCGGTCAAGCTTGCCAGAAATCACGCGCCGTTCGCCCACGGGAAGCTGCTTTCTAGCCCAGCCGCCATTGCGGCCAAAAAAAGTCAATGTGATGTAATTGCCCGCATGGTCGGACGCATAAATCCGCAAAGGCGCGCGCGGGCTGGTTGCGCCCTTATGTTCTATCACCGTAACGGTAATGATGATGTTGGCGCCCACATCGGCGACATCGAGTTCGGTCACTGCCTTGCGGTAGGTCCAGCTCGTGGGAAAATGATACAGGACATCCTTAACCCGCTCCAGCCCAAGCCGCTCAAGTGGCTTGGCCAAGCCAGGACCGACACCTTTCAGGGCGCGGACTTCTGTAAATAACGGATTGAGTATATCGGGGCGCATGACTAGGGCCGCTTATAACCCGCAAATCAATTCACACCACCAGCATAAAGGATGCGTTACATGGACGCTGACCCTTACCGTCGCAAATTACATTATCGTGCGCACCACCGCGGCACGCGCGAGGCCGACGCCATGATTGGCGGGTTTTTTGACCAGGTTTCAGAAGGCTGGAGCGCAGACGAATATGCATGGTTTGAACGCCTGCTTGATGAGCAGGATGTAGACATCATGGCCTGGGCACTGGGAACAGCCGCGCCTGATCCTGCGTTTGCTGGGCCATTGATGAACCAGCTGATGCAGCTCGATTTCATTTCACTGCCTGAAGGGCTTAGCACCCATCAGCCATGATTGATCTGCAGCGTATAATTGCGAGTCGCGAGGCGCTGACCCTCGCGTCGGTGCCAAACGGCTTTGTTCCGTTGCTGCTTGCGGACCTTACGCGTGCGGCAAAGACGCGCGCGCTGTTCATCGCGCCTGATGAGTCCGCGATGCGTGCCATTGCCGATGCCGTGCCCTTTTTTGCGCCAGAGCTTGATATCCTTATTCTGCCGGGCTGGGATTGTCTGCCTTATGACCGGGCGTCACCCTCGGTTGCGGTAACCTCACAACGCATGTCAACATTGCAAGCGCTTCAGCAGCCTGCGAAAAAGAAACAGCTGGTTGTCACCACCATCGGCGCAGTCATCCAGAAATATGTTACGCCGTTTCGTATTCGCCAAACCGGTGAGCGGTTGACGGCAGGCCGGGACATCAGCCGCGAGCGGCTTGCGTCCTTGCTGCAATCGAACGGCTATTTCCGTGTGGATACCGTCGCCGACGCCGGTGAGTTTGCGATCCGAGGCAGCATCGTCGATCTATTCCCAGCGGGAAGCGAGGTCGGATTGCGCTTAGACTTCTTCGGTGATGAAATCGAAAGTATCCGCCGTTTCAACCCCTCTGACCAGCGCAGCATTGACCAAGTTGAGCATTTCGACATTTTGCCCGCCGTTGAGGCATTGATGGACGAGGACGCCATCAAGCGCTTCCGCGTTGGGTATCGCGAACGTTTCGGCGTCACTGCGACGGGCGACCCATTATATCAGGCCGTTTCGGAGGGCCGCCGGCTTTCAGGGATGGACCATTGGCTGCCTTTGTTCGAGGAGCGCATGGCGACGATTTTCGATCATGTGGGTGACGACGCGCTGATTATCCGCGACAGCGGCGCTATTGCCGCCGGTCAGTCACGCCTCGACGCCATCACCGATTATCACGACAACAGGGTGAAGGCACAAGCGGCAGAGCCCGGAAGCTACCGCCCGCTCCCGCCGAAAATGCTGTATTTGAGCGCTGCCGAGCTCGATCAACTCTTTGCAGACAATGCCGCCCATCTGCTGACACCCTTTGCGCAGCCGGATTCCGCAAGCATCATCGACTTTGGCGTCGGTGCGGCGCGGGACTTTGCGCCCGAACGTGCCCAGAAAGTAAATGTTTACGAAGCTGTATCTGCCCATCTGAAGTCGCTCCACAAATCCAATACGAAAACTGTGATCGCTAGCTACTCGCTAGGCGCACGCGAACGCCTCAAAGGCCTGCTCGCCGACCATGGTGCTCCGCCCATCGTTGAGGCAAGCGGGTGGCAGCAAGCTCTCGGCGTCGCCGCTGGCCAGACCGCTATGGTCGTGCTCCCGCTGGATCATGGCTACACCACGCCCGATCTTGTGGTGCTGAGCGAGCAGGACATGCTTGGTGACCGTCTGGTTCGGCGTCAGAAGCGACGCAAATCAGCCGACGCCTTCCTCGCCGAACTCGCCGCTTTAACCCCTGGCGACCTTGTTGTGCATCAGGACCACGGCATTGGGCGCTATGAGGGCCTGATTTCCATTCCCGTAGGAAACAGCCCCCATGACTGCGTGGCGCTGACCTATTCCGGCGGCGACAAATTATATGTTCCAGTCGAAAACATCGATGTTTTATCGCGCTACGGTTCGGACAGCGAACATGTCTCGCTCGACAAATTGGGCGGCGAAGCGTGGCAACGGCGCAAGTCCAAGCTCAAAGAGCGGATCCGTGCGATTGCGCATGAATTGCTCAAGACCGCTGCCGAACGGGCATTGCGCCCCGGGGCAGTTATCGAGGTTGATGGCCCCGCTTATGCAAGCTTCGTTGACCGGTTCCCTTATGAAGAAACCGACGACCAGCTGCGCGTTATCGAGGAAGTGCTTCAGGATCTGTCGGAAGGCAAGCCGATGGACCGATTGGTATGCGGCGACGTTGGCTTTGGCAAGACTGAAGTGGCAATGCGCGCGGCGTTCGCGGCTGCAATGGCTGGGCTTCAGGTGGCTGTCATAGCACCAACCACGTTGCTTGCTCGGCAGCATTATTCCAATTTCGTCGAGCGGTTCCGGGATCTCCCGCTCAAGCTCGGCCGGCTGTCACGGCTCGTTCCGGCGGCCGAAGCAACGCAAACCCGCGAGGGGCTGGCCGACGGGACAATGGATATCGTCATCGGCACGCATGCGGTGCTGGCAAAGTCGCTGCAGTTCAAAAGGCTTGGACTTGTCATTGTTGACGAAGAGCAGCGCTTTGGTGTCAACCACAAGGAGCAACTCAAGGCGCTGAAGACCGACGTCCATATGCTTACGCTCACCGCGACCCCGATCCCGCGCACGTTGCAGATGGCGATGTCAGGCCTCCGCGATCTCTCGGTTATCCAGACTCCCCCTGTCGACCGTCTTGCTGTTCGCACGTATGTTATGCCGTGGGACCCGGTTGTGCTGCGTGAGGCATTGTTGCGTGAGCATTATCGAGGTGGGCAAAGCTTCTTCGTCGTTCCACGGATTACCGACCTGACCGAGATTGAAGAATATTTGCGTACGGAAATACCCGAAGTAAAATTTGTGACCGCGCATGGCCAGATGTCGCCGACGCAAGTTGAAGAGCGGATGAGCGCCTTTTATGAAAAGCGGTACGATGTTCTTCTGTCGACGACGATTGTCGAAAGCGGCCTCGATATTCCAAGCGCCAATACGTTGATCATTCATCGCGCCGACCGTTTTGGTCTCGCGCAATTATACCAGCTGCGTGGTCGGGTCGGTCGGTCCAAGACCCGCGCTTACGCCTATCTCACCCATGAACCCAATCGCGTGTTGACCGAAACGGCGGAGAAGCGCCTGAAGGTACTTGGCGATCTCGACAGTCTGGGTGCAGGATTTCAACTGGCAAGCCATGACCTCGACATTCGCGGCGCGGGTAATCTGGTGGGCGACGAACAATCGGGGCACATCAAAGAAGTCGGCTTTGAACTGTACCAGTCCATGCTTGAAGAAGCGATATTGGAGGCCCGTGCCGGCGCTCAGGGATTGGCAAAGCCGCGCGGCAGCTTCTCGCCACAGATCACGATCGATGCGCCAATCCTTATCCCGGACGATTACGTACCAGACCTGTCGGTGCGTATGGCACTGTATCGCCGATTGAACGATTTGGAAGAAGGACAGGATGTCGAAGGTTTTGCCGCAGAAATGACAGATCGCTTCGGTCCAATTCCCGAACCGACGCAGAATTTGCTAAAACTTATACAGATCAAGCAGAATGCGCTCATTGCGCAGGTTGCGAAGATCGAAGTCGGTGCGCGCGGCACGCTGGTCAGCTTCCATCAGGATACACCACCCAATGTCACAGGATTGCTGGCCTATGTCGACAAGCTTGGCCAGACGGCAAAGCTGCGGCCCGATAGCAAACTGGTGATCAACCGTGTCTGGGGCGATCCCGCCGCGCGGCTTAACGGATGCCTGCAGCTATCGCGCGGCCTTGCCAATCTTGCACGCAAGGCAGGCTAAACGAGGTCGCTGGCCATCGCCTCGAACTTTTGGGGAGTCATCGGCGGTGCGCGCAGGAAACCCTGAAAAAAATCGCAGCCTTCTTCTTGAAGCATCGCCAGCTCATCGGGTTTCTGGACACCTTCGGCGATGATGAGGAGGCCAAGTGCCTTCGCCATCGCAATGATGGCGCGCAAGATGATCCGGTCTTTGCCATCTCCTGCGATATCCGGCGTCATATCCTTGTCGATTTTGAGATAATCGAGAGGTAGAGCCTTGAGATAAGCAAGACTTGAATATCCGGTGCCAAAATCATCAACAGCGATCCGCACACCTTTGTCGCGCAATAATTCGAGTTGTCCCGCAGCAAGCGCAAGATCGCGGACAAGACTCTCCTCGGTTAATTCCAAAGTGAGGCGGTCTGGCGGAAATTCCGCCGTTTCCAGAAGATGAAGCAACCGCGCACCGTAATCATCCGTCAATTCCTCGGCACCAAGATTTACTGCGAGGCGCAAATGGGCAAAGGACGTTGGCCATTTTGCAGCGATGGCAATGGCTTCTTGCTGGATATGGTAGGACAATTCCTCACGCAGGTCACATCGATCGGCCGAGGCAAAAAGATCGGCGGCACTTATTTCGCCTAGGACTGGGTGATTTAGGCGCGCGAGCGCCTCTGCGCCCACCAGCTCCCCAGTTGCGACGGCGAATTGAGGCTGAAGCATGATAGCAATCTGTCGATGAACGAGCGCCGAACGCAAGCTTGAGTCCAACTGGCTCCGCTCGCCTATCTCCGGAACATTGACATTGTCCGCAATAACAAACCGCTCACCTTTGCGTTCATAGGCTTGCGCCAGAGCCTGCGATGCCCGTGCAGCAAGCTGCTGCCTGCTTTCGTTCGGCTTCGACAAAGCAATCGCCACCCGAGCGCTGACATGCAACGGCGCAGTAGAGTCGCCGAGGTCGGCCGAAACCATTTCCAGCAGCTTTTGTGCCGCGAGCTCGGTATGCCTTCCTGCATCATTTCCCTTCACGACTAGCATGAATTCCCGGCCCGGCATCCGCGCCATGAAGCTTATCGGAGACAATTGTTGCGCGGCAAAATCACGCAGGCGTTCGCCTACCCGCCGGATCGCCATATCGCCAGCGGCGCGCCCATGCTGTTCATTAATCTGCTTGAGGTCTTTAATTCCCAACAACAGTAGCGTCGCTGGGCCTTCGGATTCGGCGGACAACCATTCGCGCGCCTGGCGCGCACGCCGCATAGGAATCTGCCCGCGCTTCATGGACCTGTGGGATGGGGACTTTGAATTGTTCACGCGCCAAGGATAGCTGCGAAAGCTTTCCGAACCGTTGCTGCGTTTTGATTCAGCTTTGTGCCAACGAGTTTTCGGCTTACATCGCAAACATGATCGACGGTTTCGGACGCAATATCGACTATTTACGGATATCGGTCACTGACCGCTGCAATTTCCGCTGCTTTTATTGCATGCCCGAACAGCAGAGTTTCCTGCCCCATCGCGACCTGTTGACCTATGACGAGATCATGATTCTTGTTGGGCGTTTTATCCATCATGGTATCCGCAAAATCCGGCTGACGGGTGGCGAGCCGCTTGTGCGGCGCGACATCGCCGTCTTGATCGAAGCGCTTGGGCAGCGCGTGCACGTTGGCGACCTTGAAGAGCTGACCATGACGACAAATGGCAGTCGACTGGAACAGTTCGCGCCTCTGTTGGCCGACGCAGGCATGAAGCGCGTTAACGTCAGCCTCGACACGCTTGATACCGATACATTTCGGCACATCAGCCGCGGCGGTGACCTCGCCACGGTTCTGGCCGGCATATATGCCGCACAAACGCACGGGCTCGACATAAAAATCAATATGGTCGCGTTGAAAGACCAAAATGAAGATGCGCTTTTGCCCATGGCGAAATTTTGTGCCGAAAACGGATTCGATCTGACGCTGATAGAAACAATGCCGCTTGGTGACGGCGTGTCGGAACGCGAGGAGCGCTTTGTGCCGCTGGAAGCATTCATCGCACCGCTTCACGCACAATATGAGATCCATCCCTTGGCGCATAAAAGCGCGGGCCCAGCGCGTTATTGGCGCGTCGAACCCTTGGGGCTGCGTCTTGGTCTTATCACGCCAATGAGCCATAATTTCTGCGACCAGTGCAACCGCATCAGGCTGACGACCGACGGAAAGATCTTCATGTGCCTTGGCTCCGAGCTTCATGTCGACTTACGCAAGGCCTTGCGCGAGGGGCAGCCGCCTGATGTCGATCTTTTGCTACAAAAGGCATTGCGCCTTAAACCGCAACGCCATGACTTCGAAATGCAGCTTGCGCGGCCCGATTTGCGGCTTGCGCGGCATATGAACGCAACCGGTGGATGATTCCAATATGCAACTTGCCATAATTTCGTCGGCAACGCCCCAAGCACGCGAGGCCGAGACGCTCCTGCGCGAGGTGCATGACTTCGTGCCACTGGACAGCGCCGACGCCGTGATTGTGCTCGGCGGAGATGGTCATATGCTTCAGGTTCTGCACCAGTTGCTTGAAAACCGGCGCGATATTCCGGCTTATGGCATGAATCGCGGCACGATCGGCTTTTTGATGAACGGATGGGAATTGCAGGATCTGCCGGGCCGCCTGCAACGCGCCAAATCATTTTCAGTGCGTCCATTGACCACGGAGATTACGACTATGAGCGGGCAGAAGTTCACTTTGCCTGCCATTAACGAGGTGTCATTGCTGCGCGAAACGCGTCAGGCAGCCAAGCTTGAGATATCCGTCAATGGACGCGCGGTCATTCCGGAGCTTATTTGCGACGGCATCCTGGTGTCTACGCCCGCAGGGTCAACCGCCTATAATCTGTCCGCGAACGGCCCAATATTGCCACTGGATTCCTCCCTCCTTGCACTGACTCCCATAAGCCCGTTTCGTCCCCGCCGCTGGAAGGGCGCCATATTGCCCGACCGCTATGTCATCCGGCTCAAAATACTTGAGGCAGGCAAAAGACCCGTCAGCGCCGTCGCGGACCAGCGCGAAATCCGGGATATATCAGAGGTCGAAGTGGCCTTGGACCGAAATCGCGCTCTTACGCTTTTGTTCGACCCCGAACACGCTCTTGATGATCGCATTGCGATGGAACAATTTATTGTCTGAACTGGCAATGGGCGCTTGCCAAAAGCGAAAAAGCGCTGCTATAGGCGCGCCTCTGCCCGAAGATATCGGGCTGTTCCCTGGTAGCTCAGTGGTAGAGCAGTTGACTGTTAATCAATTGGTCGGGGGTTCGAATCCCTCCCGGGGAGCCATTTTTTCTGGCCATTGGCAATTAGGCCATAGCATAAGATTGCCACAGCAATCGCACCGCCGCATAGCCCACCAATAATGCCGTCAGGCTGCGCAGCAGGCGCGGCGACAGATAACGCATTCCAAACATGCTACCCAACTGCCCGCCAACGAACACCGCGCCCAGCAATATGCCATATTGCATCGCTGGTCCGGCAAGCGATTGTGCACCGGACTTGATGATTTGGCCGAACAGCCCTGCGGCAGAATTGATCAGGATATAGAGCGATGCAAAGGCCGCTATCCGGCGCGGCTCTGCCCAGCGGATCAGGTGCAGCACGGGTGCCATGAAAATACCACCGCCAATACCCGACAGGCCAGCCAGTAGCCCCACAGCGCCCGATATCGCCAGCAAAACGGATTTTGGCAGCACGCGCTGAGTCATTTTGTCAGACTGGACAAGTAGCGCAATCGCCGAGAGCAGCAGTGCACCACCCAAAATGCCAAGAAAGAGCCATTGTTTGAGCGGAACCAACCCGCCAGCAAAGGCGAGTGGTGCGGAAATCAGCAGCAAGGGCGCTACTTCTCGGCAGGAGACAAGGCCGGCCCGCACGAAACGGACCGTGCCCC
This sequence comes from Sphingomonadales bacterium, assembly GCA_038217195.1. Taxonomy (GTDB): domain Bacteria; phylum Pseudomonadota; class Alphaproteobacteria; order Sphingomonadales; family Sphingomonadaceae; genus Sphingorhabdus_B. The sequence continues at coordinate 30,927 of JBBQPQ010000011.1, read as the reverse complement.
CGGTAACAACGATGATATTGCAGATTAGCGCGATGACCGGGATCAGGTGGTAATCAACGCCCCACAAGGCCAGCAGTGCGGTATATGTGGAACCACCGCCAAAACCCACCGAAGCGTAAACAAAGGCGACAAGGGCGAAGAGGCCGGCCAACCAGATCATCTTCGCCCCCTGGTCACGCCAATATCAATAAGCGCCGTGACAATGCTTGTACTTCTGGCCAGATCCGCAAGGGCATGGGTCGTTACGGCGAAGGTCAGGGTCGCCTGCAAACGGGTCAGTCGAAAGCGATGCAACGGGCGCACGCGGAATGGTCGTTGTGACCAGTCCAAGCGAACCGGCATCAATATCATCACTGTTATCGTCGCCCGTAAAAGGATCGATATGCGTAGTCAGGAAATCGGGCAATTCCGGCAGATCAGGCGGTACAAATTCCTCTTCTGCTCGGAAATCATTGGTTGCGATGGTCTTGGTCACGCCTTCACGAATGGCAGCCAACATTCGCTCAAACAGCCCGAACGCCTCCTGCTTATATTCATTCACCGGGTTCTTTTGCGCATAAGCACGCAAATAGATCACCTGACGCAAGGCATCGAGCGTCGACAAATGCTCTTTCCAGTGGTGATCAAGCGTCTGGAGCAAGATGCTCTTTTCAACCTGACGCCACACAGTTTCGTCAAGAGCTTCGCCCTTTGCCTTGAACTTGGCGGTCGCCATGTCGGCAAGGCGGGTTTCAATGATTTCAGGCTCAAGCCCGTCTTCCTGCAACCAGCTATCAATGTCGGGGGCTAGCCCAAGCAATTCAGCGCATTTCTGCTTAAGTGACTCAACGTCCCACTGCTCGGGATAGGTCCCTTCTGGACAATAATCACCAACGATATTGTTGACGGTGTCGTTGAGCATATCTTCAATGATGTCTCCAACTTGGTCGGCATCCATGATGTCGCTACGCTGGTCATAGATGACTTTGCGCTGGTCATTCATGACATCGTCATATTCCACAAGCTGCTTGCGGATATCGTAGTTGCGGGCTTCAACCTTCCGCTGCGCGGTTTCAATCGCCTTCGACAACCACTTGCCGCCGATGGCCTCGCCATCTTCAAGGCTTGAATTCATCATCCGTGAGAACAAGGTTTCGGATCCGAAGATACGCAGCAGATCATCGTCAAGCGACAGGTAAAAACGCGAAAGGCCAGGGTCGCCCTGGCGACCGGAACGGCCGCGCAGCTGGTTGTCGATTCGGCGGCTCTCATGCCGTTCAGTTGCCAGCACGAACAAGCCGCCGGCTTCAATCACTTGCGCCTTTTCAGCCGCAATTTCAGCTTTTAATGCTTCAATAGCGGCATCACGCTCGGCCCCTTCTGGAACATCGCGAAGTTCGTCATTCAGGCGAAACTCGAAATTACCGCCAAGTTGAATGTCCGTTCCGCGTCCGGCCATGTTCGTGGCGATGGTGACGCTCCCCAAACGGCCAGCCTGCGCCACAATATGCGCCTCGCTTTCGTGGAAGCGCGCGTTTAGCACGCTATGCTTTACGCCTTCCTTCTCGAGAAACTCCGAAAGCAGTTCGGACTTCTCGATCGATACCGTGCCGACGAGCACTGGCTGCCCACGGTCATTGGCTTCCTTGATCGTCTTGGCGATGGCCCCAAACTTGTCTTGCGTGTTCTTATAGAACTGATCGTCCTCATCCACCCGCCGGACCGGCAGGTTGGTCGGAATTTCAACGACGTTCAGCTTGTAGATTTCATGAAATTCGCCGGCCTCGGTTGCCGCCGTGCCGGTCATACCCGATAATTTAGGATACATGCGGAAGTAATTCTGGAAGGTAATGGTTGCGAGTGTCTGGTTTTCTGGCTCGATCTCGACACCTTCCTTGGCTTCAACTGCTTGATGCAGACCGTTTGACCAGCGGCGCCCGTCCATCATCCGTCCGGTAAATTCATCAATGATGATGACCTTGCCCTCTTTGACGATATAATCAATGTCACGCTTGAACATCACATTGGCTTTAAGCGCCTGGTCAAGATGATGCACGACGAGGGTATTTTCAAAATCATAGAGGTTGGACCCGGTAAGCAACCCGGCGCCTTCAAGCAGGCGCTCCACCTTTTCCGTGCCGTCTTCGGTGAGCGTCACGTTGCGGCTTTTTTCGTCTTTGTCATAATCGCCTTCGTCAAGCTGAAGGACGACGGCATGGACCTGCATGTATAGTTCTGATTTGTCGTCGGTCGGACCCGAAATGATCAACGGCGTGCGCGCTTCGTCGATAAGGATCGAATCGACTTCGTCGACGATTGCGAAGTTGAATGGCCGCTGGACCATCTGTTCGCGTTCATATTTCATATTGTCGCGCAGATAATCGAAACCAAGTTCGTTGTTCGTTGCGTAAGTGATGTCGCTTTCATAGGCCGCGCGGCGTTCATGCTCGGGAATGCTCGGCACGACAACGCCGGTGGTCAAACCGAGGAAGCCATATATCCGCCCCATCCATTCCGCATCGCGGCGAGCCAGATAATCGTTCACGGTCACCACATGGACACCCTTGCCATCGAGCGCATTCAGGTAACAGGCCAAAGTCTCGGTCAGGGTTTTACCCTCGCCCGTCCGCATTTCGGCGATTTCCCCCCGGTGGAGGACGATCCCGCCCACCATCTGCACATCGAAGTGGCGCATACCCATGACGCGCTTTGACGTTTCACGCACCGTTGCGAAAGCCTCCGGCAGGATATCGTCAAGTGTTTCGCCTGCCGTCAGGCGGTCACGGAACAGCTGCGTTTGGGCCTTCAGCCGGTCGTCATCCATGACCGAAATTTCATCTTCCAGCGCATTGATCTGGTCAACGATCTTCATGATCGATTTAACGTAACGGTCGTTGGACGATCCGAAAATCGCTTTGGCAAATCCGCCGAACATAAGTAATTCCTTTGAAATCATATGGGAGACGCGCCATCTTGGCGCGCGATAGCAGGCTGAAGGTTGCACCCCGTGGGCGCAGGAAACCTAGCCTAAAATGATATCGTGCCGATAAACCGGGGTATCGTGTGCCGTTGCAGTCAATATGGAAGAGCCGACTGCGGAGGCTAACGGAACGCGCGCAAAACGCGCATCGCGCACGGGCAAGGCATAAGCCTTGTCAGCTACTGTAGCAGCCGCAGCCACATAGGATTGCGACACTTCTGATCCAACTGATGCTGGTGCCGAAGAAACAGGACGCGCTGCTTCCGCAACGGAAAATCCGCTCAACATCGCCAGTAGGTATATCAGTATGCGCATTTGTCGCCCTGTTTGGTGCCTTGGCGCATATAAGTGCGGATAGGGTTAAAGTCTATCCCGAAGAGACGAGGCTATTTCACATCTTCTACTTTGATAGTGGTGGTTGTCGTCACGCGTCGCGCCACAGGCTGCCCATTGGCATCAGTGTAAGGTTCAAACTTGATTTTCATTTTGCAAAGCGCGCCAGGTGTGGACGGGTTGATCAATGTGGTTTGCACGGTGCAGTCCGCCATGGTGCCGTCAGCGGCCACTGTGAACGACACATTTGCGGTTCCCGCTTTAGGCAACAAAGCCTTGGGAATGATTGGGGTCTTTATTGGAACGCTGCCCGCTATCGGAACACTTTCGCCGGGAATACGCCACTTGACTTCCGTCTGGATGCGACCGGATGCTGGTTGCCCCGCGATATCAACTGCTGGCGAGAAAACCGCGCGGCTCGATGCCAATTTACATGACTCGGAGTCTAAATCCGAATGCGTACTGCTCTCGAGAATTTTACAATCCGTCACGACACCCACGGACGAAATAGCCAATTCGATTTTGGCTCTGCCTTGCCGCTTTTCGGCTAAGGCTTTCTGTGGATAATCCTCTGGCATAGGCCGGGTCCAGGCGGTGCTTGCCAATTCCGGACCGCGCGGGAAGCTTATTAAAGTATTCGGGATCTGCCAACGTACGCGATTTGAATAATAGCCTGTCGTCGGCTTGCCGCTTGCATCACGTGCGGGTTCAAAGCGTGCCCTTCGCTTGACGCTTGCACACGTCGCCGAGTCGAGTTCCGACGAGCCACTGCTTAAGACAATTGCGCAGTCCATTACTCTGCCATCCGGGCTGACGGTGACACGAAAGCCAGTGGTTCCCTCCAACTCCTTTTGCAACGCCACGCTGGGATAGTCATTTGTATTTGTCCAGGTGCCCGGATTTCCTCTGGGTATGGGATCAAACGTGCTCAGTGATGTTGAAGAAGACGCGTCCTGTGCAGTTGGTGCATTGCTGGTTGCGCCGATTGCGGCCAACAGATAAACGAAATATACCATTGTAACGCTCTCCGTATCTTGCTGAATTATTACAGGAAATTCAAAACCTTGTCCATTATTTCGCCTCTCGCCCTTCCTTTTCCAGACATGCCGGTTATCGCTGGCGCGACACCGCGCGTGGCACGTGCGGGGTATAAGGACTGGGACCGCTGCGATCTGACTTATGTTGTTTTAGACGAAGGGACAACGGTTGCTGGGGTTACTACGCGGAATATTTGCTGTTCCGCCGAAGTGGAACTGTGCCGCGCGCATCTGCCGCTTGGCCGTGCACGGGCATTGGTGGTGAACGCCGGCAACAGCAATGCATTCACCGGGCAGCGCGGCAAAGATACGGTCGAAGTCATCACATCCGAGGTAGCGGCGCATTTGAACTGTGACGTCACCGAGATCTTTGTCTCGTCCACTGGCGTTATTGGCGTCCCCCTGCCCGCCGACAAGGCAAAAGCCGGGCTAAGCGCGGCGTTCGGAGCAATGCCTTGCAGCTGGGAAGATGTCACGAACGCTATTGGCACCACGGACACCTTTGCCAAAGGCGCAACCGCCAGCGCCATCGTCGACGGACGGAAGGTTCAGATCATCGGCGTGATCAAGGGCTCGGGCATGATTGCACCCGACATGGCTACAATGCTTGGTTATATCTTCACCGACGCTTCGGTGGACGCCACATTTTTGCAACAGCTTTTGTCTGCAGCCAATCAGGCGAGCTTTAGTTGCATCACCGTCGACAGCGATACATCCACCAGCGACACGGTACTGGCCTTCGCAACGGGCAAAGCGGGGAATACGCAACTGACCGCGCTCGTTGATGCCGGGGCAGACGCTTTTGCTGCGGCGCTAAACGATGTGTGCCGGCAATTGTCCCATTTGGTGGTCCGCGACGGAGAAGGTGCACAAAAGTTTATCGAGATCGGAGTCAGGGGCGCCGCAACCGACGAAAGTGCGCGGCGGATAGGCCTAGCAATTGCAAATTCGCCTTTGGTCAAAACCGCAATTGCGGGCGAAGATGCCAATTGGGGCCGCGTGGTGATGGCCGTCGGCAAGGCGGGCGAGCCTGCCAACCGCGACTCGCTGTCCATCCGCTTTGGCGCAACCTTGGTCGCGCAAAATGGCCTAGCCGTGGCGAATTATGATGAAGCGCCGGTGGCGCGCCATCTAAAACAACGCGAAATCGAAATCGGCGTTGATCTCGGCCTTGGTTCTGGGCGCGCAACCGTTTGGACGTGCGACCTCACCCATGGCTATATCACCATCAACGCCGACTATCGCAGCTAAGGCACAAAGTTAAAGCGCGCCTTCGAGCCAGCTTTTCAACTGCGCCTTTGGCGCCGCGCCGACTTTCGTGTCCGCAATCTCGCCATTTTTGAAGAGGATCATTGTCGGAATACCGCGAACGCCATATTTCGCTGGGGTATCGGGATGATCGTCGATGTTCAGCTTTACGATTTCGACCTGACCGGCGAGCTCTTCGCTGATTTCTTCAAGGCTTGGGCCTATCATTTTGCAGGGGCCGCACCATTCGGCCCAGAAATCGACCAAAACGGGTTTGCCTGACGCCAGTACTTCTGAAGCGAAATCATTGTCGCCTACTGATTTAGTAGCCATGTTTATCTCCTTCGTTATGCCCCATGTATGCCTGCGACCTAGTGCTGACAAGCACCATCCCGCATAGTTTTGCTTGGGTCGTCACGAGGCAGGATAATGCGGGGCCAATATGGCATCCGACAATGTGATGAAGCGCGGCGCATATGTGAACAACAAGGATACCTCGACGCGGTATCCAGGAAAAATGGTCTGCAATGCTGCACGATAATGCGCCATTTGCCGCAGATAGGGAAGAGGCACAGCATTTTCATCCTGTGGCACCTGACGCCCAGTCTTGAAATCAATGGCACGCACGAGCCCGGGTTGAACGAGCAGTTTGTCGATCCGTCCGTTGATGACCGTCTCACCAACCACGGCCACCAAAGGTACCTCAGCGCGGGCGGATGGCCCAAAAAACGGCGCCCATTGCTCGTGCTGCACAATAGCCCGCACCTGACTAAGCAATTCCGTTCGGTCAATATCGACGTCGGGGGTCTGGGCGTCCAGCCATCGCTCCGCCTTGTCGAGCGAGACATGATCCGTGATCCGTTCTAACAAAGCGTGCACCAATTTGCCGCGGGTTGCTGCCTTGCGCATCGCGGCGCTTGCAGGCGCATCACCAAAGTCATCATCATCCAGCCGGGACGGAACCAGCGGACGCGGTGGATTTTGCTCCTGCGGCGCGGGTGCAAATAACCATGTAGGAATGGCCAGAGCCGCGTCGTCCTGCACAGCCTGTCCGGCGGTCACCTCCTCGGGCGTAAAAGACTCGCCGTGCGCGCCCGCATATCGCATCACCCTGCCCCAGCGCGCGTCGTCTTCCCACGCGCAGCCAAGCGCAACCATCCCTTTTTGGATGGCCGCATACCAGCTTTCTGTCGGAGCTTCGCCCTTGCGACGTGCACCCAAAGACCCTGCCATGACCAACCGTTCTTCCGCGCGCGTAATCGCTACGTAGAGCAATCGCTTATGCTCCTGAAGCTCGCGGGTTTTCTGGCGGTCAATGATAACCTCCAATTGCCCGGATTGCTCCGCCTTTCGAATGGGCAATAAAGGAACGCGCTTCCCACTTTCCAGTAGCAGCTCGACCGACTGGTCAGGTTTTTTTGTGGGGTCTGATGTGATGTCTGCGAGGATGACCACGGGCGCCTGCAACCCCTTTGCACCGTGGACGGTCATGATCCTGACCTCTTTGCTGTTGCTGTCGCCTTCGCGCTTGATCTCGCTCTCGCCCCGATCAAACCAACCCATGAATTTCTGGAGACCGCCGCCATATTGCTGCTCGAACTGCAGCGCGGCATTCAGCATTTCCTCAATGGGGACGAGAACCTCACTGCCCAGACGTGCTATAAACTTGCGCCGCGCCCCGATCGACCCGGACAGTATTTGCTCGAGGAAATGATAGACCGTAGTGAAGTCGGCCATGGCCAGCATGTCGCGCAACGGTGCCATGTCATCAGTAAGTTCGTCTTGGTCGCGAATATGTTGCCACAGGCTGCGCTTGCGATCGCCGACATAGCCATAATGCAGCAGCCGTTCCTGCGACCAGCCAATGATGGGAGACACCAGCACACAGGCCAGGCTAAAATCGTCATTTGGCTGAAGCACGAATTTGATAGCAGCCAAAAGGTCCTGAACCACCAAAGGCTGAAGCAGGCGAAGCCGGTCGACACCCGCAACCGGTACATTGCGTTCGTGCAATTGGGCCACCAGCATTGACGCCATGTCGCCACGGCTGCGTAGAAGAAACATGATATCGCCCGGCTCAAGTGGCCGGCCTTTGGTGACCAGCCAGGGCTTGGCATCGATAAGCGCCTTGGCATGCTCCGCCAGCCTTTCGGCCAGAGCGCGCTTTTCGTCGCTCAGCCAGTCTTCTTCGTCGTCGGATGATACATCTTCGTCCGGCCCGTTGGGATTGGCGGATATGGGATCAAAAAGCTCGACCAACCCGATTTCCGGCTTTTCGCTATAATGCGGCTCGATTTCCCCGCTGACCCCGAAATTTTCCGCTCCCGCCTCGTCGATGACGGCATTGACGAAATCAAGGATGGGGGCGGTCGAACGAAAGCTTTGCGAAAGGGTCAATTGATGAAGTTCGGAACCCGCGGCGCTAATCCGTTCGATAAAATCTTTACCAGCCGCGTCATATCTTTCGGGGGCAGTTCCCTGAAATCCGTAAATGGCCTGCTTGAAATCGCCGACGGAAAACAACGTGCGCGTCTTGTCGGGCTTTACACCCATGCCGCTGTAGAAATCATCGCTCAATGCGCTGATGATGTCCCATTGCGCGGCATTTGTGTCCTGCGCTTCGTCCACCAGAATATGGTCAATTTGCCGATCCAGTTTGAACCGCACCCAATCCGCCATATATCCATGCTGAAGCAACTCCGCCGTTCGTCGGATTAGGTCATCAAAGTCAACCGCGCCCAAGGCATGCTTATCTTTTGCATATTGGTCGGCAAATTGCTTGCCTACGGTCAAGGCGCGTGCAAGCCGGTCGGCATATTGCGCCCGCATAACCTCGCCAAGCAACTGGTTGGTCCATTGAAACAGTTCAAGCGCTTGCGCGGCATAAGCGTCGTTTATCGGGGTAAAGCCCTTTGACGATACGCAGGGATCGCCCTTGGCGGTAGACCAGCAAGCATGGAGCTCCTTCAACTTCGCCGAACGCCATGCGGGAGCGCGCGACATCCAGTCCAAAATCGTCGCCGCGCGTTTGCCGCCGCGGCTGCCGGCAACGTTTTTGCACCACAAGAGGTTCGCCTCGACGATGGATTGCAACGCAATGCGCGGAATCTGTTCGTCGGCAAATGCCGCCTCCAACATGGCGTCGGCATGACCAATAAAGCTGACACCGGCCAATCGCCGCGCCCAGACAGCTGCGCCTGCATCATCGGGGATCGACGCCATCACATCAGGCGAAGCGGCCATCCGGCGCAGGAACCGCACCGCGGCGTCCTCGCCCATGTTCAGGCTCAGCTCCTGAAGATCGGATATCATACTGGCATCGCCGCGTGCTTCGGCATCGCGGACCAGATTGGCCAAAGCCGCGCGCAACAGTTCGTCCTGCTCTGCGCCCTCTATGGGTTTAAAGCCCGGTACCAGCCCGGCCTCTTCAGGAAAACTGCCCAACAAAGACTGGCAGAAGCTGTGGATCGTCATGATCTGAAGCCCGCCACCGGGGGCATCAAGCACTTTTGCAAACAACTGCCGCGCCCTTTTGCGCGATTCCGGGCCAGGATCCGCGCCAATGGCCTCCAGGTCGCGAAACAGATCATTTCTGTCCAGTTGCACCCATGATGCCAAAAGCTGATTGATGCGATCTGCCATTTCGGCCGCGCCCGCTTTCGTGAAAGTGATGCATAGCAGATTTTCTGGTTCGACGTCGTTTTCGAGCAGCAAACGAATGACGCGCGCGGTCAGCACTTGCGTTTTGCCCGTGCCGGCAGACGCACTCAGCCAGATATTGTCACCGGGAACGACCGCGCTGCCTTGCGCGGGAATCAAAGGATGTAATTTTTTGATGTCCGCGCTCATTTCTGCTGCCCGGAAATCGACTGTCGGCCATTCCATTCCTGTAATCGCATGAGCTGGTCATAATCGCCATAAAGGGAAAATTCGGGGTGCAGTTTCGCCGTAAAGGGCGCATTACCTAATATCCATTTATCGACTGCGGCCTCTGCCTGCTTGACCGCGAAAGCGACGAAATCGGCGTGCTGCGGCTTGCCGTCTTTGGCGTTTGAGCTGGTCGGCACAGCAACAAAACCGAAATCCTTGTCCTTGTTTTTGGCCAGGCTCCAATATTCGAAATGGCTTGCAGCGCCAGACACGCCCTTAAAGGCAAGCTCTTCGGCCATGTAGCCGATCAAACCAAGTTGCAGGGCAAAGCCAGCATTAATTTGCTTTGTCGACGGCGGCATGCCGGTCTTGTAATCGATGATGACAAGATCGCCGTCCGAAGTCCGGTCTATGCGGTCAACACGACCCGTAATCGTGATGCCGTTAATGCTGATGCTGCCTGGTTGTTCAGCCACGGCAACCACACGGCACTCTTCCTCCATCAGGCGCGCGGTTTCCTTTGCAACCCAGCGAAGGCCAGCGGATATGCGCGGCTGCCATAATGCACGCAGCAGCGGATCGGTGGATTCTTGCGCGAGCAGATCATTGGCGCGCTGCACAAGACTGTCGACGGCGCAATTGTCCTCAGTGAACCATTTTTCCAATACGTCATGCACAAGGCTTCCGCGCCAAGCATAGCTTGGATCAGCGTCCACTTTTTCCAGCACGGGCAGTCCCAATATGCGTTTGGCGTAAAAGGAATAAGGGTCGGATTTCAACTGATCGAAATCGGTGACCGACAAGGACACCAGACGTTGCTCCGGTCTCGGCAATGGCAATGGCCGGACCGCAAAGGGTACGGTCTCCGCCGGCCTGTCCAGCGCGGTCGCCAAAGCCAGAAGCTGATCATCAGCAGCAAGCGTGCCCGCAGTCAGCGCCTTGATCCGCAGCAAAAAACGCGATGCGACCGTTGGCCCGCCGCGGTCGCGCCGTGCGCGCGTCATGAGGACTTCCTGTGCGCCCAAAGCCGTGGCCAGATCATGTGCCGAAAGGCCAATATTACGGTCCAGCGTCGGCAGCATCAAATGCCGCCTGATGGCAGGCGCCAACCACGGGTCAGGCTGCGCAATTTGAGGCCATGTGCCCTCGTTCAATCCCGAACAGATCAACAAATCTGCCTGCTGAAGGCGCGCCTCCAGCAAGCCGTAAATCGCCACTCGAGGATGACCGCCATAAGGCGGCCGGACGACGGCGCAGGAGAATATCTCCTTGAATGTAGCCACGAGGCCAATGGCATCAACCCGGCCAAGGTGCCCAAGATCGCTGTTGCTTGCCTCTTCCCAGTTGCGCGCGAGTTCACGCCCGCTTGCCCCACGCCAGACAGAGCCATCGGTCAGGGCCGCGGCCACATCGCGCAAGGTTGCAAGGGCCTCGGCCAGTGGCCTTCCATCGGCCTTCTCCAGCGGCGCCAGATTCTCCGCAAAGTGCGACCACCAAGCAATGAGAATTTCATCTATTTTGCGCGCGGTCTTAAGCCGGGTTGTAATGGCAGAAAGGCCAATGCCGGTTGCCGTCCCGCGCAAGGCAAGGTCAAGCGCACGCACATTATCTAGCCAATCCAGCCTTTGCGCTCCGGCGAAAACCAGGGGATGCTTGGCAATTGCCAATATGCTGGTCGCCGAAAAGTGGCTGGCAATCGCGTCCACGAGCGCCAGCACCAAACTGCCGGGCGGCGTCTGAAGCAAAGGGATACCGGCGCTGTCGTCGACGCTTATGCCCCATCTACGCAACTGCGCCGCAACCCGCACCGCCAGTTCGCGATCAGGCGTGATGAGGGCAATACGCTTTTGCGGCTGTTCAAGCGCGCCGCGAATGCGTAACGCGATTGCCTTGGCCTCGTGCGCGCTATCATCCAACTCCAGCCATTTTGCGTGCGGCAGGCTTTTGCGCACAGCAGGCAAACCTTGCCACAAGACGCTATGTTCCGGCAGACAGAAGATTTCCGAGATCGCCGCGCTCTTTGGTGCAGCCTTCGCTGTGGGCAGCAAGTCGATTTCGCTGCGGTCAACGCCCATAAGTTCAAGCAAATGTTTCAGGTGGAACTGCGGATGCACCTCGACATTGCGACGGCGGCCATAACCCGCTTGTTCTTCATCTGCCGAAGTTGAAAGCGCGACCCAGCGTTCGTCCGACAGATCAAGATCGACGCCCGGCAGAATGACTTGCCCGTTCGGCGCAAAGGCCAAGCGCCGCAGCACGCGCGCCACTGCCTTGGCCGAAGTCGTAATGCCGACTGCGATTATGTGAAAATGGCGTTCATTCTGCTCCAGACGCCGCTCGAGCGAGGCCAGCAAATAGTTCCGGCGTTCAGCTGGCCCCATGAGCTTTCGGGTGACCAGCTCAGCGCGGTAGGCAGGCAATATCTTCAATAACTGGCCATATGCGCTCTGCCAGTGACCCGCCAGATCGGCTTCAATCACAATGTCCGAAATCTGACCGAAATCTACGAGGTCGACCTCAAGCTCGTCAATCAGGTCTGCCAGCTTACGGGCCAACCGCAGCGCTTCGGCGGGCGAGAGGAAAGCGTCACGCGGCGTGTTGCTCTTCACGAGTTTTGCCAACAGCAGCAGACGGTCGAAGGTGCCGATAGCGGGCGATACCGGCAACTCAGTGTCGATTGGATCAAGCAACGGTCCCAAGGCTTCATCCAGTTGCATGTCTCCCACGGCCACCATGCGGGGCAACAACATTCCCGGTGCGGCCAGCCGGACAAAAGCCTCGGTCATGGCCTTGATCGCCCGGTTGTTGGGCAGCAGAAGGATATTGTTGCTGATGGCGAGTGGGTCAGACCCTGCGGCTTGCAAGATCCATTGGGCCGTCACGTCGCACAGGTTGTTGCCAAGCGGCACATTGTAGACCCGCGCGCGCCGGGCGATGGGATTATCCTCCATGCCGTTCAGCCAGTTTGTTTTCTGTCGCTTTGATAGCCGCAGGGTAGCCAACGTCAAACCACAGCCCTTCGTGCACCAACCCAATACATCGGCCTTCGGATATCGCACGATCCCAGAAAACATTGGTTGAAAACACATCGGCTGGTGGTTCAGAGATCAGGCGTTTCGACAGCATCTGAATGCCTGTCCATACATATGCTCCGGGCCGGTCACAGTTGCGCCGTGACAGGCGGCCCTGGTCATCCATGTTAAAGTCGCCAATGCCTTGGCTGTTGAATGCCGCGGCCAGCGGGACGAGCAGCATCAGCACATCCATGCTGCTGTCGTCCCAAAGCGCCATAAGACGCAAGATTGCATTGTCTCCGGCGTTGGTCCACCAGTTATCGGCATTTACGCAAATGAACGGTTCATCAGATATAATGGGCAGCGCCTGAACCAACCCGCCACCTGTGTCGCGCAGCATCGTTCGCTCGTCCGAGATACGCACCTCGAAGTCGCATGCGGAAGCAGCCAGATGCTGTTCGATCTGATCTGCTAAATAATGCACATTCACCACGATCTTGCCGACCCCTGCATCGCGCAGATGGTCAAGCACATGGTCAAGCAACGCAACCCCGCCAACCTCGACAAGCGGCTTCGGCCTGTCGGCGGTCAGCGGCATCATCCGCGTACCCTTGCCCGCCGCCATGATCATGGCTGTGTCGACATGTTTACCCATCAACACGCAGTTCAGCTGGCATCGCCATGCGGGTCTCTTGTGGAATCTGCGTATCAAACCAGCGTTTCACCGGCGCAAGCGCGGGATGGGCAAGGTCGCGCTCAAGCAATCCCCACATACGCGGCAGGAACGATAGATAACGCTCCTTCCCGTCACGATTCCAAAGCCGAGTGAAGATGCCGATAATCTTGGTGTTCCGCTGCGCGCCAAGCAATGCGTAATGCGCATCAAAATCAGCATCCGGCTTGGCGGCATCGCGGTAATAAGCCAGCATTTCGGCCTCAAGCGCTGGCGACACATCGCGCCGCGCATCCTGAAGCAGCGACACGAGGTCATAGGCAGGGTGGCCAACCAACGCGTCCTGGAAATCAATCATTCCCTGCTGCCCGTCGCCGAGCAGCATGATGTTTTCCGCATGATAATCCCGCAGAACCGTGACTTTCTGATAATCAGCAAGCGGAGCCAGAGCCTTTGTCCAGACTGCATCAAATTCGCTGACGTCGAAGGACAGGCCCATCGCGGGCATATACCATTCGGACAAAAGCTGCACTTCGCGCAAATAGGTCGCCATGTCATAAGGCTGAGACTGCACAGCTGGCGTATTGGAAAGCCGCACAATTGCGTCGATGGCCGCGCGGTACACTGCAGCTTCATCGTTCGGGTGCGCGTCCAGATGTTCACGCATCCGCCGGTCGCCGAAATCCTCAAGCAATACGAGGCCACGCGCGAGATCGGTGGCGAATATCTCGGGCGCTCTGAACTGATGCTGGTTCAAATATTGCGCAATACGAATGAAAGGCCGCGGGTCCTCATGCGGCGGCGGCGCGTCCATTAATATCGCATTGCCGCGCGCATCGGACTCGACGCGAAAATAGCGCCGGAATGACGCGTCCCCAGCAACAGGCGAGACACGCGATCCTGTCCAGCCATGCGCGTCCAGAAATGCATCCAGTCCAGGGGGCGGGGCCATATCAGTTTGCGGTGTCATTTTTTTCCATTTTTAAAGTCAATATGCGGCTACCGTCAGCCTGTGGCGCTATGTCGATGATGTAGCTTGGCGTCATTTGGCCCGAACCAAAGCGATCCGCCCACTCCAACAAGGTGATGCGTTCACTCCGTTCGTCGGCTAGCCCCAATTCATCAAGTTCGTCGACATCATTCAGGCGATACAAATCGGCATGGGCCACGGCAACCAAAACCTCCGGGGGTTCGTAGCTGTGCACGATCGCAAAGGATGGGCTGGCGACTTCGCCTGTATAGCCAAGCCCCGCCAAGATCCCGGCGCATAACACGGTCTTGCCTGCGCCAAGCGGGCCGTTGATCGCGACCCAGTCGGACACCTTCAATCCCTGCGCAAACGACCGGCCGAACGCGCGCATATCGTTATCAGTCGAGATGATCATTTCTTTGGCAATGCTATGAAGACGGTGGTTCCCTGCCCCACTTCGGAATGCAGATGAAACGTACCGCCATGCGATTCCACAATCTGCCTCGCCAATGGCAGGCCGAGACCATGAGTCATGGCGCCTGCGCCGTCGTCGGCACGTGCATGGACGCTGTCGGGCGAGAGCCGCCTGATATCCGACTCCTTTATGCCCGGACCGTCATCGGATACAACCAGTTCAAGAACGTCGCCTTGCCATCGCGCCAGCAACAATACTTCCCCGCCCGAACGGTGGTAACGGATGGCGTTGTCGAGGACCTGGCCAACCGCTTGACTGATACGCTTCGGGTCGAGCGACATTGCGCCGAGTGCATCGCCGGATTCCACTTGCATCTTGACGCCAGCGTCCTCTGCCATCTGTGCCTTGCCGTTGGCAATTTGTGCGACAAGAGCGGGAACATCTACATTCTCAAGCGCCAGTGGCAAGGCCCCTGCCTCAATCTGGCTATAGTCAAGCACCGTGTTAATCTGTTCGGATAGCCGTTCTGCCGACTGCAAAATCGCATCGACATATTCCATGGCCTGCGGGCCAATTTCACCAGCAATCCCGGCTTTCAGCAAATCCGCAAAACCGCTTATGGACGTCAACGGCGTACGGAATTCATAGCTCATATTGGCAAGAAACTTGCCCTTGATCGCGTCCGCATCCTGAAGCGCGCTGTTGCGGTCGCGCAAGGCCTGCTCAATCTTTAGCGTGTCGGACATATCGAGCATGGTGAAAAGCGTGTTCCCATCGGGCAGCGGTATCGTAGCAATCTGGAACATGCGCCCGTCGGCAAAGATCGCCTTGCTCTTGCGCTGCGCACGGTTGGACGATGTCATCCGGATAAGTTCACCCAATATGGAAATCTGGGCCGGCTTTTTCAGATGCTCCGCCAACATCGGCAACAACTCGTCGAGCCGTGGATGCTTGATTAGCTGATCATCTGTCAGCTTCCAGGTTTCCGCGAACAACCGGTTCCATATGCTCAGGCGGCCGTCGGCGGAAAAGACCGCGATAGCTTCAAACAGATTGTCGAATGTTGCCGTCCGCACGCGCAGCAGGATGTCACGTGCGCTGGCAAGCTGCGCCTGCTCGGTGCGATCTTCGAAAATCATAAGCAGCCCACCATCGGGGATCGGCTGGGCCAACACGCGCAAATGGGTGCCGTCGGGCAACAGCCAGTTTTCTTCGGTCGGGTCCGAAGCACGGAACCACTCTTCCCTTTCCTTGCGCCATGCCGGAAAATCACGAACTTCAGGCAGTTTTCCATTTTCGCGCATGCGGTCGAGAACACGGGCGAATTCGGGTTTTTCCGAAAGCCACTGGTCACGAAATGCGAACAGGCTTTGAAATGGCAAGTTGGCAAAACTGAGGACGTGCTTGGAATCAAACTGTGCCACGCCTGAAGACATCAGGTTCAACAGATCTCGTTGGGCCTCGGACAGTTCGCGCACTTCGGATTTCGTGTCGATCAAGTCCTGTACATCAATGGCCAGCCCGGCCACGCCGGACCCACCCAATGGAATATCGAAGACACGCAACTGACGCCGTTCACCATTTAACGTCGCGGATACAATCCGCTCGTTTTGGGTGTCGGCCGCAACGGCCTCTGCGGCATAATCGGAGGCACTTCTGCCATTTTCCGGCTCAAGAAGTTCGATGCCCTCTTCGACCACCTGAAGACCATCGGTTGCGCCAACCGCCTCGACATAAGCGTGGTTGACGAAATGCAGTCTCATGTCCGGGCGGCGGTGCCACATCGGAATAGGTGCGGCCTCGATAAGGCCGGCCAAGGCCGAAAAAGCTGATCTTGCTTCATCTGACTCCTGCGCACGGCGCTCCAATTCACGCAAATTTTCGGTTGAATCGAAAAACCATAATAGAGCTGCGCCGTTCGGGTAGATCAGGGAGTCAGCAACATTCCCCACAACGGTCATCCGGCGGTTGGATCCTTCAATGGCGAGTGGAAGTGTGAAACCTTTACCCGTGCGCTGGGTTTCGCGTACCTTTGATTCAAGTTCAGTGAGATCTTCGATAGCCAGCCCTGAATCGTCACGTCCGCTCAGGTCCGACAGTGATGCAGCAGGCTCTGCCAGACCAAGCAGCCGCGCAAACCGCTCAGGCGCTTCGATGCGGCCATCACCTTTGACAACGACCGGAAATGCCGGAGCTGTTTCGAGTAATCGACCCAGGCGTGCGGTTTGCCGAAGTGTCTTGTTGGCTTGACTGCGCATCGACAAGCCAATCCAAATGGCAACGATGGCTCCAACAAGCCAAAGCCCAATCAAAATTCCTACCAGTGCAAGTGGCAGGCCAGTGCCCGTCATTGTGCTGCGCCCTTTACGTTACCACCGGCATTGTAATGCCTAAATGCTTGTCGTGCGCAACGAAAAAAGCCCGCGACCTCTCGGCCGCAGGCTTTCTTTAAGTGAACAACGCGCTTCGCGTCAGAAACCGAAGCGTGATTAATAGCGATAATGATCTGGCTTGAACGGACCTTCGGTCGATACGCCAATATATCCAGCTTGCTTGTCGGTCAGTTTGGTGAGCTTTACACCAAGCTTTTCGAGGTGAAGCGTCGCCACTTTCTCATCGAGATGCTTGGGCAGAACGTAGACCTGGTTTTTGTAGCTTGCTCCGTTGGTCCAAAGCTCAATTTGCGCGAGAACCTGATTGGTAAAGCTTGCGGACATGACGAAGCTTGGGTGGCCAGTGGCGCAACCCAGATTGACCAAGCGGCCCTTGGCAAGAACGATGATCTGCTTTCCATCAGGGAATTGAACCAAATCAGTGCCCGGCTTCACTTCGGTCCAATTGTAATTAGACAAGGCAGCAATCTGGATTTCGCTGTCGAAGTGACCAATGTTGCACACGATGCTCATTGGCTTCATGTTCATCATATGCTCGGCAGTGATGACATCGGCATTGCCCGTTGCGGTGCAGAAAATATCCGCGCGCTGGACTGCTTCTTCCATCGTCACAACTTCAAAGCCTTCCATTGCGGCTTGCAATGCACAAATCGGGTCGACCTCCGTCACCATCACGCGTGCACCGCCATTACGCAGCGATTGGGCGGAACCCTTGCCCACGTCGCCAAAGCCCGCAACGCATGCAACCTTACCGGCAAGCATAACGTCGGTCGCGCGGCGAATGGCGTCGACGAGCGACTCCTTGCATCCGTAAAGATTGTCGAACTTCGACTTGGTGACGCTGTCGTTGACATTGATTGCAGGGAAAGGCAGCTCGCCCTTCTTTGCAATTTCGTACAAGCGGTGAACGCCAGTGGTGGTTTCTTCCGAAACGCCCTTCAGGTTCTTTACGGTTGCCGTCAGGTAGCCAGGCTTCTTGGCGATAAAAGCCTTCAATGCGCGCTGGAACTCGACTTCTTCTTCATTCTCTGGCTCGGCAAAAGTTTCGCCGCGTTCAAGCTTTGCGCCCCACAGCGCGAACATCGTCGCATCGCCGCCGTCATCGAGGATGATATTTGCCGTGGTATCGTCGCCCCAATCGAAAATGCGGCCAACATAATCCCAATAATCCGCAAGGCTTTCGCCCTTTACTGCGAACACAGGAATGTCGCTTGCGGCGATGGCTGCGGCTGCATGGTCTTGCGTTGAAAAGATGTTGCAGGTCGCCCAACGCACATCTGCGCCAAGCGCCGTCAGCGTTTCAATCAGCACTGCAGTCTGAATGGTCATATGCAATGACCCGACGATGCGCGCACCCTTTAGCGGCTGTGACGCCCCAAATTCTCCACGCAAGGCCATAAGGCCCGGCATTTCGGTTTCAGCAATATTGATTTCTTTGCGGCCAAAATCGGCCTCGCCGATATCGGCAATGACATAGTCGTTAAAAGCCACAGGCTCATTCTCCGGGAGGTTCGTGATGCCCCGCCCTTAGCCGTGGATTGCGCCGAAATCAAATATAAAGATTGCTTTATATGTTTCAGCCGGATCCTATGGGCGGGTCGCCATGCGTGCAGGGCACACGGCCCCGCTCCAAGACTGCCCAGTAACGACCGAGTCGGCAACAGCAGCCATCGTCGCGGCGCCTTGCGGCTCGGACCCGAGCTTGGCGGCAAGCTGTCGCAACTGCCTGCAATCCATCGACTTGTGCCCGGTGCCATAGCTGTTGGCATAACCGATGGACATACGATCCAGCGCGCCTTCCGCACCCCGTGCGCCATAAGTCGCCGACAGATAATTTCGAAGTTCATTGTTCTGCGCACCAATCAGATTGTTATGACGCGTAACAAACCGGTTGTATTCAGGCAGAAAATTGTCCGGAGTATTTCGGCAGCGCAAGGCAGTCACCATCAACATGGTGTTGAGATGCTTTATCTTTGCCGCATCCTGCGCTGCATTCGTCCAGCATGCTTGAGCTGGCTGAAGCGATACCGAAACCAGCATCGCGCCGAGCGCGGCTTTCCCTAAAAATTTCTTCATTTTCCCCGACCCCGTTTACGTGATGAACAGGTGGAAGATTGACTATCCTGTTTACGAAATTTTCAACAAAGCCGGTAAAGCGAAATTAACCATTATAAGTGGAACTTTTCTGTGTTTCGCACCCTTCAAAAAATGGCCTCGTTTCCCACGCCCACTTGACTTGACACAGCCCGTCCCGGATGAAGTGGGGCATCCACTCAGTCACAAAAAGGAATGACATATGACTATCTCTGTTGGCGACAAAATCCCTGACGTTAAATTGGTCAAAGCGACCGCAGAAGGTCCGCAGCCTGTTCAGTCCGCCGATTATTTTGCCGGACGACGCGTTGCTTTATTTTCCGTACCAGGAGCGTTCACACCCACCTGCTCGGCGCGCCATCTTCCAGGCTTTGTCGAAAAGTCCGAAGAATTGGCAGCGAAGGGCATAGACGAGATCGCCTGCACTGCCGTGAACGACGCTTTTGTATTGGGTGCCTGGAACAAGTCGGGCGGCTCGGATGCCATCACCATGCTGGCTGACGGCAATGGCGACTTCGCAGCGGCGCTTGGTCTTGAAATGGACGGAACAGCCTTTGGCATGGGCAAGCGTGGCCAGCGTTTCTCGCTCGTTGTCAACGACGGCATAGTAGAGCAAGTCAACGTCGAAGCTCCGGGCGATTTTAACGTTAGCTCTGCCGAATATATGCTTGGCCAGCTGTCATAAACGTTTTAATACTGCCACGCAGGCATCTGAAAGGGAGGGGCAACTCTCCCTTTTTTGTTGCCAAAATTGCAAAATTCGGTGAAGCGCGATTATGCCTAGCCCAAAAACCCAAGACATCATTAATCAACTGGTTACCGAATATGAAGCTTCGGTAAAGCGGCTTCAGATTGCCCTCACGGCGTATTTGAAAGACAATATTGTCCCGTCCGCCGACCAACGGGCCAGCAATGATTTCTGCTATCCGGAGCTTGTGGTCACCTATGCAGGAAAGACTCGCGATGCGGTATCCAACCTTGCCTTCGGCAAGCTGGAGAAAGTCGGAATCTTCCGGACAACCTTCACGAAACCCGATTTGTTTGCCGAATATATTGGCGAGCAACTGGATTTGCTTGATGAGCAATATGAGCTGGAAATCTCGGTTGGCCGCAGCAAGCAAGAAATCCCCTTCCCCTATGTCCTCGACGGGTCGGCGGATCTGGAACTGGGAAGCGTAAGCCCGAACGAACTGGCGCGCTACTTTCCGACGACCGAACTTGCTGATATAGGCGACGAAATCGCCGATGGCCTGCTGCGTATGAAGGGCAACAGCAACGCGCCGCTGGCGCTGTTTGATGGCTTGCGCACTGACTTTTCGCTCGCGCGCTTGCGCCATTACACTGGCGCACCGGCCGAACATGTTCAGCACTATATACTTTTTACCAATTATCACCGGTATGTGGACGAGTTTGTAAGCTGGGCTTGCACGCAGGTGGGCAATGGCCGCTATACCGCCTTGTCCGGCGCTGGCGGGCTATATGTCGACAAACCCACGGATAACGCAGCGCAGCTCGTCGCTGACAGCACCTGGCGCCGCCACCAGATGCCCGCCTACCACCTTATCGCCCCTGACAGGACAGGCATAACCTTAGTAAACATCGGCGTCGGCCCCTCCAACGCCAAGACAATCTGCGACCATTTGGCCGTATTGCGCCCCGAAGCGTGGCTGATGATTGGCCATTGCGGCGGCCTTCGCGAAACTCAGCGCATTGGTGACTATGTGCTTGCCCACGCTTATCTGCGTGATGACCATATTCTCGACGAAGTCCTCCCGCCTGAAATTCCGATCCCGCCCATCGCCGAAGTGCAGCAGGCCCTGGCCAGTGCGGCGGAACATGTTTCTGGAACAAGCGGTGCCGATCTCAAGCGGCGCATGCGCACCGGGACCGTCGTCACCACAGACGACCGTAACTGGGAATTGCGTTATTCGGCGTCTGCGCTGCGTTTTTCACAAAGCCGTGCTATTGCCATTGATATGGAATCCGCAACGATAGCGGCGCAAGGCTATCGTTTCCGCGTACCTTATGGTACATTGTTATGTGTGTCGGATAAGCCGTTGCACGGCGAGATTAAGCTACCGGGTCAGGCGAACCGATTTTACGAAGAGGCCATTGCCGCCCACTTGCAGATCGGCATTCAAACGTGCGAATTGCTGCGCGAGGCAGGCAATAGCCTCCACAGCCGGAAGCTGCGTGCGTTTAACGAACCGCCGTTCCGATAAGCAAATAGGAACGAAATCGACGCCAAACGATTATTGTTACAGTATAAACCCAAGGAGGAACGGATCATGCCGAATAAGCCCGAAGAAACTGGAGCGCTCAATAAAGTTATGAACAAGCTGCGTAGCCTGGCTGACGACCTCACCGGAAGCGCGCGATCGGTCACTGAATCCGCTTCGAACAAGGCGAAATCTGCCGTAGATGCTGCTTCGAGTGCCGCGGCGACGGCAGGCTCCGCCATCAAGGAAAATCCAGGAAAGACTGCTGCCGTTGCCGGCGCTGTAATTGCAACCGCCGCAGCAGCCGTTGCAGGCAAGAAGGTTTACGACCGCAAAAGTAGTAGTGGGTCAAAGTCACCTTCGAAGAAGCCAGCCCCCAAAAAACCAGCTGCGGAGAAATCTGCTGCCAAACCAGCAGGAGCCAAAGCAGCAGCAAGCAAACCAGCAGCAAAAGCGACTGCCAAGCCAGCCACGACGTCTGCAAAGCCAACCACAAAGGCAAAGCCAGTTGCCAAGAAGCCAGCTGCTACAAAAACAACAGCAAAATAAACGGTCCTACAGACTGACCCAAATGGCCCCGCCGCTAGAACGACGGGGCCAATTTATTACCAACCTTTTTTCGCGCCCTTGTTTTGGACCTTGAGCCACTTCATGAGCGGCGCGAAATATTCGAGCATTGGCTTGCCCGACATTTCGCGTGTCCCGGTAAACGCTTGAAGTGCGTCAGGCCAAGG
This sequence comes from Sphingomonadales bacterium, assembly GCA_038217195.1. Lineage (GTDB taxonomy): Bacteria > Pseudomonadota > Alphaproteobacteria > Sphingomonadales > Sphingomonadaceae > Sphingorhabdus_B. The sequence continues at coordinate 8,968 of JBBQPQ010000011.1, read as the reverse complement.
CTTCGACGCCCCCATTTCCAGCATCGCATTTAACCGTGTTCCAACTTCCTTGTTGCCGTAAAATGAACAACGGTGGAGCGGCCCCTTCCATCCGGAAATATCGCAGGCGGCCTTGTAAAACTGGAACTGCAAAATGCGCGCGAGGAAGTAGCGCGTGTATGGCGTAGTAGCCGGAATATGGTATTTTGCCCCGGCGTCAAAACGGTCGGCAGGGCGCTCCACTGGTGGTACGATGCCCTGATATTGCAGCCGCAAATCCGTCCAGCCCTTGTTGTAGTTTACCGGCGTAATGGATCCGTTGAAGACACCCCAGCGCCATTTGTCGATCAAAAGACCAAAGGGCAGGAACGCAACCTTGTCCATCGCCTGACGCAGCAAAAGGCCATTGTCCTTGTCGGACCCTGGGACCTTTGCAGGGTCAAGCAAGCCAATCTGCACCAGATAATTTGGCGTAATCGACAACGCGATGGCATCGCCTATGGCCTCGTGGAAACCGTCATTTGCGCCGTTCAAATAGAGATAAGGCTGTTTGTTATAGGCGCGCTGATAATAATTGTGCCCCAATTCATGGTGGATGGTAACGAAATCGTCGGTGTTCACCTTGATGCACATTTTGATGCGCAGATCCTCGACATTGTCGATGTCCCATGCCGATGCGTGGCACACAACTTCACGGTCGGCGGGCTTGATAAATTGCGCCCGATCCCAAAATGTCTTGGGAAGCGGATCGAAGCCAAGCGAAGAGAAGAAGCCCTCACCCACCTTGACCATGTCTTTTTCGGCCTTGCCACGATTTGCGCTGAAATCACCAGCGTCGGTCTGCTTATACCCCTTCGCGACGAGAAGTTCGCCAATATCATATCCGATATCGCCAGCGCCGGGAGGTGCGACCACATCGTATATATTGCCCCATTCCTGCGCCCACATATTACCAAGCAAATCTGCGCGGATCGGGCCTGTCTTGGACTGCACGGCATCACCATATTTCTTGTTCAGCTGCGTGCGGACGTAGGTGTGCAATTCGTCATATAATGGCTTGACCTCAAGCCACAATTTGTCCGTAAGATTGGCGAAATCGTCGGCCGGCATGTCGTAACCCGACCGCCACATCGCCCCCACATCGGCATAGCCAAGTTCAGTCGCGCCCTGGTTGGCGATTTCGACCATGCGGGTGTAATCCTTACCCATCGGCGCGCCGACATTGTCGTGCCAGCTGACCCACATTTCCTTGAGCTCTTCGGGATTTCGGTTCGATCCCATTTCAGCTTCGATATCTGAGCCGTTGATTTCCTTGCCCCGCAGCGTGCCGCGGCCTTTGCCATAAGCCGACTGCAATTTGGTTGCTATGGTTGCCAGCTCCGCCGCTGCCCCGGCTGTCGTCGGTGCGGGAAGCACGATACCGCCGCGCAGAATATCCAGCTTGCGCTTGGTGTCGTAAGAAAGCCCGGGCAGTGCCTGATATTTTGCGGCCTCCAAGGCATAACGTACCGCTTTTTCCGTCCCGATTTCTCCATAACGCGCAGCAAGCGCGTCGGTATCGTCGGTGATGTGGGTCGCGTTTATCCAAGCAACACGGCCGCCTTCGACCGAAAAGTCAAACAAGTCTTTTTCGGCACCGGCCACGAAGGCATCGGCGTCAGCAACTGTTGGCGCGGCAGCTGTGGTTGCCGGAGCAGTACTCTCCTGCGCCATGACAACCGCCGGGACTGAAAGAGAGGCAATGGCCAGAGCAGCTAAGGATATAAGGTTTTTCATTTGAGTTTCCCGGAGTATATAATATCGCGATGGTGAAACTTTCGGTCTGCCTCGTCAAGGCAATGGTCGAGTCATTCGTCGAATGGTCAAGCCAGCCAGGATCGCAAAGACCGTCACCAAAAACAGAACCGTCTTTATGGGCCGTGCGGTCGCAGCAATGCCGGCAAGCCAACCGTTCCCACCCGTGACCGCGGCCTGAACGAACTGGCAGAGCGTTTCCGCATAGTCGGCCAAGCAATAGCCCGTGGCAGCGACCATAATCATCTTACCGAGCCGTGCCAACTTGACGTTCTGCGTACGCGCAAACAACTGTCCTCCAGCAAACGCGCCCCATGCATAAATACCAATGAATATCAGGTCGACGGCCATGCTGGCGATGGCCAGTTGCATGACGCCCGCTGCCATCCAGGCCGACTGAATGGCGTCAACGTGCGCAGCATTTGCCGCAGACTGATGGTCGCTGATCCCTAATGGCGATATGTCCGTGATCAACCACACATTCATGACGATTTGTACGGCAAGCAGCAAAAAGCCCGCCAGCCAGAATCTCCAGAACCGCCGCTCAAGTGGAGATTCGCCATGCATCGTTAATTGGCAGCCAGTAACGGGGCCAATGCAGCCGAATATGCATCCTCTTTCGTCAAATGGTAGGTCGTATAGTCATGGTACCGCCCGCCATGTTGCCGCTTGTGTTCCAGCACAAGCCTGCCACCAAGTCGTTCCACCGCGGTACGCGACCTGTAATTTTCGGCACCAATCTGAAAAACAACTAAGCGTACAAACTCGAATATATGTCTGAGCATCAACGCCTTCACCTCTCGGTTAATGCCAGTGCGCCAGTTAGCCGTCGCGAAGAAGGTATAGCCAATCTCGATTTTTTGTTCACCGGCATCATAATTTGCAAAACGCGTGCTTCCAATGATGATGTTGCTCGCTTTGTCCAACACGGCAAATGCCCCTCCCGACGCGATAGCGTCGGCAAAAAAGCCTTCAAACACGTCGAGTTTATATCGGTCGGGAAAAGGGTGCATGGCCCATATCGCGGGATCGGACGCGACCGCGTACAGCGCGTCAAAATCATTCAACGTCAGCGACCTGAGGAGAACCCAGTCGCCAGACAAAGTAGGTTGAATGTCAAAAGGCGGGCGCGTCACCAACTGTCACCCGTCAACGCTTCCACGAAGGCCAGCCCCAGCTCGGGCTTGATAACCGCAGTCATATGATTGCCGGGAACGGGAAAAAGCTTACCTCTGTGCAACAACGCGGCTAGATCTGTTGATGACCCATTGTCATTATCCTGTAGCCCGCACACGACCGCCACTGGCAGGGTCCAGCCGGCAATCTCTTCAGCACTCGTGTCGACAAACGTATCTAGGATATGCCGCAACGCAACCGGATCGCCGCCGGTTGTTTTCAGAAAAGCCTCCGCCATCCAGGCGGGTGAACCCTTTTCATGTTGCCCCAGATTATCAAATATTTGCCGAAAATGCGTGCCCCGATTTCCGGTATGGGTGAGCCCTTCAAGACCCATACCCGAAATGACTGCCCTGCCCGGCGCCGCGCCGCGTGCAAGCATACGCGATACCGTGCGCCCGCCCAGAGAATATCCGCCAAGATCATATTCCCCGATGCCGAGATGCGCCAGCAACGCAAACTGGTCGTCAGCCAGAATGTCGCGCGGATAATATTTGGCATCATGTGGCTTTTCGCTTAGGCCGTGCGCGCGCAAATCCGGCATGATGACGCGGTAGCCGGCATCTGCCAGCACCGCCGCGTGTCCATATCTGATCCAGTTGGTGTCTGCTTCGGATATGAACCCGTGGATAAGCAACAAGGGCCGTCCTTCACCCAATTCCCGCCACGCAATAGTGACGCCGTCTGGGGTAACAAAGCTATTGGACTGGATCATCGATGCGCTCACGCCATGTTCGGGATAATAATTCAGCTTTCCTGCCACACCGGCTTTTGCGCGGAAAGTGTTTTCCTTTTTTGTGCACTGCACCCAAAAAATATTGCATATAATAAGCATAGCTATTATATCGACGACATGAGTGATGATTTGGGTTTCTTATTAGGTGACGCGGCCAGATTGCTTCGGCGGTCCTTTGACGCACGTGCGCGCGTTCTGGGCGTCACGCGCCCCCAGTGGCGGGTACTTGCCTTGTTGAAGCGATTCGACGGCAGCACGCAAGTCACCGTCGCTGATATGCTTGATGTGGAACCTATCACACTTGGCAGAATGGTCGATCGCTTACAGGATGCAGCACTGGTCGAACGCCGCGCCGATCCGGCTGATCGCAGAAGCTGGCGCCTTCACCTTACCCCCGAAGGCGAACACAAGATCGAGGCATTGCGTCCCACCGCTCTTGCACTTTTTGACGATGCAATGGCTGGACTGGATTCGGCCCAACGTGTGGAATTGGAAGCAATGTTGAATATCATTCGCGCGAATTTAACCCGTAAACCGCTTGAGGTGTCACATGGCTGACGCTGATCCAAAAATTGATGTGCCTGTCCAGTCCACCGAGAAGCCACGCCGTTTGCGGCGTCTTGTACTGATGGGTTCGGTACCTTTACTGCTCGTAGCAGGCGCAACCGCTTATTACATCGCCAACGACCATTATGTGTCGACTGACAATGCCTATGTGCAGCAGGACAAGGTTTCCATTTCAGCCGAAGTTGGCGGACGGATTGTTGATGTTGCTGTCGAGGAAAATGATGTTGTCAAAAAAGGCGATCTGCTTTTCCGGATTGACCCGGAACCCTATCGAATAGCGATCGCGCAAGCCGATGCTGCCATTGCCGCGGCGCAAGTTCGGGTAACCTCGCTGCAAACCGAATATCAGACAACTGGTGTAGATATCGAAAGCGCGCGCGAAGATGTCGGTTTCTTCGAAAAGGAATATCAACGCCAATCGGCATTGATGCAGGACGGATTTACCACCCGCGCCCGTTTGCAGGCAGCCGAACATGCCTTGTCAGATGCGCGAAGCCGTGTGGCCACCGCTCAAGCAGATGCAAGCAAGGCCCGGGCAGCACTTGCAACTGGGGCAGCTGCGCCGGGCGTAAATCCCGCCATAAAGGCCGGTCAAGCGCAGCGCGACCAAGCATTGCTCAACTTGTCGCGTACGGAAGTTCGAGCCCCGGTTGCCGGCGTGGTCAGCCAGGCGGATCGTCTGCAGCCCGGCCAAATGATGGTGCAGGGTCTGCCTGGCGTCACCATTGTTGCAAGCAACAAAAGCTGGATCGAAGCGAATTTCAAGGAGACCGATCTTGCCCATATGCGGGTGGGTCAGCCAGCCGAACTGACATTCGATGCTTATCCGGATCTCAAGCTGCGCGGGAAAGTTTCCAGCATTGGCGCTGGCACGGGTTCGGAATTTTCGGTCCTCCCGGCGCAAAATGCCAACGGCAACTGGGTAAAGGTCACCCAGCGCGTGCCGGTCCGGATTGCGATCACCGACAAGCCAAAGAGGGCCATGATTGCGGGGCTATCGGCACATGTCCGCATCGACACCGACAAGTAATCCGCTCGATCAACCGGCGTATCCGGTCAAAAACAAGGGACTGCTAACGCTCGCGGTCATGGGCGCGACGATCATCCAGATTCTGGATTCCACGATCGCGAACGTTGCGATCCCACATATGCAGACCAGTCTTGGGGCCACGATGGATACCATAACCTGGGTCCTGACAAGCTACATCGTCGCCAGCGCGGTCGCGATGCCGATCACGGGTTGGCTTGCCGACCGGATTGGATCGCGCAATCTGTTTCTGGGTGCAGTTTCCGGGTTTATTCTTGCGTCCATGCTGTGCGGCATTGCAACGAGCCTTACGGAAATGGTGGCGTTCCGCATATTCCAGGGGGTGTGTGCGGCTTTTATCGGCCCGCTTTCACAGACCATCATGCTCGACATCAACAAGCCCTCGGATGCACCGCGTGCGATGTCGATCTGGGGTATGGGTATCATGATTGCGCCCATCATGGGCCCGATGATCGGCGGCTGGTTGACCGAAAACTACAACTGGCGCTGGGTGTTCTACATCAATCTGCCCATCGGTATACCAACGCTCGTCATCTTATGGTGGCTGTTGCCATCCCGGCCAATCAACCGCCGCGAGCTTGACCGCTTCGGCTTTGCGATGCTTGCAATCGGACTTGCGACATTACAATTGTTGCTCGATCGCGGGCAGCAGGAAGATTGGTTGCAGAGCTGGGAAATCATCGTTGAGCTAGTGATTGTTCTCGCTGCCCTCTGGCTGTTTGCGATGCACCAGCTCACGACCCGTCGCCCGATGTTTGAACGTCTGCTGGTCACCGACCGCAATTTCTTCATTTCGCTCAACATGATGTTGCTTGTCGGCATGATGATGTTCGGCATTTTCGCCTTGCTTCCGCCCATGCTGCAAAATCTCTATGGTTACAGCGTTTATGATACCGGCGTATTGCTGGCGCCCCGCGGTGTGGGCATATTGCTGGCGATGTTCATAGCGGCAAAGCTGGGCAAAAGGGTCGACCCCCGCATTTTGATCTTCGGCGGATTCCTGATGACCGCTGCGTCAATGTGGATCATGACCAGCTGGTCACTCAACATGGACTGGCACCTCGTCGTCTATACTGGCCTGTTCCAGGGCTTTGGCATGGGCTTTGTCTTCATCCCGTTGAATGGCGTTGCGTTTTCTACGCTGCCCATGCGTATGCGCACCGATGGATCAAGCCTCTTATATCTCTTCCGCAGCCTAGGCGGAAGTTTCGGTATCTCGGTGATGACTACCATGCTGGCACGCAACATGCAGACCAGCCACGCAGATTTGGCTGCACATGTGACAGCGTCATCCATGGCTGTAGTGGACCCATCGACTGCAGACCGGCTTGGGTCGCTTGGAGAAGCCGCGCTGCAAATGGTCAATCTGGAAATTAATCGTCAGGCGGCAATGATCGCCTATCTTGACGACTTTAAACTGATGATGATCATGTTGATCGTGATCAGCCCGATGGTCTTCTTTCTCAAACCAGGCAAAGCTGCGCCGGGGCAACAGCCAGCCATGGCGGAATGACCTTTAGTCTTCGCGCGGCGCAAGCCCCTTTTGCTTCATACGCCAGACCGCCATGTCAATCCGGTCCTGTCCGAAAAAGGGCTCGCCATCAAAGACCAAAGTCGGGACGCCCCAATGGCCCGCTGCCTCAAGCGCTGCCTGGTTCGCAGCGATTTCGACATCAAGCTCCTCCGCATCATCGATGGCTTCTGCGTCAAGCTCCGCCAGGTCCAGGCCAGCCTCTGCAGCCGCAGCGGCCACATAGCCGCCCTGGTGCCAGTTTTCGGCCCCGCCCCAGATAAGCCGCGACACCTCCTCACAAAAGGCAAGGCTCTTGCCGCGTCGCGCCGACGCCTGGCCCAACCGCGTCAGCCGGTAAATATAGGGTTGTTCGACCGCAATCTTGCGCGTGCGGATGTCCTGAACGATGGGGTCAGGGCGCGGCGGACCAAAGGGAATGCCCTGAAATTGCGCCACGCGAAACATGTCGGTAAAGGTATAGCGCAACCAGTTCGGATGGTTGCGCTCGAAAAAGTCAGGCTCGCGGATCGCCAGCGGGTATACCGGGCGAATAACGATATCCAGGTCATATGCTTCCGTAAGCGCACGGTAGCGCCGAGTAGCCAAATAACTGTAAGGGCTGCGAAACGACCAGAAAACATCGGCTTGCAGCCCCATGACTTAACCCTTTTTCAAATGCCGGCGCCCAAGCAATTCGGCAATCTGCACCGCGTTTAGCGCTGCCCCCTTGCGCAAGTTATCGGACACGCACCAGAAGGCAAGACCATTGTCCACCGTGGGATCTTCACGCACGCGGCTCACATAAGTCGCATCGTCGCCTGCGGCTTCCACAGGTGTTGTGTATCCGCCATCTTCGCGCTTATCGATGAGCATGATGCCAGGGGCTTCACGCAGGATGTTCTGCGCGGTCTCAGCCGACATCTCGCGCTCATATTCGATATTCACGGCCTCGCTGTGGCCAACGAATACCGGCACGCGCACGCATGTGGCAGTAAGCTTTATCTTGGGATCGAGGATCTTCTTGACCTCAACCATCATCTTCCACTCTTCCTTGGTATAGCCATCATCAAGGAAGCTATCGATGTGCGGAATGACGTTGAAGGCGATTTGCTTGGTGAATTTCTTCGCGTCAGCACTGTCGCCCACGAAGATATTGCGGCTCTGCTCGAACAGCTCGTCCATGCCTTCCTTGCCTGCGCCGGAGACCGACTGGTACGTCGAAACGACAACGCGGGTAATCTTGGCGTAATCATGCAAGGGCTTCAGCGCGACTACAAGCTGGGCTGTCGAGCAATTAGGGTTAGCGATGATGTTCTTGCGCTTGTAAATGTCGATCGCGTCCGGATTTACCTCAGGCACAATCAAGGGAATGTCGGGGTCCATACGGTACAAAGAGCTGTTGTCGATCACGACGCAACCCGCAGCTGCGGCAATAGGCGCATATTTCAGCGTCGCTTCGGAGCCGATAGCGAAAATTGCCATGTCCCAGCCATGCCAGTCGAAATTCTCGATGTTCTGGATCTTCAGCATCTTGTCGGTATCGCCATATTCGATTTCGATACCCTGGCTGCGCGATGACGCCAGAACGGCGACTTCGTCGGCAGGGAACGCACGTTCAGCCAGAATATTGACGACTTCGCGACCAACATTGCCGGTCGCGCCTGCGACTACGATACGATAACCCATGTGAAATTCCTTTTAGAGTTCCCCGGCGTTCGCTGGAGTCCAGCCGTGGCTGAAAGATCTGGATTAGGTCTGGGCCCAAGCCTTCGCTGGGGCACACACATGAAAAAGGCCGGGCTCTTGGTGGGAGCCCGGCCTTTCGTGTCTTTTTAGAAACGTGCGCGCGGCTCCTGCTTTATTCGGCAGCCTCGGTGGTCTTAGTTGGACGCGGGTCGCGACGTTCTGCAATACGCGCCTTCTTACCGGTCAAACCACGCAGATAGTAAAGCTTCGCACGACGCACGACGCCCTTGCGGACGACTTCAATGCTGTCAATGTTCGGACTGTACAATGGGAATACGCGCTCAACGCCTTCGCCGAACGACATTTTGCGTACGGTGAAGTTGGAGCCCATGCCCTTGTTCGAACGCGCGATGCACACGCCTTCGTAATTCTGAATACGCGTGCGCTCACCTTCGATGACCTTCACGCC
>JBBQPQ010000010.1:0-51626 GCA_038217195.1 Sphingomonadales bacterium | reverse complement strand
AGGATGTACGGATTTTCCAGCTCGACCGACATTTTCTCGGTGTTGGTGATGAAGTACGGCGACAGGTAACCGCGGTCAAACTGCATACCTTCGACAACTTCGAGTTCGCTTTCGCGGCCCTTGGCTTCTTCGACGGTAATTACGCCTTCCTTGCCGACCTTCTCCATGGCGTCTGCAATCATCTTGCCGATTTCAGCTTCACCATTTGCAGAGATCGTTCCGACTTGAGCGATTTCCGAAGAACCCGCAACTGGCTTGGAACGGTTTACGAGGTCAGCAACAACAGCGGTAACCGCCATGTCGATGCCGCGCTTCAGGTCCATCGGGTTCATGCCCGCTGCAACCGACTTCATGCCTTCGCGCACGATCGCTTGCGCAAGAACAGTTGCAGTGGTTGTGCCGTCACCGGCAATGTCGTTGGTCTTCGAAGCAACTTCGCGAACCATTTGCGCGCCCATATTTTCGAACTTGTCTTTCAGTTCGATTTCCTTGGCGACGGTAACGCCGTCCTTGGTAATGCGCGGTGCGCCAAAGCTTTTGTCGATGACTACATTACGTCCCTTTGGACCCAATGTTACTTTCACCGCGTCAGCGAGGATGTCTACACCGCGCAAGATGCGTTCACGCGCATCGCGGCCGAATTTCACGTCTTTAGCAGCCATGATATTTTTCCTTATTTCAGTTGAACTTTGAAAGCCCTGTCACCCTGAACTTGTTTCAGAGTCTTAATTAAGATGCTGAAACAAGTTCAGCATGACGGCGCTTGTGCTCTCTTAGGAAACGATTCCCAAAATATCCGATTCCTTCATGATCAACAGGTCTTCGCCGTCGATCTTGACTTCGGTGCCCGACCATTTGCCGAACAGAATTTTGTCGCCGGCCTTTACATCGAGCGGCGTTACAGTGCCGTCTTCAGCGCGCGTGCCGGTGCCAACGGAGACGACTTCGCCTTCTTGTGGCTTTTCCTGAGCTGTATCAGGGATGATGATCCCGCCAGCGGTTTTTGCTTCGGCCTCGACCCGACGGACGAGAACGCGGTCATGCAATGGACGAAATGCCATGTTGAACTATCCTTTTTTCTGTTTCGCCATCCCGCCACTCCTGCAACGAAGCAAGGGACGGCAATGAATATACGTTGGCACTCATGCGTGATGAGTGCCAACAGTGCCCAAATAGGGTTTTTTTATGACAGGTCAAGGACAGGACAGCAGATTTTTTGCAAGCCACTCAGGCGCGCGCAGGCAACCCCGCCGCCCGAAGCGCGACGTGCGCATCGGCTATGCTATATTGCCCGAAGTGGAATATCGAGGCGGCGAGCACAGCGCTGGCATGGCCTTCGCGGACCCCCGCCACAAGATGGTCAAGATTGCCAACACCGCCGCTTGCAACAACCGGAATGTTTACGGCATCAGCGATAGCGCGGGTCAGTTCGAGGTCATAACCGTCGCGTGTGCCGTCACGGTCCATGCTGGTCACAAGCAGTTCGCCAGCGCCGAGGTCAGCTAACCTGACGGCATGTTCCAATGCGTCGATGCCGGTTGGGTTTCGTCCGCCATGGGTGAAGATTTCCCAACTGTCCCCGCTCCGCCGCGCATCAACCGAGGCAACGACACACTGACTGCCAAAACGCGCCGCGATGTCTGCGACGACCTCTGGCCGTGCGACGGCTGCGCTATTGACCGCGACCTTGTCTGCGCCCGCCAGCAAAAGCGCGCGTGCATCGTCGGCGCTGCGCACTCCGCCACCGACGGTCAGCGGCATGAAGCACACTTCAGCGGTGCGACGGACGACGTCGATGATCGTGCCGCGCCCTTCATGGCTTGCGCCGATGTCTAAAAAGCAAAGCTCATCCGCGCCAGCCGCATCATAAGCCTGCGCCTGTTCAACCGGGTCACCCGCATCGCGCAGGTCGACAAAGTTGACGCCCTTGACCACGCGGCCATTGGAAACATCAAGGCAGGGAATGACGCGAATGCGGACAGTCATCTACTCCCCTCCCGCGAGCGGGAGGGTTTGGGGGAGGGGAACGATCTCCGCCGCCAAACTCACGCCCTCGCCGCCATTTTGATCGCCGTAGCCAGATCCAGCCGCCCATCATAAATCGCGCGGCCCGTAATTACACCCTCAATGCCGTCCTTGGCGTGCAGTGACAGCATGTGGATGTCGTCAATGCCCTTGACCCCGCCGCTGGCGATCACTGGAATGTTCACGCGCCGCGCCAAATCAACCGTCGTCTCGATATTGCATCCCGTGAGCATCCCGTCGCGGCCGACATCGGTGAACAATATCGACGCAACGCCCGCATCTTCAAACCGGCGCGCCAGATCGATAACAGGCATGTCGGATTTCTCCGCCCAGCCCTCGGTTGCAACAAAGCCGTCGCGGGCGTCCACGGCAACCACAATGCCGTATGCAAATTCCCGTGCCATGTCCTTCACGAACTGCGGGTCCTTCAACGCAGCAGTGCCGATCACCAGCCGTGCAACACCCATGTCGAACCAGCGCTCAACGGTCTGCGGGTTTCGGATTCCGCCGCCCAATTGGATATAACCGGGGAAATTCTCGATAATGCCTTCGACAGCATCGGCGTTTTCAGGACGCCCTGCAAATGCACCATCCAGATCAACGACGTGCAGATATTCCGCACCTTGTTCGGCAAAGAGCATCGCCTGCGCCGCTGGATCGTCGGCATAGACGGTCGCGCGGTTCATATCGCCCTCGGCCAGACGAACCACTTCGCCGCCTTTCAGGTCAATTGCGGGAAATACGATCACGGCGCCCACTCCAAAAAGCGTTTGAGGAAATTGATGCCATAAGCCTGGCTCTTTTCCGGATGAAATTGCACGCCGATGATATTGTCATGGCCAACCGCAGCCACAAGGGGACCGCCATGGTCTGTGGTTGCCAGCACATCGGCTGCATTGGTTGCATCGAAATGGTAGCCATGCAGAAAATAGGCCTCGCCATGTTCAACCAATCGTGCGCCATCGATCGGCACCACATCATTCCAGCCCATATGCGGGATTTTTAGGCCTACATGGGGGGTAATCGCGCGAACGGTGCCGCCAATCCAGCCAAGCCCCAACGTGCTGCCATGCTCAACGCCTTCGTCGGCGAGCAACTGCATGCCAACGCAAATTCCGAGAAACGGCGTACCTTGCGTGCGCACGCGCTGCTCCATCGCGGCGACCATGCCATCAATCTCAGACAAGGCCTCCATGCAATGGGCAAAAGCGCCGACCCCGGGCAGGACAATCCGGTCAGCGCGCGCGACGATATCCGGATCAGCCGTCACATGAACGTCTGCCGCGCCCGCTGCCATCAACGCATTATGCACCGAATGCAGGTTGCCCGCGCCATAATCAATTAGCGCAAGTGACACGGCCTAGAGTGTCCCCTTGGTCGATGGAATAGCATCTGCCTTGCGCGGGTCGATCTCGACCGCCTGGCGCAAAGCGCGTGCCAATGCCTTGTAACAGCTTTCGACGATATGGTGGTTGTTCGAACCATATAGATTCTCGATGTGCAATGTGATGCCAGCGCTGGTCGCAAAGCTGTGGAACCAATGCTCGATCAATTCTGTGTCCCATTCACCAAGGCGCGACATGCCAAGCGCAACTTTCCAGACAAAATAGGGCCGGCCCGAAATGTCGAGCGCGCAGCGCGTCAGCGTTTCGTCCATCGGCGCATAAGCCGTTCCGTAACGCGTGATGCCCCGTTTATCGCCCAGTGCCTGCAACACCGCCTCGCCAACAGCGATGCCAGTGTCTTCGGTTGTGTGGTGCTGGTCAATATGCAGGTCGCCAATCGCTTTGACCCGCAGGTCAATAAGCGAATGCCGAGACAATTGCTCAAGCATATGGTCGAGAAAACCAATGCCTGTCGACACCTCATATACCCCCGTGCCGTCGAGGTTGACCTCGACATCAATGGATGTTTCGTTCGTCTTCCGACTGATAGAGCCTGTACGCATGGCGGCCGATATAGCCACGCCAGCGCATTTGGCAAGTTGGCTTAAGGCAACAAGCGTCTTGATTTCGGGCGGCCATCGGTCCACCTAGCAACCATGACCGAAGAGCATGTTGATAGCCTGATTCCTTATGATGACGTTGTGCAAGAGGCCCTGCGTGCAGTGGTTGGCCGCGTGTTGGGTGACGTCGCGCGCGACGGTCTTCCAGGCGACCACCATTTCTACATTACTTTCAAGACTCAGGCCCCGGGCGTTGCCATTCCGCAGCATCTACACGAACGCTTCCCCGACGAGATGACGATTGTGCTTCAGCACAAATATTGGGACCTGAAGGTCGAGGCAGAACATTTCGAAGTTGGCCTGTCGTTCAGCCAGATTCCTTCGCATCTGTTCATCCCGTATTCCGCCATCACCGCGTTTGTGGACCCGGCCGTAGACTTCGCGTTGCAATTCCACGTCGATGCTGGCGAAGCCTCCCCCGAACCACTTGAAGAAGCCGGCAATGACGGCCCCTCAGTGGTGGTGGAAGACGGCTCCAATGTTGTGAGCGTGGACTTCGGGCGGAAGAAGTGACCGGGGAAACCCGAACCGAAACCGACAGCTTTGGACCAATCGATGTCCCCGCCGAGGCCTATTGGGGCGCGCAGACTCAGCGGAGCATAAAGAACTTTCCTTTCCCGGCGCAAGAACGCATGCCGATGGGCATTATCTACGGCCTTGCGCATGTGAAACGTGCGGCCGCCTTGACGCATAACGCGTCCGGCGCGCTACCGGCAGAAATCGCAGATGCTATCATAAAGGCCGCTGACGCCATATTGGCGGGGAAATATGAGGACCAATTCCCGCTTGTCATTTGGCAAACGGGCAGCGGCACGCAGTCGAACATGAATGCGAACGAGGTGATTGCCGGCATCTCCAATGAAGCGCTCACCGGTGTCCGAGGCGGAAAAGCACCTGTGCATCCCAATGACCATGTCAACATGGGGCAGTCATCGAACGACAGTTTTCCCACCGCTTTGCATGTTGCAACCGCGCTCGCGGTTTGGCGCGATTTGCTCCCCGCGCTTGCCCGCCTGACCGATGCGCTCGCTGCGAAAAGCGCGGCGTGGAACGACATCATAAAAATTGGCCGGACCCATCTGCAGGACGCTACGCCACTGACATTGGGACAGGAATTTTCCGCATTTGTGGCGCAACTGGAAGCGTGCTGCGATAGCATCCAACATGTGGTCTTCCATCGGGTGCAAAAGCTTGCACAAGGCGGCACCGCGGTCGGCACGGGATTAAATGCGCCCGAGGACTTTGACCTTGCGATAGCTGCGGAAGTCTCCGCAGCAACAGGGATTGCGTTTGAACCTGCGCGCAACAAATTCGAGGCGCTGGCGTCGAATGACGGCCTCGTGCAGATGTCAGGCACGCTTAATACACTGGCGGTCGCGCTCACCAAGATCGCGAATGATATTCGCCTGCTCGGATCCGGCCCACGTTCCGGTCTTGGCGAGCTGCATTTGCCGGAAAACGAACCAGGCAGTTCAATCATGCCGGGCAAGGTTAACCCTACGCAGTGCGAGATGCTGACAATGGTGGCCGCTCAGGTCATCGGAAACCACCAGGCAGTTACCATTGGTGGCCTGCAGGGACATTTGCAGCTGAACGTGTTCAAGCCGCTTATTGGCGCGAACGTCCTGCGCTCCATTTCTCTTCTCAGCATTGGCATGGACAGCTTTGCCAAAAACTGCGTTGAGGGCCTCGAACCCGACCGTGCGCGCATCGCTGACCTACTTGACCGGTCACTCATGCTCGTCACTGCGCTTGCGCCTATCATCGGCTATGACAACGCCGCCAATATTGCAAAACAGGCACATCGCGAAGGAACCACTTTGCGGCAAGCCGCGTTATCATCCGGAATGGTTGACGAAGCGACGTTCGATACCCACGTCAGACCCGAAGATATGGTTTAGTTGCTTGTCGCTTTCGGCGTGATCGGAGATGTTTAATGTTGAAATCAATTGCAGGTGCCGTCGTTGGTGAAGTTATCGGACGCAAGCGCGGCAATGGTCTGCTTGGTGCAGGCATTGGCTTGGTCGCTACGCGGCTTGCGACCCGTTCCATTCCCGGATTGCTGCTCGTCGGCGGCGCATTTGCGGCCAAAAGCATTTACGACAAGCGCAAGGAACGTAAGTCTCTCTGACGTCTGATAGCGGGTGCGTTCTTTAAACGCTCGTCATCCTGAAGCAAGTTCAGTATGACGCTGCAGACCCCATCGCCTATTTTCCCGTCAGATAATAGCCGGTCCCGGCGGCCTGCCAGTCTTTGACCGCTTCCACTGGTGCAACCAGCATCAATATGTTGAGCGTTAAATTGTCACGGATCATGTAGGCCGTGAACACTTCGAAGATCAGGGCCACGGCCAGTGTGACCTTCCATGGCAGCCGAGATGCGAGAAAAAAGCCCAAAATCATCCAGACAAGATCGAAGACACTGTTGATGATGCTGTCACCAGCATAGCCATAGGAAATCGTCACCTCGCGATATCGGTTGATAATGACGGGCGAATTTTCGAGTATTTCCCAAGCGCCCTCAACCATGATCGCGGCGCATAAGGCCAGTCCCAATGGCCATTTATTCAAAAATAGCCGCCCCAGCCCGAAAAAGATAAAGCCGTGAATCATGTGGCTTGGCGTATACCAATCCGAAACATGCTGGCTGTTTTCGGATGATTGCACGATCCCGTGCCACAGTTTGATATTGCCACATGCGCAAATAGGCGGCCGCTCCATTGCAAATAGGATGGCAATGAAAACGGCAACGAGTGCTGCGGCAATGACGACGCTGAATTTGCTTACCCTAAGAGGCCATTCCATTTCAGCTTCCCCCTTGACGATGTGGTCACGTTTCGCGCACTAGCGGCTATGGGCAAAACCGACAACCACAAGCCGCATGAACTGGAACGCCGGGGACTTCTTTTTGTCCTGTCTTCACCCTCGGGTGCCGGCAAATCGACATTGTCGCGGATGTTGTTGGCTGCCGATGAAACAATCGCTTTGTCCGTGTCCTACACCACGCGCGAACCGCGCCCGGGCGAGGTCGAGGGCGTCCATTATCATTTTACCGATGTGGCAACGTTCAAGCAGATGGCCGCTGATGGCGCATTTCTGGAGTGGGCCCATGTATTTGGCCACCGCTACGGTACGCCAAAGGCGCCCGTCGAAGAAAAATTGGCCGCTGGCTGCGATGTTCTGTTCGATATTGACTGGCAGGGTGCGCAGCAGCTCTATCAGGAGGCTGGCCCCGACGTCGTGCGCGTGTTCATTTTGCCGCCTTCGATTGAAGAACTTGAACGCCGGCTACACAGCCGCGCGCAGGACAGCGACGCAGTCATTGTCGACCGGATGAGCCGAGCCAAGGCAGAAATCGGCCACTGGGACGGCTATGACTATGTGCTCATCAACGACGATGTGCAGGCATGTTTTGAAAAGGTGCGGCAGATACTGGCCGCCGAACGGATGAAAAGGCGGCGACAAAAGGGCCTGATCGGCTTCGTTCGCGATCTCGCAGCGACTTAAGCGAATCCCGCTAGAAACAGGGTCAATCCACCAAGCCCAAGCGACAGCTGCCAGCGTAGCTTCATCCAGCCCGCCGGCAAGGCACAGCGGGACGCCAACCAGCGATCCGCCAGTGGCGACAGCAACAGGAAGAAACCTAACCACGCAAGCGACGGGCCAGGCCATTCCAACCCCCATATCCATGGCAAATAGGTGGCGAGCGCGAGCAGGCTTGGCGCGACAGCGAGCGCAAAGATCGCATTTACCGATGCTTCATCCCTTCGTGTGGTGACGCCAAGACTCCACCACATGCCGCCGAGAAAGCTAAAAATAAATGCGGCATAGCCATAAGCGGCAGCAAGGCCGGTCCAGCGATACTCCATCCCCGACACCACCATCATTGCCGCAATAACCTGCGGCAATAGTCCGGCATAGCCCGCGATAAATGCGGCCTTTGGAAGTGGGCGTAGGGTGAATGTCGCGCTGTCTATCATGGGCCATTTCCTTGGGATTGGCGCCGATTTAGCTTCGGCAACGTGACGCGGCGAGATGGGTGTTTACCTATGTTCCTGAAACAAGCAGATCAAGAAAGCGCACCGCCGCCATAAATTCTGCTGCACGGTCGCTGCGGTTTTTCTGCGCCCAATGGTCAGAGCCCCATAATTCCTCCTGCCAAATCTCGTCCAGACAGGCGGCGTTCCAGACATCGTCAGTGGTGCGCGCGCGTTCGATGATCGCCAATGTTGCGACGAGCGATCCGGACAGATGCGCAAGCTTTGCCATCGCGGCAAGTTCGAACGTGCCGCGCGCCGCCACTGCGGTGCGCAATATGTGCAACGTCACTTCCGGCTGCGGCTTGTGCATGATGCCTTCAACGATAACGAAGCGGATATCATAACGCTTTTGCGCCCATTCCAAGAAGGGGTCCCAAATTTCCGCCTGACGGTCCGCCAACGCTTCGCCAGCCGCCGCGCGATAGCAAAATAGGTCGGTTTCACCATAAGCGGCAATAGCTGCTGCAAAACCGGCGCGATCAGGCCCAATCCGGTCAATGGCGGCATTGGCAAAGCCGGTTATTGGCATGGCGACCGGGTTGACTGTCTTTTCGACAGCTTCCCATTCGGCAACAACCGCGTCCGCCATCTTGCGGGTCGGCAACGCAAGCATATTGCCCGTCGGTGTTTTTACCGGCCGCCCGTCCAGCCTTACGGCATGGCCGAAACTGGTCTGTTCAAGGCTGACCTCTTTCCAAAATCGCCTCATATATCGGGCTTGCTCTTCCATTTCTTCGCAAGGAATACCGGCACGAGGAGGAAATCGAACATCCCAATGAAGAAGAACACATAACCCGCCGATTTGGGCAGGCCAAATGCCTCGCGTGATATGACTGCAAGGCCAACGACCAACAAAATGGCACCCGTGAGACGACACAAATTGATCGCCAGAAACCTGTATTGCGCCTGCGTTTCCGCGTCTGCTTTGTCATCAATTGGCGTCATGCAAAACCCTTTAGATATGCCTTCAATTCATCCATGCTTTCGGCGATGAAGTCTGCGCCTGCCTCGCGCAATTCTTCCACCCGGTGATATCCCCAATTGACGCCTACTGTTCGGGTCCCGGCAGCCCGGCCCATATGAATGTCATACACGGTATCACCAATGACGACAGCATCGCTTGCCTTTGCTCCCGCATCGGCCAGTGCCTGATATACCATCGAAGGATGCGGTTTGGACGGATGACGATCGGCGGTCTGCAATGTCACGAACAAGCCCTTGATAGCGTGATGGTCCAAACAGCGGATGAGCCCGCGATCGGACTTTCCCGTCGCCACGCCCAGTGACCACCCGCCCTCATCCATCTCGGAAAGCAACGACGCCATTCCGTCATAAAGCGGTTCATCGACCAGGCCATTGTTGCGCAGCGTCAAAAATGCGTTTCGGTACCGCTCGGCCATGTCATGATGATGGTCATTCTCGGCATCGGGCAGCAACATCCGCATCGATTCCACCAGCGACAGCCCAACCACGCGCCGTATTTCGTGCCGCATCGGAGGTGTCAGTCCAGCAGATTCGAACGCATGCTCCATCGCCATGCAGATATTGGCCTGGCTGTCGACCAACGTTCCGTCGCAGTCGAATATGGCGAGCTTGATCATATCGACAAACTCCGCATGGCATGGGCGATTGCATCTTGACCGACAGCCGCCGCGCCTTCAGCTGCGGCAAGCCGGACGGTTTCTGGCTTGTTCTGGCCCAATTTTAAAGTGCCGCGCCATTCGGATATGTCCATGACAAATCCGAAGATGCCGCCCAGCATTTTGTCGAAAAGCCCGTCGCCCATTTTCGAGCGGTTCCAGACAGGCTTTGGGGCAAATTTTGCTTCCTGAAAATGCGATAGTGCGTCGGCTTGCGCGATCAATTCCGGCCGATCCATTTTACGGACCTGTCCCTGCAGTTCAACCGCAGTATAATTCCACGTCGGCACCTGATCATCAATGCCATACCAGTCGGGACTGATATAGCCGTCGGGGCCATTGACAACGAACAATGCTTCCGATCCATCGAGCAACTTCGTGATCGCATTGCTGCGCGCGGTGTGAAAGCCGATGGCCGTGTCCGATAGAAAGACAAAGGGCACATGCGCAACCCGAGGCCCGTCCGGCGTCTCCCGGAAAAGCATACCAAACCCTATTTCCTGCGCAAAATCGCGCATCTCCGCAATATCGTCCCAGCGGAATTTGGGGTTGGGATGCACGATCAGCGTTCCTTCTTCATCGGACCGTGCGCCGCAAGATAGGTATTATTGCCAAGCGTTTGCTGACATGCGTTATTGTCATTTTTCCCCCAATCGTCGCGCCGAACGATTTCAAACTGCATCCTTTATGATGAAACAAGTTCAGCATGACGAGAGGGAAGTTGCATAAATGGCGTTTTTTTTGGCCGACATGGCATTCTCGCCGGCCGTTCGCGGCGTTTGATGGCATGCCAAGCCCTTGCCCTACGCTCCATCAGCGTCTGAAGATTATTTTCTTCCAGCCGGCTTCTTGGCTGGGGCCTTTTTCGGCGGCGCCTTGCCGGTTACGGCTTTCTTGATAACCGGCTTCTTTGCCGCGATCTTTTTGCCGGCCGCCATCTGGCTGCGTTTGTTGTCCTTCGGCTTATCAGGTGCCGAACCACGCGAGCGGCGTTCGCCCTTGCGTTCCTTGCGTGCGGATTTTGCGATATTGGCGGCAACGCGTTTTTTGCCTTCGGCAGTTTCGCTGAACTTCGGTGCGTCCAGCACCAAGGCGTCACCCAATTCTATTTCGAAACCCAGATCGTCGAAACTTGCCTTCATATGCGGCGGCAAATCGGCGCGAACGTCGATCTGGTGGCCGGCTGGGTGATCAATCCTGATGCGGCGTGCGTGCAGATGCATTTTGCGGCTGATCGTCCCTGTCAGAAAAGCGTCCTTACCGCCATATTTGCCATCGCCGACAATGGGGTGGCCAATCGCCGCCATGTGAACACGCAACTGGTGTGTGCGGCCTGTATAGGGTTGCAACTCGACCCATGCGGTGGCGTTTCCGGCGCGTTCGACGATGCGGTATCGCGTGCGCGCAGATTGCCCCTCTTTTTCGTCAACATGCATCTTTTCGCCGCCACTGCCTGGCTGTTTACCGATGGGCAGGTCAATAAAACCGTCGGCAATGTCGGGCACGCCCACCACCAGCGCCCAATAGACCTTGCGCGCCGTGCGCGAAGAAAACGCCTTTGCAAAATGCCCTGCGGAACGCGAAGTGCGCGCCAGCAGCAATGCGCCCGACGTATCCTTGTCGAGGCGGTGGACAAGCTTCGGCCGGTTATCCAGTTCAAAACCCAAGGCATCAAGCAAGCCATCCACATGATTCTCGGTCTTGGTTCCGCCTTGCGTGGCGAGGCCAGCAGGCTTGTTGATGACCAAAGCCGCGTCATCCTTGTGGATCACCATGCTGAGCGCGAATTCCATTTCATCGTTGGTCAGCTCGCGCCGTTTGCGCACAGGCCGCGCGCTGGATGACGCAGAAGCATCGGCTGGCGGAATACGCAATGTTTGCCCCGCGAGCAAGCGGTCACCCGGCGTCGCACGCTTGCCGTCGATGCGCAATTGCCCGGTGCGTGCCCAGCGCGAGACGATGTTGAACGATGCATCGGGCAAATGCCGTTTGAACCAGCGGTCCAGCCTTATGCCGTCATCATCGGGTGCAACGACAAACTGCCTGATGCCTTTTTCGTCGCCTTTACTCATGACCAAATTGCCTTTGCTGCCGTCATTCCGGCAAATATTGCGCCAAGCGCGATCACCATGGACAACAGGGCATAAGCTGCTGCCATGCCGGTTTGTCCGCGCTGTACCATCTGCGCCATTTCAAGCGTGAAGGCGCTGAATGTAGTAAAACCGCCCAAAACACCGACGCCAAGAAACAGGCGCAACGGTTCGGACGAACTGTCCCCGCGTAGCAGCCAGATGGCCAAGATGCCCATGCACAATCCACCCACGACATTTACGGCAAAGGTCGGCCAAGGCCATCCAGCGGCGCTGACAGGCAATGCACGTGACAGGCCATAGCGCAATGCCGCGCCAATGGCTCCGCCCGACATGACAAGAATGATGGGGTTCATGGCCGCGCTTTAGCGGCGCTTTGCGACAAAAGCCAGCCAAAGGAAACGCGCGCAACCTGCGGGCAGCTGGACTGGACTATCGGCTGGCTGCGTCAGGCTTGGCAGCATCATGCTTTGTCATGATCGTTTTCCCGCGCTGTAATAGGCAGGCCGCGATGGTCTTGTTTCAAAAAAAAATGGGGTGACATTGCTGTCACCCCAGGCGCTTCGGTCCGTAGACGGTTTACCCCATAACCCGTCTACGGTGCGCATGCCGTCAAGGGCAGCGCAAGCAATAGCCCAATGACCAACGGGATCGTCAGCCGAGGAAAAATTTGCTTCAAGCTTGAACCTGGTTTCTGCATAATGCAGTGCTGCTTGCTTAGCAGTTTAATTACCAGCCTAAAAAGTGGTTAATTGCAGCACTGCGCGATAAAAATCGCGCAGACGCTAAGTCTTTGTATCAATGCGGGACGCGTTACAGGCACCGGTTAACAAACGTTGCGTATTGCGCGCCTATTTGACGACGCCACGATAGCTGAGCGTGCGCGTCGCGCCCGCCGCGATGGCATCGGTAAATACCCAACGGACGTGAGTCACATCCTCTGGCGTTGCTGCCCGTTCAACGACGGCCGTGCCGGTGGGGTCATTTGCCTTCACCTTCAGATCGGCTAGCTTGCCCCAGTTTTTGCCCCCGTCGACTGATACTTCTGCCCAGTCCTCACTGGCCGATGCAAAACGGACCGCAGCGGGCATAGGATTGGTGGCCTTGAAACCAACTGCTGGTTGCGCAGTCGCGTTGTTCACGAACAGTGTAAAGACGATAATATCGCCTGGAACAACCGCAACGTCCTTGGGTGTGAACAATTTCGTCGTCACATTGCCACTGGCGTCCCGTTCGGTTCGCTCGATTTTCACATCGCTTTGTAAAGTGACAGATGGGGCAGCCTGATTTTGGGCCTGCGCCCAAGCTTGACCAGCGACCACGCCGCTTGTGGACGTAAGCGAAACCAAAGCTAACACACAAGCTGACATCGCAAAATTAGATTTCATCTTTTATCCGCCTCATTTGGTCCAAGAGCGTTCTGCCATGAGCATTGCAGCCATCATTATCGTGCAGCGATGGTTAACAGCCCGTAAATTCGACGCCTACAAAAGACTCGACCACACACCGCAGGACGCCGCAACCACCAATACCGCAATCACGTTCCAGCGCAGTTTGAAAATAAGAAAAATTGAAATAATACAGAATATTGCAGCTTTCCAGTTGAATGTCGCCAGATCGGGCCAATACATCCGGAACGGACCAAAACGCTGCTCTTCGACCACGTTGAAAAGAACGTGCAGCGCAAACCAGGCGGTCAGGTTGGCAATCATGCCGACAACCGCTGCCGTCAATGTCGCGAGCCCGCCTTTCAACCACTTGGCATTTTCCATCCGGTCAATCCAAGGTGCAAACGCGAAAATCCACAAGAAGCATGGAACAAAGGTCACCCACAAGGTCAACCCTGCCCCTAATATGCCCGCAACCAGAGGCGTGAAGGGTTCGGGTGTTCGAAAAGCCGCAAGATAGCCAACAAATTGCGTGACAAGGATCAGCGGGCCCGGCGTGGTTTCGGCCAGACCCAGGCCATCAGCCATTTCGCCTGCCGAGAGCCAGCCAAAGCCATTGACCGCCTCCTGCGCCATATAGGCGAGCACGGCATAGGCCCCGCCAAAGGTGACCAGAGCAAGTTGAGAGAAAAAACTGCTAATATGCCAGAGCACATTGTCCTGTCCCAATGTCAGTAATATCAGCAGCAATGGTGCGACCCAGATCAGGCCCCCGACCAACACCGCCTGCGCAGTCATCCGCCATGGGTTGGTGACCGGTACGACGCTGCTTTTGCCGCGCTTGAGCGCCAACCAATCGGGGCGTTGTGTCGCCACAAATATGCCCAGCGCGCCTGCGCCCAGGACCACGAGTGGAAATGGCAAATCAAGAAAAAACAGCGCAAAAAAACCTGCCGCCGCCACGACCTGTTTAAACCGGGTGTTTAGCGCGCGGCCGCCAATGCGGATCAACGCTTGCACCACAATCGCGAGAACTGCAGCCTTGATGCCAACAAACATTGCGGCAAACCAGCTGAGATTTGCGGCATAAGAGTAAAGGATCGACATCGCCAGGATCACGAGCGCGCCCGGAATCACAAACAGCAATCCTGCCGCCAAGCCGCCTTTGATGCCATGCAGGCGCCATCCAACCCATGCGGCAAGCTGCTGGGCCTCGGGCCCGGGCAGCAAGTGGCAGAAATTCAGAGCGTGGAGATATTGGTCCTCATCCACCCATCGCCTGCCCTCGACCAGTTCGCGGTGCATGAGCGCAATCTGGCCCGCTGGTCCGCCAAAGCTCAGGCAGCCAATTCGGGTAAAAACTCTCAACAATTCACGAAAATCGGGATGCTCTAATTGCGCTGCCACATCATGCTCCATGCCTTCAACGTCCGCACAGCGCGGACACATAAGGCAACGCTTGGGCGAACCGCTTGACCGGGAGGTTGCTGTATCCCGATGCTCCCGGTGTAGCAAATTCATGCACAGGCTCAAGACAGTTTCTGACCGCTCGAGTTGGCATCAGCCGTGCAAACTTTGCAACATGGTCCAAATGCTGCCAAGCCGGAATATTGTTGCCTCAAAAGGAAAGCCCATGATCCCCTTCGTCAATATGACCGACAGCCGCGGTCAGCACATATCGGTAAATCCCGAAATCGTTCAGTTTGTCCGCACCGCAGATAATGCGGATGACGAATGCCTGATTGTATTCGGCAAGGACCAGCTGCTGCGCGTGCGGGGAAGTTTGAGCGAGGTTACGGACAAGTTGCGCCACGGCTGACCTGCTAAGGAGCCGTCCTATACCCTGACCCACCGAATATACATTTAGCTATTCGTGCAGCCTTGCGCTACGCCGCACCCACTCACTGCCATTTGCGTTGAAAGACATCCATGTCGAAGCAAGCAGATACCCCAATTGAATGGAGCAACAAGCATCTTCGCCTCGCGGTCGAGGCGGCCAGCGTTGCCATGTGGTCGTGGAATGTCGAGGACAACAGTTTTCGCATGGACCCGAGGGGGTTTGAACTTTGGGGCCTTGAATGGGCCGAAAGTGTCGAATTCGAACATTTGTCTGCGCATATCCACCCCGCAGACCGCGACCGAGTGCGCGACGCCTTTGTAGCAACCCGTTCCGTTCCTGGCCCGTATGAAATTGATTTCCGCATTATCCTCGACGGCTCTGTCCGCTGGGTTTCCGCGCGCGGCCAAGGCGCCGACGAAGGCATCGTTGATCAGGTCATGTTCGGCGTATTCCTCGATGTGACAGGTCGCAAACAGGCAGAAGAGGGCCATGAATTGCTGGCTGGCGAGATGAGCCACCGAGTGAAGAATCTCCTCGCCATCGCAACCAGCCTGACAACCCTGACGTCGCGTTCGTCCAAATCGATGGAGGACATGACTCGCGACCTCACGCGTCGGCTCACTGCTCTGGGCCGCGCCCACGACCTTGTCCGGCCGCTGCCGCGTGCGCAGGGCAAGGCAGCATTGCTGGGCGATGTCATTACCGTTTTGCTCGCCCCATATGACGATCTGGGCGCGTTCAGCGGGCGGGTACGCGTTGCCGTTCCGCGCATGGGGGTAGGAGAACGCAGCGCCAACGCGCTTGCGATGATCATGCACGAACTGGCGACGAATTCGGCCAAGCATGGGGCATTATCGAGCGAAGCCGGGGCATTGGAAATCAACGCGTCTATAGTCGATGACAAACTGGAGCTTTTATGGGTCGAAACCGGAGGACCGGAAATTGCTGACACGCCGAAGCTCGACGGTTTTGGCAGCAAAATGACCGAGCAAATCATCGCGACCGAACTTGGCGGTGCCATCAGATACGCATGGCAACCGACCGGTCTTGTCGCCACTTTGACAGCCACGAAGGACCGCCTGACCAGTTGAAAAAATAAGCGGTTGATTTGCTCAAAATCCTGTAGCCGTGTTAGCGATATTGTAACCCGGTTTGTTTAGGAATCATTTCTTATGGGTCCAGACAAAATTATTTCGCCGACAGGCGCAGCTTAGGACGTTGGCTGTGGGACGTCTTTTCAAAGGCTTTTCGGGCACCACATCCGCCGATAGCGGCAGCGGGCCTGCATCGGTCATCTCCGCAAGCGATGCCAGCCGCCGCCTGCAATTGCTGGATGACTTCGAACAGGCTGGCATTGGCTGGCTCTGGGCAAGCGACGATGCGGGTCGCCTGATCTACATATCCGAAAAGGCCGCGGAGAAGCTTGGCACGCCGATGGACGCGTTGTTGGCGCAACCGCTCACCGCCTTGTTCGAAACCGACGCGCAAACTGCCGGGGAACGGTCGGACCGGCCAATTAATTTTCAGCTAACCGCGCGCAACAAAATCCTGGACCAAACCGTCCGCATCACGCTTGGCGGCACACGGGACGGTGGCCGGCAAAGCTGGTGGTCGATATCGGGCCATCCCAAATTTGACAAATCGGGGAATTTCGAAGGCTATCGCGGCAGCGCAAAGGACATCACAGTCGAATATGAACGCCAGATCGTGGATTCGCGCCTGGCCGAATTTGACTCGCTTACTGGCCTTGCGAACCGCCACCGCATGGACAAGAAGCTGGAAAGCACGCTTGCCGCCTACAAGGCCGCCAAACGCAGCTGCACTTTGGTCATGCTTGACCTTGACCGCTTCAAACATGTCAACGACACGCTTGGCCACCCGGCAGGTGACGAATTGCTCCGCCAGGTTGCCCGCCGTCTGGAACGTGTGGTCGGAAGCCGCGGAGAAATCGGCAGACTTGGCGGGGACGAATTCCAGATTATCCTGCCCGACCTCGACGACCGCGGAAAATTGGGGGAAATGGCCAACAAGATCATCCAGATCGTGTCCCAGCCTTATACCATTGACGACAAACGCGCGACCATCGGCACATCGGTGGGGATCGCAATTGCCCCTTATGATGGCGTCGACAAGCTGGACGTCATTCACAATGCCGACCTTGCACTTTATGCCGCAAAAAATGGCGGGCGCGGACAATTTCGCTTTTATTCTACAGACCTCAAGGACGAGGCTGCAGAGCGCGCCTTGCTTGAAGAGGGCCTGCGTGAGGCACTCGCCAACGAGGCACTTGAGCTGCATTATCAACCCGTCGTGCGTGCCGCAGACAATATGGTGGTCACATTCGAAGCGCTGATGCGCTGGACTCATCCCGAGCGCGGCCCCATCAGCCCCGAAGTCTTCGTCCCCATTGCCGAGGAATCGGATCTTATCAACCAGATCGGAGCATGGGCGCTGAACAAGGCGTGCACCGACGCGATGGCATGGCCCAAATCGGTCCGGGTGGCGGTCAATGTCTCCGCCGCGCAGTTCGCGCATGCCGACCTGATAGAGACCGTCGCTCACGCACTGGAAACATCTGGCCTTGCCGCAGATCGCCTTGAACTTGAACTCACCGAAAGCGTGTTCATGG
Organism: Sphingomonadales bacterium; assembly: GCA_038217195.1. GTDB lineage: Bacteria > Pseudomonadota > Alphaproteobacteria > Sphingomonadales > Sphingomonadaceae > Sphingorhabdus_B. Next base: position 33,970 of record JBBQPQ010000010.1, on the reverse strand, counting down.
GCGACGGCGAGACCATCGACGACATTTTCCGCGCGCTCAAGGATCTCGGTATCCGCCTGGCGCTGGATGATTTCGGCACGGGCTATTCTTCGCTCAGCTATTTGCGCTCTGCCCCGTTTGACAAGATCAAGGTCGACCGCACCTTCGTCGACAGCTGCACGCAAAAGGACCATAATAGCGCCAAGATTATCGCCGCCATCATCAGCCTGTCCGAAGCATTGGGCATGGAAACCACCGTCGAGGGCGTTGAAGCCTTTGACCAGCTTGAGATTGTGCGCGGCATGAATGCCCGCTTCATTCAGGGTTGGATCTACGCCAAGGCAATGAGTCAGGAAACAGTGCTTGAACGCATGGCGAGCGGCGATTTGCGGATCGAGCCCGACGGCCCGTTGCGCCACCGCCCCGAACGCCGATCGGTGTTCCGCCGCATTGGCGTCATCCACGACGACCACCGTTATGAGGCATTGATGCGCAACCTATCGAAAACCGGAGCGCTGATCGACGGCCTTCTTGGCGTGCCCGAAGGCGCTGGCCTGGTGCTTGACCTGACGGGTGGGCAGCTTGCCGTATGTACCGTAACGCGCGTGCAAGAGGCGATGATCGCGGTTGAATTCGAAACGCCCCTGGTCAGCGATGGCGCAGGCGGCTTGTGTACTCGCCACCGCATATCGCCTTATGTCCTCGCAAACGCCACGATGCAGGGCAGCGACTTCCCCAAGAGCAAACCCCAGTTCATGGAGGTTGCGGCGGTATCCAATCATGCCGCGATGGATTTTCCTGACTAATCGGAGTCAAGCTCGGCGGGGTCGAGCAATCCGGACGAGGCTTTATTAGCTGCCATCAGCTCAGCTATCATTTTGGGCAGATTGTTGACTGTAAAGTTCGGTTCGCTCGCGATAGGCCCGTTCGCCGGTTCGCATGCCGGACGCCAGGGCGTTGTTCTCGGCAGGTTGCGTCAAGGGCAGCCTTCTCGAACCCTACATCACATAACCTGTCGCGGGAGAGGCTTGCGTGCGCTACGACCGGACATTGGCCAAGCAGCGCTTGGCGGATGTTGAAGATGGAAAGCGTTTGATCATGCGGAATACGTTGTTATCGACGAGCAAAGTACCGGCCATTACCGCCGGTTTCTGGGCGATCAAAATCCTCGCTACGACGCTCGGCGAAACCGGCGGCGATACCCTGAGCATGACGATGGACTGGGGCTATCTTGCCGCAACCGCTGTGTTCGCTGCGCTTCTGCTCGTTTTGGTAGCGATCCAGATTTCCGCACGCGCGTTTCGTCCGGCGCTTTACTGGACGACGATTATCGCATCGACCACCGCCGGAACAACGCTTGCCGACTTTGCGACGCGGTCGCTGGGCATAGGTTACACCGGGGGATCGCTCATACTCCTCGTACTTGTGCTGGCATCGTTGGCGAGTTGGAAAATGACGCTGGGGACAATTGATGCCGACGACATTCGCGACCGCAGGGCCGAGATGTTTTATTGGCTAACGATTACCTTTTCGCAGACTCTTGGTACAGCGCTTGGTGATTGGCTCGCCGACACTGGCGGTCTTGGCTATATCGGCGCTGCGGGCATATTTGCAGCCGGGTTGTTGATCCTGCTATTGTTCTATTACCGCACGCAGATCAGCCGCGTCCTCCTGTTCTGGGCAGCATTCATTCTCACCCGTCCACTTGGCGCAGCGGTCGGCGACTTCCTCGACAAGCCAATCGACAAAGGCGGGCTGGATTTCAGCCGGCCACTCGCATCAGTGGTGCTCGCCGCGATTATCGTTTTGCTTATCATGCTGTTACCGCAGCGCGCCGGAACGCACGCCGCCGCTGTCACAAGAGGGAGCGACTGAACAAGGCGATAAAAAAACGGATTTAAAACCCGACACGCGACTGGCAGCCTCGCGCATTGATAGAAAATGATTCGGAACGTGTAACTCCGGAACCTTAATGGCACCGTCGCACCATCACGTAGATCGATCACTTGGTAGCCCATGGCACCTTCTTCATCAAAGCCCAGGACGTGCACCTTTACGCCATGTAACTCGACATTAAGTGGCGCACTGGTCAGTGGAAATTGGATAATTTGTTCGAACACGCCCTCCCTGCCAGTGTAGTCGTCAGGTGTGGCAATCCAAATTTGTGTGGTCAATGCATCGCCAACTTTGATCCTGCGCCAATGCACCGCAAGCTGCCCAGTCACCTCTGGTGAGACTTGCACGGACCGATAGGCTAAGGGCTGCTGCAGCGGCACTGCTTCAGGCTTTGCAGTTGTACGAACACCAATGATTTTGCCAGACGGGGTAACTCTGAGAAGATCGCCAGAGTCGCTCGTAAAATCAAACCGCCGCCCTTCGTCGAATTTGCCGTCATTATCGATGTCACGCAAGCAGGCAGTCGATAACCCAAGGCCTCGGTACGCAACAAATCGCAAAGATACCCGGCCGCTCTGGCTACCCGTACAGCATTCGCGTCGTGTCGAACGGAACGTCCGGCTTGGTTCCAAACAGAACAGACTTTGCCGGAGCGATGGGTTCGATCAACTGAACGGCCAAAACGGGGCGGGCGTTTAGTTTCAGCAGCGTGCCATTCGACTTACTCGTTAAAATGGCGTCATTCTCGCGCGCCTGAACGGCAATCCCAAAGCTCGATCCTGGAAGCGCGGGTTTTGGCACCATTGCTTGAACGGTGAAAGCAAAACCCGCCAAAACCGACACGCGCAATAAATTTGGTCGTACCATGAGGCCCTCCGAATTCTCTCATTTCATGACGACAGCAAAGCGGGCTGTACGGACACGACAACACTGCGGTCGTACCAAAAGCAAGTTCTCAACAGTGGACATGCCGCAGAAAAGTAGATCAATGATCAAGGCGTGGGCCGTTCACCTTCAATTGTCATATCGCGCGCTGACCTGAGTTTCAGATGGGTCTGGAAGTAGTATTTACCGGTTGGTTGGCCATCGGAAATAAAGTTGATCCGCGTTTTTCTCGCGATGCCTCTTACGGCGATTACTTTCCTAAAAATGGTCGTTTGAACAGGACCACCAAGTCGGACTCTTAAGGCCTCTTCTTCACCGGGGGTCACCACGATTGTCAGATTTCTGGGGTCGCGGTAATCGGCCTCTGAGTTCAGGTACAGCAGCCCATTCTGCCGCCCCGTTGCACGGACGACCATTTCAAACACACCACCGATACCTTCTGGCATCTCGGCAGCGTTCATCACGGCCTGCGCCGGCGATAAACGAAGTCGCGTATCTCGAGCTGCAACAGGCGCCGATAGTATGACGACTGCTCCAATTACAACACGCAAGATGTGTGATTTCATGCTCACCGCTCCTATCCGAAAAGGGGATATTATTGCCATCCTGACTTGAAAGCAGCAAGTCTCAAACAAAAGTCAAATCTGCGACCCTGTTATCTGGGAATGTGACAGTCAGCTTCCCTCAACATTGACGTCACTCCGCGCCAAGAGAGGTACGACTGAAAGCCGATACTCAGATTTGACCCGTTCAAGCCAAGGCCAGCCATTCGACAACCCAACCAGTTGCTGTCGCAATATCGTCCCAGTCGACACAATAGGCCCCCTTAACCGCTTGCCTTTTAAACCAGTTTAAGGTCGGTAGGTTGCATGAAGGCCCAACATCACCCACTCGAACCCGCTCGCCTGGCGGCGCTTCGGGCTTATGATATACTTGATACACCGCGCGAATCAGATTTCGACGACATTGTGATGCTAGCTTCACGGATTTGCGGCACGCCTATATCTGTTATCAACCTGATCGACGAGACGCGACAATGGTTCAAAGCCGAAACCGGACTTGGCGTGCGAGAGACCCCGCTCGACACATCGATTTGCGCCCATGTCATTTTAGAAAAAGATTTCGTGGAAATCCCCGATACGCTGGCCGATGTGAGGATGGCTGACAATCCGTTATGTCTCGCTGACCCAGGCTTGCGCTTTTACGCCGGCGCATTGCTTAGGTCGAAGGGTGGTTTTCCAATAGGAACGCTATGCGTACTCGATCATAAACCGCGCGTGCTTGACCAATTGCAACGCGACGCACTTCGTGTGCTCGCCGATCAGGTAATGACCCAGCTCGATTTGCGAGCAGTGATTGCTAACGAGGCCGTTGTTCGAAGCGAGATTGATCATCGCGTAAAGAACTCTTTGCAGGTGGTCAGTGCGTTTGTTTCGCTAGAACAGAGCGCGTCAAACAATCACGAAGCTCGTGACACGCTTGACCGGGTATCTAGGCAAATTAACATTGTAGCTGCGCTTCATGAACATCTGGGGAATGCCGCTGCCGGCGACCTGATTGAGCTTGGACCGTATCTGAATAAGATCGTGAGTTTGATCAATTCCACACTATCTGCTGACGTCTCCGTTCAAGGCAGTTTCGAAAATGTAATCACTAGACCCCAAGAAGCTTCGACGGTTGGTACAATCGTAAATGAACTTGCAACCAACGCGTTGAAGCATTCGTTTAAAAATTCATCTGGAACGGTGTTCTTAAGCGGTGGGCGCATGAGCGCGTCAGGGTACGAGATCGTATGCAGCGATGATGCTCCCACCCATGAGGTCAAAACAGCCGCGTCAGAGGGACGGGTCGGACTGGGGCTCATAATCCTCGCGGCATCCGTTAAGCAGCTCGATGGAACAATGACCGCTACAAATGACGAAAAAGGCTACGTAACCCGGATTGACCTGCGCTTGTCCAATGCGCAATGATACCGACGTTGCCTGCCATTTTATCATTGGTTGAATGTAAAACAGTTTACCAACAATATAGAATTTAAAGCGGTCTGTCAGAAGCCGACCGCATGACTGCTTCGCGCCCAAATGCTATTGTTCGATAGTGGTGTATCGAAAACGGACCGGCAAGCGGTGACTCTCGCGTCGGATCAATCAACAGGCGGGGTTTCGCATCGAACATGTCAGATCACGGTCACGAGTCCGATGACGGCACCCGTCAGAGCCGAAGACATATTGCCTGCAATCCAGCTCTTCATCCCAAGCGCCGACACCTCTGCCCGCCGGGCAGGGGCTAGCGTGGAGATGGTCGATACCAACAACCCGACGCTTGCTAGGTTCGCCACCCCGCACAGCGCGTAGGTAACAATCAGCTGGCTGCGCGCATCGAATGTCCCGGCTGGCAATGCCGCCAGATCGAGATAGGCGACATATTCGTTCAGGATGGTCTTTGTGCCCATCAACGCGCCTGCAGCAGGTGCCTGGTCCCAAGGGATGCCAATGCTCCACATCAGCGGCGCGAACAACCAACCGAAACTGCGTTTAAGCGTCAGTGGCTGACCATCGACATAAGGCAACCACGCTAGCAACTGGTCGGTCAGGTTGACGAGTGCAAACACAACGATGATGATACCGATAACGGCCAGCACCAAAGTAACGCCCTCCATCGTGCCGCGGATGACGGCATCCATGCTGCTTTCATATTTAAGATCGGCTTCGGCGTCATCGGCGCTGACCGTTCCATCCCCCGGAACCATCAGACGGGCAATCAGGACTGCGGCTGGCAACGAAATCAGCGATGCCACAATCATGTGACCCACAGCGTTGGGCACCGTCTTTGACAACGTCGTGGCATAAAGGATCAAAATGGCACCCGATATCGTGGCCATAATCAACACCATGATCATAAACAGTTCGGACCTGCTCATCCGGTCGAACCAGGCCCTGAGTATAAGAGGGGATTCAACGACTCCCAAAAACATCGTGGCGCCGCCGCCAAGACCTACGACGCCGCTCACGCCCAATGTTTTGCGCAAAGCCCATGACAGACCTCGTACCATCGCACGCAGGACGCCCCAGTGCCACAGCAAAGCCGAAAGCGCCGAAAAAACGATAATCAGCGGCAATATTTGAAAGGCCACGATCACGGGTGGCTCGGCGCCTGGTTTGAGGAGAAACGGAATCGGCGCGCCTCCTGTATAGCCGAACATGTAACTAGAGCCGACCAACGTAGCGGTCTCGATTGCGGCAACTGCTTTATTGGCGTAGCCGACAAGCGTCCAGATGAACGGCACCCGGGTCACTGCCAGTGCTATGCCTATTTGCATCAATAAAGCGCCACCGATCCAAGTCCACTTTGGTCGCAACGCACGATCTTCGGACAATCCCCAGGCAAGCAACAGCACAAATGTGATGCCGATCAATCCCTGAAGTTGTTGCAATGTCGCCACCGTTTACCCCTTAAAACTTCCACACTGCGCCTAACTGGATCTGATTGGACGTTGTCGCAGCATTCGCAAAGCCCGGTTCATTGTTGGTGTTGAAAAGATTGAAGACATCGGCACTCAACTCGAGCTCTCCTACAAAGGCAGGAAAAGCACGCCGCGGGGCTACTTGCAAGCTTTGAACAGGCCCTAGATGCGAGTGATCGATGAAAGCTTGAAGACTTGATAGTTCCAAATGCCAAAAAAGCGGACTTTCCGGACACGACAACATTGCGGAGGATGTGGTAAAATAGCATTCTAGCCCAAGGCAGATGGAGAGGCACAAATGTTCGTATTATACAAATCCATTAGTCATAACGCATTTGCGTGTCGGCTCGCCTTGTGGAGTGGGTTGGCTGCGCTACTCGTCATCCCGTTGATTGCGATGCAGTTCACACATGAGGTGGTTTGGGACCGGTTTGATTTTGCAGCCGCCGCCGTGCTTCTGGCCAGCGTTGGTATCGCTATCGAATTGTCATTTCGATATATTGAAACACCGCTTTTGCGCCGCTTGCTCATAGCCTTTATTGTGTCCTTCGGACTAGCGGTCTGGCTCCAAGGCGCTGTCGGCCTGATTTGACGAGACGCCAGGGCGGTTAAGGTAAGACCCTGAAACGAGTTCAGCATGACGGGATAGGAACAACTCTCTTTTTTTACCCACCAGCGTCGCCCTGAACTTGTTTTGGCCCAGCCAGTCTTCAGCTCCAGCATTTAACTTTCTTTGACGGTATCACCGCCCTCGCCCACACCCTTGCGCCCGGCGTTTTTACGCCACCCCACCTTGCACCCCCAACCCATCCGCGCTAAGGCCCGGCCAGCAAACGAATCTCCCGCTTTTACGCTGGTTTGACGACCCCTCCACCACCCTGCGGGTGGTTCCCCTCCCCGGCCCGGGGCGGTTCAATGGGAAGGACGCCATCCCGTCCGGCGAAAGGCCCAATTTAAAGGGACAGTACCGACATGACCGCAATCGGATTAGACAGCCTGCAAACCCGTTCCACTTTGACCGCTGGCGGCAAGACGGTGGATTATTTCTCGATCAAAAAGGTATCGGAGAAACTGGGCGATGTATCGCGGCTGCCGTTTTCGATGAAGGTATTACTGGAGAACCTGCTGCGCTTTGAAGATGGCGGCTTTACCGTTTCGGTGCAGGATGTGCAGGCATTGATCGATTGGCAGAAAGACGCCAAGTCGGACCGCGAAATTCAATATCGCCCTGCCCGGGTGCTGTTGCAGGATTTTACCGGCGTGCCTTGCGTTGTGGATCTGGCCGCGATGCGCGACGCCATGACCGCGTTGAAGGCCGACCCGTCGAAGATCAATCCGCTCGTCCCTGTCCATCTGGTGATTGACCACAGCGTCATGGTCGATGAATTCGGCCACCCCAAAGCCGCCGAGCAGAATGTCGAGATCGAATATCAGCGCAACGCAGAGCGTTATGACTTCCTGAAATGGGGTTCAAAGTCGCTGAACAATTTCAAGGCGGTTCCCCCCGGCACGGGCATTTGCCATCAGGTCAATCTGGAACATATCGCGCAGGCCGTATGGACCAGCACTGGCGCCGACGGCGTGACCATGGCTTATCCCGACACCTGCGTTGGCACCGACAGCCACACGACGATGATCAACGGCCTAGGCGTGCTTGGTTGGGGTGTTGGCGGGATTGAAGCGGAGGCCGCGATGCTTGGTCAGCCTGTATCGATGCTTATCCCCGAAGTTGTCGGCTTCAAGCTGACTGGCGCATTGGCCGAGGGCGTGACCGCGACCGACCTTGTGTTAACCGCAACGCAGATGCTGCGCGCGAAAGGCGTGGTTGGCCGCTTTGTCGAATATTACGGCCCCGGCCTTGCGTCCCTCTCGCTTGCCGACCGTGCGACTCTGGCCAATATGGCGCCCGAATATGGCGCAACCTGTGGCTTTTTCGGCATCGATGAAAAGACCATCGAATATCTGCGCCTGACCGGCCGCGATGAAGACCAGATTGCGCTGGTTGAAGCCTATGCCATGGAACAGGGCCTGTGGGCCTATGCCGACATGGCGGACCCGATCTTCACCGACACGCTTGAGCTTGACATGGCAACTGTCGTGCCGTCGCTTGCCGGACCAAAGCGCCCGCAGGACAAGGTTGTCCTGACGCAAGTCGACAATGTGTTCAACGACGACCTGCTCAACGTCTACAAGCATGACAGCGCCAAGCGTGTTGCAGTCGAGGGCAAGATGCACGACATTGGCGACGGCGACGTCGTGATTGCAGCGATCACCAGCTGCACCAACACATCGAACCCGAGCGTATTGGTGGCGGCAGGACTGGTAGCCCGCAAGGCCCATGCCTTTGGCCTGAAGCCCAAGCCATGGGTTAAGACCTCGCTTGCGCCAGGAAGCCAGGTGGTGACCGATTATCTCGACCGTGCCGGTCTTACTGCGGATCTCGACGCAATCGGCTTCAACCTTGTCGGCTATGGCTGCACGACTTGCATCGGTAACTCAGGCCCGTTGGCGGAACCGATTTCGACAGCGATCAACAGCCATGACATTGTTGCGGCCTCGGTTATCTCGGGCAACCGCAACTTTGAAGGGCGCGTGTCGCCCGATGTTCGCGCCAACTTCCTGGCGTCGCCGCCACTCGTTGTCGCTTATGCGCTCAAGGGAACAGTGACCGAAGACTTCACTACGACGCCAATTGGTCAGGCAACAGATGGCAGCGATGTGTATCTGAAGGATATCTGGCCAACCAATCAGGAAGTGCACGACGTCATGACCGCAAACATCGACCGTTCGATGTTTACTGCGCGTTATGCCAAGGTTTATGAAGGCGATGCGCACTGGCAGAAAATTCAGGTCGAAGGATCGGACACCTACACATGGCGCGCTGGATCGACTTATGTCGCAAATCCGCCCTATTTTGAGGGGATGAGCATGACGCCGGCGCCGGTGATGGATATCATCGAGGCGCGGCCGCTGGCTATACTGGGTGACTCGATTACCACAGACCATATTTCACCCGCCGGAAGCATCAAAGCAGACAGTCCAGCCGGAAAGTTCCTTTTAGAACATCAGGTTAGTAAGGCCGACTTTAACAGCTACGGCGCGCGCCGCGGCCACCACGAAGTCATGATGCGCGGTACCTTCGCTAACATCCGGATCAAGAATGAAATGGTCCCAGGCATCGAAGGCGGCATGTCGAGTTACAAGGGCGAAGTGATGCCAATCTATGACGCTGCCATGAAGCACAAAGCCGACGGCACGCCTCTGGTGGTGATCGCAGGAAAGGAATATGGCACAGGATCGTCGCGCGATTGGGCAGCAAAAGGCACGAATTTGCTGGGTGTTCGCGCTGTTATCGTAGAAAGTTTTGAACGAATCCACCGTTCAAACCTGGTTGGCATGGGCGTTTTGCCACTTCAGTTCATGGAAGGCGAAAGCCGGACGACTTTGGGTCTCACGGCTGATGACAGCTTCACAATCACCAGCGTCGGAAAACTGCAGCCTCGGCAGACAGTGAACGTGATGGTCACCCGCAAGGACGGTTCAACCTTCAATTTTGACACATTGTGCCGGATCGACACCGCCAACGAAGTCGAATATTTCATGAACGGCGGCATCCTGCATTATGTGCTTAGGAAGCTGGCGGCTTAAGCCCTGGCGAGGATCGACAGCGCCGCCTTCAAATGCGGCGCGTCGATCATCTTGCCGTCTAGTTGAAGCACGCCCGCACCGGGGTTCGCGGCGAAGGCATCGACCACCAAATGGGCATGCGCAAGCTGCTCAAGTGACGGTGTAAATCCTGCGTTGATGGCCGCTACTTGAGATGGATGAATAGCAAGCATGCCGGTGAAACCATCACGGGCCGCACGGGCCACATAATTTGTCAGTCCCGCCTCATCTGTGATATTGGGAAACACGGTGTCAATGGCAGCAACGCTGGCCGCATGCGCTGCGAATAATGTCAGCGACCGAACCATCTCATATGGCGCGGTATAGCGGCCATCGGGTTCTCGCGATGTCGCGGCTCCCACTGCCGCTGGCAAATCCTCCGCCCCCCAGCTGACGCCTACAAGATAATGCGCGACGTCGCGAAAGCTGCCGAGATCAAACACGGCGCCGGGCGTTTCAGTCGCAATTGGCAGGATGGGCGGCGCTTCCCCGTCTTGGCTATCAGCGACCGCAGCAGCCTGACCCCGCAACCAATGAACAGAACGCGCGCCCTCGGCCTTTGGCAAAACAATGCCATCGGGCAAAAACGGTAAGACCGAGGCCAAATCGTCATAAGTAAGATGGCTGTCCTGCGGGTTAACGCGGACAAATACCGGAATGGGCCGATCGCCGGACAAGTATTCCGCCGTTGCCTCACGTGCGAAAACCTTGCGGTCCAAGGCGACCGAGTCTTCAAAGTCGATGATGATAGCATCAGCGCCACTGACGGCGGCCTTGGCAAAACGATCAGGCCGGTCACCCGGGACGAAGAGAAGCGAACGCAGTTTCATAGTTGCATCGTAGACCAAATCATTGAATCTACAAATACCGTCGTGCTGAGCTCTGTCGAAGCACGCCTGTCCTAATAAACACCCTTCGAAAGGCTAGTGGCTACGGTAGTAATTAAGATGCTGCCTTCTTCAGCAGCGCGGAGCGCTCGCATTGGCACACGATTTCGCCGCGCTGGTTTATGCAACGATGCATAAACGTCACGACACCCGCATCTGGGCGCGATTTGCTTTCCTTCAGCGCAATGACTTCGGTTTCGGCGCGGAGTGTGTCGCCGATAAATACAGGCTTGGGCATCACCAACTTGTCATAGCCCAGATTGGCGACCAATGTGCCCAATGTCGTGTCGCCAACCGACAACCCGACCATCAAAGCGAAAGTAAAAGTACCGTTCACGAGGATTTGCCCGAACTCGCTGGCCTTGGCGGCCTCCGCGTCGATATGCAGCGGTTGCGGATTGTGAGTCATGACCGAGAACAGCAAATTATCAGTCTCGGTCACCGTACGGCGAATTTCGTGTGCGATGCTATCGCCTATTTGCCATTGGTTGAAATATTTGCCTGCCATCCGCCATTCCCTATTTTGAACCGTCACCCTGAACTGGATTCAGGGTCTATTTATCTGCCTAGCCCGTTGGATTGTGAGGCGCGGTGGACCCTAGAAGGAAGTCACCGCGAGGTGAAACAAGTTCAGGGTGACGGGTGTGAGTGTCGTTGCGGGGTTCACTCCACCGCCTCAACCCGAACTAGCAAAGCCTCGACTTGCACCTGCCCCCCGACCTCGGCATTCAATTCTAAAACTGTACCGTCGAACGGCGCCGTGAGGCTGTGCTCCATCTTCATCGCCTCAAGCGTAAGAAGCTTCTGCCCTTTGACCACCGCGTCGCCTGCTTTAACGTCAACAGATATGATGCGGCCCGGCATGGGCGACAAAATCGCGCCATCGGCTGCGGCGCTTTGGCCTGACCCGCGCGCTTCCTCGAGAACATAGCGGCGTGCAAAGCCATCAGAAAAGGCCAGCACATCTGCGGTTGGCTCATCGGCCTCTATCTCATCAAAGTGCACAATATGGACACTACCAGCATCATCCAAAAGGCGCGCTTGCGCGCGTGACGGCGCGTTTAGACGAAAGCCAACTAGGGCGCTCACCGGTCCATCACCGGGGCTGGCGCACAGCAACGCTGCTGCTTCAGCAAGTTCTTCGTGGTCTGGCTCCAACTGATTGACAAGATCGTCCACTTCGCGCGCTATCAAGCCGGTGTCGACATCGCCCAATCCGAATTGGTCTAAATCGAGCAATCGACCCAGAAATCCTGCATTTGTTTTCACGGGCCACACTTCAGTGCCATCGATGCCCTCCCGCAGCAGGTCAATTGCCTCATCGCGGGTATCACCCCACGCAATCAATTTGGCAACCATAGGATCGTAAAATGGCGACACTTCACCGCCCTGCTCGACACCCGTGTCGACGCGTAATTCTTCCGGAAATTCGAGATGATCGAGGGTGCCGATCGACGGGAGAAAACCGGTGGCAGGATTCTCCGCATACAACCGAGCCTCCATTGCCCAGCCATTGATGCGAAGCTCATCCTGACGCAGCGGAAGCGGTTCACCGCTTGCCACACGCAGTTGCCATTCAACCAGATCTACGCCAGTGATTTCCTCGGTCACAGGATGTTCGACCTGCAGCCGTGTATTCATTTCCATGAACCAGATTCGGTCTGCGCGCAGGCCTTCGGATGCGTCGGCAATAAACTCGATCGTTCCCGCCCCGACATAATCAACGGCCTTGGCTGCCTTCACCGCCGCAGCGCAAAGCTGCGCGCGGGTGTGTTCGTCCATGCCCGGTGCGGGGGCTTCCTCGATCACCTTCTGGTGGCGGCGTTGCAACGAGCAATCCCGCTCGAACAGGTGGACGATGTTGCCATGGGTATCGCCGAACACCTGCACCTCGATGTGGCGCGGGCGCTGGATATATTTCTCAATCAGAACATGCGCGTTGCCGAACGAAGCAGTAGCCTCACGTTGGCATGATGCCAGCGCATCTATGAAGTCGGCCGCTTCCTCGACTTTGCGCATCCCCTTGCCGCCGCCGCCAGCGACTGCCTTGATGAGCACCGGATAGCCAATCTCTGACGCGCGTTCCGCGAGATACGCCGGGTTTTGGTTGTCACCCATATAGCCGGGCGTGACCGGGACATCTGCTTCGGCCATCAGCGACTTTGCGGCATCTTTCAGGCCCATTGCCGTGATGCTTGCAGGGCGCGGCCCAACCCATATCAACCCAGCGTCAATGACGGCCTGCGCGAATTCCGCATTTTCAGAAAGAAAGCCATAGCCTGGATGAATCGCCTCTGCTTTTGCGGCAAATGCAGCTGCGATGATCTTCTCACCGACCAAATAGCTTTCGCGCGCTGGCGATGGCCCGATATGCACTGCCTCATCAGCGGAGCGCACATGCAGCGCGTCGGTATCCACATCGGAATACACCGCAACTGTGCGAATACCCATCGCGCGCGCCGTGCGGATGATCCGGCAAGCTATTTCGCCGCGATTGGCGATGAGGAGGGATTGAATCATTAAATCGGCCTTTCAAGCACCTCCCCGGAACGGGGAGGTGGACCGCCAGCTGAAGGCTGGTGTTGGAGGGGTTGGCGTTCATTGCACTCTGCCACGACTGTCGCAATTGCACTTTCAAGATTTTTGAGCACATAAGTCGCAGGCGATTGCAAAACCGAACACCCCGGCGAACGAAGATAAGCGTTTCGGCGTTCGTCGCGCTCGGGGCCGTCGCTAGCGTCATGAACGTTGCCATCAACATCCCCCTCCTCGGTCCGGAGAGGTTTTTGGGCACCTCCCCTCACATCCGGAACACCCCGAAACGGGGCGCCTCCTCGACGGGCGCGTTGAGCGCGGCTGCGAATGCTAGGCCAAGCATATCTCGGGTCTGGGCAGGATCGATGATGCCGTCATCCCACAGCCGCGACGTTGCGTAGTAAGGGTTGCCTTCATCTTCATATTTCTGGCGGATGGGCGCCTTGAAGGCTTCGGCTTCCTCTGGCGTCCATTTCTCCGCATCACGGTGGACCGTGGCCAGTACCGAAGCCGCCTGTTCGCCCCCCATTACGCTGATCCGAGCATTTGGCCAGGTGAACAGGAAACGCGGGGAATAGGCACGCCCGCACATGCCGTAATTGCCTGCGCCGAAGCTGCCACCGATCAGCACAGTGATCTTGGGCACGCTGGCGGTCGCGACGGCGGTGACGAGCTTTGCGCCGTGCTTGGCGATGCCCTCCGCCTCATATTTGCCGCCAACCATAAAACCACTAATATTTTGAAGGAACAAAAGAGGTATGCGCCTCTGGCAGGCAAGTTCAATGAAATGTGCACCTTTGACTGCGCTTTCACTGAACAATACGCCATTATTGGCCAAGATACCCACCGGCATGCCCCAGATATGTGCAAAGCCGCACACCAAGGTTGTGCCATAAAGCGCCTTGAACTCGTGAAATTCGCTGCCGTCAACAAGGCGGGCAATAACTTCATGCACATCGTAAGGCGCGCGCACATCGTCGGGGATTACGCCGTAAAGTTCGTCCGCGTTGAATTTCGGTGGATGCGGTTCCTTGAAGTCGATGTCCGGTTTGTGCACCGGACCGAGGTGGCTGATGATATCGCGGACAATAGTCAGCGCGTGCTCGTCATTTTCCGCCACATGATCTACCACCCCCGATTTGCGGCCATGCAGGTCACCCCCGCCTAAGTCTTCGGCACTGATTTCTTCGCCCGTCGCGGCCTTTACCAAGGGCGGGCCTGCGAGAAATATCGTACCCTGATTGCGCACAATCACGCTTTCGTCCGACATGGCAGGGACATAAGCACCGCCGGCGGTGCAGCTGCCCATGACGCAGGCAATCTGCGGAATGCCCTTGGCACTCATGTTCGCCTGATTGAAGAATATGCGGCCAAAATGGTCACGGTCAGGAAACACCTCGTCCTGATGCGGCAAATTTGCCCCACCACTGTCGACCAGATAGATGCAAGGCAGGCGGTTGGCCTCGGCAATCTCCTGCGCGCGCAAATGCTTTTTGACGGTCATGGGATAATAGGTTCCGCCTTTTACCGTCGCGTCGTTGCAGACGATCATGCACTGGCGGCCCGACACGCGGCCAATGCCGGTTATAAGGCCAGCGCCGGGGACTTCGCCTTCGTAAAGGTCGCAAGCTGCAAGCTGGCCGATTTCCAGGAAAGGCGAACCGGGATCAAGCAAGCGCTCGACGCGTTCCCTTGGCAATAACTTCCCGCGCGATGTGTGTCGTTCGCGTGACTTTTCGTTACCACCCGATGCCGCTTGGGCGACCTTTGCCCATAGCTCATCGCGCAATAGCCTGTTGTGCGTGCCGCGTTTCTTATAGTCGTCGGATTCGGTGTTGATCTGGCTTGATAATGTTGGTGCGCTCATCGTTTCAATTGAAACGATTTTGCAGATTTAGCAAGGCCATCGCCGCAATGGCTGCCTCCCCGCCCTTGTCCTTTTGTTTGGGGTCTGCGCGAACTATCGCCTGAGTTTCATTTTCAACCGTCAATATGCCGTTGCCGATTGCAATGCCGTCCATCGTCAAAGCCATGATGCCGCGTGCACTTTCGCCGGCAACGATTTCGAAATGATAGGTTTCGCCGCGGATGACGACGCCGATAGCAACGAAGCCGTCATATATTTGCGCCTCGGCGGCCATTGCGATCGTGCCGGGAATTTCCAGCGCGCCAGGTACAGTGATGACCTCGACCTCATGTCCCTTGGCCTTTAGTGCGGCCTTCGCGCCAGCCACGAGCATGTCGTTCAGATGGTCGTAAAACCGCGCCTCTACTATCAGGAATTTAGCCATCATTCGCCTCCGGTGCCGGGAATAGGCCGTTCGCCTACAATGGAAAGGCCATAGCCTCCAAGACCAACGAGCGTATGATGCGTGTTGGTCAGTAATATCATGTCGTGCACCCCAAGTTCCGTCAGGATCTGCGCGCCACCGCCATAATCACGCAGTTCCTCGATTTCCGGAGCGCCCGCCTGCTTCCCCTCAGCGCGCAATTGCATGAAGCGCGAAACCACCCCCTTCATCGGCTTGTTGATGACGACGATGACGCCAGCGCCTTCCGCTGCAATTGCTTCCATAGACCGTGACAAGAGTCCCGAGCGTTCATTCTCTTCACCGAATACGTCCACAAACATCGACATCGTATGCATGCGCACGAGCGTCGGGCTGTCGGGATCAATGCGGCCCTTTACTAGCGCGATGGTTTCATCGCTTGTGGCTTTGTTATAAAAGGTCATCGCCATCCAATCGCCACCCCAGCGGCTGTTGAACTTCATCTCCG
This sequence comes from Sphingomonadales bacterium, assembly GCA_038217195.1. GTDB lineage: Bacteria > Pseudomonadota > Alphaproteobacteria > Sphingomonadales > Sphingomonadaceae > Sphingorhabdus_B. The sequence continues at coordinate 17,881 of JBBQPQ010000010.1, read as the reverse complement.
CGCGCTTTTCGACGAGGTGGTCATGTTTGCGGCGATAAGCGATGAGGTCACGGATAGTCCCCATTTTGAGGTTATGCATACGCGCGAAGGCGACAAGGTCATCCATCCGAGCCATGGTGCCATCGTCTTTCATAATCTCGCAGATCACGCCTGACGGGTTTAGCCCTGCCAGCCTGCTTATATCAACTGCAGCTTCTGTATGACCGGCGCGGACGAGAACGCCGCCGTCGCGCGCTGTCAGCGGGAAGACATGGCCTGGAGAAACGATGTCGTCAGGCCCCATAGAGGCGTCTACGGCGACCGATATCGTGCGCGCTCGATCAGCCGCGCTAATCCCGGTTGTGACGCCCTCACGAGCTTCAATCGAGACAGTGAAAGCCGTCTGCATGCTTTCGCGGTTTTCGCGCGCCATGGGTGTCAGCCCTAGCTGTTCGCAGCGCGCCTTCGTCATCGAAAGACAGATAAGGCCCCGGCCATGCGTCGCCATGAAATTGATAGCGTCGGGGGTCGCCATTTGCGCCGGGATAATCAGATCGCCCTCATTTTCGCGATCCTCGTCATCGACAAGGATATACATCCGTCCATTGCGTGCCTCTTCGATAATTTCTTCAATAGGCACCAGCGCAGGTGTATCATCATTGGAAAACAGATAGCTCTCCAGCTTGCGTAGCGTCTCGGCCGTCGGGTTCCAACCCGGTTCGTCGAGATCGCGCAATGTGTTGGCATGAAGGCCCGCCGCGCGTGCAAGGCCAGATCTTGAAAGGCCGCCCTCGTTGACGAGGCCACGCAGCTTGTTGATTAATTGAGTGCTCATGATTCGGCTATTTTCACATTGTGATGTGAATGTCAAAGATCATATTCACATTTGTTCGCACATTCGACAACACAGTCTTGTATTGAATGCCCCGTATCTGGTCGTTAAGCCGGTCATTGGAGGACATGATCATGGCATCGACTATTTGGGTGAACAAGGCTGCGCTAACCGAAGTGGAAACCCATGAGACGGCGCTTCCCGAGCTTGCCGACGATACGGTTCGCTTGCGTATCGAAAGTTTCGCGGTGACAGCCAATAATGTGACTTATGCCGTCATTGGCGACATGTTCGGCTACTGGAATTTCTTTCCTGCGTCACGTGATTTTGGCGTCGTGCCTATGTGGGGACATGCTGTTGTAGAGGCATCGCGCCATCCAGACATCGTGCAAGGTGAGCGTGTTTATGGATATTTGCCGATGGGTACACATTTGGATGTGCTGCCCGGCAGAATCTCCGCATCTGGCTTTATCGATATGGCCGCGCATCGGCAGCCGATGAGTCCCATCTATAACCAATACAGCCGCCTGAATGCGGACCCTGAGCATGATCCCACCAAGGAAGCCGAGCGCATGCTGTTCGGCCCTCTGTTTAAAACCGGCTTCCTCATTGAGTCGATGTTCCGCCGCGAGGATTGGTTTGGCGCCACAAATCTGGTGATGACAAGTGCGTCATCCAAAACTGCCATGGGTCTTGCGAGCGTTGCCAGAGACTTGTCTCCACATATTAAACGCATTGGGTTGACGTCCAAAGGCAATGTAGCCTTTGTTGCCAGCACGGGCCTTTACGACGAGGTCATGGCTTATGATGATGTGAATACGCTGCCCCAGATCGACTCCGTTTGCGTTGATTTCGCGGGAAATTCGTCTCTTTTACAGGCCGTACACGCGACATTGGATAATCGGCTTCAATATAGTTGCCTGGTGGGTGCCACCCATGTCGACGCGCGCGGCGCGAACAGTGCGGGCGCCGCTGGCGGACAAATGGCTGGTCCAAAGCCGGTCTTGTTCTTTGCCCCTGACCATGCGGTCTCTACTATTCAGGAGCTTGGTCCCAAAGGCTTTGGCGAGGCCGTTGCCCGCAGTTGGAAAAGCTTCCTGAACGCAGCGCAAGGTATCGTGGACATCGAAGAGCATCATGGCCTTGCAGCAGCGTCCACAGCATTTGTGGATACGCTTCAAGGCCATATGGACCCGAAAAAAGGTATTATCATTCGGCCTTAAAAACGCGCCCGTCCTTCATAACAAACCGCACGGATTTCAGCACCGTGATGTCGGCTGTGGGGTCGCCAGCGACCGCAATCAGGTCTGCCGCTTTGCCGGGCTCAAGCGAACCAACCTCGTTGTTGACTCCCAATAAGGTCGCAGCATTCATCGTTGCAGCTTGAATAGCCGCGCTTGCTGGCATGCCATATTTTACCATGAGCTCAAATTCGTCCGCATTTCTGCCATGCTTGGAAACACCCGCGTCAGTGCCAAAGGCGATTTTCACGCCCGCTGGATACGCTTTGGCAAGGCTTTTACCCGTCACGCCAATGCGCCATTTCACTTTCGCAAGCACGTCCGGTGGATAGGCCTTGGGGTTTGCTGCGAGCCGTTCGATATATCCATTCACAGTTGACAGCGTTGGCACATAATAAGCGCCTGCCGACTTGAACAATTTGATGCTTTCGTCGGTCAGCATCGTACCATGCTCAATGGAGTCCGCACCCGCCGCCAGTGCAGCATTGATGCCGTCATCGCCGTGCGCATGGACCGCGACTTTCTTGCCGTAAAGATGCGCGGTATCGACCAATGCTTTGACTTCATCATCGAAGACCTGCCGTCCCAAGCCAGAACCTATGCGGCTGTTTACTCCTCCGGTCGTCGCGATCTTTATGACGTCAACGCCGCGTCGGATCTGCTTACGCACAGCCTGGCGGCAGCTTTCCACTCCATCGCATAAATTTTCCTGTCCGATACTGCCGTGCAGGTCTTCGGATACTGAGAGCGTTGCATCCATATGACCACTCGTTGTCGATATGGAGCGTCCAGCGTCAATGATGCGCGGGCCAGGCAATTCACCCGCAGCGACTGCATCGCGCAAAGCCAATGTCGCGCCGCTCCCGTCGCCCAGGTTGCGTACGGTCGTGAACCCCGCCATAAGCGTTTTCTTGGCGTTTCCAGCGGCGCGATAGGCGGCGCGTGCCGGGCTATCAGTCATTGCTTCTATCAAGGCTGCATCGCCGCCAGCGTCACTGTCCAAATGCACATGGCTGTCGATCAGGCCAGGCAAAACAAACCTGTCCTTCAGATCGATGAGCGTTGCGCCTGTAGGTCCAGGTTGAAAGCCGGTCAGGATTTCAGCAACCTTGCCGTTGCGGATGATAACCGTTGACGGCCCGCGCGGCGCACTGCCTGGCCGGTCCAACAATTGCCCAGCATGAATGACGGTCACCTGATCCACTGGCTGTGCAACCAGTGGCGCCGTTGTTAAAAACATTGCAGCGACCGAAACGAAACCAAGTTTCTTCATATGGCTTTATCTCCCCTATCCGCTCGCTGGCGCACGCCCTTTGGTGGCGGATCCTGCGGCGGCCCCGCAAAACATTGTGCGAGCGCCATCCATTGATGCGCGACTTCACCCTTCACTTCAAGCTCCGTGTCGGCAATGTTGCGACATTGGGTGACCACTTGGGAGAACTCGGTAGCAGTGCCGGAGATCATACCGCTCTCCGACTCTTCACCATATTGCCAAATCGCTCCCGAAGGGGCTTCAAGGCGCAAAAACGGCATTGGGCCCGGCGGCTCCATGCGGCGGTTTTTCCAAGTAAAGCCCCATGTGTTCACGCCCAGGCGCACAATATTGGCTATCCGGTCAGTATCAAGCCGCTCGACCCCGAGGACATCGTAAATGGCCTGGGCATGCGCCCACGTTTCCATCAGCCGCGCAGTGATCGAGCTCAATGCGCTCATTTCGGGGCCAACCCATTTGAGGCGAAGTTTCGGGTCGGCTGCGGCAAATGCCGCCGCCGTTGTCTTTGCCCGTTCCATCCAGGCCGAACGCAATGCATGGCCAGACAGACTACGTAAATATGCTTTTTCAAATTCGGGTAACTTGCCGCCGCGGACCCCGGCGATCATCGCAGTCATGAATGTGCCGAACGCATTTTCGTCGCGCAAGGACAGGTCCGCGGCAATATTCCATACGTGCAAATGCCGAAGAATATTGTTTATCGTCCAACCTTTGAACTCAGTTGGAATGTCGAAATCGGCTTCGGACAAAGGCGCGAGCAACTTACAAAGCGCTGCGCTTTCATCGAGAAAATCAGTCGCCTGTTGCATATCTATTCCCGCTTCATGCCGACTGGCCCCTCATTGTGTGATTGCCAAAAGGCAAAAATAGCATCCTGCAGCTTGCGGATGTGCGCCTGCGCCTGAGTTCCAGTCCATTCACCCTGATAGTCGGTCCTCCCCGTCCACCAGCCTTGCCCAGGAAGCCCATCCCCTTCGCGCACGACAAGCACGGCGAGCGCGGGCGCGCCTTCCGCAATCGTAATTTGGTCAATTTTGTCCAACGTCTTGCACACAGCACGCATTTTTGGTCGTGTGAAACGAAAACCCAAGTTTAACAGCAGCTCCGAGTAGCTTATGGCCCGCCCCTCACACGCGCACTGTTCCAACAGTTTTTTTATGCGCGCGACATCATGCAGTGCGGAGAGTTCCGCAGTTGGATCGTGCAGGAATTCTTCAAGAACCGAGTCCAAGCCAGCTCCTATAGATAGTCATTGCGTAACGTGTCGACGATAACATAAAACTCGTCCATCACTTCCTCGATGATTTGCTTTACAGGTTTCACAGAATCGATGCGCCCGGCAACTTGGCCGGACAGTGCAATCGCCGCCTCCATGTCGCCGCCGAAATACAGGTCGAGCACACCGCGCATTTCGCCCATGATGTTATCCGTTGGTTCCAAATCAAGTTTTATCGTGCGCTCGGTGCGTAAGGCACGCAGTGCCGGCCCCGGCCCATGGCGGTTGAGGAAAAGCGTATCGGTTTCCTTTGCACCAATGATCGCATTCTTCCAGTTTTGATGCACAGGCGATTCAGCGGCGCTGACCATGCGTGTACCCATCTGCACGGCCTCTGCGCCAAGGGCGAACGCCGCGGCCATCGTCCGTCCACAGACAATGCCGCCTGCAGCTACGATTGGCACATCGACTTTGCTTCGGATGAGCGGCAGCAGAACCATCAGGGCGACGTCTTTTGGATTTTTAAAACCTCCGCCCTCGCCGCCCTCGACAACCAGCCCATCAACGCCTGCATCAATCGCCTTTAACGCACCCGCGAGCGTGGGAACGACATGGAAAACGGTGAGCCCTGCGGCTTTCAATGGACCGCAATATTTGTTCGGGTCGCCTGCTGACGTCGTGACAAATTTGATCCCCTGATCGACCACAAAATCGACAATGCCCGGGTCACGCACAAAAGCCTGCGCAATGTTCACCCCAAATGGCTTATCCGTTAGCTCGCGCATCTTGATGATCTCGGCGCGTACCTCATCCAACTGCCCTGATGAAGTTTCAATGATGCCAAGACCACCTGCGTTCGATACGGCGGACGCCAATTGCGCGCGCGCGATCCAACCCATAGGGGCCTGAATGATGGGGTATTCGACCCCAAGCAGCTCAGTCATCCGGTTCTTAATGGGTTTCATTTTGTATGGCTTCCAATTTCGCTGGTACGGATATTCAACTGGCCGGAGAGGCCCGCCTTGCGATGAGTCTCTATCGCTTGATACTCCGGCGACGACACCATTTGTTGCATTGCTGCCAGCGAGGGATATTCCACCAGCGCGACCATATCCCAAAGGTCGTCGACCTCACCAATCAAGAGCCCAGTAACGGGACCTGCATAAATCTGGCGACCACCAACAGCCGAAAGGCACGCCTGAATTGATTTGCCGTAACGGGCATATGCTTCAGCCCCGGAAAGGTCGGCATCAGTGCCATCCGCATATTCGGCAGAAGTTTTGAATTTCAACAAATTGACCATCACAAAACTCCCATCTTCCGGACCACCGAAAAATGATGATAATTGTTCAATCGACGGAAACATCGCGTTTTCTACGCGCATAGCCACCTAACTCCCCCAAAAATTTAATCACGTGCCTAAATCACTACAAGCATGTTGTAAAAGCGATTATGTGCCAACCGACCAATCGATTGCGCGCCGAAGTTTTTCAGCGAATTGTCTTCCGGACAATGCCTTGATCCGAAAAACTGGTGGGCGATACAAGGTTCGAACTTGTGGCCCCACCCGTGTGAAGGGTGTGCTCTACCACTGAGCTAATCGCCCGTCCGTTCAGACAGACGGCTGCCTCTGCCATAGGGCTAGGAGGTTAGCAAGGATTACAAAACGATTTTGATGTGCGGTTCAGCAGACTTCTGCGCGAACGGCATTTCGCCAAGGCCGACGAAAATTGCGTCTACAATCTTTGCAAGTTTTTCGACCTTGAGCTTTGAAGCGATATAAAAAAGCGACTCCGGGTTTGTGTAGCACTGCACCATCTGGTTAATGAGCGATACAGTCTCATCAATTGAAAGTCCTTCAAAATACCCCTGCTCCATCGCTTCTGCGACAATAATTGAGAGATAATGGTCGCCAAGATCGACATAGCCGCGCACAACTTCCAAATTCTGCTCACCTATCTCGAGATAGCTTTTAAGCAAATCTGGATCAGCTTCAAATTGTTCGACCATTGCCAGATATCTGCGGGCAAAATACTGATACATCTTGTCACGAACTGGCAGGTCTGATTCCGTGACTTCAACCATGATCCGAACCTTTTCGGCAAAGAAACGCTCGGCGACAGCCTCAAGCAGCGCCTCTTTATTGTCGAAAAAGCGATAAAGGTTGGAAGGCGACATTCCCGCAGCCGCTGCCAAGTCGGTCATTGAAATATCGACCGCACCCCGCTGTCTGATGAGGTCATCTACAACGTCCAGAAGCGCGGCTCTTCCAGCTTCGATATCGGTTTGCGGGCGCGCCATATCATGTCCTGTATTATGTATGCATAACAGTTTTCTGATATATTATAAATTATTTCAGTTTTCAATCCAATCAAATGTAAAATATCCCTGTGGCCTGTCGTGTTGCTCAGTATTATTTTGGTCAACCAACCCCGACAGCGTCAATCCAAGCAAGCGCACGCCCATTTCAACCGGCAGAATCTGATCAAGCAAGGCGTGACCAAGCCGGGCGACAGCCGTTCGATCGGCAAGCACATTCGCAACCGTCCGGGATCGCGTGATTGTTCGAAAATCGGAATAGCGTGCCTTGAGCACTAATGTCTTGCCGTGCGCGTGATGGCGCTCGATGCGATCCCAGACAATGTCGACAATTTCGTCGAGCGCGTCGCGCAATTCGGCTTCGCTGCGCTTATCGTCAAAATAGGTGCTCTCGGCTCCGATCGACTTGCGCACAGCATTCGCATTCACCGGTCGATGGTCAATGCCGCGTGCGGCTTGAAAAAGATAGCCGCCCCAGCTTCCGAAATGCTGGGCAAGCCAAGCTTCATCCTTTTGCGCCAGATCAGCCCCCGTATGTACACCCAGTTTTGCCATTTTCTCCGCGGTGCGTGGACCAACGCCATGGAACCTGCGCACGGGCAGGCTCGCCACAAAATCAGGCCCCTGCTCAGGCAGAATGACGCAAATACCGTCAGGCTTGTTCTGGTCGCTAGCCAGCTTAGCGATGAACTTGTTGTAACTTACACCGGCGCTTGCGGTAAGCCCCGTTTCTTCCCGGATTGCCACGCGAATGGCCTTGGCAATTTTTATCGCCGATCCAATCCCCTGTTTGTCATGGGTGACGTCGAGATACGCTTCATCCAGCGATAGCGGTTGAATGATGTCTGTATGCCGCGCGAAGATTTCCCGGATTTGACGAGAGACCGCCTTGTAAGCCTCGAATCGCGGCTTTACGAAGATAAGATCTGGGCACTGGCGTTGGGCCGTTACGGACGGCATGGCGGAGCGCACGCCAAATGCCCGCGCTTCATAGCTAGCTGCGGCCACGACGCCCCGTTTAGATGATCCACCGACAGCTAGCGGTTTTCCGCGAAGGTCGGGGTTATCCCGTTGCTCCACGCTGGCGTAAAATGCATCCATGTCTACGTGGATGATCTTTCGAATAACGGCGGGGTCGCTTTCCATTGCGGCGCGTCGTTTATGAGCCGAGCGCCATCCGCAGCGCTTTCCGGTCCAGTTTGCCAATCATCGTTTTGGGCAAAGCATCCATGATGGTCACACCTTGCACACGCTCGTGCTTGCCAAGTTTTGGGTTAAGCCACGCCATCAACGATGCCGCATCCACAGTGGCGCTGTCCTGCAACGTGACAAATGCCCGGGGAATCTCTCCCAGATAGGCATCGGCAACGCCAATTACGAGCGCTTCCTTGACGGCAGGATGCTGGTAGATAATATCTTCTACCTGACTGGGAAAAACCTTGAACCCGCCTACGGCGATCATATCCTTAAGCCTGTCAACGATATGAATGAAGCCATCGGCGTCGATTGTGGCTACATCACCAGTACGAAGATACTTTCCCAAGAACACTTCTGCGTCGGCCTCTGGCCGGTTCCAATATCCGCACATGACTTGAGGGCCCGAAAATATGAGCTCGCCCGGTTCACCTTCAGGGGCGGGCCTGCTGGGATCTTCTTTGTCAACAAGACGAACATCAGTCCCGGGTACCGGCTGTCCGATACTGCCGACCTTGTTCTCGCCTTCATAAGGGTTGCAAGACACAACACCTGAACTCTCGGTCAAGCCATAGCCTTCTATGACGATCGCCCGCGTCAAAGATTCGAAGCGCTTTTTTAGCTCTGCAGGCAACGGCGCGCCGCCTGAAATACACGCGCGCAAGCTGGTGAAGTCGGTTTTGGAAATATCCGGGCAGTCCAAAAGCGCCTGATACATCGTCGGCACGCCAGGCAAAGACGTAACTTTAGTGCGGTTGATTGCGGCCAAAGCAGCCTTTGCTTCAAAGCGCGGAAGCATGACAATTTCCCCGCCATTCGCAACGGTACGGTTAAGTACGGTCGCATTTGCGAACACGTGAAAAAACGGCAATACACCCAGTATCCGGTCATCCAACGGCTGGTCGGGCCGGTTTGAACGGCTGTGCGGATCCAGCATATTGATTTGCCGGGCGTTTGCCGTGATATTTTGATGGCTGAGCATTGCTCCTTTGGGAACGCCCGTGGTCCCGCCGGTATACTGAAGTTGTGCAATGTCCGTTTCCGGGGTGCAGGGCTGCGCGTTATAATCACCATTGTTGGCGATTAATTCAGCATAAGTTGAAATGCGCTTGTCGACTGGCAACGCCGCAATTTCATTGCGCTTGAACATCCGATATGCCCAGCTTTTGGCCTTTGGTAACGCCTCGGCGATGCTGCCGACAATCAACTCTTTCAAATTGCTATTGTCGAGCACCTTGATGGCAGTAGGCAAAAGCGCAGTTGCTGACACCGTCAACAAAATCGTGGTGCCACTGTCCGCAACCTGATGCGCCAATTCGTCCACGGTGTATAAGGGTGAAAAATTGACAACGGTCGCACCGGCGGCCAGCGCGCCATAATATGCTGCAATATAATGGGGAACATTGGGCAGGAACAGGCCGATATGGTCGCCCTTGCCAATACCTTTGTTCTGCAACCCGCGCGCGACCTTGCGGACGGCATATGCCATTTCTGCATAGCTATATTTGCGGCCCATAAAATCCGCGATAGCAGCCATGCCCATTCGTTCCGCCGACTGGAAAAACATGTCATGCAGCGCTAACGAGGCAAACTCCTGGTCCCATTTAACAGGATGCAAATACTTCTGGTTCCAAATACTCTGTTTCATGTCGATATTATCCCGCGTGATACCAGCCGACGCCATCGCGGATTTCACATTTTATACGCCCTGTGAAGTGTAGGTGCCGCAAATGCGCTTGAGCTTCACCGGTCGCTAGGCCGTACACCGTGTCGTCAATCTCGCGGTCGAATAGCAACGCAAATGTGTCCACCGCTCGCATTTCGGTTGTGCGCAATTCCAGTTCAAGCCGATCAAGCCTTTCATGATGGCCAGAGGCAAGCTTATCCAAACGCACATGCACCCCCGTAAAGGGTTCGCCATGCGCGGGTAGGACCAACATATCATCTGGCAAGACTGCCCGGAATTTCGCAATTGAGGCCAGCCATTCGCCCAAAGGGTCGGCGTTAGGCTCGCTATCCATGACCGACACGTTCGAAGTGATGCGCGGCAAAATCTGGTCACCCGCGATAATCATATTGTTACGAAAATCTACCAGGCTTGCATGTTCAGGGGTGTGTCCTCCGCCGGTGATGATTGTCCAATCCCGCCGCCCGATACGAACAACCTGCCCGTCATCCATGCGTACATGCCCGGTGGGCAGACGCGAGACTGCACGCGCAAACCCGCCCCAGCCAGATTTTCGCAATTTTTCGATACGCGCTTCATCATATCCGGCAAACCGCCGGTTATTCAGCACATCTTCTGGCGGATGCTCCAGTTGTTCGGCTGTCAGCATCCGCGCCATCAGCCATTCGGTCCTGTTCATCCAAATGGAAACTTTGAACCTGTTGGCCAGCCAACCCGCGCAGCCGACATGATCTGGATGGAAGTGCGTTACAAAAATCCGCTTCAGTTCGCGGTCGGCGAGTACACCGGCAAACATCGCTTTCCACTGCTCAATCGTGGGCGGCATGAACAGCCCGGTATCGGTAATGGCATAACCGCCATCCCCTTCATCCAGTAACCATAGATTGATATGTGCAAGGTTACCAGGCACCGGCATGCGCGTCCAACCTATATCGGGCGCTAGCGGATATATTTCACCATATTGCGGGGCATGTTCGCCCAAGGGGTAAATCAGCCCCTTGAGTTCTTTAGCTTCGAATCCATGGTCAGCAAGTGATGCGTCATAAGCAGGGGGTGCGTGAAGTGCCATCCCCGTGCCGTGCCTTAATCACATGATTAAGGCAACAATGACCTGCAGCTTATTCGCCTGCTTTTTTGAATAGCGTGTCGGCGGTTAACTCTGCTTTGCCAGCATTTTCGTCTTCGCCATTCAACGCGGCCTCGGCGCGGCGCGCAGCTTCAGTACGTTCGGCACGCAACTCTTCGATCAATGCATCCCGGTCGGTTCCGAGGCGCGCGTCGTTAGCTGCTGTGTTGTCGATACCAGCCTTTTTCGCGGCACGGTTGACAATTGCGTCAAGTTCGCGCTGCGAAGTCAAACCAAGCGTTACCGGGTCCTTCGGCTGAATTTCAGCAATATTCCAGTGGCTACGCTCGCGAATGGCCGCAATGGTGTTGCGGGTAGTACCAATCAGCTTGCAGATCGCACCATCGGTGATTTCGGGATGGTTACGCAAAAGCCAAGCGATGCCGTCTGGCTTGTCCTGACGTTTGGATACAGGCGTATAGCGCGGGCCCTTGGTGCGGCGGACCTGGTCAGGACCCTTTGACATTTTGAGCACATAATCCTCATCCGCCTGACCCTTTTCGATTTCCTCCATCGCCAGTTCACCGGCGTGAACAGGGTCGCGTCCCGTGTACTTGGAACCGGTCATGTCATCGGCCATGGCCTGGACTTCGAGGATGTGAATGCCGCAAAACTCTGCAATTTGCGAGAAGCTCAAGCCCGTATTGTCGACTAGCCAAGCAGCGGTCGCATGTGGCATCAAGGGGGTGGCCATGTCATTTGCTCCAATAATAAGGGCCGCCCCTTGCGGAGCGGCCTGAATGAGTTGGCCGGAGTATTAGGCCAAGATTGCCGTATCGGCAAGCGGCAATGCGCGTTGGCACTTGCGCCAGTTCGACCAGTTGTGCATTCGGAGACTTAGCTTAGGGGAAGAAATGATGCGACTGATCAAATGGCTTGTGATTATTTTACTGGCAGTTGTGGCAGCAATTTTTTTCTGGGGCTATGCACCCGATACTGACGCTGCCCAAATGGAGGCGAAATATGGCAATACTGCGTCGCGCTTTGCGGTTCTGGAGCCCGGTTTGCGAGTCCATTATCGCGACGAAGGTAATCGCGATGGCCCAGTCATTATGCTCATCCACGGATCCAATGCCTCACTGCATACCTGGGAGAAATGGGTAGCTAATCTGGGCAAAGACTACCGGATCATCTCTCTTGATTTGCCCGGGCACGGTCTGACAGGTAAAAACCCCGGTGGCGGCTACGATAATGCATCTTATGTCGAAGTCGTTGACCGGCTTCTTGTGAAGCTGAATATCGACAAGGCCGTGATTGGCGGCAACTCGATGGGCGGCGGCGTGTCTTGGCTGTATACCATCAAACATCCTGACAAGGTCGACGCGTTGTTGTTGGTGGACGCGAGCGGACAACCTTATGCCAAATCGGGTAAAATACCGCTCGGCTTTCGTTTGATGCGTATGCCGGTACTTAAAGAAGCCGCGCGGTTCATCGCGCCGCGCAGCATTTTTGAATCCAGCGTCAAGACATCGATGAACGTTCAAACAAAGATCGATGACGGGCTCATTGACCGCTATTGGGAACTCAACCGCTACCCAGGGAACCGCGAAGCGACCATGCAGCGATTTTCGACGCCCAACAGTATGACGCCCGGCACCAAAGAGACGCTGGCAACAATCAAGGTTCCGGTACTAATTTTGTGGGGTGCTCGGGACAACCTGATCCCTGTTAGTTCGGCAAAGTGGTTCGCGCAGGCAATTCCGCAAGCAAAACTTATTATCTATCCTGATGTCGGACATATTCCGATGGAGGAAATTCCCGAAAAAAGCGCAGCCGACGTCAAATCATGGTTGGACAACTTACCGTCTTAACTCTCGCCCAGCCGCCCCTCCTAAATCTCCAGCATAATTTTGCCGACATGTTCGCCAGATTCCATATAGGCATGGGCCGCCGCAGCTTCAGCCAGAGGGAAAATCTTGTCCATTTCGGGGCGCAATGCGCCATCACAGACAAGAGGCCAAACGTTGGTCGAAATTTCTTGAGCGAGCAATGCCTTGAACTCGGCAGATCGCGGACGCAGTGTGGAACCCGTGAGCATTAGGCGACGTGACATAATATACGCCATGTTGATCTCAGCGGTCATTCCGCCCTGCACCGCGATGGTCACGTGACGCCCATCTTCACGCAGACATTGAAGGTTACGGGGCACATATCCGCCTGCAACCATATCGAGCACCAAATGAACGCCCTGCCCGTCTGTAAAAGTTTTCACCGCTTCGACAAAATCCGCACTCTTGTAATTGATCGCATGGTCCGCGCCAATTTGAAGAGCGGCGGCGCATTTGGCATCCGAACCGCATGTTACGATGGACCTGAGGCCAAACAACCTGCCCAGCTTGATAGCCATCGTACCAATGCCGCTTGTTCCGCCATGAATGAGAATGGTCTCTTCAGGGGACGCATAGCCGCGCTCGAACACATTGTGCCACACGGTAAATAGCGTCTCTGGCAATGCCCCTGCCTCGGCCATGCTCATGCCTGCTGGCACAGGCAGGCAGACATCACGGTTAGCCAGGCAATATTCCGCATAGCCACCGCCAGATACCAAAGCGCATTGTCGCGAACCTTTGATGCTGGCGTCAACGCCCTCTCCGACCGCAACCACGATCCCAGACACTTCTAGACCTGGCAAGTCGCTCGCCCCAGGCGGCGCCGGATATAGACCCTTGCGTTGAATCACATCTGGACGGTTTACGCCTGCAAAAGCAACTTTCAGCAGCACCTCGCCCACACGCGGCACGGGGAGCTGGCGTTTGGAAGCAATAAGCACCTCAGGTCCTCCTGGCGCCGAAATCTCGATCGCGGTCATATTTTCCGGCAGCTGTACCATATGCGCATCATCCCTTTATCTGCGGCTCCCTCTTAGCAAGCTTCATATTGACAGCAACCGCTCACAGGTAAAATATGCGGTATGGATATCGACGAAAATCTGCCGCAGCGCCGGGACGACCCGTTGGCCAATTTAATCAAGCAAGATATTGATGCTTTGTCCGTATACGAACTTGAAACCCGTATTGCCGCATTAAAGACGGAGATTGGCCGTTGCGAAGGCAAAATCGCATTCGCCAGTAAACATCGCAGCGTGGCTGACGCACTGTTCAAGAAATAACCAAAGGGATCATGATGCCTTATTGTTCGACCGTATTTCCTGAGTACTTTCCTTCATCTGGCGCATCATGCTTGAAAGCATTGAAGGCCACGCCGATATAGAAGATCAGTTACGCAGCGACTCATATTAAGGAGACGAAATTATGCCATCTTTTGCGGAGTCGTTGGAAGCCACTCTTCACAACGCATTGAAGCATGCTGGCGACCGGGCGCATGAATATGCGACACTGGAGCATCTCCTTCTGGCGTTAATAGATGATGCCGATGCGGCAAAGGTCATGCAAGCTTGCGGTGTTGATCTGGGCGAAATCTCAGACATCGTTATCACGTATTTGGATACCGAGCTGGAAAGCTTGCGTGTAGAGGGCAAGGTGGACCCTTCGCCCACAAGCGGCTTCCAACGCGTGGTCCAGCGCGCCATTCTTCATGTCCAGAGTTCGGGCAAGGATGTCGTCACGGGCGCAAATGTGCTGGTGGCGTTGTTTTCAGAGCGCGAGAGCTATGCGGTTTATTTCCTGCAACAGCAGGACATGAGCAGGCTCGACGCTGTTTCCTACATTAGCCACGGCATCGGCAAGGACGGCAAACTTGCCGAACCGCGGCCAGTGACTGGAGCGGAACAGAAAAATGAAGAGCCTGAAGACACCAAGTCAAAAAAGGACAAAAAAGAGAGTGCGCTTGACCAGTTCACTGTGAACCTCAATGAAAAGGCGAAACAGGGCCGCATTGACCCGCTTATCGGACGCGCTGCAGAAGTAGATCGCACCGTGCAGATCCTGTGCCGGCGATCAAAAAACAACCCGCTTTATGTAGGCGAACCGGGCGTTGGCAAAACCGCCATCGCAGAAGGCCTAGCGCGACGTATTGTTGAAGAGCAGGTGCCTGAGGTTCTGCTGCCTGCAGTGATTTACTCCCTAGATATGGGTGCCTTGCTGGCAGGAACGCGCTATCGCGGTGATTTTGAGGAACGGCTGAAAGCCGTCGTATCCGAACTCGAGAAACTGCCTGACGCGATTTTGTTTATCGACGAAATCCACACGGTTATTGGTGCAGGCGCCACAAGCGGCGGGGCAATGGACGCATCCAACTTGTTAAAGCCGGCTTTATCCGGCGGAACGATCCGTTGCATTGGGTCAACGACGTACAAGGAATTCCGCAATCATTTTGAAAAAGACCGGGCATTGCTTCGTCGGTTCCAGAAAATTGATGTCAACGAGCCAAGCATCGAGGACACGATCAAGATACTCGCTGGCCTGCGCAGCGCATTTGAAGAACATCACAAGGTTAAATACACCCCTGATGCCATCAAGGCTGCCGTGGAACTTTCATCGCGCTACATCAACGACCGCAAGCAACCGGACAAGGCTATTGATGTTATCGATGAAGTTGGGGCGATGCAGATGCTGGTCGCGCCATCAAAGCGGCGCAAGCTAATTACCGCGCGCGAAATTGAGGCCGTTATCGCAACGATTGCCCGCATCCCGCCTAAGCAGGTATCGACCGACGATAAGACTGCGCTCGGAACGCTTGAGGCCGATTTGAAGCGTGTTGTCTTCGGGCAGGACAAGGCAATCGAAGTTCTAGCAAGCGCCATCAAGCTCAGCCGTGCTGGCCTGCGCGATACAGAAAAGCCCATCGGCAGCTATCTGTTCAGTGGACCAACCGGCGTCGGCAAAACCGAAGTTGCGCGCCAGCTGGCGTCTATTCTGGGCATTCCGTTGAAGCGTTTCGACATGTCGGAGTATATGGAACGCCACAGCGTTAGTCGTTTGATCGGTGCGCCTCCCGGCTACGTTGGATTTGATCAAGGCGGGCTGTTGACCGATGCTGTGGATCAAAGTCCGCACAGCGTGCTCCTGCTTGACGAAATTGAAAAGGCCCACCCGGACCTGTTCAATATTTTGCTTCAGGTAATGGATAACGGCCGGTTGACCGACCACCATGGCAAGACTGTGGATTTCCGTAATGTGATATTGATCATGACCACAAATGCCGGCGCCAGCGATATGGCCAAAGAAGGCATCGGCTTTGGTAACAACATCAGCAAGGAAGACGCTGGCGATGAGGCAGTAAAAAAGATGTTTGCGCCTGAATTCCGCAACCGCCTAGATGCCACAGTACCGTTCGGATATCTGCCGACGGAAGTTGTTGCGCGCGTTGTCGACAAGTTCGTTCTGCAACTTGAACTGCAGCTTGCTGACCAGAATGTGCACATTAAGCTGGATGACGAAGCTCGTGCTTGGCTTACGGAGCGCGGCTATGACAAGCTGTATGGTGCACGCCCAATGGCCCGATTAATCCAGGAAAAGATTAAGCAGCCACTGGCCGAAGAACTTTTGTTCGGAAAGCTGGTCCATGGTGGCGAGGTTGCAGTGCACATCAAGGATGGGCAGCCCGCCTTTGAAGTAACGCCTGCCGCACCTAAAGTTGGCAAAGCAAAGCCACCGAAGAAAGCGTCCGCGAAGAAATCCAGCAAAGCGGGCTAAACAGATATTGGCCTAAATCTGCCCAACTGAAATCAGTTGGGCAGATGGCGCAATATCTCGGAACAATTCGGGTTCAGTTCCGGTCATCCAGACCTGAGCGCCTGTATCAGCTAATAATGCGAAAAGCGCGGTGCGTCTTGATGGGTCAAGGTGCGCCGCCACTTCATCAAGGAGCAAAACCGGCGGTGATCCGCGCTGCGCGGACACAAGTGCGGCGTGGGCGAGAATAAGCGAGAGCAGCAAAGCCTTTTGCTCACCGGTTGAACACTGTTCTGCGGCCTGACCCGAACCACCGTGGAGGACATTCAGGTCGGCCCGATGTGGGCCGATCAACGTTCGACCGGCAGCAGCATCACGCCCTCGCCCCTTTCGCCATGCCGTGGCCAGATCTTCATCTGCATTGGCCAATTTTTCCACCAAGCGAATATCTGGCGTGGCAAAGGGTCCAGGCGGCGCGCGCCCCAATTGCGAACACAGCGCGTCTACAACCTGCGCACGCGCTGTCTGGATTGCCAACCCGCTTTCCGCCATTTGGGCTTCAAGTGCATCAAGCCAGAGCGCATCTGCAGGCGCAGGACCCGACAATAAGCGGTTTCGCTGCTGCATTGCCTTTTCATAGCGGCTGCTGTGCGTCGCATGCGCAGGGTTCAATGCAAGTACCAGCCGGTCCAAAAATCTGCGCCGTGCAGCAGCGCCGTCGGTGAACAACCGATCCATGGTTGGTGTCAGCCAGATAACTGACAGCCACTCAGCCAGGCTGTTGACGGTCGCATTACCCTCGTTCACTCTTACCTTGCGACGGTCGGGTTGTTCAGCCGTGACACCAGTGCCAATCACATTACCCCGGACCTCAGCTACAATAGCAAAGCTACCGCTTCCGCCTATGCGAGTTAAATCTGACATCGCCGCGCGACGAAGGCCACGCCCCGGAACCAAAAGCGAAACAGCCTCAAGGATATTCGTTTTGCCAGCACCATTTAATCCATGAAGTGCAATGAACTGTGCTTGCGGGCGAATGTCCAAGCCCGCATGATTGCGGAAGTCATTTAGGGTCAGTCGAGACAGTGCCATAGCCTGTGCCTGCTATAGAATGGTCGATATTGGTCAAGCATCTATTAGCGGCACACTGTTCCCAATTATTGGGATTATTTCCCAATATGTGAAAATATTCCAACAATGCAATCGTTGGGTTTTTAGTTTAAATTATTGTTTTATATAGCAAACAATGAACTGGCACGGGCCATGCAAAGTGGTTGATATGCCGGAATAGTCCGACAATTTAAAAAGGAATAACATCATGACACAATATGCACGTACTCAAGTCCTTTCCGCCGTTGCTGCAGTAATCTGCGCTTTTGTAACAATCGGTATCAGCGTTGCACCTGCCGTCGCACCATTCGCAGCCGTTGTAGCGTAACTG
>JBBQPQ010000009.1:0-54193 GCA_038217195.1 Sphingomonadales bacterium | reverse complement strand
GCCATCGACGTGCCGCCAAATTTCATTACAATGCGCGCCATGAAAACCTTCAATAATTGCTATATTACAATCGCGCGTCCTGATAGGGACAGGATATGACAAACGCAAGCACAGCAACGACAATTAACGCCGCAGAAGCCGGCCATTTCGGCGCTTTGGCATCCGAATGGTGGGATCCAAAGGGCAGCTCGGCTATGCTGCATAAGCTGAACCCGGTGCGGCTCGCTTTCATCCGCAATGCGGTCGACGCGCATTTCGGCGGCGACGGCAAGACACGCCACCCGCTGGTCGGCAAGTCAGCATTGGACGTCGGCTGTGGCGCTGGACTGCTGTGCGAGCCTCTTGCGCGTCTTGGCGCCGATGTAACCGGTGTTGATGCCGCCCCTGAAAATATCGAGGCGGCAAAGTCCCACGCCGCGGGCGCAGGCTTGTCTATCAACTATCGCGCAGGGGAAATCGCGTCGCAAGGCCTGGGTCAATATGACGTGGTCACCTGCATGGAGGTTATCGAGCACGTCATGGACCCGGCGGCGTTTGTGCATGAACTGGTACGCCATTTAAAAACCGTTGGTTTGCTGTTGCTATCTACCCCCAACCGTACGCCCGCGTCACGTGTATTTTTGGTGGAGGCGGCAGAAAGGTTGGGTCAGGTACCACGCGGCACGCATGACTGGGACAAATTCCTGACACCAGAGGAGTTGGCCGTCTTGCTTGACGACGCTGGACTCGAAGTCATCGACATGAAAGGCATTGCGTTCTCGCCCATGTCGGGGCTGCATCTGAGTCAGAGTATGGCGCTCAACTATATCCTGAGCGCGCAGGTTAGGCGATAGCGAGCCGTTCTAATATTCTGGCCGTAAAAATCAGCTACATATCCTGGATCCGTCACCCTGAACTTGTTTCAGGGTCTATCGTGCCAAAAAACCGTCGATTAAGCCTGATAAATACACGATGAAACAAGTTCAGGGTGAAGGAGGTTTTTCAATTTGGTAGACTGCTAACCAGCCTCAATCATACCCATGATCAGCATATTGGTCGTCAGCAAGGTCACTAAATCGTGTGATCTTAGCTTCAAACTTCATCCGAACCCGTCCCGTCGAGCCGTGCCTTTGCTTGGAGATGATGAGTTCGGCAACGCCGTGGATCCTCTCCATTTTTTCATTCCAGGCTTCAAATGCGGGCGTGCCCTCATCGGGTTTTTTCATCAGCTCATAATAGTCTTCGCGGTAAACGAACCAGACCATATCGGCGTCCTGCTCGATTGAACCGGATTCGCGCAGATCGGACAGCATCGGCGTCTTGTCTTCGCGCTGTTCGACCGCACGGCTAAGCTGCGACAGAGCTATGACAGGGATGCTTAGTTCCTTTGCCAATGTTTTCAGGCCGCGGCTGATCTCGGAAATTTCGTTGACGCGATTGTCGTTGGCGCGGCTTGAACCTTGAAGGAGCTGCAAATAGTCGACGACGATCAGCCCAATACCGTGGCGACGCTGCAACCGCCGTGCCCTGGTGCGCAACGCTGCAATCGTCAGCGCGGGCGTATCGTCAATGTACAGCGGCAAATCCTGCAACTCGCGGGACGCACGCGAGAGCTCCCGGAAATCATCACGAGAAATTTTCCCCATACGAAGCAGTTCGGAACTGATGCCTGATTGTTCGGCCAAGATTCGGGTGGCTAGCTGGTCCGCAGACATTTCAAGGCTGAAAAAGGCGACCTTTGCACCGGCGCCCTTCGATTCTTCGATGCCGTCTTCGCGCTCACGTATCCAGCGTCTTGCTGCGTTGAACGCTATGTTGGTGGCAAGCGACGTCTTGCCCATGCCCGGGCGCCCTGCCAGAATCACAAGGTCGGAATTGTGTAACCCGCCGCATTTGGCGTTAATGCTGTTGAGGCCAGTGGTAATACCCGAGAGGCTGCCACCCGAGTTAAGCGCCTTCTCCACATTGCGGATCGCCTCGGTTGATGCTGCAAGAAAGCTCTTCATTGAGCCGGTTTCGCCTTCGCCTTCCGCAACCTTGTATAACGCACTTTCGGCGGCTTCGATTTGTCCCTTCGGATCTACGCTTTCACTGGTGTCTAAAGCATTATCGACAAGTGTTCGGCCTACTGTCACCAACTCGCGCAACAGCGCAAGGTCATAGATTTGCTGGGCAAAATCGCGTGCACCAATCAAGCCCGCTCCATCGGCCGTCAGTTTGATCAGATAGCCCGGGCCACCCAATTCGCGCATCGCTTCATCCGCGTCGAAAAACGGCTTCAGCGTTACGGGCGTCACCAGCATATTGCGATCGATCAGCCGGAGTATTTGTTCAAAAATGCGCCCATGCAACGGTTCGAAGAAATGATCTGGCTGCAGCTTGATCGACACATCCTCGATCACGCGGTTATCGATCAATATGGCGCCCAGAAATGCCGCCTCCGCCTCGATATTACGGGGCAGACGTTGTGGTTCAGCCTCATTGGCTGCAGCAAGTCGGATCAGTTCGGCCATGGCTCCCTATCCTTTAGCATGTTCTGCTTCGCAAGGGGGCAGAAAAAGAAGTGCGGGGATATGGCTGTGGACAACATTGAGGCAGCCGCCCGTCGGCCAAAACTCGATACCCCTTGCTCCAAAAATATCTCAAGCTAACACAGCATCATGGGCGACCCACGCATCATTAAAGTTGAATTGGACGAAGCGACGATCCTGCGGCGGAATGCCGACATCGAACAGGAACGGCGTGTGGCCATATTTGATTTGATTGAAGACAATTTCTTCAACCCGCTGCGTGATATGGGTGACGGCTACGCTGGTCCCTATCATTTGAGCATCAGCGTTGCCGAGGGTCGGCTCATCTTCGATATCCGGCGCCAGGACGGTTCTCCGCATGAAACTCTGGTGCTTGGACTAGGCAGGTTCCGTCGACCCGTGCGCGACTATTTCGCAATTTGTGACAGCTATTATCAGGCCATTCGCAAGGCGAGCGCAGCCGAAATTGAGACGATCGATATGGCACGGCGCGGCGTCCACAATGAGGCTGCGGAACTGCTTATGGAGCGGCTTGAAGGCAAAGTGGAAGTCGATTTCGCCACCGCCCGGCGGCTTTTTACATTGATTTGTGTGCTGCATATCAAGGCGTAAGGCCTTTCTCAAAACAAAATTCGATGTGCCGCCGCGGTCGAATACGCAACTTCTCTCGACTTCGCTAGACGGGAGCGACTAGACAGTGGCCGAATCAAAAGCGAAGATTTGGGGTCGAATGCTAGGGAGAAACCGGACATTAATCCGCTGGGGCTTGCTCCTGCTAGGCATAGCTTTTGCAGGCTATATGCTGTGGAGCTTTGTGACCGGGTGGGCGCCGTCACGTGAGGATTATCCGGTTCAAGGCATTGTCGTGAGCGAGAGCAATAGCCAGCCGGAATGGGCAGAACTGGGCGCGACAGGAGTCGATTTTGCCTACATCACCGCAGTTGAAGGCGCGAATAAGCGAGACTCGCAATTCGAGGCCAACCTCGCTGCTGTGCAGGAGGCCGGCATTCGTTTTGGCGCTCTACACCATTTTGATATTTGCCGACTGGCGTCCGAACAAGCAACAATGTTTATAACAAGCGTTCCGCGCAACGAACGCGCATTGCCTCCCGCGGTGCAACTGGATTTTTCCGAAAGTTGTAAAAGCCGCCCCAACCGTGCGCTTATATTGTCAGAACTTGCGACGTTCCTGAACCAGATAGAGGCGCATAGCGGCACCCCGGCAATCCTGTTACTAACGCCCGAGTTTGAGAAGGAATATCAGGTGAGCAAGTCGATTGACCGCAATATCTGGCTTGAAGGCAATGGCATATCGCCTGATTATTCAGCTCGGCCGTGGGTGATGTGGACTGCCAATGATCGCCGGCGCGTTAGCGGCATTGTTGGTCCCGTGCGCTGGGTCGTGGTGCGCAAATGAGCAACATAACCGAGCGTCTGGTGCAGGTCGCCATTGAAACAGCGAACACTGCTTATGCCCCTTATTCCAATTTTCATGTCGGCGCCGCGCTGCTGCTCGACAATGGCGAAATCATCACGGGCAGTAATTTTGAAAATGCCAGCTATGGTATGACCTTATGCGCCGAAACGGTAGCGATAGCCAAAGCCAACAGCGACGGCAAATTGCGGGCTATCCGCGAAATAGCCGTCGCTGGCGGCCTTGCGGGACATGTCGGCGCCGCGCCTGATCCAATCACGCCCTGTGGCCGTTGTAGGCAAATCATTAAGGAAGTCGCAGACCTTACTGCAAATGACATCCCGGTGCATTGCGCGCATGCGACGGGCTATGAAACATTCCGTTTGTCAGAGCTGCTTCCACACGGATTTGGTCCCGCGAATCTTAAATGATGCGTTTATTAGCTGTGCAGAAAGATAACAAATTCTTCGGCTCTGCCACTTGCGCTCGTCTCGCAAAATGGCAAAAGCATGTCGCATAGCAGGGAGTTATTATGTCCATATTGTCCGACATCTGGATCCGCGAACAAGCGCACGCTACGGGCATGATAGAGCCATTTGTCGAGGCGCAGCGCCGAGACGGTTGCATCAGCTATGGTTTGTCGTCTTACGGATATGACGCGCGGGTGGCGGACGAATTCAAAATTTTCACCAATGTCGATAGCTCGGTTGTCGATCCGAAGGAATTTGACCCGAAAAGCTTTGTTGATCGAAAGACCGATGTTTGCATCATTCCGCCAAACAGTTTCGCACTTGCCCGGACCGTGGAATATTTTCGTGTACCTCGGGATGTGCTGGTCATCTGTCTCGGCAAATCGACATATGCCCGTTGCGGGATCATTGTTAACGTCACCCCGCTTGAGCCAGGTTGGGAGGGGCATGTTACATTGGAATTCAGCAATACAACGCCTTTACCGGCCAAAATTTACGCCAATGAAGGTGCGTGCCAATTCCTTTTCCTGAAGGGCGAACAGCCCTGCGAGACAAGCTACGCCGACCGCGCTGGCAAATATATGGGGCAGCGCGGGGTTACCTTGCCGAAGCTGTAGGCGCATTCATCACGCAATATGTCAGGCGACGGATATTAACGGTGGCTCAATTTGCGTTGTCGCGCGTTATCCCTTGTGACCGGGTTTCGCTGCCCCTCGGCAAACCCGGTCAAACCGGAGGGTATGATCATGATTTCAGGAACGTTCGCATTAATTGGGCGCTTCATGCTCGCTCTGCTCTTCATCGTGTCAGGCGCGATGAAGCTCACCGATCTTTCAGGGACATCGGCCTATATGGCTTCGGTTAACCTACCGGCCAATCTGGCATTACCCACGGCATTGTTCGAAATCATTGGCGGTCTGATGATCGTGTTTGGCGTTTTCACGAGGCTGACTGCGCTCGTATTTGCCATCTTCTGTTTGCTGACGGCGTTATTGTTTCACCGTGAAACCGCTGATCCAATCCAAGCAGCAGCGGCACTAAAGAATATCGCGATCGCCGGTGGTTTCTTCTGTCTCTTCGCCTTCGACCAGAAAAGTTACAGCTTCGATTCCTACCGTGCCCGTAAGCGTCGGGAGGCAGAAGATAGATTGGTTACCAATACCGACCATGACAGCACGCTGCGCACCCGCCGCGAGGTTGTAGTCGAGCCCGACTATGAAAAGGACCGCCGGATTTAGTATCTCTCCCATGCGATTTTGGTCGACTCGGCACGTATTTTTGCTCATCGATTGCGACGGATAGATATTCTGGAGGAAGAAATGCCAAGTGAAAGCCGCGAGTTTGATATCATCGTTTACGGTGCAACGGGATATACTGGGCGCTTGGTCGCAGAATATTTGCAAGATAAAGAGGGCTTGAAATGGGCCATGGCGGGCCGAAGCGCAGATAAGTTGGCTGAGGTGCGCGACATGATCGGCGCTGCTGCAGACACGCCATTGATCGTCGCGGATGCATCTGACCCAACGACATTGGATGACATGGTCAAACGCACCAAGGTCGTGCTGACAACCGTTGGTCCCTATCAGCTATATGGCAATCAGCTGGTTGAGGCTTGTGTGGCCAATGGCACAGATTACACTGATCTGTGCGGCGAACCTGCATGGATGCGCCAAAAAATCGATCAGCACGACGCTGCGGCGAAAGTATCTGGAGCACGTGTTGTCTTCTCGGCGGGATTTGATTCCATTCCCTTCGACCTTGGCGTGCTTATGCTTGAAAAACATTGCTTGGAGAGTTTTGGACAGCCCGCGCCACGCGTCAAAGGCCGCGTGCGGGCAATGAAGGGCACTTTCTCAGGCGGAACGGCTGCAAGCTTGAAGGCCACCATGGCCGCCGCAAGTAAGGACCCGGCGGTTATTGGCTATTTGACCAATCCATTCAGCTTGGCAGGCGGCTTCGAAGGCCCGCCACAGCCCGCTGGCAACAAGCCTGAATATGACGAAAGCCTTGGTAGCTGGGCAACGAATTTTGTGATGGCACCGATCAATACCAAAAATGTACATCGCACAAATTTCTTACTGAATCAGGCTTATGGCGCAAATTTTGTCTATGATGAAATGATGCTCACGGGTCCTGGCGAACAGGGCGAAGCTATTGCCAAGCATGTCGCATCAACGCCGATGATGGGCGGGGACAACGACCCCAAGCCAGGCGAAGGACCAACGAAAGAGGAGCGTGACACTGGTTTCTACGATGTCCTGTTCGTCGCCGAGTATCCCGACGGCCGCACGGCCAAGCTGAGTGTGAAGGGCGACCGTGACCCCGGCTATGGTTCAACCAGCAAGATGATCAGCGAAACCGCTATCGCGTTGTGTGAAATAAATGGCCCCGGCGGTGTGACTACGCCTGGGGCAGCATTGGGTGAAGCCCTTGTTGAGCGATTGCAAAAAAATGCAGGATTGAGCTTCACTGTTGAGGACTGACCACTTCCAAAACAGGCAATGCGTTCTTATATGCCGCAAGCCATGTTAGGTCGTCTTTTCAAAAAAGCTGTTGTGCCGCGCCCGCTCGATTCAGCGCGGGTGCCTGAGGGCATCCGTGTGTATGCGATTGGCGATATCCATGGCCGCAACGACTTGCTGGACATATTGCTGGCAAAGATTACGGTAGATGACCAAGCGCGCGGCCCTGCCGATACCCAAATCATATTCTTGGGCGATCTTGTAGACCGCGGCCCGGGAAGCGCGGCGGTCATCGAAACAGCGATGGCGCTAAAAGCTTCCGGTAAAAATGTCCGCTTCCTGATGGGAAATCATGAAGAGGTTTTCGTGAGCGCATGTCGCAAGGATGACATAAAGGTTACCCGGTTTTTCCTCCGCATTGGCGGCGAAGAAACCGTGTTGTCCTACCCCATAACAAGGGCAGAATATATCACCCTTGATATGGAGCAGCTGACCGAGCGATTGACGACTTTGGTGCCTCAGTCGCATCTCGACTTTATTGAAAGCTTCGAAGACCAGATCGTGATTGGCGATTATGTGTTCGTCCATGCCGGAATTCGCCCTGGCGTTCCATTGTCGGAACAAAAACCAAGCGACCTGCGGTGGATTCGTGAAGAATTTGTGGATCAGCGCGGCGATCTGGAAAAGATAGTCGTCTATGGCCACACAATATACGAAGAGGTTGACGAACGGGGTTCGCGAATTGGTATCGATACCGGTGCTTATAATTCGGGAAAACTGACGGCGCTTGCGCTTGAGGATGGCGAGCGCTGGTATCTACAAACATAATGGGACGGCGAATATGAAGAAAAAGACAGCTTTGATTGCCAGTATCATGGCCATTGGCCTTGCCTCTCCATTATGCGCGCAAACAAGCCCGAAGCCCGATCGCCTGAAAGCCGATGTGGAAAAGCTTGTGAGCTTTGGCACCCGCCATACGCTGTCTTCGGCAACAGACCCCAAGCGTGGCATCGGTGCAGCCCGCGCATGGGCGCAGGGCGAATTCGAAAAAATTGCCAAGGCTTGCAAGGGCTGCCTGAAGACCGAATTGCTTCAACGCAACATGTCTGGTCCGCGCATCCCGAATGGCGTGAATATCGTCGACGTTCTTGCCATCAAGCCCGGCAAAATGGGCTGGGATCATGTGATCATCATCGCGGGACATATTGATAGTCGCGTTTCAGACGTGATGGACTTTAGCAAAGACGCACCTGGAGCGAATGATGATGGGTCGGGTAGTGCATTGGTAATCGAGGCCGCACGCATCCTGTCGCAACAGCCGCAGAGCGAGGCAACAATTGTCTTTGCACTCCTGTCCGGCGAAGAACAAGGCCTGATGGGCGGACGGTTGCTTGCGGAAACGGCGAAGGAGCGTGGCTGGAAAGTCAGCGCGATGTTGAACAACGACATTGTGGGTGGCACGCTTGGCACCGACGGACGCAAGGTAGATAATGTCGTCCGTGTCTTCAGTGAGGGTATCCGTGCATCAGAAGATCTCGCCGGACAAATGTCCCGCCGCAGCAGCGGTGGCGAAGATGACGGACCAAGCCGTTCGCTGATGCGCTACGCCGACATGGTGGCGGCAAAGGCCTTTCCCGACGTGAAGCTTGATGTATTCGGCGTGCGGCGTCCCGACCGATTTGCCCGCGGTGGCGACCATTTGCCGTCGCTGGAGCTTGGCTTTCCGGCAATCCGTTACACGGTCGGCGTAGAAAATTATCACCACCAGCATCAGGATTTGCGCACTGAAAATGGAATCGAATATGGTGATACGGTCGACAAGATGGATTTTGAATATCTTGCCAAGGTGACAATGTTGAACGTGCGTACAGCTGCAGCTTTGGCAGATGCGCCCCCAGCGCCCGTTTCAGCGACATTGGGCGGCGCAGTGTCCTCCGACACAACTGTAAAATGGAACGCGGTAGCAGGCGCGCAGGGTTACCGCGTGTATCAACGCCGCGCAGATTCCCAGGACTGGGTATTCGTGCGCGAGGTCCAGGGGACAAACGCCGTGCTTGAAGGCCTGATCGTTGACGACCATTTTGTCGGTGTGAGCGCGATTGGTAATGAAGGCGCAGAGAGCGTGATTACCTTTGCCGGCCTGCCGCCGCGCGGCTAAAAAAAATGGACGCAGCCAAATATGACTGCGCCCATCTTGCCCCCGGGTAATTTTTGTCAAGCGCCTCAGGCGACGAGAGGCTGCTCCATATCGTCAAGATCGCGAAGCACATAACCACGGCCCCATACGGTTTCGATGTAATTTTCGCCGCCGCAGGCAAGCGCCAGTTTCTTGCGTAGCTTACAGATAAACACGTCAATGATTTTCAGTTCGGGTTCGTCCATGCCGCCATATAAATGGTTGAGGAACATTTCTTTTGTCAGAGTGGTGCCTTTGCGCAAGCTTAGCAGCTCAAGCATGGCATACTCTTTTCCGGTAAGATGCACGCGGCTCCCATCGACTTCGACGGTCTTCGCATCGAGGTTTACCGACAGTTTGCCGGTGCGGATAACCGACTGCGAATGACCCTTTGAACGGCGGACCACTGCATGAATGCGCGCGACCAGCTCTTCACGATGAAATGGCTTGGTGACATAGTCATCCGCACCAAAGCCAAATGACCTGACTTTGGAGTCCATCTCGCTGATACCTGAAAGGATAAGCACTGGCGTTTGAACCTTGGCAACACGCAGCTTTTTCAACACATCATAGCCGTGCATGTCAGGCAAGTTCAAGTCGAGCAATATGATGTCGTAATCATACAGCTTGCCCAGATCGAGGCCTTCCTCACCAAGATCGGTCGTGTAAACATTGAATCCCTCGGTCGCGAGCATCATTTCGATAGCTTTCGCCGTGGTCGGTTCATCTTCAATCAAAAGTACACGCATTGGGCAAACCCCTCTTTGAAACCCTGCACCCCCGAAGCACCCCGGTCCTAACCGCCAATGCTTCGAACTTTGTTAACCATAAGAGAAATGAACTGAAAAGGTTAATTTGGTGTTAATGCTGGGATTTCGGCGAGTCGTGACATTTATGTTTACTAAAAACGACTCTAGTTCAGCGGTTTGCCGCAATCTGACTACGACCGAATATTTTATCATTCCCATGGTTTTTAGCGGACTTAGCGCTGCTCCGATAAATATTTTGAAACCAAAACTCGTAAAACAAGGACGTACGTTTCCCTTGACCGGTCAGACGCCCACTAATGTTAACACCGTTATCGACGCAAAGCCGCAGCGAGATAATCGATTAACGCCGTTACCCGTCGCGGTCGTACTGCCCCAGGAGGTGTCACCATATGCAGCGCGACGGCGCGGGGATGCCAATCCTCTAATATGGAAACGACATTACAACTGGCCATATCTTCTTCGACAATGAAGTCGGGAACAACTGCAATGCCAAGGCCGGAACGAATGCTGTGCAGCATGGCGTCACTGTTGTTGGCCCGCAGCCGCCCGTTGGGACGAACTGCGACTTCCTCACCATTGGAATTGGTGAAACGCCAAAGTTCCGGAGCCGCAAGCAGCGAATATCGTAGGCAATCATGCTCGCCAAGCTCGGCAGGGTGCCGCGGCGTCCCGCGGCGTTTCAAATATTCTGGCGCCGCAACGATATAGGTTTGAACGTCGCGAAGTTTGCGCGAACGTAGGCTGCTGTCAGGAAGCGCCGCGATGCGCAAACCAACATCGAAGCCGTCACCAATCAAGTCTACTTTTGCATCGCTCAAGTGCATATCGATGCTGATGCCTGGATAAGCGCAAAGGAAATCCGCGATCACTGGACCCAATTTTTTGAGACCAAAGCTCATCGGAACAGCCAGGCGCACCAAGCCAACGGGCTCAGACGCTTCACCGCGGGCGGCCTCTTCTGCTGATTGGCCCTCTAACAATATTGCTTTTGCATGCACCACCAGCTTGCTTCCGCTTTCCGTGAGCGCCAAACGGCGTGAGGTGCGGTGAAAGAGCGGCGCGCCGACCTGTAACTCCAGACGGGTGACTGCTTTCGATATAGTGGCTTTCGATACACCAAGGTTCAGGGCAGCTGCCGTGAAGCTTTTATGCTCGACGACGCACGCAAAAATGCTCCACGCTTCAAAATCGGGTAGGTTCATATTTGGAAACAATATGTTTCTAACGTTTCTATTTCAATGACAATATGATTGCGTATTTTGTGTCTATGCAAAACATTCCCGACAAAGAGTGACTGACATGATCAACAGGACGACAAACTTTGAAATCCGGCCCTTCGAGACATTGGGCGCCGCAAATCATGGCTGGCTCGACGCCCATCATCATTTTTCGTTTGGCAGCTACCATGATGCTAACCGGATGAGCTGGGGCCTGATCCGGGTGTGGAATGACGATGTTATCGCGCCACAGTCGGGCTTCCCACCACATCCCCATGCAGACATGGAAATCATCACTTATGTCCGCACAGGAGCGATCACCCACAAGGACAGCCTCGGCAACGAAGGCCGCACGGGTGCAGGCGATGTCCAGGTCATGAGTGCGGGCAGCGGCATTCGTCATGCGGAATATAATCTTGAGAATGAACCAACCACCTTGTTCCAGATATGGGTCGTCCCAAACCGCACGGGTGGCGCGCCAAGCTGGGGTGCCAAACCTTTCCCCAAAGATGATCGTTCAGGCGCATGGCAGATATTGGCAAGTGGCTTTGAAGACGACGATGACGCCTTGCCTATCCGCACCGACGCGCGCGTTCTTGGCGCAACAATCAAGGCGGGCGAAAGCCTTGATTATGAAGTCGGTTCCAACCGCCACGCCTATCTGGTGCCAGCAACAGGCGCTATCGAAATTGGCGGACAGCGCGCAAATGCACGCGACGGTGTGGCGATCAACGATGGCAAAATTACAATTACGGCCATTGAGGATGCTGAAATCGTTCTGGTGGACGCCCGGTAAAACGCCCCCTCGATTCCGTATTCGCCCCCATCAAAAAAGGAAATTCCAATGACAAAAGTACTCGTCCTCTATTATTCCAGCTATGGCCATATCGAAACCATGGCTGAGGCTATTGCCGAAGGCGCACGCGGGGCTGGCGCCGAGGTAACTTTACGTCGAGTGCCTGAAACTGCACCACTTGAGGTAGCCCAGGCTGCGCACTTCAAACTTGATCAAAAGGCAGAAATCGCCACGATTGATGAATTAAAGAATTATGACGCCATCGTGGTGGGAACCGGAACACGCTTTGGCCGGATGTCGAGCCAGATGGCAAGCTTCTGGGATCAGGCCGGCGGCGTCTGGATGCGGGGCGAATTGAACGGAAAAGTAGGCGCGGCCTTTACCTCCACCGCTTCACAACATGGCGGCCAGGAAACGACACTGTTTTCAATCATTACCAATCTTCTGCATTTCGGCATGACCATTGTCGGACTTGACTATGGTTTTGCAGGGCAAATGCGCAATGATGAGGTGACCGGCGGCGCGCCTTATGGTGCAACGACGATCGCAAATGGCGATGGCAGCCGCCAGCCGAGCGAAACCGAGCTTGATGGCGCACGCTATCTCGGCAAGCGGGTCGCTGAAACTGCAACAAAACTCGCTGCGTGACATTAGCAAAACATAATGATGGCTGTTACAGCCATCATTATGGCCTTTGACCTTCCCGAAGACTTGCTTGAAGAAACCTTTCTTGCCTCGACTGGGCCAGGCGGGCAGAATGTCAACAAGGTCGCTACGGCCTGCCAATTGCGCGTGGATGTTTACGCGCTTGGCCTTCAGCCTTATGCGTTCCGCCAGCTGAAAATACTGGCAGGCAGCAAGATGACGTTGTCGGGCGAGCTTATTGTCACAGCGCGAAGCCACCGTACGCGAGAGGCCAATAGGCAGGATGCCCGCGCACGCGTCATTGAACTGATCGACCGCGCACATATCCGCCAACCCCGCCGTGTTGCAACGAAACCCAGCAAGGCCGCCAAAGCACGCCGCGTAGATGCCAAAAAGGGCAGGTCAACCGTTAAGAAAAACCGTGGCAAGGTTAACTTCGACTGATAAGGTCAAACGCATGCATACTTTTGAAATTGATGCCGCCGCGCCGAAGTCCGAATTATATGCGGAGCTGGTCCGATCTGCCGATGCCCTAACTGCCGGTGAGCCGGATGGCGTCGCCAATATGGCAAACATTGCCTCATTATTGTGGGAATATCTGCCCGATGTGAACTGGACCGGATTTTATCGCGTTGTGGATGGCACGCTTGTCCTTGGTCCTTTTCAGGGAAAAGCCGCCTGTATCCGAATTCCATTTGGCAAGGGCGTTTGCGGAACTGCTGCTAAATCGGGCGAGACACAATTGGTGGATGATGTGCACGCCTTTCCCGGCCATATCGCATGCGATGCCAATAGTGCTTCTGAATTGGTTGTGCCCGTAAAGCGCGCCGGCTCAGTCATTGCCGTTATTGATCTCGACAGTCCATCGATCAATCGTTTCGATGCCGAGGACGCCAAAGGTATAGAATTACTGGCAACGGTAATTGGTGACCGTATCTAAGCTATGCGCTTAAGAGCGCGTTTCAGTATCCGGATCGAATAATTCCCAGCCATCGGGGCCAAGCCGTTCCAGCGGCCGGTAGCGTGTCTTATACTGCATGCGCGCTGCACCATTCACCCAATAACCAAGATAGACATAAGGCAGCCCCGCTGCCCTTGCGCGCAGGATATGGTCCATGATGATAAAATTGCCAAGCCCGGCACGTTCCGGGATATCCGGATTGTAGAAGCTGTAAATCATAGAGACACCGTCGCTTTGCTGGTCGGTCAGGCAAGCGCCAACCAATTCTCCGAGCCGTCCAAATTGGGTGGGTGTGCGATATTCAATCACATGGCTACGCACAGGCGACTGTTCGACCATATCTGCATAGTCCATGTCGTCCATTCCCGCCATGCCGCCGTCGGGATGACGCGATGTCAGGTAGCGGCGGAGCAATTCATATTGTTCCGACGTGGACCATGGGCGACAGGCACTTACGACGAGATCCGCATTGCGCCGCAATATACGACGCTGGGTGGCATTGGGCATGAATTCGTCAGTACGGACCCGAACCGAGACACAAGCTTTGCAGTCGAGGCAGCTTGGCCGATAAGCCACGTTCTGGCTGCGGCGAAAACCGATACGGCCCAGCGCCTCGTTTAACTCGTCTGAATGGTCACCATTCAGCTCTGTAAAAACCTTCCGTTCGACTTTGCCCGGCAAATAGGGGCAAGGGCCAGGGCTGGTAACAAAAAATCGCGGAAAACGGACTGGTGCGCTCATATTTTCTCCGCATAGCCGCTACGGCCATTAAGACATTATTTACCTTTTATGCACAGCTCATCATGGACTGAAAAGCGAATTTACCATCTTTCGCACATGGTCTGTCTATTTGTTGAGTTCAACACGTTCAACCTTATATCCCGCCATGTTCAAACCGTCCACAAGTCCTTGTAATTGATCGGAATCTCTGGCCTCACATTCGATATCGGTAATCAAACCTTTTGCTGGCAAAGTCGTAAAAATACGCTGGTGGTAGATTTCAATGATATTGACATTATGCTCGTTGAATAGGCGCATGACTTTATACAACGCGCCAGGTCGATCCTGCAGCGTCAGGCGCAACCGGGCCAATCGGCCGGAACGCGCAAGGTCACGCAAAAGGACATTGGCAAGCAGCCGCGTGTCGATATTTCCGCCGCACAAAACAATGCCGACATTCTTCCCCGCAAATATCTCTGGATTGGCCATCACCGCCGCAAGGCCAGCCGCGCCCGCTCCTTCAACCACGGTTTTTTCTATTTGCAGCAAAAGGCTCACCGCACTCTCCAACTGGGCTTCGCTAACGAGCACAATCTCGTCAACGAGGTCCCGGATAACCTCGCTCGTGAAGCTACCTGGCACCTTAACCGCAATACCCTCTGCAAGTGTATCGCCCTCGCATGGCATTTGCAGGTTGTTGATCAAGGCATACATAGAGGGATAAAGCTCGGCTTGCACACCGATCAGGCCAATATCGGGTTTCAACGCGCGCGCCGCAGTTCCCATCCCGGAGAGCAAACCGCCGCCTCCAATGGGAACGACGAGCATGTCCAGCGATTCTATGCTTTCAAGCATTTCAAGCGCGACTGTCCCCTGCCCAGCGGCGACATTGGGGTCATCGAAAGGATGTACAAACGTCAGACCTTGCTCGGCCTCAAGCTGCCTAGCGTGCTTGTACGCGTCGTCAAATGTCTCGCCAAACAGCACGACTTTGCCGCCGACGCTTTCAGTCTGCATCACTTTTACCGTTGGTGTCGGAATTGGCATGACGATGGTTACGGGGATGCCGAGCCGCGTGCCATGATAGCTAAGCCCTTGCGCATGGTTGCCCGCTGAAGCCGCGATGACGCCCTTGTTGCGTTGTTCATCGGTCAACAAGAGGATGGCGTTTAGCGCGCCGCGTTCTTTATAGGCGGCCGTAAACTGAAGGTTTTCAAACTTCAGATATATATTGGCGCCTGTCAGCTTTGACAGCGTCTGGCTGTGCAAGGTGGGCGTTGCCACGATGGAATCGCGAATTCGGTCATGGGCGGCGCGGACATGGTCCAGGGTCAAAAGTTCAGACATATGAAATGGGCCCTAACGCATCTGGTGTTAAGTGAAAACAAACATTAAGGCGAGGTCATGACCAGAATAGCTTTTATCGGATTGGGCGTCATGGGCGGCCCTATGGCGCGGCATCTCAAACAGGCCGGGCATGACCTTACAGTGTACAACCGGTCACGCGCCAAAGCCGAAAAATGGGTAGAAACATATGGCGGAACCATAGCCACCTCACCAGCAGATGCCGCCAAAGAGGTCGATGTCGTGATAAGCTGCGTCGGAACCGACGACGATTTGGCAGCAGTGACACTTGGCCGCGACGGCGCTTTTTCAACGATGGCCAAGGGCAGCTTGTATATAGACCATACAACGGTTTCGGCACGCATCGCCCGTCAACTCGGCGTAGAAGCCAAATCACGCGGCCTGATGGTTGTGGACGGGCCAGTCACGGGCGGACAGGCAGGCGCGGAAAACGGGACGCTGTCGATCATGTGCGGCGGAACCGAGACTTCGGTGGAGGCCGCGCGCCCAATAATCGCAGCATATTCCAAACGCGTCGTCCATGTTGGTGGCCCCGGCACTGGGCAGACGACCAAAATGGTCAATCAGATAGCCTTTGCGGGCGTGATCCAGTCACTTTCGGAAGCATTGCGCTTTGCGCAATCGGCCGAGTTAGATGTTGAGAAGGTTTATGAAGCCATTTCAGGGGGAGCGGCGCAAAGCTGGCAAATGGACAACCGTTGGGCCACCATGGCGCAGAATGAGTTCGACTTCGGCTTTGCTGTGGATTGGATGCGCAAGGACCTTGGACTTGCCTTCGAAGAAGCGCGCGCCGTCGGAGCCACTTTGCCCATTACCGCCATCATTGACCAGTTTTACGCAGACGTACAGCATATGGGTGGTGGCCGTCTTGATACCAGTTCGATTGTAAAAAGGCTGCCAAAGGGATGAAAAAATTACTCGCGCTTGCCCTGCTTTCTTTGTCTGCTCC
Organism: Sphingomonadales bacterium; assembly: GCA_038217195.1. GTDB lineage: Bacteria > Pseudomonadota > Alphaproteobacteria > Sphingomonadales > Sphingomonadaceae > Sphingorhabdus_B. Next base: position 37,738 of record JBBQPQ010000009.1, on the reverse strand, counting down.
GGCATTTGCAGATGGATTGGTCGAAAATGTAAACGGCATCACGCTGGATCAAAACGGTATAGTGATCCGTTTTAACGCGATGCTGGTCGGGAGTGACGGCAAGGTCGCTGAACTGCTCACCAAGAAGGACAAGCTGCCCAAAACCCTTGATTTCAGGCTCGATGGGCGCGGTGCCACTTTGCTGCCTGGCCTGATCGACGCGCATGGACATGTTATGGGTCTTGGCTTCCAGTTGTTGACCCTTGACCTGTCTGGCACCAACAGCCTTGCCGAGGCGCAGGGAGCCATTAAGGCCTATGCTGCCAAATATCCCGACCGGCGTTGGATCATAGGGCGTGGCTGGAATCAGGAAAAATGGGGTCTTGGCCGCTTTCCGACTGCGCAGGATTTGGATACTGCGGTCGCCGACCGACCGGTTTGGCTTGAGCGCGTGGATGGCCATGCTGGCTGGGCCAACAGCCGCGCCATGGAAATCGCGAGCATATCCGCCGCTTCGAAGTCACCACCCGGCGGACGCATAGAGCTTGCTGGTGGAAAGCCCAGCGGTATATTTGTGGATGCTGCGGCAGACTTGGTTGGCAAGTTCGTACCAGCGCCAAAGCCATTGGAGCGCGATGTTGCACTAGGTGAAGCGCAGAAAAAACTGAATGCGCTCGGCATCACAGCAATAGCCGACATGGGGACTTCCATCGAAGACTGGCAAAGCTATCGCCGGGCAGGTGACGGTGGCTGGCTGACGGTAAGGATTTTTGCCTATGCTGGCGGAATCGACAATATGGTTGCCATTGCCGGACCACGTCCAAGCCCTTGGCTTTACAATGATAAATTGCGGCTTGGCGGGGTAAAATTGTATCTCGACGGTGCTCTGGGTAGCCGCGGTGCCTGGTTGAAAAAACCATATGCCGATGCACCTGGCCAGACGGGCCTTCAATTTCTTGCCAGCGCGGAAATCCGTAACCTGATGGTTCGGGCGTCGATGGACGGCTTTCAAACTGCGGTTCACGCGATCGGTGACGCTGCCAATGCAGAAGTGATCAGCGCCATCGAGGAACTTTCCGAAACATACAGCGGCGATATGCGCTGGCGTATTGAACATACCCAGATCGTCGATCCTGCCGATCTCGCAAGGTTGGGCAAACATGGCATCATCTCATCCATGCAACCCGTGCACCAAACGTCCGATAGGCAGATGGCCGAGGCGCGTCTCGGTCAGGAGCGGCTGAAAGGTGCTTATGCCTGGCAGTCAATCTTACGCGCTGGGGGCAAGCTTGCCTTTGGTTCTGACGTACCGGTCGAATCTGCCGACCCATTTGCTGGGCTTGCAGCAGCCATGACGCGCGAGGATGCCGACGGCCAACCATTTGGCGGCTGGCGTGCAGAAGAACGTGTGTCGCGCGAACAAGCGCTCGCTGGCTTCACCACAGGCGCGGCATATGCCGCATTTGCGGAAGGTAAATTCGGATCACTAACGCCCGGCCATTATGCAGACTTCATCTTGATTGATGTGGACCCACTGCTTGCAAGCCCCAGCGAACTACGTAAGACAGTTGTCAAAGAAACCTGGGTCGGCGGAAGACCCGTGTATAAAAATGCTGCAACAAATGCTCCAACAAATGCTGCAGACGAAAAAACGAATGGAGAGACAAGATAATGCGCGCATGGACATTGGCTAGCCGCCCGGCAGGGCTCCCGAACGACAGCAATTTCAACATATTGGACTTGCCAGATGCAGCGTTGGGTGCAGACGAATTTCGCGTAGCGAACGGCTGGCTGTCAGTCGACCCCTATATGCGCGGCCGCATGAATGATGCGAAAAGCTATGCCGATCCTTTCATGTTGGGCGAACCCATGACGGGTGGCGCAGTCGGCACTGTTACCGAAAGCAACAATGCGGAATTCCCGCTGGGCACAAAGGTTTTGCACATGGCCGGCTGGCGTGATTCGGCAGTCTTTGGAGGCGGAAAAACGCCACCGGCCGGCATGCCGCCCGCGAAGCTTCCCGATCTGGGTGTCCCCGACCAGCACTGGCTCAGCATTATTGGCATGCCAGGCGGCACCGCTTGGTTTGGTTTGCTTAAAGTGGCTGAAGCAAAACCAGGCGAGGTTATCTTCGTTTCGGCAGCGGCAGGCGCAGTCGGCTCGACAGTGACGCAAATCGCCAAGGCTAAGGGCATGAAGGTCATCGGCTCGGCCGGCGGCGCAGACAAATGTGCGTGGGTCAAAGAGTTAGGCGCCGATGCCGTGATTGATTACAAATCAGGCAAGGTACTGCCCCAGTTGATCGCTGCGCTTAAGGATATGGACGAAAGCGGCATTGATGTTTATTTTGACAATGTCGGTGGCGAACATTTTGACGCAGCTCTCGCAACAGCTAACGAGTGGGCGCGCTTTGCCGTTTGCGGCATGATTGACGTCTACAACGACTTCAAGGCGCAGCCGATGCAATATCTGCCCATGATCATTGGCAGGCGGATCATGATCAAGGGCTTCCTTTATCCTGATTTCTATGCGCAGGTCCCCGAATTCAACGCCGATATGTCCGCGCTCATTCAATCGGGAGCAGTGAAAGGTCGCGAGACTGTGAAAGAGGGACTCGAAAAGATGCCCGAAGCTTTCATCGGACTGTTCAGTGGCGAAAACACGGGCAAGATGCTCGTCAAGGTTTAAGAAAAATACTGCGCAGCAATTTTGACATCAATATGGAAATCCAGATTTGAGGCAAATCTTGTTTCCGTAACGTCAATACAGCGCATGTTGCACAATAGACGCACAAAAAATATTTCATAAATTCCACGGTTAACGGCGATGACATTCGAATGCATATTCGCTATTTTCAAAAAAAATAAGTTAAACAGGAGAGAAGAATATGTTGCGACGTGACAAATCCCTCAGCCACGCCTTGAAATTGTCCGCGGCTTGCATTGCGCTTGTTGTTCCAAGCCTTGCGTTTGCGCAAGAAGCGCCCCAAACGGATGACAACAGCGACCCAGAAATCGTCGTGACTGCGCAAGGTCGTAGCCAGCTGCTTTCGGACGTACCGGTCGCCATTTCGGCAGTAAACGCAGAAACGCTGCAAAACAGCGGCGCGAACGATATTCGCCAGCTTAATCAGGTCGCCCCTTCATTGCTGGTGTCCTCAACCGGTTCCGAAGCAAATGGCTCCGCCCGTATCCGCGGTATCGGCACCGTAGGCGACAACCCTGGCCTCGAAAGCTCGGTTCCTGTTTTCATCGACGGCGTGTATCGCTCGCGTTCAGGTATCGGCCTTAACGAACTCGGCGAGATCGACCGCGTCGAAGTGCAACGCGGCCCGCAAGGCACGCTTGGCGGCCGTAACTCGTCGGCTGGTCTCATCAGCATCTATTCGAAAAAGCCAAGCTTCACTTTTGGCGCTAACGCCGAGCTAACCTATGGCAATTATGACTTCATGCGCGGCGCAGCCAGCGTCACCGGGCCGCTGTCCGAGCAGTTGGCGTTCCGCCTCGATGGCGTTTATGTAAAGCGTGACGGCTTTTACCGTGACGATCAAAATGGCCGCGACATCAATAACCGCGACCGCTATTTCCTGCGTGGCCAGTTGCTGTTCGAACCCACCGATGCTCTTTCCGTGCGATTGATTGCAGATTATACATTTCGTGATGAAGAATGCTGCGCAGCAACTTATGTGGACCAGACCGTCAATCAGTTCATTGGCAATTTGAACAACCCGTCCACACCTCTTGCGCCGTTGCAGACAACAGGTAACAACATCATCAATGTATTGCGCGACCTTGGTCAGCCTTTGGCTGCCTTTAACCAAGGCTATGGTCGTAATGTGTCGGTTAGTACGAACCGCGAATTCAGCGGCCAGACCAAGGATTACGGCTTTTCGGGTCAGATCGACTATGACTTTGGCGGAGCAACCTTAACGTCGATCACTGCCTATCGGCAGTATCGCTCGGGTCAGGCATCCGACACAGATTATGGCGAAGTCGATATTCTTTATCGTGCACCAAGCGACGACGCATACCGCCAGTTCCACACTTTCACGCAGGAATTGCGTCTGCAGGGTGAAGCATTTGGCGGCAAGCTCGACTGGTTGGTCGGCGGCTTCTTTGCCAACGAGAAACTGACTGTGCGCGACAATCTGCGCTTTGGTAACCAATATGGTCGCTTCGCAACTTGCCGCGTTATTTCCGGCGGTGGCCTTGCTGGCCTTTATTCGCCAACAAGCCCGTTGTGCGTTGCCCCCGGCGTTGGTCCTGCAACACTTGCTGGTGCTACCGGGGCGTCAGGCCCTGATATCGTCGCAGCATTCACCGCGCTTGACGGACTAAACGATCGCGGCACGACCAATGACCGGTATTTCCAGAACGGCACGAACTGGGCGATATTCACCCACAATATCGTGCATATCACCGACACAGTCGACCTCACTTTGGGTCTTCGGTACACAAAGGATAAGAAGAAGTTCGACGCAACCTTTGGCAATGACAATACCGCCTGTACTGCGGTGCAGGGTCTGGTTTCTGATGATTTGTCGACAACAACCGCGGGTACGCCGACGCAGATCGCAACTGCGCGTGCACTTGCAGGGGCATTGATTGGTCTGTCATGCCAGGGCAACTCAACCGCAGAGCTGAATGGTGTTTCCATTCGTGATCAGCGCAGCGAGGATCAAATCACTGGGACTGCCATTCTGTCGTGGAAACCAATCGATGATCTTCTTGTCTATGGTAGCTTCGCACGCGGATATAAAGCCGGCGGTTTCAACCTTGACCGGTCGGCGCTTAAATCTCCCATCGCGACTTTTGCGTCCGTTGGCGGCGCGCAGGCTTTGGTGCGCAACCTGCAGTTCGATCCCGAGCTTGTTGACAGCTACGAATTGGGTGCTAAATTCTCAAATGGCCCATTTGGCCTGAGCGTCTCCGCATTCCGTTCGGATTTCAGCAGCTTCCAGTTGAATACTTTCAACGGTACGGTCTTCCTCGTGCAGAACGTCAACGGCTGTAACAACCTGGTTGGTGGCGCGGGAGCAGATAGTGATCTGAGCAACGCAACAGGCAGCTGCGCCACGGGCGACATCACTTATGGTGTTCGCACACAAGGCGTAGAGCTTGAAGCATCATTGGTTCCTGCACGTAACTTCAGGATGGCGGCTGGTCTGACTTATGCCAAGACGACGTATAGGAATGACCTTATCGGGACCAAGAATGGGGCACCGCTGGACTTGGCACTACGCAAGCTTCCAGGTGACAACCTATCGAACGCGCCTGAACTCGTTGCTACATCAAGCGTCACTTGGACGCCTGACATTGGCAGCAGCGGCATGAGCGGCCTTGTGTACATCGATGGTCGTATGACCAGCGATTACAACACCGGTTCCGACCTATTCCCGCAGAAGGAACAGGACGGGTTTGCGGTATTCAACGCACGCATCGGACTTCGTGGCCGCGATGAAGCATGGGGCATCGAGCTTTGGGGCCAGAACATCTTCAATCAGGATTATGCACAGGTCGCATTCAATTCGCCATTCCAGGCAGGCACGACCTCTGCACCGTTCGTGGATCCACAATATCCAGGCGGCCGTCAGATCTTCTCCCAGTTCCTTGCTGAACCGCGGACCTACGGTATCACGCTGCGCGGCAAGTTCTAGGAACTTAGCCAGCATAACTACAAAAAAGGGCCTGCAGCGATGCGGGCCCTTTTTTTGGTCAGAGGCTAGGTTCGTTCAGAGTGATGCATCCAAAAGCTTCGCTGCGCGCCCAGACAGCCGTTGCACCGCGGCTTGGTGAATACCGGGTGCACAACAGATTAGGCCGAAATCCAGCGGTGTGCGTTTGTTATAGACAATCGGACGTCCAAGCCCGTCTGTGACGATGCCGCCAGCTTCTTGCGCAACCAAATGGGCAGCTGCGATGTCCCATTCATTGCCCCAACGCAATGTTGCCACCAAATCTGCACGGTCACAGGCCACCATGGTCATCCGCATGGCAATGCTGTTAGGCTTTATGACCGTGACGAGATCAAAGTCAATTGTTGGCATTTCGTCAGCCGGAACGCGTGAGCCGGCAAACGATCCCCGCTTGCTTCCCGATAATATTTCCCCATTGCAAGTCACGCCTTCGCCACTTGCAGCCACCCAGATTTTATCTTGTGCTGGCGCTGCCATCACCGCAAAAACGGGTTGTCCATCGGCCACCAACGCCACCGAGATACACCACCCGCTGCGGCCCCGCACATAATCGCGCGTGCCATCGATGGGGTCAACCAGCCACAACAAACGCGCGTCCAGCCGTGACGGATCATCAACAGTTTCTTCAGACAGCCACGCGGCCGCGGGCAGAATGTCCCTCAGCCGCTTGGAAAGCAACGCATCGACCGCCATATCAATATCGCTGACAGGGTTATTCTTGCTCTTTTCCCAAACCCTTGTGTCGGGAACGCCGCCGTCACGCCAACTTACAAATGCCAGTGCTGCTGCTTCTTGCGTGGCCGCAACCACCGCGTCTCTATCAAGTTGGCGTTCAGGCACCAGCGATCATCATGCCGTCGATCCGCAGCGTCGGTACGTTTGTGCTGCGGATAAACTCCAGATCATTCGCGGCGGTCATGGCAGCGAACATGTCCTTCAGGTTCCCGGCAATGGTGAATTCGCTGACGGGGCCAGCAATCTCGCCATTAACGATAAGGAAGCCAGCTGCACCACGACTGTAATCGCCCGTGACGGGGTTCACGCCCTGCCCGGCTAGTTCATGCACATAAACGCCATGTTTGATGTCTGCGATAAGCTCAGATACGCTTACAGTGCCACCTTCCAAATGGACATTAGACGGGCTGACGCCGGGCGCCCCGCTAATACCGCGGCTTGCGTGGCCAGTGGGGTCAAGCCCCAGTTGGCGCGCAGATGCGCTTTCCAGCAACCAGCTGGTTAGTCCGCCATTTTCGATTATGGAGCGCCGGGATGTAGGCAGACCCTCACCATCAAACGCGCGCGAGCCAAGTCCGCGCATGCGATGCGGATCATCAATGATGGAAATGCTGCTGTCGAACAATTGCGCACCAAGCGATTCAAGCAGAAAGCTTGTCTTACGGGCGATAGCTGAACCGACGATCCCGCCGATCAGATGGCCGATAAATGAGCTACCAACGCGCGGATCAAACACTACGGGTATCTGGCCACTTTTGAGAGTTCCCGGATTAAGCCGTTTGACCGCACGTTCACCGGCGCGCGTGCCAATATCGGCAGGCTTGTCCAAATCGCAGAGATAACGTGCGGAGCGCCAGTCATAATCGCGTTCTTTTGCGTCCCCGTCCCCCGACAGCACGCTTGCCGATATGCCATATCCGGAACCTGACTTAACGCCAGCAAACCCGTGGCTTGTGGCAAGCGCAAAGATCGTGCGCCCGGCGCTTGCGCCTGCGCCCTCACTATTCGTAACTCCAGGCACTGCGCGTGCCGCATCCTCGCATTCAAGCGCTGCGGCGCGCAGCAAGGCGGGGTCCGGGTCCAGCCCGTCGTCACTGTCGAAATCCGGAATTGCGCCCGTCAGCAGGCGCTCATGCGGCGCGAGGCCAGCATATTGATCCTCGGGTGCTTCCTTCGCCATATCGATGGCGCGCGTCACCAGATTGGCAAGGATGGCCGGGTTCATGTTGGACGACGAAATGGTAGCTGATCGCTGACCAACGAACACGCGAAGGCCGATATCCTCGCCCTCCGAACGTGCGACATCCTCCAATTGGCCAAGACGCACCTGCACCTCAGTGGATGCATCACAAACATAGACCGCGTCAGCGGCGTCAGCGCCCGCTTTCATGGCCTGGGAAACGAGATTTTGCGCGCGATCAAGCGCTTCTTGTGGTTTCAGCATGATTCCCGCTTAGGCGCGGGTAAATACAGCGTCAATCAAGCGGTCCTCAAAAAATGGTGAACAGCAGCGCAAGCCCCGCAGGAATACCAATCGCGGCAACCCATAATTTTAGCCGGTCGGCAAAATAACGGCTTTCAAGTCCGTCACCGGGATAGGCAGTTGCGTCCAATGCCTGCCAACGCCGTTCCAAATTCCGACAAGCCGGAATGACTGCGCCAACCAACGCGACCAATATGAAATAAGGGAAAATGGAGGTACCCGTCGATTCAATAGTCGGCGTCACCAAAAATATTAGTGCTAATGTATAGACGACCAGTGCAATCGCCACATGGTCAGACATGCGCTTTGAATAGCTTTTATACGCGCGCAGATGCGCTTCTCCGGCCTTTGCCATTTCAGCTCTCCTCTATCCCGTCACAAGACTGTCATTTTCGAGGACAGGTTTCAAGCGAATTTACCAGTTTTCAGGGAAGCCCGAGAATCTTGTGATTTTGCAAGGATAAACGCCAAATCGGGCGCTCCATAACAAAGTCTGTGGCCGATGAAACGGTGGAGGTGTTCAAGAATGCATCACCCATGTCCATGGGCTGGATGAGGAAATGTTCAAATTGCCATTTTTCCATGGCATCAACGTCGCTCCCGGGTTGGGGCCAAACCAGCTTAAGTTCGTCGCCTACATGCTGGATCACGTCCGATCCTGCCTTTGGACTAATGCAGACCCAGTCGATCCCAGGATGCACGGCAAACGTGCCATTGCTCTCAATCGCGATCATAAAGCCTTGGGCATGTAGCGCGTCAACTATGGCATCGTTGACTTGCAACATGGGTTCGCCACCGGTCATGACGACATAGCGGTTATCGGCGCGGTCGCCCCATAAGGTAGCAACTTTGGCCGCGAGCGCCGCTGCGTGATAACGGCCGCCATTTTCGCCATCCATGCCGACAAAATCCGTGTCGCAAAACTGGCAGATGGCGCTCGAACGATCTGCCTCGCGCCCCGTCCACAGATTGCAGCCTGCAAAGCGCAAGAACACAGCACGGCGGCCGGCATGCACACCCTCGCCCTGCAACGTCAGAAAAATTTCTTTGACCGCGTAGCTCATACGTAAATGGTCGGATCAGGCAAACCCGCATCAGCAAAGCCCTTGGCGCGCAAGCGGCACGCGTCGCATTGTCCGCACGCCTTGTTGTTAGCACTCGGGTCGTAGCAAGACCAGCTCATCCCAGCGTCAAGCCCGAGCCTGTTGGCTTCGCGCGCAATGTCGGCCTTGGTCATGTCGAGCAATGGGGTGTGAACAGTGAAATGATCGCCCTCGACACCCGCCTTTGTTGCCAGATTGGCAGTCGTTTCAAACGCGTGGATAAAGGCCGGGCGGCAATCGGGGTAGCCCGAATAATCGAGCGCATTAACCCCTATCCAGAGATCGCGGGCGTTGCGGGCTTCGGCAAGGCCAAGGCACAAGGACAGGAATATCGTGTTGCGTGCTGGCACATAGGTGACGGGAATCGCGCCTGTCTCAATGCCTTCCTTTGGCACATCGATATCCGCCGTCAACGCCGATCCGCCAAAGCGGGTCAGATCAAGCGGTAACATGATATGTTCCTTGGCCTGGAGATGCGTTGCAATGCGCGCGGCACTTTCAAGCTCCACGCGGTGGCGCTGGTTATAATCGATAGTCAGCGCGATCAGATCATAGCCCGCCTCGCGCGCAAGCCCTGCCACAACCATTGAGTCGAGCCCACCGGACAAAAGAACGATGGCAGATTTGGATTTGGTAGTCATGCTGCCCCCATAGACGCAGCCCCGACAAAAAGTCGAGACAAGCTTGAAGCCAAGTCGTCCCAACGCAGTGTCGACCCGTTTTCGGACGGATTTTCTGACGAAGGGAGGGAAATGGTGCACCCGGAGCGATTCGAACGCCCGGCCCTCAGATTCGTAGTCTGATGCTCTATCCAGCTGAGCTACGGGTGCACTGGAGCGCCGCTATTACGGATGGCGGCCCTCTTGTGCAATAGCTAATTTGACCACTAAATGCGCTTGCAGGTCGATTCCCGACGAATGGCGTCAACGCGCGGAAATTCCTCGGGATTGGTGAGGAGGATGCGGACAAGAACCAAACCCCGGTCGTATCCAAGCGAAACGGCCTCATAACCCTCTGGCGCCGGTTGTCCCTTTTTGATCAAAGCAAGCCGGGCTGGCTGGCCTTTGGTATCCCGATCACTGCGCACGGCGGCGACATCGGTGCGTGCATCGAAGACGCTGACCGACCAATAATGATCCGCGACGGGATTGATGTTGACCAGCACAGGGCCTTTCGACAGATCAAAGACACAGGTTGAGTAAGACAAATCGGGGCTTGGCCGGACTATGCTTTGATTGGCGGCCGTTGTCATGGACGCAAAATAAAAACTGTTGGCTGGGCGATCCGCCCCAATTTTGCGCATTGCTGCGTACATCAATGCATAAGGGGTTGCGAGCAACGTAGCCTGATAGGCGCCAAAAGCGACAAGGGCTGCGACCAGTAATGGCAGGATCCAGCGCCGCATCATGCACATCCCGTGCGGTCAATGGCGGGAAGCTGCGCCTTTTCAGGGTGGTTCATAACAGCGGACGAAGGATGATAGAGCCGCAGCGTCAGGTCAAAGGCGGGAACTGATCCCGTTGGCAACCATATGCTACCCTGCGCATTGGGCGACACCGTGAATGTCCATGCCCCTTGCGCATCTTTAGCGACTGCGCTTGCAGGAACTGACCAGCGATTGACCGCGTTTTTCACAAGCCAGCCTTTACCTTCATATAAGGTGACACTCCACCACCGGCCGTCAAGCTTGCTGCCGCGCACCGCATAGGTGCAGCGGCCATTAAGCGCGCGGCCTTTGCTGTCGTGCGTAGCGGTAAAATACATCGCCTCTTTTGCAGGCAAGGCCAACAACCCCGACAAGGCTACCTTTGCGCGGGTGAGCGCAGTTGCACCGACTGAACCGAAGCTCTTGCCCGTCTCCCATGGTCCGTTGGAAACGAGACCATCGTTCAAGCCGACGCGCACCTGCTGCACCGCAAAAGCCGCGCCGCCAATGAGCCCGAGCGCGATGCAAAGGGCGTATCTTTGCCATGCCTTCATCATGCTTTCCCCCTGGCGATGCGTTAGCGGATGCGTCTACCGGCTAGCAAGCGCCGCCTGCGCTGCGGCCAGACGCGCGATGGGCACGCGGTATGGCGACGCACTCACATAATCGAGGCCGACCTTTTCGCAGAAGGCAATCGACGCAGGGTCGCCGCCATGTTCGCCGCATATGCCAAGCTTAATATCGGGGCGAGTCGCACGGCCCTTTTGGACGGCGATCTCGATCAGCTGGCCGACGCCTTCGACATCAAGGCTGACAAACGGGTCGCGCGCGTAAATCCCCTTGTCGACATAATGCGTCAGGAACCGGGCGGCGTCATCGCGGCTGACACCCAAAGTGGTTTGGGTTAGGTCGTTGGTGCCAAAGCTGAAAAAGCTTCCGACTTCGGCAATTTCGTCTGCCATCAACGCCGCGCGCGGCAGTTCGATCATGGTGCCAACGAGATATTCGATCCGTTTGCCCTGTTCGGCAAAGACCGCCTCAGCCGCCTTGTCGACCACATCCTTCATCAACTCAAGCTCACGGCGCGTACCGACGAGCGGGATCATGATTTCAGGGACAGGCGCAACCGCAAGGCTGCATGCGGCTTCAAAAATTGCCCGCGCCTGCATCTCGTAGATTTCAGGATAAGTGACGCCCAAGCGGCATCCGCGATGGCCAAGCATGGGGTTGAATTCGTGCAGCTCCGCCGCACGTTGCTTCAAAACCTCGATACCCACGCCAGCAGCCGCCGCAACCTCGGCAAATTCGCTTTCCTGATGCGGCAGGAATTCATGCAATGGTGGGTCGAGCAAACGAATGGTCACTGGCAGTCCAGCCATCACCTCGAATATCGCGGCAAAATCCTTGCGCTGTTCGGGCAGCAATTTGTCGAGCGCAACGCGGCGGCCTTTCTCGTCGTCGGCGAGGATCATCTGGCGCACCGCCGTGATCCGCGCGGCATCGAAGAACATATGTTCGGTGCGGCACAGGCCAATGCCTTCTGCCCCAAAGTCACGCGCGGTTTGCGCGTCCAAGGGCGTTTCGGCATTGGCGCGGACCTTCATCCGGCGCCCCGCATCTGCCCAGACCATCAATGTACCGAAATCTCCCACCAACTCGGGCTGGATGGTGGGCACTTCGCCCGCCATGACTTCGCCAGTTGACCCGTCAAGCGTGATCGTCTCACCTTCCTTCAATGTGCGGCCAGCGATGCGCAGCACTTTAGCAGCAGGATCAATCTGAATGCTACCCGCACCCGAAACGCATGGCCGGCCCATACCACGCGCGACAACAGCCGCATGGCTGGTCATCCCGCCGCGCGCGGTCAATATGCCCTTGGCGGCGTGCATGCCGTGAATGTCTTCGGGGCTGGTTTCGATGCGCACCAAGATAACGGCTTTGCCCATATCATTGAATCGCTCGGCAGTGTCGGCGTCGAACACAATCTCGCCCGATGCCGCGCCTGGCGACGCAGGCAGACCAGAGGTCAGCACATCGCGCATGGCTTGGGGATCAAGCGTCGGGTGCAGCAACTGGTCCAAGGCCATCGGATCGACACGCAGCACCGCTTCATTGGTCGTAATCATGCCTGCTTCGGCCATATCGACCGCAATTTTCAAGGCCGCCTTTGCCGTGCGCTTGCCCGACCGGGTCTGCAGCATCCACAATTTTTCGCGCTCAACGGTGAATTCGATATCCTGCATATCGCGATAATGCGTTTCGAGAATATCGAACACGCGCGCCAGCTCGGCATAAACCTGCGGCATCGCCTCTTCCATCGACAGCGGCTTTGCGCCTGCACGCTCGCGTGCGGCCTTGGTCAGATATTGCGGCGTGCGAATGCCTGCGACGACATCCTCGCCCTGCGCGTTGATCAGATACTCGCCATAATAGGCATTCTCGCCCGTCGCCGGATCGCGCGTGAAGGCAACACCCGTGGCCGATGTTTCACCCATATTGCCGAAAACCATTGCCTGCACATTGACCGCAGTGCCCCAGTCGCCGGGGATATTGTTCAAGCGGCGATACACCTTTGCCCGATCAGATTCCCATGATCCGAACACCGCGCCCACCGCGCCCCATAATTGGTCATGCACATCCTGCGGGAACGGCTTGCCCCATTCGGCCTCTACGAGGCGCTTATATTCGGTCACCAGCGCTTTCAAGTCATCGGCGGACAATTCGGTATCGAGATAATAGCCTTGGTCTTCCTTGGCGATCTCAAGCGCCTCTTCGAACGCGCCATGGTCAAGCTCAAGCACGACATCGGCGTACATCTGAATGAAGCGACGATAGCTGTCCCATGCAAAGCGCGCATCGCCTGACGATGTTGCCAACCCTTCTACAGTCTGGTCATTAAGGCCCAGATTCAGAACGGTGTCCATCATACCCGGCATCGAAACACGCGCGCCCGAGCGCACCGAGACCAACAAGGGATTGGCCGGGTCGCCGAAGGATTTGCCGGTTACCTGTTCAATATGTTTCAGGCCGTTCGCCACCTCGGCACGCACGCTGTCGGGAAAACTCTGACCATTGGCGTAATAGGCTGTGCACATTTCAGTTGTGATCGTGAAGCCGGGAGGCACGGGCAATCCAATCGAAGCCATGCCATCAAGGTTCGCGCCCTTGCCGCCGAGGATATTCTTGTTACCACGGATGTTTTCATTGCCATCCGACACACCGCCACCGAAACGATACACATATTGGGTCATTCAATACTCCCTTGGGTGGCGGATAACATTCCACACGACAATCTTTTTGACCGTCACCCTGAACTTGTTTCAGGGTCTTACTCGCTTCTGCACCAAACTCTGGAAAGTAAGATGCTGAAACAAGTTCAGCATGACGACAATGCTGGTCCGCCCGCTACCCCTCAATCTTCGAAAAATCGGCCACTTGAGTCACTGCATCGCGGAACCGCGCCAGCAAGCCAAGCCGGAATGACCGCTTTGCCGGATCTTCGTCATTCACCATCACTTCGTCAAAGAAACGGTCAATCGGCTCGCGCAATGTGGCCAGTGCCGCCATGGCGTCTTCAAATTGTTCGGCCTCGAGCGCCTTTTGCGCTTGAGGTTCGGCGATGTCGAGCGCGCCAAGCAAGGCAATGTCCGCTGCAGCTGCGCCTTCGGGTATGATCCCCTCGGTGCGGCCATGATTGCCAGCGATCGCCGCGCGCATGCCCTGGTCGACGTCGACAAACGGGTCTTCCTCCCCCGTTTGCGGCATTTGCTGTTCAGCGGCATCAGACATCGGCGCATCTGACGCCTTGTCGAGCACTGGCGAAACAGGATTTGAGCCCTTAAGGATATTCGCTGCGCGTTTGTAGGCGGCAAGCAAATTTGCGCCCTCCGCAGTTGTAATATATGCCTGCAATGCCTTGACCCTCGCCAGCAGACGGACAAGATCGTCCTCCCCGCCAAGGCTAAACACCGCATCAATCAAATCGTGCCTTATGCCCGCTTCGCGTTGTTGGACTTTGAGGCGGTCAGCGAAGAACGCCGCAAGTTTTGTTTCTAGATGTCCGGTCCAAACGACTTGGAACTTTCCCAGGTCGTCCTCCACTGCTTTTAGCAAAACCGATTCCAGCCGGAAACGCAAACTGCTGCTCAGGATCAGGGAAATGATACCCAATGATGCTCGTCGAAGCGCGAATGGATCTTTGGAACCAGTAGGAGTCTCGTCGATCAAAAAAAACTGGGTCAGCGTATCCAGCTTATCCGCCAAACTCACTGCAACCGTGACCGGCGCGGTGGGCAGATCATCGCCCTGCCCGACTGGCTTGTAATGGTCGCGGATGGCATCGGCGACGGCATCGCTTTCGCCCTGCGAGCGCGCGTAATATCCGCCCATGATGCCCTGCAATTCGGGGAATTCACCCACCATGCCCGTGACGAGATCAGCCTTGCACAGACGCGCCGCGCGTTCGGCTTGGCTGGCCAAATCCTCTCCATCGACTTGCGATGGGGAGGATTTCACGATGCCTTCCTCCACCAACCAGCGTGCCAGTTTTGCGACGCGATCCACCTTGTCGGCGACGGTGCCCAATTTCTCGTGAAAGGTAATTTGCGCCAGTTTTTTCGCTTGATCGTCGAGCGCAACCTTCAGGTCCTGTTCCCAGAAAAACTTCGCATCCGACAACCGCGCCGCAAGGACCTTTTCATTGCCAGCCACAATCGCAGCGCCGCCGTCATGCGCATCGATGTTTGCGGTGCAGACGAAGGCGTTGGCGAGCTTGCCATTGGCATCCTGGCAGACGAAATATTTCTGGTTCACGCGCGCGGTTAGCTGGATGACCTCTTGCGGCACATTCAGAAAGGCAGAGTCAAAACGGCCAAGCATCGGCACTGGCCATTCTGTCAGGCCAGCGTTTTCAATGACGAGGCCTTCGTCCGTCACCAACGCTAGGCCGGCAGCCTTTGCGACGGCTTCCGCCCCATCGCGGATGATGCGGCAACGTTCAGAGAAATGGACAAGCACGTGGCAGGCGCGCAGCTTTTCAATATAGTCGCCCGCATTGCCGATGGTGATCGGACCGCTATGGTGAAAACGATGCCCCATAGTGGCAGCGCCACTGACGATACCGTCAATCTCGCAAGGCACGACATCATCGCCCAACAGCGCAACTATGCCTTGCAGCGGGCGGACCCAGCGCAAGCTTTCGGTGGAAATCGACGCTGCACCCCAGCGTTGCGATTTTGGCCATGGAAAGGCGCGGATGATCGCCGGGACAGCTTCGGCCAAAACATCGGTGGTCTGCCGCCCCGCCTTTTCGACGACAGCAAAATACACACCATCGCGCTCGATCAGTTGATCCTGCGTCAGCCCCGTCTTGCGCAGGAAGCCCTCCACCGCCTGTGGCGGCGCGCCGACCTTGGGCCCTTTGGTTTCTTCGGAGACAGTCTCGGTTGCCAGCGGCAGTCTAGTCGCGATCAGCGCGAGGCGGCGAGGCGAGGCGAATGTTTCAATCGATGCCGCCGCAAGCCCGGCCTTGGCCAGCGCATCACTGAACAAGCGTGCCAGATCTTCCTTGGCCTTCACTTGCATGCGCGCCGGAATTTCTTCGGAACGCAGTTCTAAAAGGAAGTCGGTCATGCCGCCCATCCATTTTTTTCCATCCAGGCCTGGCAACTTCCTTTTGCGAGATCGCGGACGCGGCCCATGAAGCTGGCGCGTTCCTGCACGGAGATGACGCCGCGCGCCTGAAGTATGTTGAAGATGTGGCTGGCCTTGATAGCCTGTTCGTAAGCGGGGATCGGGATACCGCGATCAAGGCAGTTTTCGCATTCTGCCGTTGCCTTTTTGAACGCATCGAACAGCATGTCGGTATCGGCTACTTCGAAATGATATGTGCTCATCTGCCGCTCATTCTCGCGGAAAATTTCGCCATAGGTCACTGCCGGGCGGTCGGCGGTGGCATTGTTATAGGCGAGGTCGAAAATGCTGTCCTTGTTCTGGATATACATCGCCAGACGTTCAAGACCATATGTCAGCTCGCCCGAGACGGGCTTGCAGTCAAAGCCGCCCATTTGCTGGAAATAGGTGAATTGAGTCACCTCCATGCCGTCGCACCAGACTTCCCAGCCGAGACCCCAGGCGCCAAGCGTCGGGCTTTCCCAGTCGTCTTCGACAAAGCGGATATCGTGCAGCAGCGGATCAATGCCAATGGCATTCAGAGAGCCAAGATACAGTTCCTGCAAATCGGGCGGGCTTGGCTTCAGGATCACCTGATATTGGTAATATGCGCCAAGGCGGTTGGGGTTCTCGCCATAGCGGCCATCGGTCGGGCGTCGGCATGGCTGGACAAAGGCGGCGTTCCACGCATCTGGCCCAAGCGCGCGCAAGGTGGTCGCTGTGTGAAACGTGCCAGCGCCCATTTCCATGTCGTATGGCTGCAATATCGCGCAGCCTTGCTTGCCCCAATAATCGTGAAGCGTGAGGATCAGGTCCTGAAAACTGAGTGGGCGATATTCGGACATGCCAAGCCATTGGCGGAGATAGGCGGCTAAATCAAGTTTCGGAATATCGGCAATCAATTTTGTCAGCCGTGCATTTCTTTTTGTAAGGTCTTGTTGACATCACCGACGAATCGGTTTAGTAAGGTCTACATGACACAAAGACATTATAACCTGACATGAAAAACCGGCTGAAAGTATTGCGCGCCATGCGCAACTGGAGCCAGGCCGATCTGGGCGAGCATCTCGATGTATCCCGTCAGGCGGTAAATGCGATCGAAACGGGCAAATATGATCCGTCACTGCCGCTGGCATTCAAGATTTCACGGCTGTTCGAATTGCCGATCGAGGAGATTTTCGATGACGAATTTGACGGAGAACATCATGGATGAATTTCCGGACACGCAAAAGCGGCCGCTCACCCCGCGTGCAAAGCGATATTGGGGCAGCCTGATCGGCTCAGGCTTTTTGGGAGCGGCCATCAGCTTGCTCTTGCTTCCCATCTCTCTTGAAGTCGGCGAAATCGTCGGAAGCGGCAAAGGCAATATTGCCGATCCGTTTCTGGCACCGATAAATCCCTGGATGGCCGCGCTCATTGCTGCATTGTGGTTGGGTGGCCTGCTCGTCACTTGCCGCATATTTTACGGGAGCCTCGATGAATATGAAGAGCGCGACTATTTGTGGGCAGGCCTGATCGGTTGGTACGCAATGGTCCTAGGCATACCGGCGTGGCATGTTTTGTGGATGGGACGCCTCGCACCGCCCGTCGGCATATGGTGGATATTCGCGCTCGGCCTTGTGACAAATAATGCCGTGTGGATGTGGCGGAAGTACAATCGGCGATGAAAATATACCGCCACACCAGCAAATCTATTCCTGTTACTAAGGAGATTTTCGATGACAAATTTAACGGAGAGCATCATGTTTGACGGGGACGAAAAAACCGGCAGCACCAATCAACGCAACATTTGGATGATATTGTGCGGCCTTGGCATCGTCATGCTCTTGGGAGCCATTACCGGTTTCTTGTCGCAGCATAATGACCAGGGGGGAGGCCCGCTGGATTTACTTGGGCTTGTTATTTTGGGTGTCTTCGTGACGGTCATTCTCATTCTCGCCTTTGCCATCTGGAAAATGTTTCAAAAGGTGAAACTGAGCGGTGAAAAAGTTCCGCGCCGCGAGAAGTTATACAACCGTATCCTGATCGGTTGTGGATTGCTCGGTGGCGTCATTGGCCTCGCTCTTGCCGTGACGGATAATCTTGGCGCAGATGAATCCAGCTTGTTTGCCAGCGGTCCGATTTCTCCAGTTCTGGCTATAATTCTTTCAGGAGCCATCGGCATCATTTTTCCCGCTGTGAGTATCTACTGGCACAAGCATGTTGTCGATGAACAAGAGGAAGCTGCCTACCGCGCAGGCGCGCTATTCGCGATATACGCCTTCTGGTTCATCGCACCGGTCTGGTGGCTGATGTGGCGCGGCGGAATGTTGCAAGAACCCAATGGCGTTGCGCTTTATCTGATGACAGCCTTTGTTGCGGTTGTCGTTTGGTTCTGGAAAAAATACCGGTAGCCACCCATTCAATATCATCTTGTTTCTAATGACATTTTTGTTTGAAGGAGAATATCAATGCGTATTATTTTGAAGAATTTGCTGGCAGCCACTGCGACTTGCGCATTGGCATGGGCGGCGCCCGCAGCTGCACAAAATGCTCCGACGGAGGCCCCTGCTTCGGTCGAAGCGCTTGACCCGGTTAAGGTTGCACCATTGGCCCTGAAAGATGTCGATCCTGCCTTGTGGGTAGTAAAAGATGCCGACACGACGATTTACCTGTTTGGCAGCGTGCATATCCTGAAACCTGGCTTGGGTTGGTTTGATGATGGCGTGAAAGCCGCATTCGATTCATCAGACCAACTGATTCTTGAACTGGTTGAACCACCTGCAGCCGAGAGCCAAGCACTTTTTGGCAAGCTGGCGATGGATCAACAAGGCAGGGCTCTGCGGTCGAAAATGAATGACGCGGATCGCGCTGTGTACGAAACCGCTGTCACTAAACTTGGTATCCCAACCGCAGCGCTCGACCCGTTTGACCCGTGGGCAGCGGCCATCACGATTTCGCTGCTGGCGATGCAGAAATCGGGCTTTGACCCCAACAGCGGCGTTGAAAAGCAGCTCACGGCCGCAGCGAATGCAGCCAAAAAGCCAATTGGCGGCCTTGAAACCATGGAATTTCAACTTGGCGTATTTGACACGTTGCCCGAATCCGAACAGGTCGCTTTCCTTGTCGAAACCGCCAAACAGATTGATGACGCCGGTGCAACTATGGACAAGATGGTTGACCTGTGGGCCGCAGCTGATGCCGAAAAGCTGGCGCAGCTCATGAACGAAGGGATGACCAGCCGAACATTGTATGATGCACTGCTGACCAAGCGGAATGCCAATTGGGCAAAGTGGATTTCAGCGCGGATGGCAAAGCCGGGTGTGACCTTCATTGCCGTGGGCGCAGGGCATCTGGCTGGCGAGACTAGCGTGCAAAATCTGCTTCCTGCTTACGGTATCACCGCAACACGGGTGGCCTATTAAGTTTTGATATGTAACACGCACGAAGGTCGGGCCGATGAAGCCTGGCCTTCGTCTATTTAGGCAGGCGTGAATTTTGGCAGGATCGATATGGAACAGATGCAACTTGATGAAGCGGCGGCGACGATAACCCCGGAGCGGGGACCTTACCCCGGCCTTTTGCCAACCATTGGCTTCATTATTTTGTATTTTACGCTGCAAGGGCTGTGCTCTGTCCTGATCATGGCATCGACCAGTGATATGTCCACCGAGCCCTCGTCGATAGCGATAATTTCCGCCCTCGTTGCGTCAGCGGTTATTCAGTTGGCACTGATGTGGCTCTATCTGCGCAAAAATGACCGAATAGAATTATTAGGCCTCCATGATTTCGGGAAAATTCCCCTTTATAAAGCCACTGGCCTGGCCTTCCTATTGGTGGTCGCCGCCATGATATTCAATTTTCTATATGCACAATATATCATTCCAGGCATTGGCATGCAGGACGAGATGAAAAAAATACTCGCTGACATTGCCCGTACACCATTGAACATGGCAGTCATGTTTGTTGCCATTGCTATCGCCGCCCCGGTGGTTGAAGAGCTGCTGTTTCGCGGGTTCTTGCAAAATGCACTGACCAAATATGTGCCGGTCTGGGGGGCGATCATATTGTCGTCATTCCTGTTTTCACTGGTGCATCTGCAGCCTTATGCCATCCCCGGCCTCATGTCGCTCAGCATCGCCTTTGGTTATCTGTATCATCGGACCGGGTCGCTGCGCACCAACATCCTGTTGCATATGGCCAACAACGCGTTTGCGCTGTTTGTGTCGCAAGTCCTGAATTAGACGACGACAGGCTCAAGCAAGCGAAGCGTTCCTGCATCGGCGTCAATTTCTGCCATGCCGCCGACAGGCAGTGTGAACTGGTCCGTGATATGCCCGAAATAAGCACCTTGATAGGCAGGAATTCCTAGCCCGCCCAGATGCTGAGTCAAAACATCGTTTAGCGTGAACGCACCATAGCTGTTACCCTTGTTGACGCAGTCGGTGCACTGCCCGAACACCACGCCCCGCAGGTTTTTCAATATGCCCGCCAGCCCAAGCTGAGTGAGCATCCGATCGATGCGGTATTCCGCCTCGTCCACATCCTCCAAAAACAGGATTGCGCCTTCAAAGCTCGGCAAATAGGGCGTGCCTGCCAGCGCAGTCAGCACCGTCAAGTTGCCTCCCAAAAGCTTGCCTGCCGCTTTGCCATTACCCGTCCCCAAAACCCGCGTGCGCCAACGCCGTTGCGCCATGCGGTCTTCGCCGCCTTCCGGATTGGTAAGCGTCGGCGTGCCTGCGTCAAAAGCGATGTCGCGATAGATGTCCCACGATGCCTTGCCCCATGCGCTGCTGGCATTGGGTCCATGCAATGTCACAAAGCCGCCTTTTGCCGCAATCGCCATGTGCAGCGCAGTGATGTCGCTGAAACCCGTCAGCAATTTGGGGTTGGCGCGAATGATGTTCCAGTCGAGAAAAGGCAAAAGCCGCGCGCTGCCCCAGCCGCCGCGCACGGCAAAAATAGCCTTAACCTCTTTGTCCGCAAACATCGCGTTGATATCTGATGCGCGGTCTTTGTCTTTGCCTGCCAAATAGCCAAAACGTTCAAGCAAATGCGGCGCGCGTTTGGGCTTTAGCCCCATTGCGACAATGGCCTCTTCCACCAACTGGATCTGGAACGGATCGTCGCTGGCTGATGCCGGCTCGATTAAACCAACCGTATCACCGACCCGCAACCGCGATGGCTTGGTGGCAGCTTTCGCTTCGCCAACATGCGCCATAAGCTGCGGGGCCGACAGCAATGCTGACAGCCCCGCCATAAGCTGACGCCGAGTTGCATTCATATCCATACCCGGCAAATCCTTCAGTTTAGAACTTCGTTTCCACTGACATCGTGAACGAACGCCCGCGTGGGTCGGCTACACGTGGTTCCCAGCTTGAGCCAGCGCCCGTGTTGCTGTCATAGGTGATGGCAAAGGGCGGATCGCGATCAAATATGTTTTTCATACCTGCCGTGATCTTGAAGCCGGGAATTCCGATCAAGCTGACCGTTGCGTTGTAGATGATATAGTCTTTGACCTTCGGATTGAAGTCAGGCCGTGCCGCACTTCCCGGCAAAGCTTGATTGGTATATCCATTGCGGAAAATCTGCGAGAAGGTCACGCTCACATCATCGTTCTGGTAGCTGATGAATGCGTTATGCTTCCACGTCAGGCCCAGGTCACCCGTGAAGGTGAACTTGCCAATCAAATCGGTGTAGGCAAGATTAGGAAGCAGTTTTTCGCGCTTATCGAGCAGATAAGTGCCATCGAGCCCAGCAGCAAGAATGCCACCAAATGCGTCGATGCCGCCGCGCGCTGTGATTTCAAGCCCTTCCGTTCTACGCGACCCAAAGTTGCCGGTGCGCAGATCGACTCCGGTGATGATACCGTTGGTACGCTGGATCCGATCGGAGAAGGAGGCTATATTTGCTAGCAACTGCGGAATGGTAATGGTCCCGATCGTATTATCGACCGCAATATTCCAGTAGTCGACCGACAGGCTGAACTGGCTTGACGGCTGAATAACAATGCCGACGCTATATTGTTCGGACGTTTCAGGTCCAAGGTTGAGATTGCCCCCGCTGAGCGATTCCGGCGTGATCGCAGCACAGGCGGGTTGTGGCCCGGCTGTGGTGCCCTGCGGACACAAGGTCGGATCAACCAGCGCATTTCCGGGATTTGGCGAGACCGTCACGCCGTTAAAAATCTGGTTGAACGCAGGTACGCGGAACCCGGTGTTGTAAGAACCGCGGAACATGATCGGGTCCCAAGGCCGGTATTTGAAGGATACCTTCGGGTTCACTGTCGTGCCAAAGCCTGAATAATCATCCGCACGAACCGCGCCGGTGATTTCAAGCCCATCGAACAATGGCACGAGGATTTCGGCATAAGCTGCTTTTACTTCGCGGCTCTTCGGGGTCAGTGCATTCACGTTATCGAACGCCGCCAGGAATATGACCGGCGCTGTCGCGGCGGCAGCGGCAGATCCGTTAAAGGAATAGGTTTCCTTGCGATAATCGATGCCGACCGCTGCCTGAACCGAGCCGCCCCAAATGTCGAACAGTGGACCTGACACCGAATAATCGAGTTGCTTCACTTCATACTTGCCGCCGTAAAGCGTTGTGCCTTCGGCAGAGACCGAAGCAAGCGCCGCTAACCCAGCGTCAGTCTGAGTCAGGCTGAACGGGTTGAGCAGACCACTGTTGATGGCGCCGAGGATACCGCGGACTCCGGCAGGAGCACCGGCAACTTGAGGCGCGAGCGGATCATAGGAACCGTTCGCGAGGCTGCCGCGGTAGTAATAGCCTGAACCAAGCAATGACGACGATTTGCTCTCCGCATATGACGCGCCGGCGCGATAGTCCCAACCTGCTCCTATTGGACCTTCTAGCCCGATGGCTGCACGAAACGTTTCGGTCGTCGTTTCATATTCGCGCGGTCCACAGGCTACACAACGCCACCGTCCCGAAATTGGCAAATTCTGCCCTGCTCTCACATTGAACGCCGCAAGTTGGGTGGGGTTCGTGATCGTGCTGCGAATCGCGCTCACCACCGAGTCATACGACGCAGCATTTGCTGCGGTCCGTGCAAAGGCCCATGGCAGGTTCGTGGTGTTGGCGCTCAGCTGCGCGTTGGAAAAGCTCTTGGCCGAATCCGCTTTCGAACCGGTTATTTCAAACGATAGTTCATGGTCTTCGGCAATTCGTCCGACGGCACGGCCATAATATGTTAGCGTCTGGATCGGCTGCTGGATGACTGCCGCGCGCCCTGTGTCCCATGCGCACGCATAGAAGGCCGAGGGCACAGCCCATAACACTTCATCATAGGCCATGCCGCCTTCCATCGTCTGGCAGCCTGCGCCCCCGGGAACATCCAGCGGGTTAATCCCGCCAGCTGCCGCATTGGCGCCATTGGGCGCTGTAATGGTCAAACCGGACAACAATGTACCAAGCGGTGTCTGGAAAGCATTGGTGCCAATATTGAATGCGGTCGCGAGGGGCGTTCCACGCGTGTCAACGGAAAGGCCGCGATTGGGCTGGTTCGCATTGACGAAATCACGCTGAGACCCGCGCAATATCTTGTTCCAACTGTATGACACAGCGCCCATGACATTGAAACCATCAGCATCAAGATCGCCATATCCGGCGGTGCCTGACAAACGGTAGATGTTACCTCCACCTGCTTCGGTCACGTCCACAAACCCTTGCATGCTCAGGCCTTGGAAATCTTTTTTGGTAATGAAGTTTATAACCCCGCCAATCGCATCGGTTCCGTAGATGGCAGACGCACCGTCTTTCAAAACTTCAACGCGTTCGATTGCCGCAAACGGAATCTGATTCACATCGACGGCGGAGCCTGAAAGGCCGTGTGCCGCCACACGGCGACCGTTGAGCAACACCAATGTCGACGCGCTGCCCTGACCGCGCAAGTTGGCTGCTGACAGGCCATTTGTCCCGCGTTGAGCACCACTCACGACGTCAGCGTTGGATGCCAGATTGTCTGCACCAGAGCCGTTCGTGCTGAGGAACATCAAAAGCTGCTCGGGGCTACTGATACCCTCACGCGATAGTTCCTGATTCGTGATTACCTGCAGGGGAAGCGAGCTGTCATTTGGATCGCGCTTGATCCGCGACCCCGTCACAATGATCGCAGCGCCTTCGTCAGCGGTGGTTTCGGCTGGCACTGGCGGCGTTGCGTCCTGCGCAAAGGCAGGTGCCGTAAGGCAGGTCGCCAGCAACAAAGTGACGGTGCTCAAATGCTTCATAATTTCCCCCTGTTTTTTCGGCTCGCCCCCGAACCATTTATCGGTACAAGCTATTCTGACAAATCCTACATTGCAACCGCATTTCCACGCGGTTCAGCGCGAAATTGCATATGGTTTCAAATCATTTGAAGCTTTGTCTACTTGATGGGTTGAAAATCGGCGGAGCAAAGCGCAAAAGAAAAACATGCTGTCGCAAAAAACCCGATACGCCATCCGCGCAATGCAGCATCTTGCCGATCATTATGGCAAAGGCGCTGTTCAACTTGCGGATATTGCCGAAGCGCAGAAAATACCGCCCAAGTTTCTTACTGTCATTCTGTCCGAACTGTCGCGATCGGGCCTTGTTGCCTCACAACGCGGAAAAGACGGGGGCTATTGGCTGGGCGTGCCGCCGATTGACATCAGCTATGGCGATCTCATCCGGATCATGCGTGGCTCACTGGCGTTGGTCCCTTGCGCAAGCCGCTATGCACATGAAACATGCAAGAATTGCGTCGAGGAGGACAATTGCCGCACGCGCGCTTTGATGCTTCAGGTCCGCGACACGACCGCTCAATTGCTCGACGGCATCAACCTCTCGGATGTCGTCGATGCGGATTCCTATCTTCAGGCGGCAGAATAACTACCCTAAAATCTGGGTGGCGCACAAAGAGAACCTTTCGTCGCTGAAAGCAAAATGGGCCTCTGAAGCATATTGTCAATTAAATTGGTTGAGTTTAAGCAAGCCTCCGGAATGAAGGTGCACTCAAGCGCTCATTCTTAAGGGGTGCTTATGACCGATCCGGATTACGCAGGTGCGGAACAGCTGGGAAATGAACCGCTTTCCGAACCCGTTCGACTTGTGCTTGATGCACTTAAATCACTTCGTTTTGGTGCGGTCCAGTTGACTGTCCACGACGGCAAGCTGGTTCAAGTCGACATCACAGAGCGCAAGCGCTTCTCCAACTGATTTCTTACTCTTAGTCCTAGAGGCAGACCGGTCATCCGGATGCATCTGTTTTTCCGAAAGTTAGACATATGCGTTTTCGTGCCCTTGAGCCTTCGTTGGCCCTGATTACATTGCTCGCGTTGAACACGCAGGCTTATGCTGCGGCTGAGACCACCGGTGACGCAGCTATTGACGACGCTGCTCCCGCCGCGGACACTGTCGCCCAAGAAGATCAAAGTCGCGGCGATGTTATCATCGTCACTGCGCGCCGCCGCCTGGAAACCGCGCAGGAAGTGCCACTCGCCATCTCGGCCATTCGCGGCGACAGCATCGAATCCACCGGCAACTTCAATGTGGTCAAGCTGCAGCAACTTGCGCCTACTCTACAGGTCTATGCGTCTAACCCACGCAATACCGCAGTCAACATTCGCGGACTCGGCGTGCCATTTGGCCTGACCAGTGACGGGTTCGAGCAAGGGGTCGGCATCTATGTCGACGATGTCTATAATGCGCGGGTCGCTGCCGCCACATTCGACTTTCTGGATGTAGAACAGGTCGAAGTGCTCCGTGGTCCGCAGGGGTCCTTGTACGGAAAGAATACGACCGCTGGCGCCATCAACATCACCACCAATCAACCGACTTTCAATTTCGAGGGCCGCGCGGAGTTCACCATTGGCAATCTTGGCTTCAAGCAAACCAAAGCCGCGGTTTCAGGACCCCTTTCGGATACTATCGCAGCGCGAATCGCCGTCTCATCCACCAGCCGCCGGGGCACGATATTCAACGTGACCAGCGACCGGTACATCAATGAACAGGACAATCTCGGCGTGCGCGGTACATTGTTGTTCCAGCCAAATGATGACCTCAGCATCACGTTATCGGGTGATTACAGCAAACAGAATCCCGAATGTTGCGGCACCGTTTTCGTGCGCGTCGGTCCGACCCAGCGGCAGTTGGCGCGCCAATATGAGGCGCTCGCTGCCGCACAGAATTACCGCGTAATTTCGCGCAATCCTTTTAACCGGCTGACCGACGTAGATGCCCCACTAGATGCTGGTAATATCATTGGCGGTGCGTCGTTGAAGGTCAAATGGGACGCGGGCCCGGGGTCACTGACATCGATTTCGGCATGGCGGTTCTGGGACTGGAAGCCGAAGAATGACCGTGACTTCACTGGCCTGCCCATCGTCACAGCGTCAAACAACCCATCGCAGCAGGACCAATATAGCCAGGAGTTCCGCTATAATTATACGGGCGACAGGATCGACTTCGTCGTCGGGGCCTTCGGTTTCCAACAACGCATCGATACCCAAGGGTTCGAACAGCAAGGCGCTGCCTCAAGCCGTTGGAATCTCACCGGGCCACTGACAAACAATCCGGCGGTGTTGGCAGGGCTGACCGCGCGCAACTCGCAATTTCTGAAAAGCACCAGCGCTGCCCTGTTCGGACAGGCAAGCTGGAAATTAACTGATACGCTGACGATCCAGCCAGGAATCCGGATCAATTATGACAAGAAATCCGGATTCTATCAGCGCGTCGTGACCACGGGTTCAGGCGCCCTGCTGACATGCCCGCAACCGGCCGGTTCGATTGGTGCGGCGCAGTGCGGAGTGTTTACGCCCCAGACAAGTGCTCCATCGGTGAGCGACTGGAATTTCAGCTACGACCTGAATGCCAATTACAAGCTTGCGCAGGATGTTCTTGCATATGCGAGCTATGCCAAGAGCTTCAAAACCGTCGGAATCAACCAGAATGGCCTTCCGCTTGACGCTGCGGGCGTTCCGATTGCATCGGCTGGGGTCGTGAAGCCTGAATCGGTCAATCATTTCGAGATTGGTGTCAAAACCCAATTCTGGGACCGCCGCGCCACGATTAATCTCACCGCATTCCGCACCGATATTAAAAACTATCAGGCGACCGTCACCAATGGCCAGCTTGGCGTGTTGCGCGGATATCTCGCCAATGCAGGCAAGGTCCGTTCACAAGGGATAGAAGCGGACTTTAAAATCCGCACCAGTGACCGTTTCAGCGCGTATCTGAACGGCGCTTACACCGACGCCAAATATGCAAAGTTTGTCGACGCGCCCTGCCCGCCCGAATTGTCGGGTGGCACCACAGTTGCCGCTGGACAAACGCCTAGCGCCACCGGGACGCCAGGTGGCTTGAGCCCAGCAAACTGCGATATTTCCGGCCAGGCCCTCCCCGGCGTATCGAACTGGGCGGTATCTTATGGTGCCGAGGTCAACACCCCGCTGACCTTGCTCGCGACCGAAGGACAGCTTTACGTCGGATTTGACGGAAACTACCGGTCATCGTTCTCGTCGAACCCTTCGCCATCGATCTACACCAATATCGAAGGCTATGCCTTGTCCAACTACCGCGTCGGTTTCCGGTCGGACAATTTCGATATTTATGGCTGGGCCCGGAACGTGTTCGATGTGAATTATTTTGAATTGCTTCAGGTGGCCCCTAGCAATGTCGGCTTGATTGCGGGCCAGCCGGGCGACCCGCGCACCGTTGGCACAACCATTAAGTTTACGTTTTGACGATGCGTCTGGCGTTGACCGCAGCGCCCGGCATGAAACCCTTACTTGTGCCGTCCAAACAAATAAGCTGGATACAAAGCGGTGGCTAATGCAGGTGCATCGGATTATGCATTTGCAATCCGGAGTAGAGGGCCGAATTTGAATGTTTGAATTTATTGCCAACGTCGACTGGTCGGCTGTCGCACCTTACATTGCTGTCGGCTTTGCGGCGCAATTGGTGGATGGCGCGCTTGGCATGGCGTTCGGCGTAATTTGCAGCACGTTGCTGGTCAGCGTCATGGGCGTTGCCCCGGCGCGCGCATCGGCCGGAGTCCATTTCGTGGAAATGTTCACCACGGGTGCATCGGGCATCAGCCATGTCCTGCACAAAAATGTCGATTGGAAGTTGTTCACCCGCATCGCTATTCCTGGTGTCGTCGGTGGATGCACTGGGGCTTATCTGTTGGCAAATATCCACACCGAGGCGGCGCGCCCATTCGTAATGGGGTATTTGACGCTCATCGGCTTCTACTTGCTGTACAAGGCATGGGACTTCACGCATGAGCACAAGCCACGCGATCCGAAGGTAACGATGCCGCTTGGGCTCATTGGTGGTTTTCTGGACGCATCAGGTGGCGGCGGTTGGGGCCCTGTGGTCACGTCAAACCTTCTGATCCAAGGCGCAGACCCCAGAAAAACCATCGGCACCGTCAACACAGCGGAGTTTTTCCTGACGGTGGCTGTGTCCTTGACCTTCATTTTGACCATTGGGCTCGAAGCGTTTACCGTCGTGACGGGCGGCTTGCTTATTGGCGGATTGCTGGCGGCACCCTTTGGTGCGTTGATCGCAAAACGTATACAGCCACGCAGGCTGCTGTTCGCGGTCAGTTTCGTGCTCATCGCCACGAGCCTGTTCAGCCTCTACAAAGCTTTGGCCTGATTCTCACTAAGCTTGCTTTTTTGATATAATCTACATATAGGCGCGCGCTTGCTGTGCATGGTCATCCCTGGAGGCGTGGCAGCAAGGTAACTTTATTGGAGAATGAATATGAGCGATCAGCTGACATTGTCGGCAGAGACGCGCGATCGGGCAGGCAAGGGAGCCTCCCGCGAATTGCGTCGTCAAAACCGAGTGCCCGCCGTAATTTACGGCAATAAACAAGAACCCGAACTCATTCACGTTGAGGAAAAGGCGCTTATCAAACTTTTGATGACTGGCCATTTTTCCAACAGCGTGGTCGAGCTCGACCTTGGTGGCAAAAAACAGATCACGATTCCTAAGGATGTTGCATTTCATCCCGTCAGCGATCGTCCAACCCATGTTGACTTCCTGCGCATCGTTAAGGGCGCCAAGGCCGACGTTCAGGTTCCTGTGGTATTCGTCAATGAAGAAGCATCGCCTGGCCTAAAGCGTGGCGGTGTTCTGAATATCGTCCGTCACGAGCTCGAACTGGTTTGTGACAATGACAAAATACCAGACGACATCCAAATCGATGTGGCTGGCTTTGACATTGGTGATTCGATCCACATCAGCAATGTGAAGTTGCCAAAGGGTTCGGAAAGCAAGATCACTGACCGCGATTTCACTATTGCGACGATCGTTGCGCCATCGGCGCTCAAGTCGACCGATGGTGACACTACAGTCGAAGGCGAAACGGAAGCTTAAATCTACCCAGTCCCCCTCCCGCTTGCGGGAGGGGTTTGGGGAGGGGAAAAAGCGGGAGGCATCTTGCGACTTCGAAGTTGCATGCCCTCCCCCGGCCCCTCCTGCCTACGGGAGGGGAGTGTTGTAATGCAATTATGGGTAGGTCTCGGGAATCCAGGCGCGACCTATGCGATGCACCGGCACAATATCGGCTTCATGGCGATTGATGCGCTGGCCGAGATAAACGACCTGCCGTTACCTGCGAAGAAATTCCTGGGCTGGGTGCAGGAACTTCGGATTGGTTCTGACAAAATCATTCTGCTTAAGCCTGCCACGTTCATGAATGAAAGCGGCCGAAGCGTGCGCGCGGCGATGGATTTCTACAAACTTGAACCCAAGGATGTCACCGTCTTTTACGACGAACTCGATCTTGCGCCGTTCAAGGTCAAGGTCAAAACCGGCGGCGGCGCAGCTGGTCATAATGGCATCCGTTCAATCACCGACCATATCGGCGCGGATTTCCGCCGTGTCCGCTTGGGCATTGGGCACCCCGGCAACAAGGACCGAGTCACCGGTTACGTGCTCGGCAATTTTCACAAAAGCGAGATCGACGATTTGGCTGACTTGCTAGGTGCATTGTCCGCAGAGGCGGATTGGCTCGCCAAGGGCGACGATGTCAGGTTCATGAACGACATCGCAATGCGGTTGCAACAGGACTAATGCCGTGGAGCGCATGTTGGTCATTGGCCCGTGCGGTGCAGGAAAATCCACCTTAGCGGTCGAAGTTGGCCGACGCCTTCAGTTAACGGTCTTCCATATGGACCAGCTCAACTGGAAACCCGGCTGGAACGAAAGCAGCAAAGACGAAATCACCGCAAAGCTGCGCGACATTGTCGCTACCGAACGTTGGCTGATTGACGGCACATATGGCGGCACGCTTCCCCCGCGCCTCGACCGCGCTGACTCGGTTGTCTATCTCGATTTTCCGATCAAACTATGTGTCCGCCGCTTGCTTACGCGCATCTGGACGTATCGCGGACAAAGCCGTCCCGATATGGCCGAAGATTGCCCGGAACGCTTCGATCTTACCTTTCTTATCTATCTCATCCGCTGGAACAGCGGTCCGCGTATTCGGATGGAAACCTGCCTTATCGGGCATGAACAGAAAGTCATCCGGGTGACAAGCCCCGCCGAATTGCAACACTGGATGGACTCGCTTCCCGCCACGATTTAGAGATGTGGGGTGTTTCAATGGAGAGGAAACTCATGGACCCTGTTTCTAATATCAACCGCCGAACGGTGCTGGGCGCTGCTGCCGCTGTCACGACTGCAACTGCGATTGCCTCATCCGCTATCGCGCAGACAGCTTCCGTATTTGATCTCAAGGGTAAATCCATCCTGATTACCGGCAGCTCGTCAGGCTTTGGTTATGCCGGAGCGTTGCATTATGCGCGCGCTGGTGCCAAGGTTATCGCATCAATGCGCAACTTGCCACGGGCCGAAGCGGACAAGCTGAAGGCCGAGGGCAAGAAGGATGGTCTGGATATCACCGTCATCGAAATTGACGTGACGTCCGACGAACATGTGGCCAACGGCGTTGCCGAAGCCGAACG
Source organism: Sphingomonadales bacterium (assembly GCA_038217195.1). Lineage (GTDB taxonomy): Bacteria > Pseudomonadota > Alphaproteobacteria > Sphingomonadales > Sphingomonadaceae > Sphingorhabdus_B. The sequence continues at coordinate 6,711 of JBBQPQ010000009.1, read as the reverse complement.
GATCGCGGGTGGAGCGCTTGACGCACTTATCAACAATGCGGGCATTGGCCTGACTGGCCCCGTCGAGATGCAGGATATGGCAGCGACGCAATTGATGTTCGATACCAACCTCTATGGCTGCCACCGCATGGCGCGCGCCGTCCTGCCAGCGATGCGCAAAGCAAAACGCGGCCAGATCTTTAACATATCGTCGCAACTTGGCCGTGTGATTGTGCCGGGCGGCGGCCATTATTCCGCGACGAAATTTGCGCTTGAGGCGATGAGCGAACAAATGGCCTATGAGCTTGCGCCGCATGGCGTTGAGGTCACAATCATCCAGCCCGGCGGATATCCGACGGACGTCTGGCGCAACCGCAATCGCTATACCAGCGAATTGCTGGCACGAGCCGATGAGGAGCGCAAAGCCGCATATGCAATGTTCACATCGCGGATGGGGACCGAGGACGGGTCAGGTCGAAGCGCCGATATCTTCGATGTCCCGCGTGCGATTGCGGAAATCATGGCCCTGCCCGCAGGCAGTCGCCCATTGCGCCGTGCAGTCCACCCCGGCGCAAAGCCGCAAGAGGCGATCAATAAGGTTTCGGCAGAAACGCAGCTCGCATGGCTTGGAAGCTCACCTTATGGTCCGCTCATCAAGGCCGTGCATGATTAGGACCTAACGCCCCTCTGGTATTTTGCAGCGCAGGGCGCTACGGCGCGGCCAACAGTGCGTCGATGCTGGCGCAAATCGGAATATCAAGGACATCTCATGGGTTTCAAATGCGGTATTGTGGGCCTTCCCAATGTGGGCAAGTCCACTTTGTTCAATGCGCTGACGCAGACGGCGGCGGCACAAGCAGCCAATTACCCGTTTTGCACGATTGAACCGAATATCGGCAATGTCGCCGTCCCTGACCCCCGCTTACAAACCATCGCCAAAATCGGCGGCAGCCAGAAAATTATCGAAACACAACTTGGCTTCGTCGACATCGCTGGCCTAGTGCGCGGAGCGTCAAAGGGCGAAGGCCTTGGCAACCAGTTTCTTGGAAATATTCGCGAAGTAGACGCCATTGTCCATGTCTTGCGCTGTTTTGAAGATGACGACATTCAGCATGTCGACAACAAGATTGACCCGATTTCCGATGCTGAAACGGTCGAAACCGAATTGATGCTCTCGGATTTGGAAAGCTTGGAAAAACGCGTTCCAAATCTCGTCAAAAAAGGCACGCAGGGCGACAAGGAAGCCAAAATCAGCGCAGCCGTTTTGAGCCGCGCGCTCGATTTGCTGCGCGAAGGAAAGCCGGCGCGTCTCACAAAACGCGATGATGCCGACGAAGAACGGCATTTCCAAATGGCGCAGCTTCTGACCGCGAAGCCTGTACTTTATGTCTGCAATGTCGAGGAAGCGAGCGCAGCCAATGGTAACGCGTTGTCCGCCAAGGTCTTTGAAAAAGCAAAGGCCGAGGGTGCCGAAGCCGTCGTCGTGTCCGCCGCGATTGAGGCCGAAATTTCAACGATGCCAGCCGAAGACCGCGAAGTGTTCCTCGAAGATTTGGGCCTCACCGAAACTGGTCTCGCCCGCGTCATCCGTGCCGGTTACGAATTGCTTCATCTCATCACCTTCTTCACCGTTGGTCCCAAGGAAGCACGGGCGTGGACCGTCACCAAGGGCGCAACCGCACCGAACGCAGCGGGTGCGATCCACAGCGATTTCGAAAAAGGCTTCATCCGTGCCGAGACGATGGCGTATGGCGATTACGTCCAGTACAATGGCGAGGCTGGCGCAAAAGAGGCTGGGAAATGGCGTTCGGAAGGCAAGGAATATCTCGTCAAGGACGGGGATATCATGTTGTTCCGGTTTAATGTTTGAGGCTCTGGTTTAGGGGTTATAGGCAACGCCGCCACACGGAAACAGGTTCTGCATGGCGTCGGTCACTTCATCATAATGGACTTATTCCGCGTCGGGGTCCTTGACCTTGAACGGATCGGTCACAGCTGGCTGCATTGGCAGGGGCTGGCGCGGCAATGTCTTGGCGCTGTTTGCGGACTGCCAAAGCATGCCGGCCATGACGACGGCAGCTTGACGCATATCCTCTGCCTTGAGATGATCGAATGAATCTGCATTGCTGTGGTGGGTGCGGGTTGAATAATCCAGCGGGTCCTGAATGAACTGGTATGCCGGCACGCCAACAGCTTGCATGAACACATGGTCAGTGCCACTCGTATCGGCGGCGACTACACGGCCTGCGTCCATTCCTCCAAACGGTGACAGCCATTCCTTGAGCAGTGGCACGGCGGCAGCGTTACCTTCGGCGTAGATGCCGCGAAATTTGCCTGAGCCGTTGTCCATGTTGAAATAGGCCTTTAAGTCGCTGTAGCCCGGTTGCGGTACGATCGGGTAACGGTAGGTCCAGTCGTAAAAAGCCTCAAGCCCGTTCGGGTCTTGTCCAGATTTGGGTTCGCGGCGGGCAAGATATTTTTCGGTATAGGCTCGCGAACCAATCAGGCCCTGTTCTTCGCCTGACCACAAAGCAAACCGTATCGTGCGCTTTGGCGTTCCCATTTTTTTCAGAATTCTTGCGGCCTCCATCACCACCGCGCTTCCGGCGGCATTGTCTGTTGCACCGTCTCCAGCAACCCAGCTATCAAAATGTGCGCCAGCCATCACATAGCCCGCTTTTGGATCGCTGCCTGGAATTTCGGCGATGATATTATAGCCGTTCCGGTCGGTGTCGTCGAAACGGACATTATTTTCGAATTCCATGACAGGCCTGCGACCCGTTTTTGTCAGGCGAACCAATCGGCGATAATCCTCCGCTGCCAACTCAATACCCGGCAGATTCAGTGTACGCCCAGTCCGGAAATTATAGCCAGCACCATGGACAAGCTTTCCGTCGCGGTACGATATGCGTACCCAACCGATTGCGCCCTCTGACTTTAGAAAGGCATCCAGCTTTTCAACAAACTCAACACGCTTCAGCCGCGCATTTAATTCTTCGGGATCATATTCAGACTGAGTGAAAGCGTCGAGTTTACCAAGCTCCTCGCTGGTATATCGACGGAAAGCTGGCTTATCTGGTTCTGAACCCGTACCGGGCATCGATATCATAACAATTTTCCCAGCCAGCTTACCCTTCCACTCATCAAAATGGCGCAATTTCGACATGGGGGCCACAATGACCTCGCCTGACAACGCTCCATTGGTCGGCGGTGTCCAGGCGACAGGTATAGCTGTTAACTGAACCACGCGCGGGACAGTCATTCGTGCATTAGACGACACAATTTCCCAGCCGCGGCCAAAGTCAAAGGGGTCGCGACGTACATTTTGTAGCCCCCAGCCAGTAAATTTATCGATGGCCCAAGCTTCGGCCCGGCGCATGGCGGGGGAGTTTGTCAACCGCGGGCCAATGTCGTCAGTCATTTCTTGCGCGAGGTTCATGACCTGCGAACGGTTCATGCCTTCATCAACCAAGCGGTTGGTTTCGTCGACCTGAGCCGCCGCCGGCGATGATGCCATGGCGATGAATGTGAACGCACTGATAACCCGATATTTAAAACGCATTTCTCTTACTCATCTTTTAACGCTTATAAATTTAGAGCGTTTTCAAATGCGCGATGCAAGAGCAATAAAAGTTCAGCAGCACAAAAACGAGCGAAGTTCAACGCGCAGTTATTTTCTTCCAAAAAGCTTTTCTACGTCACCTAATGCCAACTTCACCCAAGTGGGTCGGCCATGGTTGCATTGGCCACTGTGCGGCGTCACTTCCATTTCGCGGAGCAGCGCATTCATTTCGATCACTGACAGAACTCGGCCGGCTCGGACGGAACCGTGACACGCCATGGTTGCGGCGACATGGTCGATGCGCTCCTTAAGCGACAACGCATCGTCATAAGCCGCAAGGTCGTCAGCCAGATCCTCCAACAACCCCTTCGCGTCCCCGTCACCAAGCACCGCGGGCGTAGCCCGCACAAGCATGGCAGCAGGGCCAAAGCGCTCCACATCCAGTCCGAACGCAGACAACTCCTGCGCCCGAGCTTCAAGGCGGTCGCAAGCGGGTTCTTCCATCTCCACGACTTGCGGCAACAGCAACGCCTGCGATGGCACTGCGCCACCCGCCGCAGCCATCGCCTTACGCATCCGTTCAAGCACCAGCCGCTCATGCGCGGCATGCTGGTCGACGATGACGAGCCCGTCTTCTGCCTCAGCCACAATATATGTGTTGGCTACCTGCCCGCGCGCGACCCCCAGCGGATGGCGGTTGCGTTCGGGTACCGGCTCATGCGCCTCGGATGCCCTGCCCCATAAGGGCGCGAGGTCTTCGGTCGCAATCGCACCAAGGTCAGCGAAACTGCTGCGGTTGTCATAGACCGACGGATAAGCCGGACGCTGGCCATATTGCCCCTGATAAGCAGTCGGCCCAGCCGCCGCCGGGCGCGCAAATATGTAACCTTGCGCGGTTTGCACCGGCTCTTGCTGCCACGCCGCGAGTGCATCGGCAGATGGTCGCTGCACCGCGCGAAAACCCGACTGGTCAAGCGCATGGCGCAGGCCGGACACAATCATGCCCCGGATGAGGGCCGGATCACGGAAACGCACCTCGGTCTTGGCTGGATGGACATTCACGTCGACCTGGGTTGGCGGCAGTTCCAGAAACAACGCGACCACAGCATGGCGGTCACGCGCCAGCATTTCCGCATACGCGCCGCGGACTGCACCAATCAGAAGCCTGTCCTTTACCGGACGGCCATTGACGAACAGGAACTGATGGTCGGCAACGCCGCGATTGTAGGTCGGCAAGCTCGCGACCCCGCCAAGCCGCACGCCATCGCGCTCAAAATCAAGTGCGACGCTGTTTTCGATGAGCTCGCTGCTGGTCAACGCAGCCACCCGCTCTGGCCGTTTGGTGGTAGATTGCACGGCCAGCACCCGCCGCCCGTCATGTTCCACGACAAAGCCAATATCCGGCCGCGCCATGGCAAGCCGCTTCATCGTGTCCAGCGCGGCTGCATACTCGGCCCGCGCGCTGCGGAGGAATTTACGACGGGCAGGCACATTGCCAAAGAGATGCTCGACTCGCACGCGCGTGCCGTGCGGCAAGGCCGCTGGTCCCTCACCCGTGACCAAGCCATGATTGACCGTCCGTCTCCAGCCTTCGGCACCGGCCGGACGGCTTTCCAGTGTCATTTTCGATACGCTGGCAATCGACGGCAGTGCCTCCCCACGAAATCCAAGCGTGGAGACCATTTCAATATCTTCGTCGGGCAGTTTCGACGTTGCATGTCGTTCGAGGGCTAGCGCCATATCGGACGGCGACATGCCACAGCCATCGTCCGTTACCTCGACCAGATCGATACCACCCGCGCTGAGCCGGACAGATATATTTTTTGCCCCCGAATCAATGGCATTTTCCACCAATTCCTTCAACGCGCTGGCCGGTCTTTCAACCACTTCACCGGCAGCAATCCGATTGACCAGATTTTCAGGGAGCCTTCTTATTGACATCCGTTGGTTCCTAGCCCAAGCGCACTGTTCAGGCGACTCCTTAATCGTTCGCAATCCAGCCAAATATCTGTTTTGAAAAACAGCAAATTCCGCTAGGACCGCGCGATTATTTTGGGCGCGCTCCAAAGGACTCTCACCAAACCGAACTGGGTGGATATTACATGGTATTTGGCAAGTTTTTCCGTTTCGCATCACAAGACATGGCTATCGACCTCGGCACTGCCAATACGGTGGTATATGTGCGTGGCCAGGGGATCGTTCTCAACGAACCTTCAGTCGTCGCAATTGAAACCCTTAATGGTATCAAGCGGGTAAAGGCTGTCGGTGACGACGCGAAGCTGATGATGGGAAAAACACCCGACAGCATTGAGGCCATTCGCCCACTGCGCGACGGCGTTATTGCCGACATCGATGTCGCCGAACAGATGATTAAGCACTTCATTCACAAAGTGCACGGCAAGCGCCGGATGTTCAGCTACCCGGAAATCGTCATCTGCGTGCCATCGGGATCTACATCCGTTGAACGCCGTGCGATTCGTGACGCTGCATCGAATGCCGGCGCGTCGGAAGTGTTTTTGATTGAAGAACCAATGGCGGCGGCAATTGGCGCTGACATGCCAGTCACGGAGCCTATTGGTTCCATGGTGGTCGATATCGGCGGAGGCACGACCGAAGTTGCCGTGCTGTCGTTGCGCGGTCTGGCTTACACCACCTCGGTCCGTACAGGAGGCGACAAGATGGACGAATCCATTGTCTCTTATGTGCGACGACATCATAATCTGCTGATCGGTGAAGCGACTGCTGAGCGGATCAAGAAGGATTTTGGAACAGCCCGTCCGCCAGCCGATGGGATCGGGCAGACCTTGCATATAAAGGGCCGGGATCTCGTCAATGGCGTACCAAAGGAAATCTCGATCAATCAGGGCCAGATTGCAGAAGCGCTTTCCGAACCCATTGGCACCATTCTTGAAGGGGTGCGTATCGCGCTTGAAAACACCGCGCCTGAACTTGCCGCCGACATTGTCGACCAGGGTATCGTTCTCACTGGCGGCGGTGCTTTAATGGCTGGTCTCGACGAATTCTTGCGTGATGAAACGGGCTTGCCAGTAACGGTTGCCGAAGACCCGTTGACTTGCGTCGCCATTGGCACTGGCAGGGCGATGGAAGACCCGATCTTCCGCGGCGTCCTGCTTACTGCATAAGGCGGGGCCGGCATGGCGCCGCCACGG
>JBBQPQ010000008.1:0-57865 GCA_038217195.1 Sphingomonadales bacterium | reverse complement strand
TACAGATATGACAGAAAATCGGAGTGTTATTTAAATGGCTGATATTGAAAAGCTCGTAGACCAACTTTCGGCGTTGACCGTTCTCGAAGCGGCTGACCTTGCAAAGGCTTTGGAAGAAAAGTGGGGCGTTAGCGCCGCTGCCGCTGTTGCTGTTGCTGGCCCTGCTGCCGCTGCTGCGCCTGCTGCCGAAGAGCAGACTGAATTCGACGTAATACTGACCGGCGACGGCGGCAACAAGATTGCAGTCATCAAGGAAGTCCGTGCGATCACTGCACTTGGTCTGACCGAAGCAAAGGCTCTTGTTGAGTCCGCGCCAAAGGCGATCAAGGAAGGTGTCAACAAGGCAGAAGCCGAAGAGATCAAGGCGAAGATCCTTGCAGCTGGCGGAACCGTCGAGCTCAAGTAATTCGTTTCGAAGGATTCATCCTTTCAGATATAAAAAGGGCGGCGCTCCGGCACCGCCCTTTTTTATTGTGTGTTATAACCTTATTTCACCGGTTCCGGCTTTGGCGCCGGCTTCACGTCCCGCAACCGACCAGCAAATTCATGATGCTTGGCAAACAACGGATCAGTGATAGGCGTTTGCACATCGTTGCGCGGCGCGAACATAGGGTCAATGATGGGGCCTAGAACGACCTTTCTGCTGAAAAGTGGATCAGTGACCGGAACATCCGGGCACCTATCTACCTGCTGGCGCTCCCGTGGTGGCTCGGCCGAATATTGCGGGGCAAATGCAGGCTGGACCGCCGCTGGCGCAGCGGGCGCTGGCTCACGCGCACCGTAGGGTTCATTAATCGCAACAGGTCCCGCAGCTGGAACACGGCGGCGGCGCGCTGCGACTAGCCCACCTAGGCCCAACGCAGCAAGTGCAGCTGCTATGCCTGCAAAGAGGGGCAGATCGTCGCCATCAGCGTCAGCCAGTGCGCTTCCGCCAGGCAGCGCATTTCCACTGTCAACGTTTGGGAAACCGTCAATCACTGTTCCTGAGGGTGGAATGTTTGATGACGGTTCATTGAAAGTAGGCGCTGCAGCGACGGGATCTGGTGCATTTTTCACGACCGGATCGGTGGTCGGGGCAGCGGCATTTGCGTCAGTCATCCTTGCTGGCTGGACAACCGCGGGCGCCTTCTTAGGCGCTTTCGCAGGAGATGCAGCCTTTGCTTGCTGCTCGTCTGCTACCTGCTGCGATGCAGCGAGGTTCACGACATCATTGCTCGTAGTCAGCGTTCTGACTATCGGCGGTGGTGTCACGGGTGCCGGAGCTACTGGCTGTACCTCTGCCACTGGAACAGGGGTCGCAGGCACCAGAGCATCTTGAGCCGCAACATAGGATGAGCCGCTCATTAATGCGACAAATAGGGCCGTTTTCGTGACTGACTTCACATTAAGTGCGTTTGTCATATCGTGTCTCCTAAGAACTAACAGAAGGACAACGGTTCATCGCAAAGTTTGGCCCCACGGCAGCGGTCATAACGTGCAGCTTTGGCGACGAGTGGAGTGAATCATGGCGCGGTTAACCCACCATTCAGAAAAATTTGGGGTCCTTAGTTGATTTCTTATACGCGCAAATCTGGACTCAAGCGGGGATGATCTCCGGCTATCCAAAGAAAATGGGCGACCTGATTATTGGCCGCCCATTTAACATTGAAACAGAAACGTGAGACAGGCTTAGGTTGCAATAAGTGCGACGCTAACCACCAGAAGCGCCATCCACATGAGCCGAGGCGCAATGGATATCTTGAACGCAAGTTGCATTATTCGCTCCCTTCTTCATAGCCGAGCAGATCGCCAGGTTGGCAGTCCAAAACGTTGCAAATCGCTTCTAGAGTGGAAAAGCGGATCGCCTTGGCCTTGCCTGTTTTGAGGATTGACAGATTGGCAAGGGTGATGTCCACCCGTTCAGCCAGTTCGGTAAGAGTCATCCGCTTTGCGTATAGCAGATCATCGAGTTTGACGGTGACAGGCATCAGACCGTTCCCTCCAACTCTTCGCGTATTTCCGCGCCATGCTCAAATATACCAGCCAGAATGAACACCAATAATATGGCGAGTAGCCCGTTGATTGAGAAGTCGGGTCCAGTGTCGGATTCTCCGAACAAGTCCGCTGCTGCACCGGCGGCAAAGGCCAAGGGGATCCCTACGATCTGGATACCGACCATGAGCCACCCAATCGCCCGTAGACGGTGGGCATTGGCACGGGCGAAGGGGTTTCCGACTTCGACGCTGCTTATTATGGCCAGCAGTTTGCGCATGATGGTCCAGATCAGCCCCAATATCATGACACCGAATGCGAACACCACCAGGAGGTTGGGAAGCAGTATGGCCTGATCCAATCCAGGATTAGCTTGGGCAACCTCAGCCAGCGCCTCAGTCCAATAAAATGGCAGAATGATGCTCATCAGCGCCAGCAACGCCCCAGCCAAAGCGACAACGCCCATAATCAGGTACACCAGCAATTTCGTGACCCGCAAAACGCGGTTATCTGCAATTCGTGTCATATCGTTCTCCAATATTGAGATTATTGATAAACAATATGCTCTTCGTTGTTTCGCGTCAACATATTTATTGATTAACAATATATTTTGCGCTGCCGGCTGTTTTCTTTTGAAAATTTTCGACGTAAGAGGCACTCACGACGCATGAACAATAACGCTGACCTCGCTGCGCTGATTCGCAATATACCCGATTACCCGAAACCGGGTATTATGTTTCGGGACATTTCGAGCCTCCTTTTGGATGCCGAGGGGTTTCGTGCCACCATTGACAGGCTTGCGGCGTTCGTCGACCCGGATACCGAACTCGTTGCAGGCATTGAAGCACGCGGCTTCATCGTTGCCGCTGGCTTGGCATATGTTCTTGGCGTTGGCCAGTTGATGCTACGTAAACCTGGAAAGTTGCCCGGTGAAAAAATCGGCACTGACTATGCATTGGAATATGGCACCGACCGAATTGAAATGCATGTCGGCCACGTCAAAACGGCGCAGAAGGTTCTTCTTGTGGATGACCTTATTGCCACCGGCGGGACGGCAATCGCGGGAATTGACCTTATCCGGCAAGGCGGCGGCCTGGTGGAACAAGCGTTGTTCATTGTCGATTTGCCGGATCTGGGTGGTGCCGAAAAACTGCGTGCCCACAATATACGCGTGCAGTCGCTGGTCGGCTTTGACGGCGATTGAATATAATGCCGGCCCAAATCAGTTTTGCGGATAGCGACTTGCGCAGGTCTTGATGTCCTTGGGTTCAGGTCGCGCACCGTTAACTTCGAACCGAGCGATATACCCACCGAGCTTCAGCTGCTCGGTAAATCCCGTCAAGCGATAGCCGACCGCGTCAAATTCACAGAATAGCAGTTTCGGCGGAATACCGTGCCGGTCAGTCGCGCGGTCGCGGTCGACAACAATGACCTCTCCGCCCTTTGCGAGCGCCGGCCGCATACGCCACAAAAAGGCATAGGGTTCTTGAATCTCATGGTACATGTGCACCATGAAAATCCGGTCAAAGCTGTTGTCTGGCAAGCGAGGGTCATCAACTGCCCCTTCTTTGATCGCGACATTGTCCAGCTGTTCCCGCGTCACACGCTCGCCGAGACGATCCAGAGCCCCTCGGTTGATGTCCTGAGCAAGCACCCTGCCCTTACGCCCGACCCGTTCTGCTAGGCGGATTGTGTAATATCCTTCGCCCGCGCCAATATCGGCGACTGTCGTGCCAGGCTGGATACCCGCCCAATCCATTACAAATTCGGACTCACCCGCTTCGTCGCGCGCGGCTTCGGTTGAAAATTGCGTGTCGCCAGCCTTGGACACCAGCCGTTCAGCGCGCGGAAACTCTTTCGACGTGACGCTTCTGCCATCGGACGGCTCATCCTTGGTGCAGGCTGCCAGCGCGAGCATAGCAAATGCCATTGCGCCTAACCCAATCGGCCTGATTTTATCATGCATATCGTCGTGCCTCAGCCTTCAGCCAGTTCAGGCGCCTTGGCACCCGCCTGTTTGTCGAATGCGGCAAACACATGTTCCACCCAATCAGGCAGCGGAATTGGCCGATGCGCATCGAGGTCAACATGCACGCTGACCAAATCCACCGAAGCACGCAAATCATCTGAGCCGTCTCTCGTCACGCCATGGATTTCGACCAGCTGAGTCATGCTCGTCACGCCAGTGGTAATGGTGCGCGCCATGACTTCAATAAGCTCATCCGGCTTGATCGGTGCAAACCATGTCACAGTTGCTTTTTTGACGTGAAATTCCAAAGGTGCACCATTGGCATGATCTCGAAATTTTACGGCACGCCAATATTCGGTAATGGCAACGTCGGCATAATCGAGATAGCGCGCATTGAAAACAACGCCTTGCGCGTCGGTTTCAGACCAGCGGACACGCATACGGTGATGAAATGCAAAATCGTGACGGGCCATGTCAAATTGCCTTTGACTGGCCGGGTGTGTTGACGCCCATTGACTGCAAATAACGCTTCACGTTGCGCGCGGCCTGACGCAGCCGGTGTTCATTTTCGACCATGGCGATGCGAACATACCCTTCGCCATCCTCGCCATATCCCACGCCCGGCGCAACCGCGACCTTTGCCTCGGTCAGCAATTGCTTCGAAAATTCAAGGCTTCCCAGATGTGCCAGTGCAGGTGGCAGCGGGGCCCACGCAAACATCGAAGCACGAGGAGGCGGAATATCCCAGCCTGCCCGCCCAAAGGCTTCCACTAGGATATCACGGCGTTTGTGGTACAACTGACGGTTCTGTTCGACGATGTCCTGCGGACCATTTAGGGCAGCACAAGCTGCCGCCTGAATTGGCGTGAACGCACCGTAATCAAGATAGCTTTTGACGCGGGTCATCGCCGCTATCAGCTCGCGGTTGCCTACAGCAAAACCAACACGCCATCCAGCCATGGAGTAAGTTTTCGACAGAGACGTAAATTCAACCGCGACATCCTTGCCGCCTTTTACCTGCAAGATCGACGGGGTTGGTTTGCCGTCGAAATATAATTCAGAATAAGCTAGGTCGGACAATATCCAGACCTTGTTGTCTTTTGCCCAGGCAACGAGCCGTTCGTAAAACGCCAGATCAACAGTCTCAGCGGTTGGGTTCGATGGATAGTTTACGACCAGGATAGATGGACGCGGGACGGTGAATGCCATCGCCCGCTCAAGCGACCGGAAGTAGTTTTCGTCGGGTGTGGTTGGCACTGACCGGATAGTTGCCCCTGCAATAATAAACCCAAAAGTGTGAATGGGGTAACTGGGATTGGGCGCAAGAACGACGTCGCCGGGCGCCGTGATGGCTGTAGCCAAACTTGCCAAGCCTTCTTTGGAGCCCATGGTCACCACGACTTCATTTTCAGGATCGACATCGACCCCGAAACGACGGGCATAGTAATTGGCTTGCGCCCTGCGCAGTCCGGGGATCCCCTTTGAAGCCGAATAGCCGTGGGCGTCCGGTTTCTGCGCCACTTCACAGAGCTTTTCGATCACATGCGGCGGCGGCGGCAGATCGGGGTTGCCCATGCCAAGGTCGATAATGTCCTCGCCAGCACCACGGGCTGCCGCACGCATCGCGTTGACTTCAGCGATGACATAAGGCGGCAAGCGTTTGATGCGGTAAAATTCTTCGGACATGGGCTCCCGTTTCCGGTTCATTATTTCAAGAGCCGCCTTCATGGGCGAAGTTGTCGCCCATTTCCAGAAAAACAATATTCCGCATCAATCAGCGGGGCCGGTTACCCTTCGCCTTGTGCTTGACGCCATGCTTTGATGGCGGCGGACCGTCCTTGCGAAAAGGACGAGCCCCGTCACGACTGAAGGTCCCGCCGCGCGGACCATCCCCGCGTGGGCCGCCACGTGGTGGACCATCACCGCGCGAGTTCACGCCCAACTGTGACCGCTGTGGCCGTTCGCCGTCGCGACCCATGCGCTTGTTTTCGCGTGCTGCTTCGCGCGGTGGACCATTGGCTTGGACAATTTCAACATCATTGTCTTCATCATGACCGGGTTGCGCAATGGCTTTGGTAAATTTTGCCACGGCAGCGGCAGCGATACCGACATGGGTTTCGTTGGCAGCGATGCGAATGGCGCCAATGTCGTTCTTCGTTACCCCGCCACGGCGGCACAGCAACGGCAATATCCACTTGGGATCGGCATTATTCCGGCGACCGACATTCAACTTGAACCAGACCGAATCGTCAAATCCGGCACGATGGTCCTCACGTGGCCGTTCGCGGCTGCCGTCATCCAGCATCTCTTCGGCTTGGGGCATCTTGGCGCGATGGACACGCACCAGCGATGCGGCAATGTCCTCGGCAGACATTGTTTCGAGCAGTTTTGCGCCCAAAGCGCGATCTTCTTCTTCTACCTCGACAGGCGCCAATAAGGTCTCGAGCAGACGTTCATGGTCCTTCGCGCGGATATCAGCTGCGGTTGGAACCTTGATCCAGTCGGCTTCGATCTTAGCACCGCGCAGCATCGATTCAACGCGTTTGCGGCGCTGATAGGGCACGATCAAAACTGCTGTGCCCTTGCGACCAGCACGGCCCGTACGTCCTGACCTGTGCTGAAGCCCTTCGGCATCACGCGGGAGTTCGACATGCACGACCAGTGAAAGGTTAGGCAAATCGATACCGCGTGCTGCAACGTCAGTCGCGACACACACACGTGCGCGGCGATCACGCAACGCCTGAAGCGCTTGATTGCGTTCCGATTGCGAGTGCTCGCCGGACAGAGCAACGACGTTAAAGCCGCGCTCGGTAAGGCTGGCATGCAGACGGCGGACATTTTCCCGCGTTGCGCAAAACAATATGGCTGTTTCCGCTTCGTGCAGCCGCAAAAGATTGACGACGGCATTTTCGATGTCCGGTGGCGCAACGGTAACAACCTGATAGCTGATATCGCCATGACCGCGGTCTTCGCCGACGGTGGAAATGCGCAACGCATCGCGCTGATAGCGCTTCGCCAGCGATACAATCGGCTTGGGCATCGTCGCCGAGAACAACAATGTCCGTCGCCCTTCGGGGGTTGCGTTTAATATTTCTTCGAGTTCCTCCCGAAAGCCCATGTCGAGCATTTCGTCGGCTTCATCGAGGATGGCGACCTTCAAAGCCGACAGGTCGAGCGCGCCGCGCTCCAGATGGTCGCGAAGCCGTCCTGGCGTTCCGACAACAATCTGCGCGCCTTGGTTCAGTGTGCGCCGTTCCTTCGACGCATCCATGCCGCCGACGCAGGTTGCTATGCGCACGCCAGCCTTGCCGTAAAGCCACATCAATTCCCGGCTCACCTGCAATGCCAGTTCGCGGGTCGGGGCAATGATCAGTGCCGCGGGCTCGCGCGCCAGGCTGACCAGCCCGCCATCGAGAATCTGTGGTGCCATTGCAAGGCCAAAAGCAACAGTCTTGCCCGACCCTGTTTGGGCAGAAACGACCAAGTCGCGCCCTACAGCTTCTTCTGCAATTACAGCGGTCTGGACTGGCGTCAGCGTGGTATAGCCGCGCGCGGTGAGCGCTTCATCGAGAAGCGGAGGTATATTTTCAAATGTCATTATCCCGCGCCTTTGCGCCCTTTTTTTGTAAATGTCCATGCTGCGCTGCACAACAAAACAATCTTCGACAATTTCATTAGCTTTGATATGCCATTGCAGATGGCCGACTCAACCAAATTTCCGTCCTTCATGGACCCTAGCCAGTACATGAAAATGTTTGAACCTTCAGCAGCAGCCTCTGACCCGATGGCGGCATATCGCGCCGCGTTAGATGCTTGGGGTTCAGTGCTTGAGCCAATCGCCAAAGCCGGACGGGACAAGATCGACCCAACGGACCGACGTTTTGCGGCCCCACAATGGGAGCATCCGGTATTCGACCTTGTGCGCCAAAGCTACCAAGTGATGTCGGATTATTTGCTGACCGCTGCCCAGCAGCTCGATGGTGTGCCGGAAAATGACAAAGACAAAATCGGTTTTGCCTTGCGCAGCATCATCGAGGCAATGAGCCCCGCAAATTCGCCGTTCACAAACCCGGTCGCGATTGAACGGGCCATGGAGTCAAAGGGTGCCAGCCTGATGGCTGGTATGCAGCATCTGATGCACGACATGCAGCGGGGGCAATTGACGCATACCGACTCGGGTGCGTTCACGCTTGGCGAAAACATCGCCGCAACGCCGGGCAAGGTGGTCCACCAGACTCCATTATATCAGCTCATTCAATATGACCCGAGCACGGAAAAAGTGCTGAAAACGCCGCTGATCATCTTTCCGCCGTGGATCAACAGGTTTTACATCCTCGACCTGACTGCGGAGAAAAGCTTCATCAAATATTGTGTGGACCAAGGCATCACCGTGTTCGTTGTTTCTTGGAAATCGGCAGACAGTTCGATGAAAGATATCATTTGGGATGACTATATTGCTGCGCAAATAGATGCGATCGACACGGTACGCACTGGCCTTGATGTGCCGGACGTGCATGCCATTGGCTATTGTGTTGCAGGAACCACTTTAGCCGCTACTCTGGCTATTCTCGCCGCCACGGACGCTGCCGACAAAGTGCGCAGCGCGACATTTTTTACAGCGCAGGTGGATTTCAGTTCCGGCGGCGAATTGCTGCATTTCATTGACGACCACCAGATAGCGATGATGGAGGCGTTGAGCGCGCCGCAGGGGTATCTGGACGGTCGCTTCCTTGCGCTGACATTCAACATGTTGCGCGGAAAGGACCTGATCTGGTCTACCGTGGTCAAAAACTATCTGCTCGGGGAGGATTATCCGGCATTTGACCTGCTCCATTGGAACGGAGATGTCACCAACCTTCCAGCAAAATGGCACCGTGCTTATGTGATTGATCTCTACCGCGACAACCGCCTGGTGAAGCCAGACGATCTGTCCGCTTTAGGCACTCCGATTGACCTGCGGCGCGTCCAAACGCCTGCCTATATTCAGGCCGGGCGCGAAGACCATATCGCGCCTGCCGAAAGCGTCTGGAAATTGCAGGATCATTTTTCCGGGCCAACCAAATTTGTTCTGGCGGGAAGCGGTCATATCGCCGGCGTCGTAAACCCGCCTGCGCAAACGAAATATCAATATTGGACCAATGACGGATCTCCGCCCTCGCTGGAAACCTTCATTGAAGGCGCGACCGAGACCAAGGGCAGCTGGTGGCCCGATTGGCTTGACTGGCTTCACGAACGCGACGCAGAAATGGTTCCCGCAGAAGGCGCACGTATCCCGGGAGAGGGGAAACTTAAGGTACTGGAGTCGGCACCGGGTAGCTACGTTAAAACGCGATAGAAAGGGCGCGACTAAACCGCGCCCTGTTCTATTTCCAATTACTGCGCTTCTGGCGCAGCTGCGCTGGCGTTCTCCGGAAGTCCGCCAAGTTCGCCAACCATCTTTTTATAAGCATCGAGATAGGCAAGAACAATGACCTGGCCGATGTCGCTGTTTTGATAACTGCCACCACCAGCACCGGCAAGACCGCCGCCCCACCAGGCACCGCCGCCTGCTCCCCAGCTAACATCGGACTTGCGATAATAGCCTTCGGACAATGCCTCTATCTCGGTGGTCCGCACGTTAACGACGGACAGCGACACATTGGCTTCTTTCTTCGAAACCTTGAGGCCGCCGATCAGGCCGCCCAACAGCCGGCCGCCGAGCATCCCTCCAAGCGCGCCCGCAATGTTGCTGCCGCCCGAGTTGCTGTTGCGGCTAATGATGTCGGGTACGATGACGTAGTCCGCTGCCTTAACTTGCTTGCGGCCAATGTTCGAGCCCGCCTGAAGCTCGCCTGAGTCGCCCAACGCGCGCTCGACAGCACGTGCCGCTAAGCCGCCACCTCGATCAACCAGGCCAAAGCAGCCCGATTTCTGAACAAAAAACTTGATGATGGCTTCGGGATTGGAAAGTCCCAACTCACTCCACCATTTGGTCTCGGGCTCGGTTATCGCAACAGTGCCAAGTCTTTTGGTGCATACCGGTATCTCCGTCATGCTTTTGTCTTGAGCCTTTTTCGCCGAGGATTTATCCTCTTTGGCTATAGCCGGATTTGCCGCAACAAGCATCGCTCCGGCCAATAAAGTGGAAATAGTCAGTCGCATCATCATTCCTCCCATATGGACAAGCCAATAGCTTGCCGAAAAACAGATTTTTTGGTGCGACCCCCTGTAGGAGCAGGGTATATCCTCGGCTGTGTTTCATTGCCAAGAGGAAAGCTGTATAAATCCAAAAAAGCAGCGAATAACTGCGCACATCAAGTTGACGTTTACGTAAACGTCGGGTATTCAGCCCGAAATATCGTTGAGGAGAATCGTGATGCAACTGGAATTCAGCCCCGCAGAAATCGCCTTCCAGCAGGAAGTGCGCACATTCATTGCCGAAAATTATCCAGAGAACCTCCGTTCCGTGCAGGACGAAGGACATGATCTTTCGAAAGAAGATTTCCTCTCATGGCATCGCATTCTCGCGAAAAAGGGCTGGATTGCACCGGCATGGCCAGTTGAATATGGCGGCACCGGCTGGACCGCCACCGAACGTTTCATCTGGTCCGAAGAACTGGCTGCTGCAGACTGCGTTGGCACAATGCCATTTGGCCTCTCAATGGTTGGTCCCGTCATTTATACCTTTGGCACACCCGAACAAAAAGCACGTTTCCTACCCGGTATTTTATCAGGGGATGACTGGTGGTGTCAGGGATATTCGGAGCCTGGCGCCGGGTCTGACCTTGCTTCCTTGCGCACCAAAGCTGTGCGTGATGGCGATCATTATGTCGTCAATGGACAGAAAACCTGGACGACGATGGCGCAGCATGCAGACTGGGGCTTTTTCCTCGTCCGCACGGACCCCGATGCCAAGGCGCAAGAGGGCATCAGCTTTTTGTTGATCGACATGAAGTCGCCCGGGGTCACCGTGCGTCCGATCATCACCTTGGGTGGCGAGCATGAAGTCAACGAAGTATGGCTGGAAGACGTCCGCGTGCCCGTTGAAAACCGCGTCTATGAAGAAAATAAGGGTTGGACCTGTGCCAAGTTCCTGCTCGCACATGAACGCACGGGCATTGCTGCCGTCGCCCGCTCTAAGCGTGGCGTTGAGAAGATCAAAGCGATTGCCCGCACCGAACAAGATGGCGATCGGCCATTAATTGCCAATCCGTTCTTCAAGCGCAAGATTTCGGAGCTTGAAATCGACCTTACTGCACTAGAGTTCACAGAGCTGCGCAGCCTTGCCGGCGAAGCGTCAGGTAAAGGCCCAGGACCTGAATCCAGCTTGCTGAAAATCAAAGGCTCTGAAATCCAGCAGCGCATTACGGAATTGGCGCTGGAAGCTGTCGGTCATTATGGTGCGCCGTATTTCCGCGGCTTTGGCGAAGGGGACAATGAACATCCTATTGGCCCCGACTACGCACATCGCGCAGCGCCGACATATTTCAACACGCGCAAAACGACGATTTACGGCGGATCCAACGAGATCCAGCGCAATATCATAGCGAAAATGGTGCTCGGTATTTAGGTTAAAATTTAGCCGTTACCCTGAACGTGTTTCAGGGTCTTAATTCGCAATGTCGAAAACAAGATGCTGAAACAAGTTCAGCATGACGGTTCATTGGACAGGATAACTATAATGGATTTCAGCTACACCGAAACGCAGGATATGATCCGCGAAACGCTCAGCCGCTTTTTGGCTGACACCTATGATTTTGACAGCCGTGGCAAGATGATTGCGAGCAGAATGGGGCGCGATCCGGGAATCTGGAAGGCGCTCGCGCAGGATCTGGGCATGCTTGGCGCAGCGTTTAGCGAAGAGCATGGCGGCCTTGGTGGAGGTCATCTGGAAAACGCCTTGATCATGGAAGAACTCGGCAAGGTGATCGCTATCGAACCCTATCTCCAGACTGTCGTTTTGGGGGGCGGCGCGTTGAAGGCTGTCGGCGGCGCGGTGGCTGACACGGTGATCCCGGAAATCATCGGCGGAAATGTCATCATCGCATTTGCATATGCAGAGCCACAGGGCCGCTATAATCTCGCCAACATTCGTACGACGGCGAAAAAGGATGGGGCTGGGTATATTCTGAACGGCCATAAGGGCGTGGTGTACGCCGCCCCGTGGGCCACGCATTTGCTTGTCACCGCGCGCACAGGTGGCGCTGGCAGCGATGCAGACGGCATATCCTTGTTCCTGATCGACGCCAGTGCAAAAGGCATTGTCCGCCGCGATTATCCCACGGTCGACGGTTTTCAGGCTTCGGAAATATATTTCGAGAATGCCGCAATTCCCGGTGACGCATTACTGGGTGACGAAGGCGCTGGCCTTCCACTGATTGAACGCATTGTGGACGAGGCGACAGTTGCCGTCTGCGCGGAATCATGCGGCGTTACTTTCAAATTACATCAGGGCACATTGGAATATGCACGGCAGCGCAATCAGTTCGGGCAGCCGATTTCCCGCTTTCAAGTCCTCCAACACCGTATGGTCGATATGTTCATGGAGGTAGAACAATCGAAATCCATGACCACCATGGCGACGCTGAAGCTGGATTTGCCGGCGTCTGAACGGAAGGCAGCCGTTTCAGCGTGCAAGGCCAAGGTCTCCCGCTCGGCCAAGTTCGTCGGACAAAACGCCATCCAGACCCATGGTGGCATTGGTATCACGCAGGAACTCGCTATCGGCCATTTCTTCAAACGGGCAACGATGATTGAGAGCCAATTTGGTTCTGCCGATTATCACTATGAGCGTTTTGAACGGCTCACACTGGCTGATTAAGGCAACTTAAACAACTTTTTGTGCACTGCAACATTTCATGTTGACACCGTTTGCAATTGCAATTATTGTGCAGTGCAACACAACAGAAATGGTGCTCTAAAATGACCAGTAAAGCAGACGCAAATGTTCCAGCGAAAACCGTAAAGACTGCGGTTACGGAGGCCGTGCCTGCAAACACTGTGTCGAGCACTGTTGCAAAAAAGAAGGTGGAAACACCTGCTGCTTTGCCGGTCGTAAAAGCCGCTCCTGTTGAACCAACACCGATTGCTCAAGGAGTGACGAATATGACTGACACTGTTAAAGCCACTGCAGAAAAGACCACTGAAAAAGCAACTGAATTTTTCGCTGACGTTCGCGAAAAAGCAGCTGACGTGACGGAAAAAGGTAAGAAGTTTGCCGCTGAAGCGGTTGAATTCAACAAGGCGAATGTTGAAGCCATCGTCGAAGCTGGTAAAATCGTGGCCAAGGGCGCCCAGGAAATGGGCAAGACCAACATGGAATTCGCCAAGAAGAATTTCGAAGAAGTTCAGATTGCTGTCAAGGAACTGACCGCCGTGAAATCGCCAACGGATTTCGTTAAGCTGCAGGGTGAACTGGCTCGCAAGGGTTTCGACACTGCTGTAGCGCAGGGTTCGAAGAACACCGAAGCGATGGTTAAGCTGGTCAGCGAAATGTTCCAGCCGATTTCGAACCGCATCGCGGCTACGACAGAGATTTTCAAGAAAGCTGCATAAGCTCTCGTACGATATTGCGCCGGTGCCTCACGCACCTGCTGCCTTCTCTCCTCTCCTCCTTTTGGTGGCGGGCAACCGAGAAACGCCGGTGCAAGCAAACAAAGAAACCGTCCTTTCCCCTGCGGAAAGGGCGGTTTCTTTTTGCTGAACAATAATACATGGCGAACGGGGCTTGCAGAGTCGCCCTGCACTACCCTATTTTAGATCGATGCAGACTTATATGGCGCAAGATGATGATGACAAAGGTGGCGGCACCCCGGGCGTAGGCCTTGCCACACGGACACGGCCAAAAACGCAGAAGCCAAGCCTGTATAAGGTGCTTCTGCTCAACGACGATTATACGCCAATGGAATTCGTGGTGCACGTGCTCAAGGCGTTTTTCCAGATGGACACCGATCAGGCAACACGTGTCATGCTTCATGTCCATCAAAAGGGGGTCGGCGTCTGCGGGATCTTCACGTATGAGGTAGCTGAAACCAAGGTAACCCAGGTAATGGACTTCGCGCAGAAGAACCAGCATCCGCTTCAATGCACGCTTGAAAAGGCGTGACGAAAGCGGCCCTGATCATCGGGGCTGGTGACGCCACCGGTGGTGCAATCGCCAAGGCCTTTGCGCGCGAAGGCTATGTGGCCTGCGTCAACCGCCGCGACCGCAATGCCGATCAGCTCGAAGCATTGGCGCAGTCCATTCGCGCAGAAGGCTATGATGCACGCGCTTTTCCGGCAGATGCACGTGTAGAGGAAGAGGTTGTCGCGATGGTCGATGCAATTGAACGCGACATCGGCCCAATCGAAGTGGCGGTTTTCAACATTGGCGCGAACGTGAATTTCTCGATACTCGACATGACAGCGCAGGTTTACCGCAAGGTTTGGGAAATGGCGGCCTTTGCCGGCTTTCTCATGGGGCGCGAAGCGGCACGCCGCATGGTCGAGCGCCAATCAGGCACGATCATCTTCACAGGCGCAACGGCAAGTATCCGAGGCGGGAAGGGCTTTTCGGCCTTTTCGGGCGCTAAAGGGGCCTTGCGGATGCTGGCACAGTCGATGGCACGCGAACTTGGGCCGCAGAACATCCATGTCGCTCATGTGATAATCGACGGCGGAATAGATACGGCATTCATCAGAAGCATCCGTCCTGATTTCGAGGACTCCAAGTCATCGGACGGCATTTTGTCACCCGATGCCATAGCGCTGCAATATGTGGCTTTGCACGGGCAGCACCGGAGCGCCTGGACGCATGAGATGGACCTGCGCCCCTGGACGGAAAGTTTCTGATGCCGGACAGTTTCGAGTTTCTTTTCGATTTTGGGGGTCCGAACAGTTATCTCGCGCATAAGGTGCTGCCGGGCATTTGCGCGCGTACAGGAACTGAAGTTATTTATGTGCCAATCCTTTTGGGTGGTCTGTTCAAGCTAACCAACAATCAGGCGCCATTGATGCGCTATGCCGATACGCCCGCAAAACGCGACTATGAAATGCTCGAATTTGACCGTTTTGTTAAAGCGCATGCCTTACCTTTTAAAATGTCCCCGCATTTTCCCATCAATTCGCTCCACCTGATGCGCGGTGCGATTGCTGCGCAACATCTGGGCTGTTTCATTCCTTATGTTGACGCCGTCATGGCCGCAATGTGGGAAGATCGCGCAGATATGCGCGATCCGAGCGTCTTGGGTGCAGTCCTCGACAATGCCGGCCTAGACAGCGAAACACTCCGCGCGTTGGCGGATGAATCTGCAGTGAAGGCCGAGCTTGTCACCAACACCGAAGCGGCCGCAAAACGCGGCGCATTTGGAGTACCCACATTTTTTGTGCATGATGACATGTTCTGGGGCAAAGAACGGCTTGGGCAAGTTGAGGCAGCGCTGACCAAATCCTAAGTTGCGCCGTAACCGTTTCACGTTAAATACGCAGCGATGGACAAAATAATCGTACGTGGCGGCAACGCACTTAAAGGCAAAATTCCCATTTCCGGAGCGAAGAACAGCGCGTTGACACTGATCCCGTGCGCATTGCTCACCGACGAACCGCTGACGTTGCGAAATTTGCCACGGCTTGCGGACATAGACGGCTTCCAACATTTGATGAACCAGTTCGGTATTTCAACAACTGTTGCGGGTTCACGACCCGAAGATTTCGGCCGAGTCATGACACTGGAAGCCACACGGATCACCAGCAATGTTGCGCCCTATGATCTGGTGCGCAAAATGCGGGCATCGATTCTGGTGCTTGGTCCGATGCTGGCACGGGCAGGCGAAGCGACCGTATCTTTGCCAGGCGGTTGTGCCATTGGTAACCGCCCAATCGATTTGCATTTAAAGGCATTGGAAGCCTTCGGCGTCGAAATCGAAGTCGCCGCAGGCTACGTCAAGGCGATTGCCAAAAAGGGCATACCGGGCGGCACGTATACTTTCCCTGTCGTGTCGGTCGGCGCAACGGAGAACGCATTAATGGCTGCGAGCCTAGCCAAGGGCACCTGCGTCCTCCACAATGCGGCGCGCGAACCCGAAATCGTCGATTTGTGCAACATGCTCGTTGCGATGGGCGCGCAGATACAAGGCATAGGCACATCTGATCTCATCATTCACGGAAAAGACCGTCTGCACGGCGCGACCTACCGCGTTATGAGCGATCGCATCGAGGCAGGCAGCTATGCCTGCGCTGCTGCAATGACTGGTGGTGACGTCGAGTTGGTTGGTGCGAAGGCTAGCGAGATGGATGCAACGCTTGATGCCTTGCGGCAAGCAGGCGTTTCCATCGAAGACACTGCCGCCGGTATACGGGTGTCTTCTGACGGCAAACTAAAGCCACTGACGATTTCGACTGCGCCTTATCCGGGTTTTGCTACGGATATGCAGGCACAATTCATGGCGATGCTTTGCATGGCGGACGGTGCAAGCGTGCTGACAGAAACCATATTTGAAAATCGCTACATGCATGTTCCCGAATTGAATCGCATGGGCGCGCATATTGAGACGAAGGGTCGGACAGCCATCGTTCATGGCGTGAAGAAACTGACCGGCGCGCCGGTCATGGCCACTGACCTTCGGGCCTCCATGAGCCTGGTAATCGCTGGCTTGGTTGCCGAGGGCGAGACTCATGTGAGCCGTCTCTATCATCTGGATCGCGGATATGAGCGGCTTGAAGAAAAGCTTCAGCTGGTCGGGGCTGATGTGGAGCGTGTAGGCAGCGAATAAAGCCTAAGCCGACATCGAAAGAAGGAACTGTTGCAACGTTGGCGTTTTTGAGGCATTCTGCGCGCCCGTGACACTAGACCTCATCTCGACGCCAATCTCAGCCAACCGTCATCCAGTTCTGGATTCGATCCGGTATAGCCCGATTGCAACCGTTGTGAGTGATCCTACGAAATCCGATAATCCACTTATTGCCGTCAATGCTGCATTTTGCACTTTGACTGGATATTCGGAAGAAGAAGTCATTGGGCGCAATTGCCGGTTTTTACGCGGCCCCGACACGGAAAATGGCCAGACGGAAAAGTTACGTTCTGCAGTATATGCACAGCATCCCGCTTTGGCCGAACTGGTAAATTACCGCAAAGATGGATCACCTTTCCGTAACGCCGTTATGATTGCGCCATTATTCGACGATGCCGGCAATCTTGAATTGTTTGTCGGTTCACAAATTGAAGTGCTGCCTGAAGAGGAAAGCATTGGACTTGTGCGGCAACAGCAAGCAGCGCAAATTGTGGATCGCTTATCACCGCGCCAGCGCGAAATACTTCAGCAAATGGCGCGTGGCTTCCGAACGAAGCAGATCGCCTATCGTTTGTCGCTAAGCGAAAAGACGGTTCAGATGCACCGCATGCTCATGTTTAAAAAGCTCTCTACCTCCAATGCCGCCGACGCGGTCAGAATAGCCGTAGAAGCCGGGCTTTGACCAAGACCTGCTTGGTAGGGCATACAGGGCATTTGCCGTATTTGCCCTCATCGCATTAAAGCGCATTACGCTTCTCAGGCGAGCAGCGCAGGCTGAAGGCCAAATGTGGTTCATACCCCCCTCCATATTGAGGCACATTTGATATTCTGGTACCCTTTACCAGCCTTCTAGAAGCCCGCGACGTTTACCGCTGATCTAAAGTTAGTTAAAGTATCTTGGAAGTTTCGTTGGTTCCGAGCTGATTTTTTGTACCGCCACATTGTCCATGTGGCGGTACTTTTTTATCTGCGTACCATAAGCCACAGCCGGATAGCGCTGGCGAGGCCGCATGGCGTGGCCGACTCCAAGCGAGCGACATCGATCTGCGCGACAATGGCATTTATAGGCAGTCCCTCATCGTAGGCGGCCGCCCGCAGTTTTTCCCAAAATACTGGTTCAAGGCTTATAGATGTTTGGTGTCCAGCCACGGTCATGCTGCGCTTGACTGGCGGGTGATAAATATCGCTCAATCCCGACGGGCCATCAATACATATGCTGGCCACCGTTGATCGACAGTGTCGACCCGGTGATAAAGCCTGCATTGTCGCTAGTCAGAAACTCAACGCCACGCGCGATCTCGTCGGGCTGACCGAGCCGGCCAACCGGGATCTGCGCGACTATTTTCTCCATCACATTCTCGGGGATTGTGGCCAACATTTCGGTCCCGATATATCCCGGAGCTATGGCGTTTGCAGTCACCCCATAACGCGCCCCCTCGGCTGCAAGCGATTTCGTGAAGCCATGGATACCGGACTTCGCCGCTGCGTAATTGACCTGACCGATTTGCCCACCCTGACCATTGACGGAGCCGATGTTGACAATGCGTCCCCATTTGCGTTCGCGCATGCCTGCAAACACCGCCTTTGCCATGTTAAAGCAGCCTGTCAGATCCACACGGATGACTTCATCCCATTGTTCGAAAGTCATTTTGACCATGGTCGCATCACGCGTAATCCCGGCGTTGTTTACCATGATATCGATCTGGCCATATTCGGCCGTAATTTCCGCACAGGCGTCAAGACAGCTTTTATGGTCGCCAACATCCCATTTTCGTACCGCAATTCCGGTACGGTCCGAAAATGCCTTTGCTGCGGCGTCATTGCCGCCGTAATTTGCGATAACGAGCCTGCCTTTTTCTTGCAGTTTCAGGCTAATCGCCTCGCCAATCCCTCTGGTCCCGCCAGTCACAACTGCAACCCGTATCATGCATCGCTCTCCTGAATAATATTTTTCAAGATGATTACTGCGCCAGCAGGCAAGTGCAAGTTGCCGTTAACGTTAGTTGGAAAAATATGGAAATGCAGTGGATTGTGAACTTAAATCCAGCCTGCAAGCTCACGGCGCACGATGGCTTCAACCATATTCATACCCACCTCGCTATCGTTGAGGCAGGGCAGATAGGCGTAATGCGTGCCGCCTTCTTCTTCAAATTGTTCATGCCCCTGCATGGCAAGTTCTTCGAGCGTCTCAAGGCAATCAACCGAAAATCCAGGCGCAAAAATGGCAATTTTCTTCGTGCCTTCGCAGGCGAGCCGCATAATCGTGTCGTCAGTCGCCGGTTCAAGCCATTTGGCCCGGCCAAAGCGCGACTGAAAACTGACAACCAATTCACGCCCCATGGCCTCGGCCAGCAACCGCGCGGTTTTCTGGCAATGACAATGGTAAGGATCGCCCAGATGCAAGGTACGCTCAGGCATTCCGTGAAAGCTGATCACAATGGCTTCGGGTTCAAAATCAAGGGCCGACAGCGACGTTTCAAGCGACGTCTTGAGCGCCCCGATATACGCCACATCGTCATGATATGCAGGCAATGTCCGTATAGCGGGGTGCCAGCGCATAGCCGTCAAAGCAGAATAAGCCTCGTCTAACACTGTTCCGGTCGTTGCGCCCGAATATTGTGGATACATTGGCGCAATTAAAATGCGGTTGCAACCGGCCGCCTTCATGGCTGCAAGCTGGTCAGCAACGGAGGGGTTGCCGTACCGCATGGCATAACGGACATCAGCGCTCGCACCCATGCGGTATTGCAGTGCCTCTGCCTGTCCGGCCGTAAAAAAGGCGAGCGGCGAACCTTTCTCGGTCCACACTTTTGCATAAGCCTCAGCTGATTTCTGAGGCCGCGTATTCAAAATGATGGCGCGCAATATCGGTTGCCAGATGATTGGCGGAATTTCCACTACACGTCGGTCAGACAGAAATTGCTTCAAATAGCGCTTAACGGCAGGCGTCGTCGGTTCGTCGGGTGTCCCCAAATTCACGAGCAGAACGCCAATCTTAGGCGTCGCCACAGGGGGGTGATCAATAGGTAAAGTCATCATAGTCCCCGGGACAATAAGGGCAATTCGCGCAGCCGGATACCGGCGGCGGAAAAAAGTGCATTGGCAATGGCTGGCGCAACCGCAGGAACGCCAAGTTCGGACACACCACCCGGTGGTTCATCGTTGCGTGCAAATTCCACGGTAATCTCGGGCACGTCCGCCAGTTTCGGCAAGTCGATATCGCGCAGCCGGCGAGCCGTAGGCAGACCACTTTCAAAATCAGTGGCCGAGCCAAGCGCTTGCGCGAGACCAAACACAATCCCGCCCTCGATCTGCTGCCTTGCGAGATCAGGATTAATCAGCCTACCGCAATCGGCCATCGCATGAATCCGGTCAACGCGCACGCCGGTTTCACTGGTTCGTGCAGTTACAATGATGGCTATATGGCTGCCGCGCATGCTGTGGCAGGCGATCCCGCGTCCGCTGCCTGACACGCCGCCGTCCCAACCCGCCATTGTGGCAACGCCCGTCAGGCAACGCGCAAGGCGCGTCTGGCCGACCAGCATTTGCATACGGAACGACAATGGCTCGACGCCCGCATGTTGCGCAAGCTCATCGATAAATCCTTCAACGAAGAAACAATTATAGCTGTTTGCGAGGCCTCGCCAGGGGCCCGTGGGCATGGGCATTGCGACGGGAAAATGGTCAATTGTGATGTTCGGAATAGCGTAAGGAATTGCAGTTCCGTCGAGCGCCAAAACGTCGAACGCGCCGGATGCTGCTTTGCGTGCATCCTCCGCAGTGTCACCGTCTATCCGATTGGCAAGCTCGCGCATGGTTGACGGCGCGGCGACCCGAAGTGCCAGTCCGGTGATGGCGCCGCCTTCATTCATTGCTGCTGAAACTCTGCCCAATGCGGGACTGCGGACGTGATCCCGAATGAAATCCTCTGCCCGAGACCATGTCAATTGCACAGGTCGCCCAACCTCTTTGGCGATCACGGCAACCTGCGCTGCAATCAGGTTATCGAAATTGCGGTCAAAACTGCCACCTGCCATCACAGGATAAAGAACAACGTCGTCAACACCGATACCAATTGCTTGCGCTGCTGCCATCTTAGCTGTCTGCGGCGCTTGGGATGCCAGCCAAAGTTGTAGACGCCCATCGCGAAACTCAGCCGTGGCCGCGCGTGTTTCAATCGGCGCATGCACAGCGGCACCCACGGCATACTCAGCCTTAAATATACGCGTTGCCGTCTCCGGTGCCATCGCAGCGTCGACATCGCCTATCTTGGTCGCGCGCAACCCCTTTCCTTTGGCAACGGCGTCGGACAAAGACTGGCTGATGCGGCTGCTATCGGCCATTTGACCTTTGGTGCTGAATACAGGTGACATGGCATCGAGTGCATTATTGGCCGCCCACCAATTGCTGGCCACGGCCGCGACCCAGTTTTCGGTTTTGACCACTTGGATAACACCGCGGATCTTGCGTGCGGCTTTCGTATTCGCGGACAAAAGACGGGTATTCCCAGCTGGCCCCGCCCGAACCGAGGCAAACAACATGTCGGGCAAGCGCACATCGCCTGCGAAACTTGCGCTGCCGTCCACTTTAGCTGACAAATCCAGACGCGGCGCATCATGCCCAGAAAGCCGGTTGCGCGGTGATGGATGTAACGGGATGGGTGATGGCGGCTCAAGCCGTGATGCCTCGACCGCCAGTTGGCCAAACGACAAGCGCCGCTTTGCAAATGTCACAAAACCACGGTCGGTCTGGCACTGCTCCCACGATACATCCCAGCGCGCAGCCGCCGCCTGACACAGCACAGCACGCGCGGCAGCTCCGGCTTCACGGCACGGTTGCTCAAATTGCCGGATCGAGCTTGATCCTCCCGTCACCACAAACATGTCCCGGCGCGCCAACTCGTTTACGCTGCTTGCGGCCAAGCCTCCGTCCACATCCAGGGCAAAATTTTCGGGTATGAATGCAGGTGACCATTCCCGCGCCAGTAATGTGTTGCCAAATATCGGGCTCGGCGAAACAGGCTGCACTGCAACCGAGCGCCAATCGGCACCCAGTTCGCCCGCTATGATTTGCGCAAGCGCGGTATATACGCCTTGTCCTGACTCGCTTTGTGGAATGGCAACGACGATCTTTCCATCTTCACCTATTTTGAGCCAAGGTCCAAAAAGATGCTCGCCATCGGCGGCGCGCAAATTGGGTGCATAGCGGCGCGGCCATACGCCCCATGCGACCAGCAATCCAACGCCTACCCCGCCGCCAATGAGCAGTTTCCTGCGGCTAAGACCGGGACTTGGCGACACTTTTTCGTTCATGCAGGCGCATCTTTGGGAGAATCGATCCACGCTGCAACTTGCCGTGCAATGGCAGCATACGCGTCGCTAATGGCACCGTCGCCCAACGCAGGCGGCGTGCCTGCATCACTGGCCATCCTGATTTTGATGTCGAGCGGGATTCGACCCAGAAAAGGAATACCCAAGTCCTTCGCCGCTGCTTCAGCGCCACCCGAGCCAAAGGGATCGCTCATTTCCCCACAATGCGGGCAAAGATATCCCGCCATATTTTCCACCAGGCCAATTATGGGAACCTTGGCTGTATCAAAAAAACTGATGGCGCGGGTCGCATCAATGAGCGCCAAATCCTGCGGCGTCGAGATGATGACCGCGCCAATGGGCTTGTGCTTCTGAACCATCGACAGTTGAATATCGCCTGTGCCAGGCGGCAGATCGACGACGATATCGCGGACGTTGCCCCATTTGGCATCCACAAGTTGCGACAGTGCATTGCCTGCCATGGGCCCGCGCCACGCAACGGCTTGTCCAGGATCGACCAATTGCCCCATGGAGAGGAACGGCACGCCGCCAGCGCCTTTGACCGGGATCATCATTTTGCCGTCAGAGCCTGGCTTTATGCCCTCTGCGCCCATCAACCTTGGCTGCGAAGGACCATAAATATCTGCATCCACCAACCCAACTGAACGCCCCGCTCGCGCCATGGCTATGGCAAGATTCGTCGACAGCGTCGATTTGCCCACGCCGCCCTTGCCACTGGCGACCGCAATAAGGCGCGGCGTAATGCGCTCAGCAGTCAGCATGATGCGCACGGACAGCGCTCCTGCCTTCTCGGCAGCTGCACGGACGTCAGCTTCAATTTCCCCGCGCTGATCGGCGTCGAGGCCAGAGACATCCAGCATCAGCGATACAGCGCCGTCGGCGACCTTCACACCACTGGCGCGCGTACCAACAACAGCTGAAATGGCATCGTAAAATGCTTTAAAATCGGACATGTCTTGCCGAATAGATTCAGAATTGCTGGATTGACACTGTTTTTCTGAAAAACCGTTCCTATAAAGGTTTTATGAGCAAAAAAATTGACACGCAGGGGCCCAATATTTTGACAGCAGATGGCAAAGGACCATGGGATTCGTCCGATTCTCCGGACGTCGGATCCACTGGTAATTCAACAGGTCGTGGTAGCGGATCCAAGCCGGAGCCAGTCAATCCGTGGGACCCTACACCTGATCCTGCTACGCGAACGCGGTCGCGCGGTCCATCGCTGGAAGAACTGTTGCGTCGAAAAGGTGGTGGATTTGGCGGATTGCCGCAACGCCCAGATGGCAAAAGCTGGTGGCCAATTATCGTTGGCGGCATAGTCGCGCTCTGGCTGGTATGGACAAGTATTCACCGGATCGGTCCCGAACAGGAAGGAGTGGTAACGCAGCTGGGCAAATATTCCCGTACGGTGCAGCCTGGCATCCAGTTCACCCTGCCCGCGCCTCTGGAAAATATCACAAAGATCGATACGAAGCAGATCCAGACGACTTCCGTTGGCTCGCCTAAGGCAAGTAGCGAAAATCTGGTGTTGACAAAGGACCAAAGCATTATCGACATGGCTTATGATGTGCGCTGGTCGATCAAAAATCCGTCGCTCTATCTGTTCCAGCTTGATAGCCCCGAAGGCACGGTCAAAGAAGTTGCCGAGAGCGCAATGCGCGCTGCCGTCGCCAATTATGACCTGACCGCCGCCATTGGCCCGGGCCGTGGCGCGATCGAGCTTGAAGTGCGCCGTCGTATGCAGCAGGTGCTTGATGAATATCGCGCAGGCGTGCTGATCCAAAGCATTTCGATCCGGCAATCAGACCCACCTGCAGAGGTCAATGACGCGTTCCGAGAAGTAAACGCAGCGCAGCAACGCCGCGAGAGCTATCTGAACGATGCGCGGGCTTATGCAAGCCGTGTTACTGAACTGGCGCTTGGTGAAACTGCCGAGTTCGACAAGATTTACGTGCAATATCGCCAAGCGCCCGAGGTCACCAAAAGGCGTCTATATTATGAAACCATGGAACAGGTTTTGGGTAAGGTCGACAAGACCGTCGTCGAGACAGGTGGCGTAACGCCATATCTCCCAATCCCTGAATTCCAGAAAAAGCCGGCGCAAAAAACCGAACCCGTAACCGTGACAGGGACGAAGCAATGACGAGCACATTCCTGCGAAACCCAATTTATCTTGCTATCGGAGCGATCGGCGCACTGATCCTGTTCAGTATGTCGGTTAATGTTGTCCCCGAAACCCAGCAGGCAATTATCAGCAGCTACGGTAAGGTCGACCGTATCGTTAACCCGTACAAGCCAGGTGAGCAATTCGGTCAGACACGCGCCGGGCTGACCTTCCGCATTCCGTTTGTCGAACAGATCCAACTGATCGATAAGCGCGTGCTGAGCGTTGAAATGGAGCAGCAAGAAGTGCTGTCGACCGACCAGTTGAGGCTTCAGGTCGACGCATTCGCCCGATTCCGCGTGACAAAACCGGCACAAATGTACCGCACGATCCGCACCGAAGATCGGTTGCGTGACCAATTGAAGACGATTTTGGGCTCATCGCTCCGCAACGAACTCGGCAAACGGACCTTTGTCGCCTTGCTCAGCGCGGAACGTGGCGAAGTCATGGAAAACATCCAGACCGCACTGAACCGTGAAGCAAGCAAATATGGCGCCGAAGTTATCGATGTCCGGATTAAGCGGGCCGACCTGCCTGCGGCAACTCTCCAGTCGGCGTACAACCGGATGCGCAGCGCGCGAAATCAGGAAGCTATTGCCATTGACGCCGAAGGCCAAAAGGAAGCGCAAATCATCCGCGCAGATGCCGAAGCCGAAGCTGCGCGGATCTATGCTATCAGCTATGGCAAAGATCCGGATTTCTACGATTTCTATCGCGCAATGCAGAGCTATCGTCAGACCTTCCAAAATGGCGAAGGCGCAACGAACATCATATTGTCACCACAAAATGCCTATCTCGAAAAATTCCGAAACGGACGTTAGTCGAAAGATCAATTACGTTTGCGGGTTAGAGAACATCCATTCAATCGGCGTTAAGCTTTGTCGCCCCATCGAATGGCAGAATTTCGGGCCACCTGGCCATTGAATAAACGAAGGGAATGATATCCGTGCGTTACGCTTATGCAGTTACCACCGCGCTCCTGATGGCTGGCGGCACAGTCGCTCTGGTGAATGGCAACCCAGTCACCGCCCAGACAGGAGTTGCTGTTTCGGAACAACCCAACCTCGCGCCTGCCGGCGCGCCAGCGACCTTTGCCGATCTTGCGGCGCAATTGCAGCCTGCCGTCGTCAACATCGCCACGCGACAGAAAGTTCAGGTCGCGACCAGCTTCAACCCTCTCACAGGCGAACGCCGCCCAGTTACGCAAGATCAAGCTAGCGGCGGCTCTGGTTTTCTCATTTCCAGTGACGGATATATCGTTACCAACAACCACGTCATCGTAGGCGGCCCAGCGGGCGATGCGGTTGACCGAGTCACCGTGACTTTGTTTGATGGCAAGGAATATGAGGCGGAGATCGTCGGTCGCGATCCATCCTCGGATGTGGCGCTGTTAAAGGTTCGAGCAACCGGCCTGCCGTTCGTCAAGATGGCCGATTCGAAGAAAAGCCGCGTAGGTGACTGGGTCATTGCAATTGGTAACCCACTTGGCCTTGGCAACACCGTAACTGCAGGTATCATCTCCGCGCTCCAGCGCAATATTGGTGCAGGCGGCGCATATGACAGGTTCATTCAAACAGACACCGCGATCAACCCCGGCAATTCGGGTGGCCCGTTGTTCAATCTTAAGGGTGAAGTCGTCGGTATCAACAACCGCCTGATTTCACCAGTTGGCGCCAATATCGGTGTTGGCTTCGCTATCCCCGCAGAAGAAGCCATTCCAGTTGTCGAGTCCCTCAAAAAAGGTGTGCGTCCCGAGCGTGGCTATCTCGGTATAAGCATCACGCCAGTGGGAGAGGATCTGGCTGACGCGCTGGGTCTCGAAAAGAACCGGGGTGAATTTGTCGCACGCGTGGTTGCAGGTGAAGGCGCTGACAAGGCTGGCCTAAAGGAGGGCGACATCGTCCTGCGGGTAGATGGCCGTGAAGTCACGCCCGAGGCGACGCTTTCCTATATCGTGGCAAACATCAAGCCCGGCACCAAAATCCCGCTCGACATTCTGCGCGAAGGTAAGCCGTTGAAACTGACCGCAACCGTTGGCGCGCGCCCTCCTGAGGAAAAGTTGGCGCAAAGCAACTTCAATCCGGAAGAGAACAAGGACTTCGACAAGCAGACGGATAGCCCCGATTCCAAGATTGTGCGTGATTCGCTTGGCCTCAGCGTCATTCCTCTTGATGCCGAAATCGCACGTGCGCTCGGGTTGACCCCTGACGTCAAAGGCATCGTGGTAGACGTGCCGGGAACAGGCACGGGAGCACAGGTCGGTATGCGCCGTGGTGACGTGATCGTCTCGGCCAATTACAAGCCAATCACCACTGCAGCGGGTCTTGCCGCTGCTGTAAAGGATGCGAAGGCCGGTGGTCGTGGCGCAATCTTGCTTGGTGTCAAGCGGCGCGGAGCGCCCACACAATATGTAACTGTGCGACTGGACGATTAAGACTGTTGTCGGCCGCGTCAGGCTGGTGCTAGTTAAGCTATGAACTTAATCAGCACCAACTGGCGCGACGAAGCCGAGCACATCCTTCCCGATCTGATCGACCTGCGACGGGCGATCCATGCCGAGCCGGAGCTTGGTCTTCAAAACCCCAAAACTCTGGCCAAGATAAAGGCGGCGCTTGCGGGACTTCCGCTTGAGTTGCGTGAAGGGCCGTCCACAACGGGTCTGGTTGCAACGCTTCAAGGCCCAGCAAATGGCCGGACGGTGTTGCTGCGCGGAGATATGGATGCGTTGCCGCTCCACGAGGATACTGGCCTGAAATATAGCTCGCTGACCGAAGGCGCGATGCATGCCTGCGGGCATGATACCCATGTCGCTATGCTCGTAGGTGCTGCAAAAATGTTGTGTGCAAAGCGCGACCAACTTGCAGGCACTGTCCAGTTCATGTTTCAGCCGGGCGAAGAGGGCCATCATGGCGCGCGTTTCATGCTCGATGACGGGCTGATCGATCCATTGCCGGATTCGGCCTTTGCCTTGCATATCATGCCAAATGCCCCGCGCGGCGTTTTCAGCGGGCGCAGCGGGCCGTTACTTGCATCATCCGACGTGCTGACGATCACAGTCAACGGCGCCGGGGGCCATGCCTCGATGCCGCATGACGCCACTGACCCAATTCCTGTCGCCTGCGAGATCGTGTCCGCCATCCAGACAATGGTGACGCGCAAGATTTCCGTGTTCAATCCGGCGGTCATCACCATTGCCAAGATATCGGCTGGTACGACGAACAATATTATTCCCGAGACCGCACATTTGCTTGGCACGATCCGTACATTGTCGCCGCAACAACGCGCTCGGGTAGCCGAAGAATTGCACCGCCTCGCCCCCGGCATTGCTGCGGCGCATGGCTGTAGCGCGGAGGTTCACATCGAACAGGGCTTTCCCGTCACCGTCTGCGACGACCGCGCCGTCCAATTCGGCAAGGACGTGGTTGAGGACCTGTTCGGCGCCGAAAGCTGGATCACGCTCGACACGCCCATAATGGGCGCCGAAGACTTTGCCTATGTCCTGGAAAAGGTGCCCGGCGCGATGTTCTTCCTTGGAGCATCGCACGACGGCGCCGACTGGCGGTCCTGCTGCGGCTTGCATTCCAACCGCATGGTTCTGGACGATAGCGTAATGGCCCGCGGCGCCGCCCTCCACGCCGCCATTGCCGAGCGGTATCTCGCCGAGGGATTTGCGTGAACGATTATTTACCCGCCGCCGTTTCCACACCCCGCATGACGCGTAACACATTTCCCTGCGATATCTTGGCAAGGTCGCTTTTTGAATAGCCGCGGCGGACGAGTTCGGCGAACAAGGCGGGGTATTTGGCTACATTTTCCAAGCCAACTGGCAGTTCATCCACGCCGCCAAAGTCCCCACCGATACCGATATGGTCAATGCCCGCCACTTGACGGATATGGTCGATATGGTCGGCAACTTGCGCCAGTGTAGCCTTGGGTTGGGGATTGGCGGCTATCCATGCGTCAACCGCTGCTTTTTCACCGTCAGGATTACCCGAAAATTCGGTCTTTGCGCGGCCCGCTATCGCGGATCGTTGATATTCCCACTGCCGGCGCTCGGCGGACGTAAAGCCGGGCACGAAGGTCACCATCACGACGCCACCATTTTGGGGTAGCCGTTTCAGCACCGAATCCGGCACGTTGCGCGGGTGCGGCGTGATGGCGCGCGCATTGCTGTGCGTGAACAAAACGGGCGCTGTGCTTTTATCCAACACGTCATGCATCGTCGCCTCCGACACATGGCTAATATCGGCAATCATCCCGAGCCTGTTCATTTCGGCCAGCACTTCAAAGCCAAAAGGTGACAGCCCGTCATGTTTGGGCGCATCGGTTGCGCTGTCTGCCCAATCGGTCGTGAGGCTGTGCGTAATGGTCATATAACGCGCGCCAAGCGCGTAGGTTTGCCTCAGAATACCAAGCGACCCACCAATCGAATGCCCCCCTTCCATGCCGATCAGCGACGCGATTTTTCCGGCTTTCATTGCGGTTTCGACCTCGGCCGCAGTGGACGCATAAGCGAAGCTATCTGGATAGCGGGCGATCATCTGCCGCACGACGTCGATCTGTTTAATGGTGCGTGTTACCGCCTCATCTTTCGGCAACGCTGCATCCACATAGACTGACCAGAATTGACCGCCCAAAAAACCGGCACGTGCCGAACGAACATCTGTATGCGTTTTTGCCAATATATCGGCGGGCAACGCGTTCAGATCGAATTTCGAAAAGTCGCGGTCATACAGTTCCGCTATCTGGTGCGGCGTGTCATTATGTCCGTCGATGATCGGGAACTTGGCGAGCACTTCACGCGCCGTGTCCTCCGGTGTTGCAGCCACAGCAGGGATCGACAATACGCCAAACGCCAACGGTGCCAAAATCCGAATATATTTCCATAAGTTGACTTTCCCAACTCGATTCCGAACGTCCATAACAAACCCCCTCATCCACCAGAATCGACTCTGCCTGAATACAGGGTCTGTAGGAAAGTGTTTTGTTTTCAGGGCACCAAAATTGTGTCGACCGCCTTGTCCGCAAGCCCGGGATAATCGAGCGTGAAGTGTAGACCGCGGCTTTCGTGCCGTGACAGCGCCGACTGGATGATCAACGCCGCCACCTCGACAAGGTTACGCAGTTCAATAAGGTCGGGCGTAACGCGAAAATGGCTGTAATAATCCGCGACTTCGCTGCGCAACAGGTCGATCCGATGTTGCGCCCGCTCCAGCCGTTTGGTGGTGCGCACGATGCCGACAAAATTCCACATGAACTGCCGGATTTCGCGCCAGCACTGGGCAATCACAACCTCTTCGTCGCTGTCGGTGACTCGGCTTTCGTCCCAAGGACGAATGGGAGGCGGCGGCGGCAGGCTGTCCCAATTGGCGTCGATATGCCGAGCACATGCATCGCCAAAGACAAAGCATTCCAGCAGCGAATTGGAGGCCAATCGGTTGGCACCATGCAAACCGCTTTGAGTCACCTCGCCTGCGGCATAGAGACCCGGCGCATCGGTGCGGCCATCAAGATCAACCACCACACCGCCGCAGGTGTAATGCTGCGCTGGCACGACAGGGATGGGCTCACGGGTAATGTCGATGCCAAGCCCAAGCAGTTTTTCGTAGATATTGGGGAAATGTCCCTTCACAAATTCGGCTGGCTTATGGCTGATATCCAGATGCACATAATCAAGTCCATCGCGCTTGATTTCCGCATCATTGGCGCGGGCGACGATATCGCGAGGTGCAAGTTCAGCCCGGTCATCATAATCGGGCATGTAACGGTGACCGCTTTTCGGATTTTTCAGGATACCGCCCTCGCCGCGCACGGCCTCGGTAATCAAAAAATTCTTGACCTCCAGATTATAGAGACAGGTCGGGTGGAATTGCATGAATTCCATGTTCGACACGCGGCAGCCAGCGCGCCACGCCATCGCGATGCCATCGCCTGTCGCACCGCGTGGGGCGGTGGAATAAAGATAGGTCCGACCGGCACCACCGCTGGCCAGAATCGTGGCGCGGGCGGTGAAGGTTTCGACCTGCCCTGTCGTGCGGTTGAGAGCATAGACGCCATGGATTCGGCCTGATGTCGAAAAACGTTCCTGATGCCGCCCGCAAATAAGGTCGACTGCAACCATGTCGGGCACCAATTGTATATTCGGATGCGACCTTGCTGCAGCTTCCAACGCCTGCTGCACCGCCCAGCCGGTAGCGTCATCGACATGGACGATACGGCGATGGCTATGCCCGCCTTCGCGAGTCAAATGCCAGTCATTGCCCTCCAGATTGAACGGCACGCCAAGCTTTGCCAATCGCTCGATTGCTACAGGCGCATTTTCGACAACGAATTCGACCGTGGCACGATTGTTCAATCCGGCGCCGGCGACCATCGTGTCTTCGATATGGTTTTCAAAATTGTCGCCTGGTTCAAGGACGGCCGCTATTCCGCCCTGCGCCCAAGCCGTTGCGCCATCGGAAATCGCGCCTTTGGCCAAGACAACAACCTTTCGGCTTGTCGCCAACTGCAACGCCGCCGTCAGCCCAGCTGCGCCCGACCCGATAATCAGAACATCAGCGTCCACTTAAGCTGTGCTCGTGAGGCGGAGGAACACGTCTTCGAGATCCGCTTCCTTGGTGGTGACATCGACTATGCCCAGCCCGAGACCCTGGATGACCGACAGAACTTCTCCTGCATTCATGCAGTCCTTATTGTAGGTGATCTCAATCGTCCGATCGCCAATCAGCTCTGCCTTTTCAAATGCTTCGTGCGTTGGCGCGGCTGCGACGTCGCGGTCAAGCGTCAGGACGACGGCCTTTTCACGGGCCATGCCAACAAGTTCGCGGGTCGGCTTGTTGGCAATCAACTGACCATTGTTGATAATCGCGATTCGGTCGCACAATTGTTCGGCTTCCTCGAGATAATGGGTCGTCAGAACGACAGTAACGCCCTCGCGATTCAACGCGACGACATAATCCCATAATTGCTGGCGCAACTCGATATCGACGCCGGCCGTGGGTTCATCGAGCACGATCACTGGTGGGGCATGCACCATGGCCTTGGCTACGAGCAGCCGCCTTTTCATCCCGCCCGACAATGTCCGGGCATAGGCATCTGCCTTGTCCTCCAGACGCACAGCTTTCAAAAGCTCCATCGTCCGTCGTTTTGATTTGGGAACGCCATAGAGCCCAGCCTGCAGTTCAAGCGCCTCCTTTGGGGTGAAGAAGGGATCGAACATGATTTCCTGCGGCACGATCCCGATCGATGCTTTCGCGTTGCGCGGATGGGCATCGATGTCGAAACCCCAAATGGCGGCGGTGCCCGACGTCTTCATGACCAACCCTGCCAAAATATTGATGAGCGTAGATTTTCCCGCTCCGTTTGGCCCAAGCAACCCGAAAATAGAACCTTGGACAACATCGAAACTGACATCGTTGAGTGCCTGTTTCCCTCCGGCATATTGTTTGGAGAGGTTCTGGATGGAGATAGCTTGTTCAGACATCGCTGTGCGATAGCGAAGCTGAGATGTCTGTGCAATCACGCGGAACAGAAAGCCCTTACAAATATCCAACTTCGCCGCGCCCTGCATCTGTATATTTTCTAGAGAATATATTTACGATTGGCATTTAAAGATGGTGGGATGATCGCGAACCAACCCTTTTTGCGCCTTGTTGCAACTGCAGCGCTCATGGCCTCGGCAGCAATGGCCTCAACGCAATCTGCTGTTGCCGGGACGACGCCCGGCGGCGCGGAGATAACGGTAGTCCGTCCCTTGTCCTTTGTGATGGACGATGATCTGGATTTTGGAACCGTCATCCGTGGAACCACCGCAGGCACTGTTGTTGTTGCCCCGGGTGGCGTCCGAACACAAACGGGCGGGGTTACCCTAGCAAATGGCGGTGGCCACAAACCCGCTGTTTTTGCAGGACAAGGCACATTCAACCAGCGTGTAGACATTTCCATTGGTTCCAACACGATATTTCTAACAGGCCCCGGCGCACCCATGCGGGTGCGTGACTTTGTAGTGGGCAGTACCCCGACGGCGGTACTCACCACAGCCCCGCTGCGCTTTCGCATCGCTGCCGCCACCGGCGTTTTTGTGTTTCCAGTAGGCGCGACGCTTGAAGTCGCTGCCAATCAGGCACCGGGCAAATATACTGGCACATGGACAATCACGCTCCAATATTTCTGAGCCGTTGCGGCGCAACAGCAGCTTTGCTAAGCGCCAGTCATGAACAACAACGACCCCGAAACCATTCGAGTGCGCGAACCGCGAGTAGCCTGTGATGGCAGCGGCGATATCCCCGCTGCGTTGGGACATCCACGCGTCTGGCTTCAGATTGATGAAAAGGGTTATGTCGATTGCGGCTATTGCGACCGGCATTTTGTACTGGTGGGCGGACCAGCCGATACCGGCACAAGTTAAGCCGCTGAAACCCCGGTGGGGGATTATACAGCCGGGCTAAATTGCCGCACTGAAGGCTTTCGATACGCGTCGAACAAAGATGCCACGACCCGCGCATAAGCGACGCCGGCTGGTTCGATGACGAGCTCATCACCTGCTAATCGTGCGAGGCCGCGCTCTGCAAATGGTTGTATCGCCGCAGCTATTTCACGCTGCATGGATTGTGGTATCGCGCTAGAATTGCCGGTGCACAACAGCCTCTCGATCAGCTTGCCACGTATCTGGTCAATGACATCGCGCCTAACGCCACGAACTCCGCAGATTTCTTGCGCGACGGCACGCGCACGGTAATCTCCGACATTTTTTTCATTCTGAATGATGTAGCCGGGAAAATGGCTGATCGCGCTTGCGCCCATGGCGATGAGCGTATCACTGCTGTCGTCAGTGAACCCCTGAAAATTCCGGCGCAATGATCCCGACTGCGCGGCAATGGTCAGGCTATCTTCTGGCTTAGCAAAATGGTCGAAGCCGATCGCGCAATAACCTGCTTTCGCAAAATAATCATAGCCAAGCGCCGCCATCGCAAAACGCTCCGCTGAATTGGGCAAAGCGGAGTCGTCGATCTGCCGTTGGCGGGGGAAAAGCTGCGGCATGTGCGCATAGCCAAAAAGTGCAATTCGGTCGGGCGCAAGGCCGGCGGTTGTCTCGAGTGTCTCAAGCAGATCTCTCTGCGATTGCGCTGGAAGACCATACATCAAATCAAAATTAACGCCCTTGATGCCACATTCGCGCAGCTGCCAGATACAATTTTCAATCATCCGCAGCGGCTGCATCCGACCGATTGCGCGTTGGATGGTTTCGGAAAAGCTTTGTACCCCCAGACTTACCCTCGACACGCCGCACCGCGCGAGGGTGGCTGCCCATTCGATGCTGAAAATGCGTGGATCAAGTTCGACCGAGATTTGCGGATTATCGCAGGTGAACATAGTCCTCACGCGATCCATCAGACGTACAAATTCGACGGGCGCGATCGCGTTGGGGCTGCCGCCGCCAAAGGCAATTTGTCGAACGCGACCACGTCCATTTAGCCGCTCGGCAATCTGGATGATTTCGGCTTCGAGCGCGGCGAGATATCCGGTCAGCCGCTTTTCCTTTGATGCAGCGCCTGTATTGCAACCGCAATACCAGCAAATCTGCCGGCAGTATGGAATGTGCAGATAAAGCGATATGGGCGTATCAGAAGTGATATCGTCCAATGCCTGTGCAAAACATGTAGCACCAACCTTATCGCTGAACTCAACCGCCGTGGGATAACTCGTATATCGCGGCACATTGCCAGCCAGAAGTTCGGGATAGAAAGTCCACATGGCTGCAATTGAACATGACAGATGCAATCTGTCCTTGATTTCGATCAACGATTTTCCTGTCCCAAATCAATGCGGCCTATCCGCCCATGGGGCATGTCAGCGCATCGACGATTTTCATCTTTGAAAGGAAAATATCATGCGCATTTTGAAATTTATGGCCTTGCCCGTAATTGTGGTGAGCGGGCTTTCGGCACCAGCCTATGCAAAGGCGAGAGATACCTTTGTTCGCGTCCGGGCTATCATGGTATCGCCCACCGAAAGCTCTGGCGGAATATTTCCGACCTTTCCGGCCGAAAAGGTCAAGGTGAGCAACAGCATCATGCCCGAAATCGACGTCACACATATGGTCAGCGACCATATCGGGCTCGAACTGATTGCGGCCACAACCAAGCATCATGCGCGCGGCGTGAGCGGAACAACCGGCGGCATTGGCAAGCTGGCATCGACATGGGTCCTGCCGCCCACGCTGACGGTGCAATATCATTTCGCGCCCGATGCCAAAGTGCGGCCTTATGTTGGCGCAGGGGTCAATTACACCATATTCTATTCCGAAAAACCATCCGCGGGGTTGGTAACGGCTGTGGGGCAAACCAATGTCGATTTGAAAGACAGCTTCGGTTGGGCCGCGCAGGCAGGGATCGATATCGACCTGAACGAAAAGATGTTCCTGAACTTCGACGTCAAATATCTTGATATCGACACTACAGCACGACTGAATACGACAGCCATCGGCATACAGCGGGTCAGGGTCAGTCTTGATCCCTTGGTGTTTGGCGTGGGTGTAGGCTTCCGCTTCTAAAAAAGAGATAGTCCAGAAGTAGGGGCGGTGCTTCCAAACGGGAGCGCCGCTTTTTTATGCGCAGCAGTCATCTGCCCCGTCAGCATCATCAGCTTGACCAAGCGCGCGCTTTTTACGGTCATTCGCCGCGTGGCACCCCTTTTTGCAACATCCATCACCGTCTCCTTTTCCAGGCAGTGGCAATTTCGTCGGCAATGCCATGCGCAGCCCGGCCGACCCGCACATTTCGACCATGAATGGACTTGCTGCAGCAGGCGCTTGCGGTACCATAAGGGCCAGCACGGCGACGGCCGTTACTGCCATCTTCACAGGGGTTCCTCGTCATCATCGATCAATATCCGTAATGCAGCCCCGTCGGCATCATCAAACTGTCCGTCCTTGACTGCCCAGAAAAACCCGGCAAGGCCAAGCAAGCCAAGGCCCAAGGCGACGGGGATCAGAAGGGCAAGGCCAGTCATCGCGCTGCGCTTCTCAGGCGGAGCGCATTGGCGACCACAATCAATGACGACCCGGACATCGCTGCCGCCGCGATCAACGGCGTTACAAACCCGCCAATCGCAAGCGGAACGGCGATGACATTATAGCCAATCGCCAAGATGAAATTCTGTCGCACGATCCTTTGTGCGCGCCGCGCGGCCCGAACGGCGATGGCAATTGGCGCTAGTGAGTCCCCCATGAACACTAAATCAGCTGCTTGCTGCCCGGCATCACTGGCCGACGCTGGGGCCATCGATGCATAACCAGCGGCCAGCGCAGGCCCGTCGTTCAGGCCATCACCCACCATCAGCACCTTGTGCCCAGCCGATTTTTGCCGCGCGATCGCGTTCAGCTTGTCCTGTGGAAGCAGCGATGCCTGCGCCATCAGGCCAAGCGTCTTCGCCACAGGTTCAACCGAAACGGGACGGTCGCCGGACAGGATGGACGCGCTGATGCCCATCTTGGCCAAAGCCTTGATCATGTCCGCAGCGCCCGGGCGCAAATGATCCGCAAAATGTACCGCGAAAGGCGTATAGCCGTCCATCCGCAGTTCCGTAGCAACATCGGCGTGCGCCACATGCAGGTCAGGGCGCGCAAGCGAAACCGTCTTGCCATTGAAGACGGCAAAAACGCCGTTACCTGCTATTTCCCGCGGCTGCAGCAATTTAGCGGCCATGATATTTTCGGATTCGAGCGCACGGCGTATGGCTTCGGACAAGGGGTGGCGGCTCACCCGCGCCAGCGCCAGCAGAACCGATTTCTGTGCGTTATCCGCATGGTCCAGATTGACGGGCTCGGCACGCCCACGCGTCAGCGTCCCGGTCTTGTCGAACATGGCCATGTCTACCTCAGCCAACCGTTCAAGCGCACTCCCGTCTTTCAACAATATACCAGCGCGCATCAAAGCGCCGGCTACAACGATCTGCGCTGCGGGCACCGCAAGTCCAAGCGCGCAGGGGCAAGTGATGATCAAAACTGCCACCGCGATCAGCAAGCTTTCATGCCAGCCTGCTCCCATGATCATCCAACCGGCAAAGCTCGCCACTGCAAGTATGTGCACCGCAGGGGCGTAATAGCGTGCGGCACGGTCAGCGACACGTACATAGACCGATTTCCTTTGGCCTGCCTGCTCCATCAACCGGGCAATATCTGCAATGACTGTGTCGGGGCCGGATGCGGTAACCCGAACGGTTACAGGGGCGTCGATATTCAGCGTGCCTGCATGCACAACGTCACCGATATCAACCCACTGCGCGACCGATTCGCCCGTGAGCAGCGACAGGTCAAAACCAGTCCTGCCATTTATGATAACGCCGTCTGCGGCAAGCCGCTCGCCCGCGCCGATAAGCATGTCTATGCCGGGCTCGAGGTCGCTCGCCTGAACCCATTCAGTCTTGCCATCCGCGCGCAGGACCATTGCACCTGAGGCCGTTTGCTTGAGCAAGGCACTGACGCCGTCGCGGGCCCGGTCGCGCATCACCGCATCAAGCCAGCGCCCCGTCAGCAAAAAGAACAGCAGCATGACGACACCGTCAAAATAGGCATGCGGTCCGCGGGTAAAAGTTTCGTAGAGGCTTAACGCCGTTGTAATAGAAACACCGATCGCAATTGGCACGTCCATATTGGTCCGGCGTTTGCGCAGCGCCCCCCACGCCGAAAGAAAAAATGGTCGGCCGGAATAAATAACGGTCGGCAATGCGATAAGCGCCGACAGCCAGTGAAACAAATCGCGCGTAACCCCCGTTGCCCCCGACCACACTGACACCGACAGTAGCATGATGTTCATCATCGCAAAGCCAGCTACCGCCGTGGCCTTAAGCAACATATGCGCTTCAGCGGAACCCTTGTCATCCTCAAGCGCGCTGATCGCCCGCGCTTCGAAACCCGTATCCGCAATCGCGGCCACTAGCTGCGGAATAGTAAGCTCGGATACGTGGGAAATCGTGACTCGCTTTGCGGTAAAATTCACCCGGGCATGCGCAATACCGGGCTGCGTAAGCAAGCCACGCTCCAGTTTTGAAATACAGCCGGCACAACGCATGGCAGGCACCGCAAAATCGGTGTGCGCCAGCTGCGCCAAGGGCGTCAAAGGGCTGGACGCGTTCACTGCACCTCTTCCGACACCTTATAGATGTCAGCGCCGCGTCGCAGCGAGAGGCGCAAACTCCAGCGGCCGGGGGGAAGTGGCTTTGTCGACAGAAGCTGTCCATTGGCGCTCGTGGCAAAGGCAAGTGGCACATCATCGACGCGCCCGAGCGGATGTAGCGCGTCACCGACACCGCTCAACTGTTTGATGGCAACGCCACTGGCCTGCGCATCCACGCGTACCCGGCGGTCCGCATCCAATGCAATGGCCACCGTCCATCCCAGACGTTCCTGCCGCGCGGCTGCTTTCAGCCAGCCATTATACTCCTGACTGGCGACATAGCTGTTGTCGACCACCGTGCCGCCAAAGGTAATCACCGCCATACGTGCCATATTGAAGTTCACCGCCATCACGACGCCAAAAAAAGCGACCAATATAGCAGTCATGTGCCAGCCGGTGAATTTGCCGTTTGCCAAAATCTTCATTGTCCTGCCTCAGGCCTTTCGAAAATGACTTCGTCCTCGTCACCGCGTTCGTCGCCAGTTCGTCCGCGTGTCTTGATCTCGAATTCCTGCCGCACTGGCCCTTCTGCAGGCGCCGCGATAAACAAACGGACCTTATGCACTGCGTCTGGGGCAACTGCGAAATTGACGCTTTGCCGGGCAAATTCACGGGTGCCATCGGCGGTCCACATGACGGCACCCGGAAGATCGTCAATCGTTACGTCCACGATGCGTGGCCGCGTTTCCATGTTCCGGATTTTCAGCGTGTAATTGTTGCGGATCGAACCATCGGACAGCCGGACATATACAGGGTTGCGGTCCGGTTCGACCGACAGGTCAAGCCGGGTGCGCTGACCAAGGGTGAACAGCATTGCAAGACCGATTGAAGACCAGATGCCGAAATAGATTAT
Organism: Sphingomonadales bacterium; assembly: GCA_038217195.1. Lineage (GTDB taxonomy): Bacteria > Pseudomonadota > Alphaproteobacteria > Sphingomonadales > Sphingomonadaceae > Sphingorhabdus_B. Next base: position 19,657 of record JBBQPQ010000008.1, on the reverse strand, counting down.
CGTGCGTGGACGAAACAGTGTCTTCAACGGCGGCGTCGCCTGCCCGCCCGATTTCTCGGCAACCGCGTCATCCAGCGTACAATAATCGATGAGGCCGCGTGGCTTTCCGATTTGGGCCATGACGTTGTCGCACGCGTCGATGCACAAGGCACAGGTGATACAGCCGATTTGCGGCCCTTCCCTAATATCGATGCCTGTTGGGCACACTGCGACACATTGATTGCAGTCGATACAGTCCCCAAATGCGGCGGGATTGGCCTGCGCTTGCTTCAGGCTGCCGCGCTGCTCGCCGCGCCAGTCCTTATAGGTGACCAGCAATGATTTTTCGTCCATCATAGCGGTCTGGATGCGTGGCCAGGGGCACATGTAGATGCACACCTGCTCGCGCATGAAGCCGCCAAAGATAAATGTCGTCGCGGTGAGAATTCCAACCGTTGCATAAGCCACCGGTGCCGCCTCGCCAGACCAGAATTGGCGCACCAGCGTGGGCGCATCGGCGAAGTACATGATCCACGCGCCGCCCGTCCAGAAGGCGATAAACAGCCAGACCGTCCATTTCGACAAGCGCTTGGAAATTTTCTCAACGCTCCATCGTGCCTTTTCGAAACGTATCTGGGCGTTGCGGTCGCCATCAATATAGCGCTCCACATGCTGGAACAGGTCAGTCCAGACCGTCTGCGGACAAGCATAGCCGCACCATGCACGCCCAACGGCGCTGGTCACCAGAAACAGCCCAATACCCGCCATAACGAGCAGGCCAACCACATAATAAAATTCGTGGGGCCAGATTTCGATCTGGAACATGTAAAATCGGCGGTTGGCGAGATCAACGAGTACCGCCTGATTAGGCGCATATTGACCGCGGTCCCACCTTATCCATGGCGTGATGTAGTAAATGGCCAGCGTCACCGCCATGATTGCCCATTTCAGGCGGCGGAAAAATCCGTCCACAGCTTTAGGATATACACCCTTTCGCCCTTCATAAAGCGCTGGGCGCTGTGGTTTCAAAGCCTCACTTTGCAACATTTGCGGCCACCTTGGCCGGAACCGTTGCTGGAACGGCAACGGGCGAAACATTTGCCTCTCCGCCGCCAAGCGAATGCACATAAACGGCAAGCATTTTGATTGTTACAGGATCAAGCCGGTTGTTCCAGCGTGGCATTACGCCATAACGTGCATTGTTGATGGTTACGGTCACCGTCGCGGTGTCGCCGCCATAAAGCCAGATTCTATCAGTAAGGTTGGGCGCGCCCATTTCGCGCATCCCCTTTCCATTTGCGCCATGACATGCAGCGCAGTTGTTTGCAAAAACCGTGGCACCAGCGGCCGTTTTTGCGCTCGCCTTTTCCAGGCCGGAGAGCGAACGGACATAGGATGCTGCTGCATCAATTTCGGGACCACTCAGGACACCTGCAAATGCCGGCATTTGCGAAAATCGCGTCTCATCATGGTCTGGCTGGCGAATGCCATGCGTCAGTGTCGTGTGAATGGCCGCCAAATCGCCTCCCCACAGCCAGTCATCGTCATTCAGGTTGGGATAGCCTTTTGATCCGGCGGCGCCGGAGCCATGGCATTGCACGCAATGGACCTTGAACGCAGCACGCCCTCCCTCGACTGCGGCCTGATAGAGACGCTCATTGCCTGCAAGCTGCTCCACCGGAATGGCCGCGAGCGCATTGGTTATGGGTGCCCGGCGCAACGTTTCAGCGCGTATTTCCGCATCCAGATCTGCCCGGCTTGACCAGTTAAGAACTCCTCGCGTAGCACTGTTTACTAGGGGTATCGCGGGATATAGGATCACATAGCCAATCGCCCAGACGATCGTTGTCCAATATGTAATCACCCACCAACGGGGCATGGGGGTGTCAAGCTCCTCGATACCATCCCACTCATGGCCAACTGTTGGTGTCCCGGTGGGTTTATCAATCCGCGTGTTGTCAGACATTGTCTTCGTCCCTGAAAATGATGTTGGCTGCATCTTCGTTGCGCTTTGATGCGCCCTTGCGGAAGGGCCACAGAATGAGGACGAGAAACAATATTCCCATAAGCACCAGCGCCCAGCTATCGGCGAAATGCCGAAGATCATTATAGTTCATTGTGGTTTCTCGAAGGCTTTGGCCTTTTGGTGGTCTACCAATGTGCCCAACATTTGCAGATAGGCGATGACCGCGTCCATTTCGGTCACCTGGGCAGGATTACCGTCATAATCGCGTGACTGTGACTTCGGGTAGCGTGCCTTGAGCCCGGCTGAATCGGCATTCGGATCCGCCTGTGCGACAAGGTCGGCATCGGCCGCCGCGATGGCCTCCTTGGTGTAGGGCACGCCGACACGCGACAAGGCCGTCAGATGCGCGGACATATTGCCGACCTTCACGGGCTGCTCGGCAAGGAACGCATAAGGCGGCATGATCGATTCCGGCACGACATCGCGTGGGTTTTTCAAATGGGCGCGGTGCCATTCATCCGAATAACGGCCCCCAACGCGCGCCAGATCAGGCCCTGTTCGCTTTGATCCCCATTGGAAGGGGTGGTCGTACATGCTTTCGGCGGCAAGGCTGTAAGGGCCGTAGCGTTCAACCTCATCCCGGAAAGGGCGAATCATCTGGCTGTGGCAGACATAGCAGCCTTCGCGCATGTAGATGTTGCGGCCAGTCAGCTCCAGCGGCGTGTAAGGCCGCATGCCGTCGACTTTTTCCACCGTTGAATCGATCCAGAACAATGGGGCGATTTCGACGATGCCGCCAATGGCCACGGCGCCCAATGCGCACAGTCCTAGCAGTGTGACATTGCGTTCGAGCGTCTTGTGGCTGAGACGAGCTTTGGATTTGCTTGTCATGGTCATGTTTCCTTATTCGGCTGGAACGGCGACATAGGGGCGGTCTGCCTCTACGTTGTGCGGCGTTTCAGTCATGGGCTTTTCATCGCGCAGACGGCCCGCAACGGTCATCCAGACATTGTAGACCATCACCAGCGCGCCGGAGAGGTAGAGTAATCCGCCGAAGGCACGGATGAGATACATCGGGAACATCGCAGCGACTGTTTCGACAAACGAGTAGACGAGATATCCGTCGGCTCCATATTCACGCCACATGAGGCCCTGCATGATACCCGCGACCCACATGGCCGACGCGTAAAACACGATGCCAAGTGTCGAGAGCCAGAAGTGCCAGTTGATCATCCGCAGCGAATACATCCGGCTGCGGCCCCAAAGGCGCGGAAACAGAAAGTAAAGGCAGGCAAATGTAATCATGCCGTTCCAGCCAAGCGCGCCGCTGTGCACATGGCCAATCGTCCAGTCGGTGTAGTGCGAAAGGCTGTTGACAGCCTTGATCGATAGCATCGGCCCTTCAAAAGTGCTCATACCGTAGAAAGCGAGTGCCATGACCATCATGCGGATGATGGGGTCGGTGCGGATCTTGTCCCACGCGCCGTTTAGCGTCATTAAGCCATTGATCATGCCTCCCCAGCTTGGCATCCACAATATGATTGAGAACACCATACCAAGCGTTTGCGCCCAATCGGGCAGCGCGGTGTAATGCAGATGGTGCGGTCCGGCCCAGATATACAGAAAGATCAGCGACCAGAAATGGACGATGGACAAGCGATAGGAATACACCGGGCGTTCGGCCTGCTTTGGAACGAAATAATACATCATGGCGAGAAAACCCGCTGTCAGGAAAAATCCGACCGCGTTGTGGCCATACCACCATTGCGTGAGCGCGTCCTGCACGCCAGCGAAGGCGCTATAGCTCTTTGAGCCGAAGATACTTACTGGCATCGACAGGTTGTTCACCAGATGCAGCATCGCAACGGTGATGATGAAGCTTAAGTAGAACCAGTTGGCCACATAGATATGCGGTTCCTTGCGCTTCACCAATGTGCCGACAAAGACCGCCAGATAGCTGACCCAGACAATGGTCAACCAGATATCGACATACCATTCCGGCTCGGCATATTCCCGGGCTTCGGTCACGCCCATCACATAGCCGGTTGCGGCAAGGACGATGAACAGCTGATAGCCCCAGAAAACGAAACGGGCGAGGCTTGGGAATGCGAGCCGCGCGCGGCACGTGCGTTGCACCACGTAGAAGCTGGTCGCAATCAAAGCATTTCCGCCAAATGCGAAAATCACCGCCGACGTATGCAGCGGGCGTAACCGACCAAATGTCGTATATTCAAGGTTTAAGTTCAGCGCGGGGAAAGCCAGTTGAAGCGCGATCAAAAGCCCAACGGTAAAGCCTGCAATGCCCCAGAACATGGTCGCGATGACGCCCCAGCGAATGGGATCATCGTCATATTGCGACTGCAATGCCGGACCACCAATCGGGGCAAAGCGCTGGGTCAGGAAATCGAACTTGTTCATCGATGCGGCCATCGCAAGCAATGCAGCAATACACATAATCCCCATGTGCACCGAAAAAGCACGATCAGCGCCCAGTGCCATGGCCATGAACGCAAGTAGCGCCATGAAGAACCATAAGCCGACGCGTGATAGGAGCGATTCCATATTTTTTCCCCGAGCTGCAAAATAAGTGCGTGCGCGGGGATGTTCTTGCCGCAGCGCAGCAAGACATTCCTTGATTCAGATCAACCAAACTTAAAAGTGCGTCACGCCGCCGCTGCAATATCCTGCAGACGATCCCGATCCTGGATTGCAACAGTGCGGCGGTCCGGAAGATTAATTACGCCGTCGGCCTTCAGCTTTGACAGCTGGCGGCTTACGGTTTCGATTGTCAGCCCAAGCACATCGCCCATTTGCTGCCGATCGAGTGGTAGTTCAAAGGCATCGAGGCCGTTTGTGTCGGCGTTACAGCCGGTTTCACCCAGGCGAACCGACATTTCGAGCAATAAGGTTGCAATGCGTTCCGTCGCTGTCTTCTTGCCGAGCACCAACATCCATTCATGCGCTCGGTCCAGTTCGTTCAACGTCCGGCGCAAAAGCTTATGCTCCAGCTCCGGATGCTGCCGCGCAAAACTGTCAAATGTCGAACGCGAAAAAATGCACAGTTCGGCATCCGTCAGCGCGGTTACGCTATAGGGACTCTGCTGGCCAAATGGACGTCCAATAAAGTCGGATGAAAATACAATGCCGACAATCTGCTCACGGCCGTCCGACATACTGATGGAAACCTTGAGAACGCCTTCAATAACATTGGCGACAACCACAGAGTCATCGCCCTCCCAAAGGACCGTTTGCCCCTTGGCGACTTTCTGCCTTCGACCAAGTTTCCCCAGTACCTCCAGCTCATCAGGCTCAAGCCCGGCACAAATTGCACGATTCCGGACAATGCATTGGGTGCAATCTTTCATGATCAGCAGTGTAGCGGTTGCAACAGGGCGCGGCAACCGTTCATCCGAAGGCATGCCATGTGATCTCCTCTTATCCCGTAAATGAAACTCAAGGCCGCATGCTGTTTCCAGCTTCAAGAAGTGCGCGTTAGGGCCGCGCGCCTCGCCTTCGTTCACCGCGATATGCCTACCCCGCTTTCAAACAGGTATCGGTCGCAATTTATTAACCCTGATATCTTAAATCCATCCGACAAAGAGGATAGAAAATGACGCGAGCGATTCTCCTTTTCATTGGGCTACTTGCCGGTTGTGCGCCCCAAGGCAGGGATATCGCGCTTGCCGATGTCAATTTGCGGGACATGCAAATAGTCACAGCCATCCGCGCCCAGTTAGAACCGCAGGAACAGGTTGCATTCGCCAATTTCGTCGTGCGGCATCATGTGAAGTCCGCGAACTTTTGCGGTCAGCCGCTTTTTGGCCCGAACGGCAAGTCACCTGTGACTATCGGCGATGCCGTGGACCTATCGATCGTTCGAGACGCCGCAGAGCGTCGGGCTCTGGCCGAAGCCCAAAAGCCGAAACATCCCCGCCAATTGATCAAGGAAGAGTGGGACCATCTGATATCGGCCAGAGACATTCTCATGGATTCCCAATCACGGCTGCGCATCGAACATGGCGAAAAGGCCGCGCGCCGTTCAGAATGGAAATCATTGGAGGTGAAAATGGCAGCCATTGACCGCAAACTCGTTGAATTGAAGCCGGCAGTGTTCGGAAACAACGTTTCGTCGCAATAACGCTTTGGTAGCGAAGGAGGGACTTGAACCCCCGACCTATGGATTATGATTCCACCGCTCTAACCAGCTGAGCTACTTCGCCATCCAAGCGCGATTCCCAGCATTTGCGGGGAAGCACGCGGCGCTATAAGCGTGGGGTCAAAGCGGGTCAAGCATTGTCAGCCGCGAAATGTCCAACTCCCGATCTTCTCCCATGGCCCACCGCGATAATAATATGCGGCAAAGCCCACGATGGACAGCTTGCGGGGCCGGAACGCGTTCGAAAGCTCAGCATATAAAGCCTTGGCGATCGAAGGCTCAGCCTTGTTCTGGATGGTGATGTGCAATTTGAGAGGGACTTGATCTTGCGGTATCAGCAATCCCTTAAATGCGTCGGCAAGTTCTTCGCGCATGGCGGTCAAGCCTGGGCACTCCACGCGAAACGCAACCCCCCGGCCAAGAAACATGACCTCCTGAAAATCCGCAACAGGTGCAGAATAATCGGTTGCCAACGCTGCGAGCCGTGACTTTATCTCAGGCAAGTGGCCTGGCGGCAGATGGTGAAAAATCGTTATATGCGCATCGATAAAGTTGCGCTCCACCGGAAAATGCCTGCGGCGCAGGTCGTTGGCCCAAGCCTGGTCAGCCTTGCCCATTTCGGCGGTAATAATGATCGGCGCAGTCAAGACGGATCCCGCGCAATTTGCATAACATAACCCTTCATTTACCTCGTCATACTGAACTTGTTTCAGGATAACGCATTACCGTCGCTAGGTATCCTGAAACCAGTTCAGGACGATATGGTCCATAGCGAAACCGGATGGCACAAAAAAGCCGCCCGGTCATGCGACGGGGCGGCTTTTTTGTTCGGTTAGCGCAAGCTTTACGCTTCGTCGCTTGCCTCAGCGGAAAGACCGGCAGCTTCGGCAGCAGCTTTCGCGGCAGCTTGTTCTTCGCGGCGCGTGGCATTGGCAGCAGCTTCAGCAGCATCAGCCGCGTCAGAGGCGACTTCAGCTTCGACCTGAGCTTCAATGGCTTCAGCAGCGATCTCGGCCTGCTCGGCTTCGAACATCTGGTCAAGAACGTTGACGCCGTCCTTCTGCAACTCAGCTTCGTCGTCCGAACGGGCCACATTCACCTGAACATTGACGGTGACTTCAGGGTGCAGAACAACTTTGACGCCAAAAACGCCAAGCGTCTTGATCGGGCGTTCAAGCACGATCATGCTCTTGGTAACCTTGGCATCCTGAGCGATCAGGCCGTCCACGATATCCTTTACCGAAACCGAGCCATAAAGCTGGCCAGTTTGCGAAGCCGCGCGGATCAGGACGATCTGCTTGCCTTCGACACTGCCCGATGCCTTCTGGGCTTCGTCACGGCGTGAAGCGTTATCGCTTTCGATTTTCGCGCGGTTGGCTTCGAAAACCTTGCGGTTGGCTTCGTTTGCGCGAAGCGCTTTCTTGTTAGGCAACAGGAAGTTACGGGCGTAGCCGTCCTTCACAGTGACAACGTCACCGATTGCACCCAGCTTTTCAACGCGTTCGAGAAGTATGATATCCATGCTTCGGCTCCTTACTTCACGATATACGGCAGAAGGCCGATGTGGCGGGCGCGCTTGATCGCTTGACCCAGCTCACGCTGCTTCTTTGCCGAAACGGCGGTGATGCGCGACGGGACAATCTTGCCGCGCTCTGAAATGTAGCCCTGAAGCAGGCGTACATCTTTATAATCGATCTTTGGCGCATCTTTACCCTGAAATGGGCAGGACTTGCGGCGACGGAAAAACGGACGTGCCATAAATTAAGCCTCCAGCTCTGCACGGGGTGCGCGGTCGGGACGGTCGCCACGATCTGGACGCGGTGCGCCGCGATCACGATCGCCGCCACCAAATCCGCCACGGTCGCCGCGGTCGCTGCGTTCGCCACGCTCTGGACGATCGCTCTTGCGCATCATGACTGATGGGCCCGCTTCATGCTCGTCAACGCGAACGGTCATGTAACGAATGATGTCTTCGTTCATGCGTGTCTGACGCTCAAGTTCGGCAATCGTGTCGCCTGAAGCATCGATATCGAGCATAACAAAATGCGCTTTGCGATTCTTCTGAATTTTGTAGGTCAATGTGCGAAGACCCCAGGTTTCGGTCTTTACGACCTTACCCTTATTGTCTTCCACAATCTTGGTGGCGTTTTCAGCCAGCGCATCAACTTGGGCCTGTGAAAGGTCCTGACGCGCCAAAAATACATGCTCGTATAGCGGCATGGGCGTTTCCTTGTTCCTACCGATCGCTGACGCAGCACCATGCATACGCCCCTCCGGCCTTCTTCGATTCCCTCGAAGGGAGTGGCGCGGTTAGTCGTAAGCTGGCACAAATGCAAGCCTTAGAGAGAAAACTAGGCTTTTAGGCGATACAAACTCTGTCACGACCCGTATTTTTGGCCTTGTACAAGGCCTGATCCGCGCGCGACAGTAAAGAGGCGCTACTTTCACCACTTTGCATTTGTGCGACACCTGCTGAAAATGTGACTGTCCCAATGGGCTTCATCGTATCTTTGGCTATCAGTTGCTTCGCCGAAAGCTGGCTACGCACGCGCTCGAGTATTGCGAGAGCTTCGTCCGCGGTCTTTTTTTCAAACAGCAGCACGAACTCTTCTCCACCGTGTCTCGCCACATGAACATTGGGGGAGGCCATGCGGTGCAAAATCTCGCCCACGTGATGAATGACGCGGTCGCCGGTCGGATGGCCATGCGTGTCATTGATACGTTTGAACAAATCGATATCGCAAAATGCAACTGATAGCGGAAACCCCGCATTGGCCGTTTCTTCAATTGCCGACTTCAGGCAGATTTCGAAAGCCCGCCGGTTGGGAAGGTTGGTCAGAGGATCGCTCAACGCTTGCTTCTCGCTTTGCGCTAGTCTGCTTTTCAGTTGCAAGATGGCTTTGCCACGCGCCTTAAGCCGCGCCTCAGCGATTGCAGTCCTTTCGATCATTTCACCCGTCAGATCTTGAAGCTTTTTAAGCTCGTTCACCTGAATCTGGCTTCCCGTTTCACTCTTTACAAGTAGCTCCACCGACTCGCCAAGCGCATCGCCGTATAGCGCTGCGTCTTTGCCGGACCGGTCGGTCAGCGCGGCGGCTTCAGTCATCGTCTCACGCGCATCTTCAATCATCTCGCGCAAGTCACGCTCGCTGATGGCTGTCCGGATTTTGTCCAGCAGCTCATAAGCATATTGTGGTTCGATGAAGCCATGGTCGAGCATATGGCTTTCCACCATCATGCGCTGGGTTGATGATGAACATGTCAGATAATGCCAGGCCAGTTCATAATGGTCCGGGATTGGATCAAGCCCGGTACGTGCCAGAAAGTCAAAAATCTGTTCCATCAGCGCGGCGTGGCGAAGCATGAACCGGTCTTCACGGCTAAGGCTTTCGCGCCACCGGCCTCGCTCGCTTGCGTCGATCGCTTTCTTGCCAAAGATTCGGGCAATGAATGTGGGTTTGCGTTGCGACGCGGATTCTTCGAATTCTCTGGACATGTAGCTCATGCCAGTAACAAACGGTTGCAACCATTGAATCTTTAGGGATTTCCGGTCGGCCCTGAAGTCTCGCGAGCAGCAAGCTGTCCAAGCATGTCTTTTGCGAAGGAACTTAACGTATCGTCCCTTGCGCCCATGATGACAACCCGGTCGCCCGGCCGGGCCAGTTCGATGATGCGATTGCCGCAGTCTTCTCGAACCGGGACATGTTCGGCAGCTATGCCTGATGCGGCGACAGCGTCAGTGATAGACGCACTACCAATAGTTTTGTCGACGGTCCCGCCGAAATAGACTGGGTCGCATATGATCAGATGGTCGTCCCGGCCCAGCAATTGCGAAAAGACGACAGCCAGTTCGCGGCCCATAACGCGGATGGGGCCATAGCCATGCGGTTGGAAAAAGGCGATGATCCGGCCCGGAAAAGCCTTAAGCGTTGCCAGCGTTGCGGCAATTTTGTCGGGGTTATGGCCGAAATCGTCAATGACGGTGATGTTATCCGCAACACCAACAATGTCGAAACGGCGGGCAAGGCCAATGAAGCGTTCGACCCCGTGCGCGGCCGGAGCTAGCGACACGCCAAGTGCAACACTCGCCGCAATGGCGGCAAGAGCATTGGCGATATTATGCTTGCCGGGGACGGCCAAACTGACGGCATGACGTTCGTCATGCGCCTGCAATATAAAACGGCTGCCGAGTGGAAGGTCCGTTATGTCTGTTGCGCGATAGTCCGCATTTGGACCAAAGCCAAAACTGACAGCGCCAGGCAGCTTCATCGGCGCAATTAATGCCAGCGTTTCTGCATCGTCAGCGTTCCACACGCATATTTTGGCTTTCTGCGCAAAGTCCCCGAACAACTGCCGCAGTTCTTCGAGGCTCTTGTGATCAAGGCTAACATTGTTAAGCACCGCAACTTCGGGCGTGAACAATGCGATCGATCCGTCGCTTTCGTCCACTTCGCTGACAAAGACATCGCCCTGCCCCACGCGTGCGCTGGCGAAGGCCGCGTCATCAGCAACGAAATTCTTCATCACCGCGCCGTTCATGATGGTTGGATCGCAGCCGGCATCAGTCAAAATCCAGCCGATCATCCCTGTGACCGTCGATTTTCCGCTTGTTCCGCCCACGGCAACGCTGCGGGGCGCGGCATTGAACAAATCGGCCAACAACTCGGCACGAGTCATTCGCTTGCAACCGAGCGCTTTGGCCTTGGCGATATCGGGGACGCTGTCTTCGATCGCGGCGGACGCAATCAGGATCTGCTCGGCGTTCACCAGGCCGCTGCCGTCCTGCGGAAACAGTCCAATGCCCAGGCTTTGCAGCCAGGTGAACTTAGCTCCCAAACGGCCTTGATCCAGCGCGCGGTCGGAACCGGCCACGCTGGCGCCAGCTTCCCGAACAATATTGGCCAATGGCAACATGCCCGAACCGCCAATGCCACAGAAGAAATAGGATTTGTTTTTGTGCATTGTTGGCGGTTATTGCCGGAACATGATTTTAGCAATGGTCCTGTATGCGCATAACAGCTTCACTCCAGCGAAGGAGGGAATGACGAAAGTTGGGGGAGACGGTAATTTATGCGGATAGCTATTTGCGCGCCGTCGACGCCCTTCACGCGGGAGGATGCCGCGCGGGTGATTGCGCTGGCGGGAACGACACATCCCACCGCAGCGCTCGTCTTTCACGAGAAATGTTTTGCCGAGGCCGGACATTTTGCGGGACCCGACCATATACGCTGCGCCGCCTTTGTGGATGTGGCCAATGATCCAGCGTTTGACGCTGTCTGGTTTGTGCGCGGGGGCTATGGCGCCTGCCGCATTGGGCAGGACGCGGTGACCAGTCTGAAATCAGCGGCCGGTGACAAAATCTATATGGGCTATAGCGATGCCGGAAATATTCTCGGCGCGCTGTACCGGGCACAGATTGGCCGCGTTTGCCATGGGCCAATGCCTGCCGACATACGGCGTGCAGGCGGCGAGGCAGCGATCGGCCGTGCACTCGACTGGATGCTGGACGCATCGCCTCAAACGCTTGAACCTCATGTACAGGCAGGCGAAAAGCATGCGGCTTTCAACCTGATGACGCTGGCCATGATGGTTGGAACACCGTTAATGCCCGACCTTAAAGGCCATGTGTTGATGGTCGAGGAGGTCAGCGAATATCTCTACGGCTATGACCGTGCCTTTTTCCACGTCAGCAGCCATTTGCAAACTGCAGGCCTTGCCGGATTGCGGCTTGGGCGAGTCAGCGAAGTTCCTGACAATGACCGCCCCTTTGGCGAAGGCGCCGAGGAAATCGCCAAGCGCTGGTGCACCAAAACGGGCATAGCTTTCCTTGGCCGGGCCGACATTGGCCATGATGCCGACAACCGGATCGTTCCCTTCGGGCTTGCAACATCGAGCGCCGCGCCATAGGCGGTGCGCACGATACCCCGACCGACAGGACCATTTATGCGCGCATTCATCTTTCCAGGACAAGGCAGCCAGGCGGTTGGCATGGGTAAGACGCTTGCCCAGGCCAGCCCAACCGCGCGCGCAGTGTTTGAGGAAATCGACGAAGCCCTTGGCCAGCATCTGTTCCGCTTGATGTGCGATGGTCCGGAAAGCGAATTGACGCTCACCGAAAATGCGCAGCCAGCCATCATGGCGAATGCCATAGCCACTTTGCGCGTACTGGAAAAAGAGGGCGGCGTGCGCCTTTCAGAAAAATGCCAGTTCGTCGCCGGGCATAGCCTGGGCGAATATACCGCACTTTGTGCCGCAGGCGCCTTGCCGCTTTCTGTTACCGCCGCACTTCTGAAGCTTCGTGGTCGCGCAATGCAGTCGGCTGTGCCTATAGGGGTTGGAGCGATGGCGGCCTTGCTTGGCGCAGACATCGAAAAGGCTGAAAACTTGGCTGCCGTTGCTGCCGAAGGCGAAATATGCACCGTGGCCAATGATAATGACCCGTCGCAGGTGGTTATTTCGGGTCATAAGGACGCGATTGACCGTGCCATCGCGCTTGCCAAAGAGCATGGCATTAAGCGGGGCATCTTGCTGCCGGTATCGGCCCCCTTTCATTGCCCGTTGATGCAGCCAGCAGCTGACGACATGGCGAGCGCGCTTGCGACCACAACGATCCACGCGCCGCTGGTGCCGTTATTTGCCAATGTGACCGCAGCGCCTGTGTCCGACCCCGCAACCATTTCCGCGCAATTGGTGCAGCAAGTGACCGGCCGCGTACGCTGGCGCGAATCGGCGATCGCAATGGCGGAAGCTGGCGTCACCCATTTTGCCGAGTTCGGTGGCAAAGTCCTTTCGCCCATGGTGAAGCGCAGCACGGGCGAACACATCACGACATCAACTGTCATCAGCATGGATGACATCGAAGCCTTGTTGAAAGCGATATAATGACCGATCAAATTCTCCAGTCGCGCGATGGCGGCATATTGACCATCACGTTGAATATGCCCGAAAAGCGCAATCCGATTTCGGATGTCACCGTTGTCGATCAAATGTGCGACGCGTTCATGTCGGCGGATCAGGATATATCTGTTCGCTGCGTCATCCTTACCGGTGCAGGGACAGTATTTTCATCGGGCGGTGACCTCAAACAGATGCGCCCAGACAGCGGCGGATTGCGCGCGGGCTTGCCCGCCGAGACACGGCGCAATTACAAATATGGCATTCAACGCCTGCCATTGATGTTTCAGGCGCTCGAGGTTCCGGTCATCGCGGCGGTCAACGGCCCGGCCATTGGCGCAGGACTTGATCTGACAACCATGTGCGACATCCGCATTGCAGCATCCTCGGCCAAATTCGCCGAGAGCTTTGTGCGCCTTGGCATTACGCCCGGTGATGGCGGCGCGTGGCTTTTGCCGCGCATAATCGGTTTTTCCAAAGCAACCGAGCTTGCCCTGACCGGGGAGACCATCGACGCGGCAGAGGCTTTGCGCATTGGATTGGTTTCGCAAGTCGTGGATGACGCCGAATTGATGGGCGCCGCACGCAAGGTTGCGGAAAAAATCGCCGCGAACCCCACGCATGCGGTGCGGATGACCAAAAGGTTGCTGCGCGAAGGTCAGACGGCGGATCTCAAAAACATCCTCGAAATGTCAGCCGCGATGCAAAGCCTGGCTCACGCCACGGCAGACAATGACGAAGCGATCACCGCATTTTTGGAGAAACGCGCGCCTGAGTTTAAGGGAGAGTAATATGTTTGATCTAACCGGTATGACGGCGCTTGTAACAGGCGCATCGGGCGGGATTGGCAGCGCGATTTGCCATGCGCTTGCGGCCCAAGGCGCGCGGCTGGCGGTCTCGGGTTCCAACGCGGAGAAGCTTGAGTCGTTCCGCGCATCGCTTGGCGGCGAGCACGTCGCGATTGCCTGCAACCTAAGCGACAAGGACAATGTCGAAGCACTTGTGCCAGCGGCACTGCAGCAATTGGGCAAGATCGACATTTTGGTGAACAATGCGGGCGTCACGCGGGACAATCTGACGATGCGGATGAAGGATGAAGAGTGGGACGATGTGATCCGCATCAATCTTGAGTCGACATTCCGGCTGATGCGCGCCGCAACCAAGCCAATGATGAAAGCGCGCTTTGGCCGTATCATTACCATCACCAGCGTCGTCGGCACGACGGGCAACCCCGGCCAGGCTAATTACGCAGCATCCAAAGGCGGCCTTACCGCCATGACCAAGTCTATCGCGCAAGAGCTGGCCAGCCGGAATGTTACCGCCAATTGTGTTGCGCCGGGCTTCATTGCAACGGCCATGACGGAAGGCTTGCCCGACGCGCAAAAAGAGGCGCTGAATGCACGTATACCCATGGGACGCATGGGCGAAGGCGCGGATATCGGCGCAGCTGTTGCCTATCTCGCGTCGAAAGAGGCTGGCTATGTTACGGGGCAAACAATCCATGTAAACGGCGGCATGGCGATGCTTTGACGCCTAACCATCGCTTGCCACTTGCCAGCGGACAATCTGGACATTAGGGCAATATCAGAAATTCATCCTCCCAACCAATAAGGGGCACAAAAATGAGCGATACCGCGGAACGGGTCAAAAAGATTGTAGTTGAACATCTGGGCGTTGAAGCCGACAAGGTCACGGAAGCTGCAAGCTTTATCGATGATCTTGGTGCAGACAGCCTCGACATTGTTGAACTCGTCATGGCGTTTGAAGAAGAATTCAACGTTGAGATCCCTGACGATGCGGCTGAAAAGATTGCAACCGTTAAGGACGCGATCGACTTCATCAACAGCAACGGCTAAATAATAGCGCGCTCAGTGCGCGGTCAATTCGAAATCCAAACGGCTTTCCGGCCAGCGCCACCAGCGCTCCTGTCGGAAAGCCGTTTGCTTTTTGGCCCCTGTTCACAGTAATGGGCCGCAAAGAATTGCTTTGGAGATAACGCAATGCGTCGTGTCGTGGTCACCGGATTAGGTCTGGTTACACCCTTGGGTGCAGATGTTGAAACCACCTGGTCAAACCTGATCGCTGGAAAATCCGGCGCTGGCATGATTACCCGTTTCGATGCGAGCGACCAGAAATGCCTGATTGCTTGCGAGGTCAAGGCAAAGGATCATCCATGGGGTTTTGACCCCGACAAGCGTGTTGACCACAAGGTTCAGCGGCAGGTTGACCCGTTCATCATCTACGGCATCGATGCCGCTGGCCAAGCGCTCGAGGACGCTGGCCTGACCGACATGACCGAAGAACAAAAGGTCCGCGCCGGTTGCTCGATCGGTTCAGGCAGTGGTGGCCTTCCCGGTATTGAAAGCGAAGCATTGCTGCTGGCGGAAAAAGGCCCAGGCCGCGTCAGCCCGCATTTCGTCCATGGCCGACTGATCAATCTGATTTCGGGTCAGGTCAGCATCAAATACGGTCTGAAGGGTCCCAACCACGCCGTCGTCACAGCCTGTTCAACCGGTGCGCATTCGATTGGCGATGCAGCCCGAATGATTCGTGACGAAGATGCGGACGTGATGGTCGCTGGCGGTTCGGAAGGGACAGTCTGTCCGCTTGGCATAGCCGGGTTTGCGCAGGCACGCGCGCTCAACACCAGTTACAACGACCGCCCCGAGGCCGCAAGCCGTCCTTATGACAAGGACCGCGACGGGTTTGTCATGGGCGAAGGCGCTGGCGTCATCGTTCTGGAAGAATATGAACATGCCAAGGCGCGCGGCGCGAAAATATATGCCGAGGTCGTGGGCTATGGCCTGTCGGGCGATGCCTATCACGTGACCGCGCCGCATCCCGACGGCGATGGCGCATATCGTTCCATGCAGATGGCGTTGAAAAAGGCAGGCATGACGCCGGCCGATATCGATTATATCAACGCCCATGGCACGTCGACCATGGCGGACACCATTGAATTGGGCGCAGTAAAGCGGCTCTTCGGGGATGCCATTTCGCAAGTCTCGATGAGCTCGACAAAGTCCGCCATTGGCCATTTGCTCGGCGGTGCTGGCGCGGTGGAGAGCATCTTCTGCATTCTCGCGCTGCGTGACCAGATCGTTCCACCAACGCTCAATCTCGACAATCCGGACGAAGGCACCGAAGGCGTCGATCTTGTGCCGCATGTTGCCAAGAAGCGCGAAGTCAAAGCGGTCTTGAACAACAGCTTTGGTTTTGGCGGCACCAACGCCAGCCTGATCATGAAGGCGATCTGACCAAATGGGCCGCCTCGCCAAATGGGCGATAATTGCGGCCGCTGTGCTGCTTGCTGCTGTTGCGGGTAATTTCATTTATGGCTGGACTGCGCCCGGACCGTTGGAGCGGGAAACCACGGTGGTCATCAAGCCAGGATCAAGTATTACTTCCGCCGCGCAACAGCTCGAAAAAGGCGGTCTAGTCAAATCCGCCAATGCATTTGTAAGCCGCGCAAAACTGTTTGGCGCAACGAGCACGATCAAGGCTGGCGAATTTGTCATTCCGGCAAAAGCCTCCAATTCGGAAATCCTGTCGATCCTGACCGGCGGCAAAACCATCCGGCGCATGGTGACCATTCCCGAAGGCATGCCATCCATCATGGTCTACGAACGGCTCATGGCGAATGACCGCCTGACTGGGCGCATTGACATGCCGGTTGAGGGATCGGTGTTGCCCGACAGCTATGCATTTGAAAAGAACGAGCCGCGCGCCGCTGTGCTGAAACGCATGCAGGATGCGATGACAAAAACGATGACGGAACTATGGCCCAAGCGCAGCCCAAACACCGTTGTCAACACGCCGCTTGAGGCGTTGACGCTGGCATCGATTGTCGAAAAGGAAACCGCGCGGAAATCCGAACTTCGGATTGTGGCCGGCGTATATGGCAATCGCTTGCGCACCGGCATGATGCTTCAGGCCGACCCCACCATCATTTACCCCATCACCAAGGGCAAGCCGCTTAAGCGGCGCATTCGCCAGTCGGAAATTGCCGACGTCAATGGTTATAATACTTATGCCATGACTGGCCTGCCTCAAGGCCCGATTGCCAACCCGTCGCGGGCCGCAATCGAAGCTGTGCTTAACCCTGAAAAGACGCGGTTTTATTACTTCGTCGCCGATGGCAAGGGCGGCCATGTATTTGCCGAAACCTTGCAGGAACATAATGCCAATGTGGCCAAATGGTACGCCCTGCGCCGCCAGCGGGGGGAAATGTAAGCCAGCCTTGCTCCCGCCGAATGTGTCGCCGGAAAGCTGTCATATCAAACACATCACACTTGCAATGTAGGATTTGGCCTGTCAGATTCTGAACACATCGGTATTCGCCCAGAGGCTGTAAGGGCATGCAATCAGCCAGGAGATATAATTTTTACCTCACAGAGATTTGCTTCGGGTGAGTCGTTGGCACCTTTTGCCTCTTTAGTGGCGGGTTTGCTTTCGTTTTAGGTGAGACCTTAGTGTGACCTTTCAGATTTTGCGTACCGCGATGAAAGGCCACAAGATAGTTTTAGTGGCCTAAGGCTCAATGATATTGAACGGACCCGGCATCGGGTCAAGCGCGGCCTGAAGACTGTTGAGAACGGCGCCATCGCCTTCAATCTTCAACCCTGCCATCTGCAGTTGCGCCGCTGGCATCTTCAGGAACAGCAGTCCCAGAAACAGTTGACGAGGTCCAGTCACCGTAACCGCAGGTGCCGCGTGCGCCTTGCCCATTTCACTGATCATCACGGAATTGCCGACGGTGATTTTCGCCATTTCTTTCCGGTCAGAAAATACGAAATTCAGCGTCAAGGCCGCATCGCCGATGATCTTGGGGTCCAACCGGGTCGCCACAGAATCGAGCAGCAAGCCAGTCGGAATCGCCGAAATCATGTCGATGCTTTGCGCGCTGATTCCTGCCTTCATCCCTTCACGCAGGTCGCGCGCGCCCGACAGGAACATGTTGCGCCAGATGGCAGACTCAGCCTGATAGCCTTGCTGCTCATAGCTGTCGGCAAGCAATGCGCGGCCTTCGAGATTTTTGGGGTCGGCAAATACCAGTTGATTGAGCAAGTCCGACGACCAACGATAATCGCCTACCTTCATCGCCTTTTTCGCCTCAGCCAGGACGTTTTTCGCGCCGCCCATGGCCGCCACCAGCTTGGCCGCGCGGATTTCGGGGGGATGCGGGTTGAGGTTGGCCGGGACGGCATCATACCAGCCGAGATAATATTGATAGATGGCCTTCGAATTGTGGCTGTAAGTGCCGTAATAGCCCTTGTTGAACCATTGGTCGCCAATGGCGGGCGGCGCCTTCAGCACTTCGGCAATTTCCGCCTGAGTCATGCCCTTGTTCATCATGCGGACCGTCTGGTCGTGCAGATAACGGTAATTGTCGCGCTGTCCCGACAGCGTGCCCTTGACCTCCGACTGCCCGAAGCGCGGCCAGCAATGGCTCGAGATAATAATATCGCTGCGGTCGCCATACAGGTTGAGCGCTTCGTTCAGAAATCCGGACCAGCCCAGTGCATCGCGCACCTTCGCGCCGCGGGGCGTCAGGATGTTATGCAACGAGCAGGTCGCAATCTCCGCGGCTAGAAATGTCCGCGAGGCTGGCAGATAGACGTTCATTTCGGCAGGTGCTTCGGACTGCGGCACCATCTGGAACTCAAGCGTCACGCCGTCGACCTCGCGCAATTCACCCGTTTTGCGAATGTCGATTGTGGGCGAAATGAGCGTGATGTCCCCGCCGCCAATCCCCTTGCCAATACCGCTGCCCATTTGCCCTTGCGGACCTGGCGCAAGATTGCTGCCGAACTGGAACTTCGCGCGCCGGCCCATCGCTGGACCCGCCATCACATTTTCGGATGCCGTTTCCGACAGAAAATGTTCGGGCGCAATGATGGCGACTTTGCCGGCCTTCACATCGGCCTCGTTGACGATGCCGCGGACACCGCCGAAATGGTCGCCATGGCTGTGGCTGTAGATGACCGCGGTCACGGGCCGCGTACCGAGCCTGTCATTGACCAACTTCATCGCGGCCGCTGCGGTATCACGGCTCGTCAGCGGGTCGATGATGATCCAGCCCGTCTGGCCTTTAATGATGGTCATGTTGGACACATCGAAACCGCGCACCTGCCAGACATTGTCCGTTACCGCATAGAGGCCGTGCTTGCGCAATATCTCCATATGCCGCCACAGGCTTGGGTTGACGGTGTCGGGGGATTTGCCGTCCGCCATCCAGTCATAGGCGCCGAGATTCCAGACGGGCTTGCCATCCTTGTTGGTGATAACGGGATCAGCCAGCGTGCCGATAAAGCCGCGATCGGCAAAATCGAGGTCACGACCGTCTTCGGCAGGCAATTGCGCAGCGGCGCTGCGTTGTGCGGCGATCGTGGCGTCCGAGGCAGGCTTTGCCTCTTGCCCGAAGGCGCTGGTCGCCGATGCCGTGCTCAGCAGTACGGCCCAAATCAACTTAGTCATGATGCATCCCCCCGTTATTTTGGCGGCAGGATGCAACATAAGAAGCGGCAGGTAAATCCGCTATTTAGCCATGCCGACGCGCGGCAGGCAACCGCTTATAGGAAGCTATAAGGATCGACGTCGACACCCACCCGGACTCCGCGCGGAAATTGCAGGCCGCCTAGCCATTCGCGAATGATGGTCTG